>NZ_MPZM01000106.1 GCF_002936955.1 Oceanisphaera arctica | reverse complement strand
TTATCCCGCAGATGGCACCAAATACAAAGGCTGCCGAAGTTTCCTGTACATGACTACTTGGGGTCACCAAGGCATAATCGGCAGCATCCACCTTAATCGAAAATAGGGCATCCCATGCGCTACGCCAATATTACCGGTTGGGGGAAATGCCTGCCTCCCGCCGCCCTGAGTAACGACGACCTCAGCACCTTTATTGATACTTCCGATGACTGGATTCATAGCCGTACCGGTATTCGCTCCCGTCGAATTGCCCATGTTAGTACCTCTGCTTTGGCCTCGGTGGCGGCCAGCCACGCCCTGGCCGCCGCCGGCATGCAAGCGAACCAGCTGGACTGCATTATCATGGCCACCGCCAGCCCGGACAGCATGGTGCCCAGCGCCGCCTCGGCGGTGCAGCAGTCACTGGGTGCAGGCCGCGCGGCGGTATTCGACATCAACGCAGCCTGCACCGGTTTTATTTATGGCCTGAGCGTGGGCAGCGCCCTGATCAAGGCCGGCAGCATGCAACGGGTACTGGTGATCGGCGCCGAACGACTGACTCACTATCTGGACTGGACCAAGCGGGATACCGCCGTACTGTTCGGAGACGGCGCCGGTGCCGTGATACTGGAAGCCAGTGACCAGCCGCTGGGGCTGCTCGCCGACAAGCTTGGCTGCGACTCAGAAGCCAGAAA
>NZ_MPZM01000105.1 GCF_002936955.1 Oceanisphaera arctica | reverse complement strand
CTGGGCTATATCCACAAGGGCATCGAGGAAGGGGCCACCCTGGCCCACGGCGGCGAAGCGCTGCACCCGGAAGCCGCGCCCAATGGCTACTTTGTGGCGCCCACCATCTTCACCGACTGCCGCGATGACATGACCATCTGCCGGGAAGAGATCTTCGGCCCCGTGATGTCGGTGCTGACCTTCGAGCACGAAGAAGAAGTGATCGCCCGGGCCAACGACACCGAGACGGGTCTGGCCGCCGGGGTCTTCACCAACGACATTCGCCGGGCACACAGGGTCATTCACCGGCTGCAGGCCGGCATCTGCTGGATCAACGCCTACGGCGCCTCCCCCGCCGAAATGCCGGTGGGTGGCTACAAGCTGTCCGGCATCGGCCGGGAGAACGGCCTGGCCACCCTGAATCACTACACCCAGATCAAGGCGGTGTATGTGGGCATGAGCAAGCTGGAAAGCCCGTTTTAAGAGCCGGTGACGAGGTAACGCAATGAACAAACAATTCGACTACATCATAGTGGGCGCCGGCTCTGCCGGCTGCGTGCTGGCCAACCGCCTGACCGAAGACGGCACCAGCAGCGTGCTGCTGCTGGAAACCGGCGGCAGCGACAAGAGCATCTTCATCCAGATGCCCACCGCCCTATCCATTCCCATGAACACCGAGAAATATGCCTGGCAGTTTCACACCGAGCCCGAGCCCTTTCTCGACAACCGCAGCATGCACTGCCCCCGCGGCAAGGTGCTGGGGGGCTCGTCCTCCATCAACGGCATGGTGTATGTGCGCGGCCACGCCCGAGACTTCGACGAATGGCAGAGCCAGGGTGCCGAGGGCTGGGACTATGCCCACTGCCTGCCCTACTTCAAGAAAGCCGAAAGCTGGGCCTTCGGTGGCGACGACTATCGGGGCGACCAGGGCCCGCTCGGGGTCAACAACGGCAACAACATGAAAAACCCCCTGTATCAGGCCTTCGTCGATGCGGGACAGGAAGCCGGCTATTTCCATACCCCCGACTACAACGGCCGCCAGCAGGAGGGCTTCGGGCCCATGCACATGACGGTGAAGCACGGCAAACGCTGGTCTACCGCCAATGCCTACCTGCGTCCGGCCATGAAGCGCCCCAATCTGACCGTGGT
>NZ_MPZM01000103.1 GCF_002936955.1 Oceanisphaera arctica | reverse complement strand
GCCCTTAATACATTGATCGCGCCGACCACATCGGCGTTTTCCTCAAATCCACAGGCCACACAGACAAACAGCGCCTGGCTCTGACGGTTATCCGCCGAGATATGCCCACAGCAGGGGCAGGTTCGGCTGGTGTTCTTCGGCGGCACGGCTATCAGGTGCCCGCCTTGCCAGGCCAGCTTGTAGTCGAGCTGGCGGCGGAATTCGAACCAGCCCTGGTCGAGAATGGCCTTGTTCAGACCCGACTTGGCCCGCACGTTGCGCCCCGGCGCCGCTGCCGTCCCTGCCGCTGACCTGGACATGTTCCGTACCTGCAAGTCCTCGATACACACCATCGCGTGGTTTTTGCTGATGGCGGTCGTGGTTTGGTGCAGGTAGTCGCGGCGGGCGTGGCCGACACGGGCATGGATGCGCTGGACGCGGGCTTTCGCCTTCTTCCAGTTGCGGCCGAATTTGGTTTTTCGGCTCATCGCCTGCTGCGCTTTGCGCAAGGCGGTTTCGTGCCGCTTGAAGCTGTTGAGTGGGGCGTAGAAGTCGCCATCTGACAAGGTGGCGAAGCGGGCAATACCCATATCAATCCCGATAGCGCCGCCATGGTGGATCGGCACGGCGACCTCCCGCTCGGTCTGGATAGCGGCATACCACTTGCCGTTTGACTGGCTCACGGTGACGTTCTTGATCACCCCGAGCACGTCCCGGCTGTTGCGGTAGCGCACCCAGCCCAACTTGGGCAGGAAGAGGCGACGATTGCCCTGGTCGAGTTTGTAACCTTGTGGATAGCGGAAGCTATCGCCGCGCCCCTTCTTTTTGAAGCATGGGAAATCGGCTCGTTTGGCGAAGAAGTTGGTGTATGCCCGCTCCAGATCTTTAAGCGTTTGCTGCAATGCCTGAGAGGGTGTATCGGCCAGCCAGGCGGTTGAACCGTCCCGCTTCCATTGGGTCAGTTGCTTGCACAGTTCCGCATAGCCGAGCTTCTTCTCGCCCTGCTCGCGGCGCTCCTGCTGCAACGCCAGTGCCTTGTTGAACACGAAGCGGCATGAGCCAGCGAAACGGCGCATTTGCCGCTGTTGCTGGCCATCTGGCCGAAGTGCGTATTTGAAGGCTTGAAGTCGTTGCATGGTCACAATATAGTTTGGTCCATGAAAAAGCTCAACGACATCAGAACGGGCAGACACTGCGTTTTCTCCATGCACGTTCATTTGGTCTTTGTGGCCAAATATCGCAGGAGAGTATTCGATAAGGCCGCCATCGACCGCCTCAGAGCACTGTTCACCAAGATCTGCGCTGACTTTGAGGCTGAACTGAAAGAGATGGATGGGGATATTGACCATGTTCACCTGCTGGTGAATTACCCGCCAAAAGTGGCGGTATCGGC
>NZ_MPZM01000102.1 GCF_002936955.1 Oceanisphaera arctica | reverse complement strand
CTTCAACACATGACGTCAAATTGCTCTCTACTGAAGCAAGAATAATTTCCTGCCAGTCATGTCTGAAATTGTCGATTTTGTTTTTATAAATTGAAAGCACTTTATCTGAGATACCCATATCTTAACCCCATGATTAACATCACTTTTTATCTTTAACAATCATGGTGACCCGATAAAATCTGGCATGATCAGCTGCCAACCCTTGCGGCAGGCTACTGCCCGGGCCCTGCGGGCGATCTGCCTCTCCCCTTCCCTGTTGTTGAGGCTGCTCCGGGACATGATGGAATCATATGAAACTTTTTCATTATGGCGTTGCGGGTCGCGGAATGAAAGGAAACGAGCCCGGTGAGCCTGATATTCAGCATCACCATGCTGGCCATTTGGAGTCTGATAAATTGAGCTCTACGCCCAGACTTTACCTGCTCGTAATCAATACCCGGTCATTTCCAGATAGCCCTGGCCGCGGGGTGCGCCACTGGCGGCGTCGGTCACGCTGACCGCACCTTCCCAGTAGCGCACCGAGGTGTTCATCCAGCGATTCGCGTGGCGAGCCGCTATCTCCAGCTCAAGGTTCTGCTCCGGCAGCGTCAGGCGCCAGCGCACCGGCACGCGATGCCCGTCGGCCCTGGCAAACGCCTGCGGCATCAGCGTTAACGTTGCGGCAGTTAACGGCGTTACCTCGCCATCGGGGGTGATCCAGCTGCCAGAAAGATAGTCGTCGTGGTTTGCCCCCCCACCGCGCAAGCGAAAGGCCATCAGCCGGGAGCCGCTGTCTAGGTGCAGCGAAAACCAGTCCCAGCCGGTTTGATTGCCACTCAGCAGTTGACTGCTCCATTCCCGATCCAGCCAGGCCCGCCCGCTGACCGCCACGCGCTCGCCGTTAAGCCACACCTCGCCGCTGACACGATAAAAGGGCTGGCTGTAATACATGGAACCCTGGCCGTCGGCCGACTTCTGGCTGAAGCCGCGAATACCATGGCGCACCAAAGGCCCTTCAGCTTCGAGTTCCAATTGATAGCCAAAGGGGCCGTTTTCGTCCTCGGCCCGGGCCGTCAGGCGAAGCCGATTCAGTTCGTCGCCTTGCGAGGTCAGGCTTTCAAGCCGCCAGTCATCCAGCCAGGCGCGAAAGGGCTGGGCCGTCACACCGGCCTGCTGCGCGGCACCCGGGAGCGGCATGCTGGTTCCCCGCGCGAAGCGTTCGGCCACGCGATGGCTCTCGCCACGAGACAGCGCCATATGTGCCATCCACAGTTGATCCGGGGCCCAAGGCTCGGCGTTGGGCCTGGCCCCGAGGTCGGCAACGGCGGTGCTGGCGGCGGGCGCCATGGGCTGCTGCGCCTGCCGAAACAGCGTCCACTGCATTCCCAGCGGCTCGCCATTCTCGTCTTCCAGGTTGGCAGTGAGATACCACACT
>NZ_MPZM01000101.1 GCF_002936955.1 Oceanisphaera arctica | reverse complement strand
AGCCCCCATGGATGATGAGATGGACACCTCTTGTACAACCGGCGTCATTACGCGCCATATTTGGGTTGTCGACTCAAATACCACACAAAAGGTGTCCACTATGAACATTACGCTGATAGGTATCGATCTGGCAAAAAATGTGTTCCAGGTTTGTGGCGTCAATCAAGCGGGGAAGTCCGTATTCAATCGGCAGGTCCGTCGCGCAGCATTACTGGATTTTCTGGCCCAACAAACCAAGGTGCCCATTGCGATGGAAGCTTGCAGTGGCTCCAATTACTGGGGCAGAGCCTTGCAGAATCTCGGCTATGAAGTCATGTTACTGCCCCCTCAGCATGTGAAGCCCTTCGTGAAGGGCAACAAGAATGACCGTAATGATGCCTTCGCCATCTGTGAGGCGGCACGACGACCCGATATGACCGTGGTCGCGCCCAGAACCCTGGCACAGACCGACATGAATCTGGGCCATCGGATCCGTGAGCGACAGGTGGGTGAACGTACTCGACTCATATGCCAGCTCCGGGGCTTGTTGAATGAATACGGCATCGTGCTGCCGCGCGGCAAGGACTCGTTACTCGCGGCGATGCCCGACATTCTTGAGGATGCCAATAATGAGCTGACGCCGAGCGCGCGGACGTACTTTTACGGTATGTTGACAGAATGGCGCCAGTTGGATAATGCCATCAAGACGCGAGAGAAAGAGATCCGACAGCAATGCCGTGCTCATGAAGCCAGTAACCGATTGACTGAAATTCGAGGCGTCGGCGATATCACCGCCACCGCAGCGGTCGCCTTTGCCGGCAATGCCCGCCATTACCACAATGGCCGTCACTTCGCGGCCAATCTGGGGCTGGTGCCGAAAGAGCACTCCAGTGGTGGCAAGCAACAGCTGGGCGGTATCACCAAGCGTGGTAACCGTTATCTACGCAAACTATTGGTCCAGTGTGCCTGGTCGATTATCCGGCACATCAATAAGGCAAAGGACAGGATATCGTTGTGGGCAAAAGCACTTATCGAACGACGAGGCCCGCAGAAGACGGCAGTAGCGCTGGCCAATAAACTGGCGCGAATTATCTGGGCCATGTTGGCTCGGCAAGAACACTACCGTGCGGCCTGAGTCGCTGGAAGGAATGAACAGAAAAGACAGGTTAGGCAATAAAAAGAGTAAGTACACCCCGAGGTAATGCAAGTGGAAAACACGTTAATGAGGTAACAGGTAAGACCGGCCCTTGCCAACGCTGACCAAACCCAAGGAGCCTAGACTCCGTAGGGACGATAACGCAGCAAGGGCGCCATTCTCATTAGGGCCAGAGCGAGTCAGAGGCTCGTTCACCAAAACAGGCCGGATATACGGATGCAGCCTTAACCTGATAACCGAAAATAACGAAAACCTCACTTGCAGGAAATGAGGTGTCCATATA
>NZ_MPZM01000100.1 GCF_002936955.1 Oceanisphaera arctica | reverse complement strand
AGTAACAGTTCACCCGGAGTGGCTTGACACGCACAGTTCTTCAGGAATGGGATAATCCGTCTTCTCGATACAAGCGCGGATCACGGAGCGTAACCACTGTTGCGGGCAGCGGCCCAGGCGCTTGGCGGTTTCCACCAGCGACAGAATACGCTGGCGGAACAGTTCGCCCCGCTGGGACCAGACGCCATAGCTGCCCTTGCGCCACAGCACATAACCGCGCAGCGCCCGCTCGGCCTCATTATTGGTCAGGGCCAGTCGGTCATCCGTCAGGAAGGTCCACAGCATGTCGTCATCTTGCAGTAAAAACCGACATCGTCCTCGGTAGCGCGAGGAGCACAACATCATGCCGCGTTCCAGCTGTACCCGCCAACTTTGCCGACATCGCCTTAATCGTCGCAGGTATTGCTCATGCTTCAGCTTCCCGTTTTCCCAACGGTGCCGGGTGCGAAACACCATATCAGCCAGCAATACCAGGCGAGCACCAACAGGATGATTAACCTGTTCGCTGCTGTCGGCAATGGCGGCGACGTTACGGGCCACATGGGCCCAGCATAACTGACGTTGCTCGGTTGCCACGAAGCGATAGCCGGCATACTGGTCGGTCACCAGGGCGGAGGTTTCCGGCAGCTCACCCAGTAACCGCCGGGCCGCATCCTGGCCACGGCCAAACGCGGTCATGAAGCAGACGGCCACCTTACTCAGGGCCAGCCACATCCAGCGCCGTTCGCCCCCGCGCTGGTGCCGGGTTTCATCGGCATGAATATGCGGCGCGGATTGCACCTGTTGCTTAATGGCCTGATAGGTTGGCGTCAGCATGGCGCTGACCCGGCCTTGCGCCTCGCTGATGGCACCCCGACTGAAGTGCAGTCCGAAGTGCTGTTGCAGCTGCCGCTGTATCTGGCTGATGCTCTGATGGAACTGGCCGCTTTGCAGGGCAATATAACTCAGCAAGTTGGTGCCCATCTGGGTATGACTGACGGTATCGGGCAGCATGGCCTCGTCCGTGTTGATGCAGCGGGTGCAGGTGGCACGAAACAGCTGATGCTCGGTGACGAAATAGCTGACCTCGGGCAAATCAAATACCTGGTGTACCCGGTGTGGTTTGGTGTGATTCAGCATGTTGCCACCACAACAAGCGCACTCAGCGGCAGGAAAATACGGCGTGACCGACACCCGTTCATCCTGCGGGTGCCGCTGTCGCCGTTGGCCCTGGTGCCCAGGCTGAGCACCGCGCTGCTTGCCGGAGCGTTTACGGGGGCGAGCCGGCGGTATGCCTCCCGGCCCATCACTGGACGGTGGCTTCGATGAATTACCGCTGTTCTGTTTGAGGCGATCTTCAAGTTCGGCAATCCGCTCCATCAGCTTGTGGATCATCTCATGTGCCTGCTCGAGAGTCAGGGGCGGCGTCACGGGTGAGGTATGTTTTTTGGTCATGTCGCTAAGCGTGGCTGAGTGCTGGGATCGTGCAAGTATCAAACGCAGATCACGCGACCAACATCCCATTTTTGCCTGTCAAGGCACTCTGGGTGAACACTTACGG
>NZ_MPZM01000099.1 GCF_002936955.1 Oceanisphaera arctica | reverse complement strand
CGCTGATCGCCTCGCTCAGCACCTGGTTGGCGCCGTCGCCATAGCGCAGGCTAAAGCCATTGTTGGGGTAGTCGGTGCGCAGCTTGAGACCGACGGGTTGCATCATGGCGGCGACACCGGTGGCACCCCAGTGATCGGTGGCCAGGCTGTTGCCGCCGGTAAAGTCCTCCATGCGGGTGCTCTCGGCGGCGGTGTAGAAGGTGCCGCTGGTCAGAGATCCGCCGGAGGTGTAGGCGGTAAAGCCGGTGCCGTCGACCCCATCCAGGGTGAGGGTGTTGGCATCCACCACGGTGGCGGTATAAATCTTGTCGTTCAGCTGAGTCATGCCGCCCACGCTGGTGATCATCACGGGCTCACCGGTGGTCAGGCCGTGACCGGTGATGGTCAGCGCTACCGGGTTGGCCTGGGTGGCGCCGGTGACGGTCTTGGTGCTGGCAACGCAGGTCAGGCCCAGCTCTATGGTGTACATGTTGCCGTTGAGATCGGCGATGCCGCAGCCCTGCCCGTTGTGAGTGGTCTTTGCGAACGGGGTGCCGGAGCCGGTCTTGCCGCAGTTGCTGTAACCGTCGGACACATAGCTGACGCTGCCGTCGTTGGTGTCGCCCAGGGCGTTGTTGTTGCAGCCTTTGACGAAGTTGGTCACGTTGTTGACGTCCCACCAGGCGTTGTGGCTGGTGCTGGTGGAGGCCTGAGCGTGGGCGTCGTGCAGCAGGGCCAGGGACGCGCGCATGAAGCGACTGTTGGGGAAGAACTGGGCGCCCCGGGTCTTGGCCGCCGCGATGGCGCCGCCGTAGTTGTTGGCCGGTGCCCCGGTCAGGCCGTTGAACGGGCTGTGATCAGCATGGCTCGACAGTGGGTTGCCATTTTTAATGGAGCTGGCGGTGCCTCCGTTGTTGCTGCAGCGGTACTTGTCGTGCATGAAGCCGGGCACCACCTCGCCGCCATCGATGAAGGCGCGGGGCAGCAGGTAGCCGGCGGCCTCGGCATCGGCGCGAGTGGCGAACTTGTGCAGTGGTTCTGTGTGTATCGAGTTGACGCCGTGCACCCCGTAGCTCGGATTGTCGGCGTGGGCGATGCGGGCATAGTACGCCGGCACCCACACCATTACGGAGCCATCAGAATACTGGTAGTTGCCGTACTCGTCGGAGCCCAAAGTGAAGGTGCCGGGCATGGCGGTGTAGCCGGCGGGCAGCTCGGGGCAGATGCCGACGCCGTAGCCCAGGCTGCCGGGCTGACCGATGTCATTCACCCGCACCGCGCCCAGCATGATGCGAGCGGCGGTGTCTTTGCCCAGCCAGTTAATATCAATCTTGCCCTCGCTGTCGGCCAGCGGGATCTTGCCCGGCTCAGGGGTCAGGGTGGCGGTACCGCCGGTGACGATGGCGGCGGCGGTGTCGGCCGACTGCTTTGCCTTGGCGGCCTCGTCTTCTGCTGCGTTACGGTGGGTGAGCGACTCGGCGGCGTGACTGGCCGACTCTGTGGCCTTGAGGGCGGCGGCGCTGGCCTGGTCCTGGGCAAAGCTGGCGTGTTGGCCGGCGGTAGCTTCGCGGGCCTGGGCGTTGGCGGCGTACTCTCCCGACAACTGCGCAGACTGGGCCGATGCGTCTTTATGT
>NZ_MPZM01000098.1 GCF_002936955.1 Oceanisphaera arctica | reverse complement strand
GATTGAAGATTGACGATCAGCGGTGTTTCGTCTCCCACCGACAGTTCATGAATGCCGCTGAAGCACAGGAAGACCCACCGCGCGGTAGGATTCTGGCTCGGCTTCTTCTTCATGTCCGGGAAGCTGAGCTCTTTCTGCCGTAGTGACTGCCGGATACGGTGTTCCAACGCAGCATAAATCATCAGGCTACAAGTCATTACCATCAGCAACGCCTCGATGCGTTCTGGTTTTTTCAGGAACAGGGAAGAGGTCAGAAACTCCGGGCTTTTCAGAAAACGGAAGCCGCGTTCTACTGTTTGCTGGGATTTGTAGGTCGCGAGCAGTCCGGCCATGTCCAGATGGTCGCTCAGATCGTTGGTCGCCAGGATAAATATTCCCGCCTGCTCCTTGGCCGTGGCCACTTTATCCAGGCAGGTCACCGCCTGGCCGGTTAACTGGTAGTCGATTCTTTCCGGGGGCTGACCCTTCTTGGGCCGGCCCTTTCCGCTATAAATCGGCTGCGCCAAGGCGGCTTCTTCCTCTATCCGCAACACGCTGAGTCCACGGCTGAACTCGGCCAGGGCCTGCTCTGCATCTTGCTGACAGGCAAAGCGTTTTTTGCATAACTTCTGGAACTGCTTGAACTCACGCGTGCCGGTTTTCAGCAGATTCCTGGTGACTGTCTGTTGTTCACGTTTAGTGGCCTGTTCGCTGCGCACCAGCAACCAGCGTTGCGGTACACCGGCATAATCGGCCTCGATCCAGTAGCCATGGTAGCCATCCCCCAGGGTCTCCAGTCGCTCCGTTTGCAGGTTCGAGACGGCGTGCTTGGCATCCTTCAACGTCATCGGCACTCGAGTAACGAATAGCTGCTCCTGCTGATGCAGAGCTGAAAGCGAATCGGCAGTATAGAGCGCGGCATCACCGACGAAATAGCGGCTTTGCTGGGCCGCTTTCAGCGACTTAACATGCTGTCGGGTCACTTCTGCAAAGGCTTTCTGGTCATTGGTATTGCCGCTCAGCGCCTGCATGTAGACCGGCAGCCCGGCCTGATTCTCGCAAATCAGCTCCAGGATAACCTGGTTCAGCTCTGGCCGATGATCCCGGCTGTAGCCTTTAACCAATTTGATGCAAGCAGGGTCGTCTTCGGCACGCTCATAGGCACCATCCACATGGAAACTGGTGATATCGAGGTGGACTGCGGTGCTGTTCAGCCCCAGTCGAGCAACGACCTGCTCGGCCATGACCTGATAAAGCGCGGACACATCGGCCGCGAACAACGCATCGAGACAACGTCCCAAGGCATCATCATTCAGATGTTCGGGCAGAATACCGGGGCGTAGCAGGCGTTCGGTGGGTTTATCGGCAAAAAACTGGGGAAACATGTGCAGCGTTCGACTGTGAAATCCCAGACCATTGATGATCATGGCCACCAGGGCCTCACCGTGAGACACCTGATAATCTCCCTGCTTCGGCACGACGGCATCGACCATCTGGGCCAGCCCCAGTTCACGGCACATTCCTGCCACCAAGCCCAAATGATCGAGGTTTTTAATGCGATAAGAAGGAGTTGCCATGCTGCTGCCGCCAAAAAGTAGTAATAGATCAAACTGGCGGTTCGGTGTCAAGCACCGGAAATCAGAAAATCAGGTGCGGAATGACGG
>NZ_MPZM01000097.1 GCF_002936955.1 Oceanisphaera arctica | reverse complement strand
CCGAAAGTTGGTTTAGTTCACCGCCACCCAGGCGGCTTAGAAATGGCTCCCCGAATATTGTTGCCTGCACCGGGCGTTCACCGCCACCCAGGCGGCTTAGAAAGCTAGTAGGCCCACTTATCGCCGGGGTGATAGGTTCACCGCCACCCAGGCGGCTTAGAAATAATAAAGCCGCACACATCTACGTCGTCAATCGTTCACCGCCACCCAGGCGGCTTAGAAAAGTGAGGTCTTACCCAAGCCTGGCTCCCCGAAGTTCACCGCCACCCAGGCGGCTTAGAAACATCGCCGCCAGTACGGGTAAAGGGTCATGGTGTTCACCGCCACCCAGGCGGCTTAGAAATACTTGATAACCGCGCTGATAATCGGCGCAGTGTTCACCGCCACCCAGGCGGCTTAGAAAATCATGTGCGGCGCGGTTTGCGGCTTCTCAGCGTTCACCGCCACCCAGGCGGCTTAGAAATTTAAATAGTTTTCTGGCAGGCGGCGCATAGAGTTCACCGCCACCCAGGCGGCTTAGAAAGTTACCGTCTACCCGCTCGAAGCGGGATCCGAGTTCACCGCCACCCAGGCGGCTTAGAAATACTTGCAGACCATCAGCTTCGAGGCCGTAGTGTTCACCGCCACCCAGGCGGCTTAGAAAAGCTATGCCCACTGCAACCACGGTTACAGCTAGTTCACCGCCACCCAGGCGGCTTAGAAACTGTGATGGCTGGTGCATTCCATGGCTAATCCGTTCACCGCCACCCAGGCGGCTTAGAAATCATCAAATTTCTTGATAAAGTTCCAAAATGAGTTCACCGCCACCCAGGCGGCTTAGAAAGACAAACAATCCAAAGAGGATCTGTTAATTAAGTTCACCGCCACCCAGGCGGCTTAGAAAATCCGCTCGGCCCAGCCGGTAGGGCCGCACCAGTTCACCGCCACCCAGGCGGCTTAGAAAAAGTTGCGCGGTGCCCTGGTCGCCGAGGCTAACGTTCACCGCCACCCAGGCGGCTTAGAAAGTTCATGCGGTGCGCTGCAAGATGGGCTATTAGTTCACCGCCACCCAGGCGGCTTAGAAAATTCTGACGTTGCCCAATATTAACGGCCACTTGTTCACCGCCACCCAGGCGGCTTAGAAATACCGCATCCACAAGCCAGCGCAAGAGCAACCGTTCACCGCCACCCAGGCGGCTTAGAAATCGCATATCGCCGTTGGGTGAAAAAGCCTCCAGTTCACCGCCACCCAGGCGGCTTAGAAACGCATGGTGGGCACCACCGTATTGCCGTTGGGGTTCACCGCCACCCAGGCGGCTTAGAAATTCCAGTTAGATCGTGGTGCCTTGCTCATGCGGTTCACCGCCACCCAGGCGGCTTAGAAAAACACCCGCTTTACCTGACCGAGGCCGACGAGTTCACCGCCACCCAGGCGGCTTAGAAAAGTCACAGAACCCCGGCAACTCAAATGGTTCAGTTCACCGCCACCCAGGCGGCTTAGAAAGCTCATGTGGTGCCGTGCTATGGTAAACCTGAGTTCACCGCCACCCAGGCGGCTTAGAAATTTGTTTTATCGTCTTGCTTTGAACGGATTGGGTTCACCGCCACCCAGGCGGCTTAGAAATGTCTTGGATGGCACAGCGTTAGCGTCATGATGTTCACCGCCACCCAGGCGGCTTAGAAACTCACCAGTATCCGTTCCCAGCTGTCCGGTGCGTTCACCGCCACCCAGGCGGCTTAGAAAAACGGCTTCAAACTGAAAGAACAGCCAGAT
>NZ_MPZM01000096.1 GCF_002936955.1 Oceanisphaera arctica | reverse complement strand
GAAACGCGGTGCGTTTGCCACCCCGCCATGACATAAAAGCCCTGCTCATATGAGCAGGGCTTTTTCGTTTTTACCTCTCTCGCTTTATTCAGTGAATCCCAGCGACGTTTCGGCTCTTGATAGGCTGCAAAGTATCAGTGAAATTCCGTACAATGCTCGCCTTATTACAAGGGGGCTCTTATGCCAATTCAATGCAATAAACTGGTGTTTTGGAATCTGGCCGCGGTAGCCGTGCTGGGTAGCTGGTTCTGGCTACCGAATCATGGCTTCTGGTTCGATATCGATAAAGCCATATTTTATTATTTTAACGACAAGATCGGCACAAGTGACGCTTGGGTAACGGTTGTTGCCCTCGCCAACAACCGGGCCTTCGACGGTGTGGCCCTGCTGGCGATGGGCCTGGTGTATTACAGCCATTACCGGGGAGCCAGTGCGGAACAAAAGCGCCAACTGCTTATCATAGGCCTGATGATGCTGCTGACGGCGGTCGGGCTGAATCAGCTGGGGCGAGCCATTCCGGTGGAAAGACCGAGCCCGACCCTGACCTTCGAGAATGTTTTCCGTCTGACCGAGCTGGCAGGCTTCAAGACCAAGGACTCCTCCGGTGACAGCTTTCCCGGTGATCACGGCCTTATGCTGATGATCTTTACTGCCTTTGTCTGGCGTTTTCTGTCCTGGAAAGCGGGGCTCTGGGGTTGCTTGTTTGTGGTGGCTTTCTCCGCGCCCCGGGTGATGGGTGGTGCACACTGGTGGAGTGACATTTATGTGGGCGCGTTCTCGGTGGCGTGCTTTGGCATGGCCTGGTTGATGCACACCGGGGTGTTCGATGCACTGTTGGCCTGGTTAAACCGGCATCTGCCCCGCTTCAGCCGAGGCTGACCGCTCAGAACCAGCCCAGCCCCTTTAACAGGGCGGCGCCGAGGCTGGTACTGAGTAATGAGCCCAGGGTGGTGACGGCGATGATATTGGCGGCCAGCACCGCATTGCCGCCCATGGCGCGGACCATGACGTAGCTGGCGGCGGCGGTGGGTGAGGCGTTGATCAGAAACAGAATGGCCAGCTCAAAATCACGAAAGCCGACCAGATAGCCACCCAGGGTAATAAATGCGGGGATGGCCAGTAATCGCAGCAGGGCAACGGTTGGAAGCAGTCCGTTCTCTTCCTTGCCGCTCTTCAGGCTCAGACTGGCACCGGTGCAGAGCAGTGCCAGAGGCAGCGTCATCTGTGCCAGATACTGGCCGGTTTTCATCAGCGTCTCCGGCACAGTCCAGTCGTTGGCGGCAAAGGGCAGGGCCGCGACAATACCGATAATCAGCGGGTTTTTGACGATACCCTTGAGTACCTTCCCCACCGGCAGACTTTCACCCTGGTTCAGGCTGCGATTCAGCGTGCTCACGGCCAGAATATTGAACAGTATGGTCAGGCAGGCTACGTACATGGCGGCGGCGGCCACTCCCTGGCTGCCGTAGGCATTATTGACGTAGGCAAGGCCGACAATGCCCATATTGGCGCGAAAGGCGCCCTGCACCAGAATGCCGCGCACACGTTTGTCGGCGGTCATGCGAATGGCCAGCCATTCCAGCAATACAAAGGCCACCAGGGTTGCCGCTATGCCATAAAGAATGAGGGAGGGGCTGGCCATCTGGCTGAAGTCGGTTTGCGCTATGCTGGTAAACAGCAGCATCGGCAGGGCGATATTGAATACCAGCTTGCTGGCCCCGTCGATAAAGCCTTCATTCATCATCTGGCTTCGGCGCAGACCAATACCCAG
>NZ_MPZM01000095.1 GCF_002936955.1 Oceanisphaera arctica | reverse complement strand
GAGACTATTAGCGATAACACCAGTTGCCCAATGCTATGCCCCCTGCGCGCTCTCCCCCACACCTGACTTCCAATCCGCAATACATTCCTGCATATGAGGCCCACCGCTGGACGTTCATATGCTCACGATGTTTACCCTACCGGGATGGCCTCGCTTTCTCATAGCACGCCGTGGAACTGTATAGATTGTGTAGGTGCTGAACCTCCCACGCTTTCCTGTTTGCAGGGACCCCCCGTTTGAGGAGACATCACCACACCCGAACGAACAACTCTTGATTCCACGATCGGGAGAATATAGCTGTGATGCTTTAGGGCTTGAGAGAAGAAGAAGGGCTTGGATTGACTTGATATGTCGCGTAGAATTATCTACGTTATTGTTAAGCGGTTCTTCTCTCTTAAGACCCGCACCCGCTGAACTCTGTTGGTAGCATTGTTCAGCAAGTGAAAAGCCTCGCGAAAGCGGGGCTTTTTGCTATCTAAGGACAAGTTAGAAACTTTTGCGTCCGAATACAAGCCCTACAAACATCTGTTTTTGAAGTGCTCGTCAAAAACCCTTGTCAAACCTCACCTGTACAATTTTTTAACAAACCTCAATAAGTCAAAAAACAAACAGTTAGGTGATGAACGGTCATCACAATTTTTTGTTTTTGGGAGACGCCGCAGTTCACCAATTCTTGCCTGCCGGCAAGAGTTGGGGGAACCGGTGTCATTCTTTTTCACACCGAGATCAGGTGTGAACGCTAGGGAGTTAAGAGGGAGCGCAGCCTCTCTTACAAGTAGGTAAACCCCCCCTCGTTATCCAGGGCTTCGCCCTGGTACGAGGGGGGGTTTGCCTATCTTGAACACTATAGGGTGCGTAATCTGATTTTGATTGCCATCACTGAGTTAGTACACTTTAAATAAAAGTGAACTATGAAAGGATGGACAGTCAGAACCGAAGCGACTAAAAACGGCTCTAGAGGCGTTGCTGGGCGTGAAGTATACCTAAGCAATAAAGACCACCCAAACCACCGCAACACAGAGCGCATACAGCCGATTTTTGGCAATGATAGGACGATGAGTAACATTAGTTACGCTGGAGAGTCCTACGCAGCCAAACAAGCGGCGAACGGCAAAGGCGGCAGACCGCCGAGCAGCTATGCCGTAGAGTTCACGCTCAACCTACCTAAAGGCTACAGACCAGACGACAAGCAATGGCGACAGATCGTTGAGCACTGCCTCAGAGAAACCGCCAAGGTGTGTGGGGTTGAACCTAACCAAATAGCACCAACCTCAAGGGCCATACTGCACCAACAAAAGCAGGACGGCAGCAAGCAAGGGACGGGCGACCACTGCCATATCGTGATCGGCAAGTTCACGCAAGATGGTGAATACCTCCGAAACCTCCAACGAAAGACCGTCACTGCCAAGATGAAGCAGAGCTTTAACGCAGCCGTTAAGCATTACTGTGGATACGATTGGACGGAGTACGCCAAGACACTGCAAGAGCAAAAGTACCCAAACAAACGCCCTGCACCGACTTGGAAAGTACGAGCAGCCAAGGAGCGAGATGAGATCGAAATTCAGCAAGCTGCGCTCGATGAGCGAGCTAGATCTTTGGTCGGCAAGGCAAGGGAGCTTGAGGTTTTGGAGTCTGGAATTGAAGACAAGCTGAATGAAGTTCGTCAGATTGAACGTCTAAAATCAAACTTCTCAAATCAAGCTGAAAAGTGGCTAGAAGCCTTTAAAAACGAGGACTTAAAGCAACAAAACAGGCAGAGGAACAGGATGGAAAGAACCATTGATGAGCTTGGTGCGTTCACTATGTCGGAGGAGGATTGTCAGTTCGTTGAGATGATGTCCCAGAAGATAAATGCACACTCAGACAAGCCTATGCCTAGCATTAAGCAACAAAACAAGCCCAGAGGGATGAAACCATAAACATCACATAAACTAACTTGTGATCATCACAACCAAATAGAATGTGACTACACCATGCCCTATCGGGTTTCTAAGGCTCAAACCCAACCCCCGACAGCGACAGCGATGGCGCGGCATAGCCGCTTCGCTGTTTTTTTCCATGGCTCCGCCACCCCTAGGAACTCAAGCCAAAATTGGCGAATTCAACTAGCGGTAGCGAAGCC
>NZ_MPZM01000094.1 GCF_002936955.1 Oceanisphaera arctica | reverse complement strand
AGTCGGCGGTCATTACCGCGCAGACCTGACCCGGAGTACGGCTCACCACCGCATCGGCGGTGAGATTGCCCATGTTATCCGGCAGGCTATCCGGCAAACTCAGTACCCGGGTGCCGTGCACCTGCTCCAGCCACACCGGATCGTTCGGCAGGTTCAAGCAGGCAGCCAGCCGCTCCCGATTGGCCTGCACCCACCGGGGTTTATCGCCCACATGGGTGCCCAGGTTCAGGCTATGAAACGGCGCAGGACTCACCCCGCCCGCTCGAGTGCTTTGGGCAGCACACACTCGAGCCGGCGCCGGCCAGTCTGGCAGGATCAGATCCATACCAGATCGTCCGGGTGTGCCGCAGTGTCGGCCCGCAGCTCTTCGATCAAAGCCACAAAATCATCGGGAATGGGCGCATGCCATTCCATCATCTCACCGCTGATCGGGTGCTCCAGCCGCAGCATAACCGCATGCAACGCCTGCCGCTTGAAGTTACGCAAAAACGCCAGCAGCTCGGGATTGGCACTGCGCGGTGGCTTGAGGCGTCCGCCATAGACAGGGTCGCCCACCAGCGGGTGCTTGAGGTGCGCCATGTGTACCCGGATCTGGTGGGTACGACCACTCTCCAACCGCAACCGCAGCCGGGTGTGGGCACGAAACTTCTCCATCACGCGATAGTGAGTCACTGCCGGTTTGCCGGAAGGAACTACTGCCATCTGAATGCGCTGGGTGGGGTGACGACCGATATTGGCCTCCACGGTGCCGCCGGCAGTCATGTGACCGATGGCGACCGCTTCATATTCCCGGGTGATTTCCCGCCCCTGCAGCGCCGTCACCAGGTGCGTTTGCGCCGGTATCGTCTTGGCCACCACCATCAGACCTGTGGTGTCTTTATCTAGCCGATGCACTATGCCGGCACGGGGTACTTCGGCAATGCTCGGGCAATAGTGCAACAGAGCATTGAGCAGGGTGCCGCCCGGAGTGCCCGCACCCGGATGTACCACCAGGCCGGCCGGCTTGTTGATCACCATGATGTCGTCGTCTTCGTAGACGATGTTCAGTGCGATGTCTTCAGGATCGAAGCGCACGTCGTCTTCCAGCTCGGCGTGAATCACGACTTGTTGTCCCGACAGGACCTTTTCTCGTGGCTTGTTTACCACCTGACCATCCAGCTGCACCTGATCCTGCTGAATCCAGGTTTTTATGCGCGTGCGGGAATAATCGGGGAACATGTCTGCCAACGTCTGATCCAAACGCTGACCGTATTGATGATCGGCAACAACGCCGTTTAGTTCGATTTGCTGGCTCATAGAGACCACTGGTTACCAAATGATGTTTAATTGGGTATTCTAGCGGTTCTTGACGCTGAGCTTAATCAGTTTCCGCTTACTTGGTTCCCGAATCGCAAAAATGGACTCTTTACATGGCTAAACAACGAAGCGTATGGCTCTCTCTGACTCTCGCCCTGGCGCTCGCCGCCACCGGCTGTTCCAGCACCAAAAAAGACCAGGTGGCGGACGAGCCGCCGGAAGTGCTCTACCAGGATGCGCAGGAACGCTTGCAGGCCGGTAACTTTATCCGTGCCGCCGAGTTGCTGGAAGCCATGGACTCCCGTTATCCGTTCGGTGCCTATTCCAATCAGGTACAGCTTGATCTCATTTATGCCTACTACAAGCAGGATGACTCCGCCCGGGCACTGGCCAACGTCGATCGCTTCATTCGCCTGAACCCCAACCACCCCAGCGTCGATTACGCCCAGTACATGCGGGGCCTGACCAACATGGCCACCGACCATAACTTTTTTCAGGAACTGCTCAACGTAGACAGAGCCGACCGGGATCCGGCCTATGCCCGCCAGGCCTTCGCCGACTTCCGCCAGCTGCTGCGCCAGTATCCGGACAGCGTGTACGCCGCCGATGCCCGTGCCCGCATGACGGCCCTGAAAAACCGTCTGGCCAGGTATGACCTGTCGGTGGCCCAGTTCTACATGAAGCGAGGCGCCTGGCTGGCCGCCGCCAACCGCGCCAAATTCGTGGTGCAGTCCTACCCGGACACAGACACCCTGCAACCGGCACTGCAAATCATGACCCAGGCTTACGACAAGCTGGGCCTGAGCGAGATGGCCAATCACGCCGAAGCGGTGCTGAAAGCCAACTTCCCCGCCGGTTAACGCCTTGCCTGCAACAAAAAAG
>NZ_MPZM01000093.1 GCF_002936955.1 Oceanisphaera arctica | reverse complement strand
CCAGCGTGGTGGCCGCCGCGGTCTCGATGCTGGCCGCGCTGGGCGGCCAGGCAAGGGCGGTTTGGGTCCAGGTCATGCGCGCTACCCTTTACAGCCCCAACTCCGCCTTTTGCTGCCTGCCCCATTCGCGGCAGGCTTCGGCGTGGTCGTTGTAGGCGTCGAACTCGGGGCTGGGGGCCAAGCGCAGCAGCTTGATTTCTTCTTGCAGCGAGTAGACAGCCGCGATTTTTTCGCGCACCCGCTCGCGGATGAGTGCGACGTGGGGCGAGGCGTCACCGATCTGCTGACGGAGTTCGTCGGTGACGGCTACCACCGTGATGTCGTCCAGCTCCACCGGCTGCTCAGGCAAAGAGGTAGCGTCCGGGATCGACACATAGGTTACGCCGTCCAGGGTGCACAGCTCGTTGGCGCCCTCGGGGGCGCTGAGCTGGATGACGGTGTAGGGATTGGATTTTTTGCGGTAGCTGACGATATAGCTCATGGTTGTTCTCCTGCAGGTAGTTGAGCATGTATTGACGTGATGCGGTTTGGCGAGCGTGGCCCAGGCTGGAAATCACCGACTCCAGCCGTCCCCGCTTCACGGATTGCCGGTAGTTGTAGAGGTTGCGCTTGCGCACGAAACGGCGCGTTCGCCAGGTGCGGTAGCCGACGAAGTTCAGGCCACGATGGGCCTTGTGAATGCTGGACTTGGACAACTCCAGGTGCAGTTCTTTATCCAGAAATTCGACGATGCGCGCCTTGTGGCTGATGGCCTGCTCGCGGCTGAGGCCGAACAGCACGAAGTCGTCGACGTAGCGGGCGTAGTGTTTCACCTTGAGTTCGCGCTTGACGAACCGATCCAGCGCGTCGAGGTAGATCAGCCCGAACAGTTGGCTGAGCAGGTTGCCGATGGGGACGCCACGATAGTCGTCGGTGATGGCGAACTGCATGATGAGCGCCACCAGGCGACGGTCTTTTATCTTGCGTTCAATCAGCCGCTGCAGCACGGCTCGATCCAGCCGGTAGTAGTAACGACGGATATCGAGCTGCAGAATGTAGCTGTCGGCCGGCACCCGGTTCAGCGCGGCCTGGGCGTAATCGCTGGCGGCATGGGTGCCCTTGCCGAGCCGGCAGGCGTAGCTCTGCTCGATGAAGACGGCATCGAACAGCGGGCGGATCAGGTTGTAGATGGCGTGCTGCACCACGCGATCACGAAAGGCCGGGGCCGAGATTTCGCGCGGCTTGGGCTCGTAGACCATGAATTTGTAATAGGGCTTGGGCTGGTAGCTGCCGTCACTCAGGGTTTGATGCAGGTTTTCTATCTGGGCGGCCAGGCGGCGCTCGAACTGAAAGCAGGCTCGGGTGGCGCGCTTGGTTTTGCGGGCGTCGAGATAAGCCTGATACAGGGCGGCGCGGCTGATCACCTGGGGGTAGAGATTGCCGTGGCGTTTCATTGCGCGCCCCACTGACGTTCGCAGTTGCTACCAGAAAGCGGGGCGTAGTACGGTTTTGCCTGTGGCGGGAAGTCGCCTCCCTCAATTCCAGTGGCACCGGGTAACGGGTGTTTCAGGTGTGGATTTGAGTCGGCCGCGAACCCGACATTGTTGTTCGAGTTCGTGCGGTTGTTGTTCAAATTGACGCCCCAGGGGCCGGCATTCGAACCGTTGTTCCAGTTGTAGCCGGAGATGACGCAGAGCATGTTAAGGCGACTCCCGACAGCGGATTCTACTGCAATCATTGGCGCTTGGCTCCCTCTTTATCTCGATAACTGCGTATCCAGCCGCCGATTAACATGCCAACCTCGTCAATCATCAGCTCGATAGTATGCAGCCGGCGCAGCGCCCGCTCCTGCGGGCCGCCATCCTGTCGTTCGTCGCGCCAACCGAAGTAACCCAGCTCGCCCGCCAGGCGCACCAACATGCGCAGCTGTTCGTGGCGCACATCCAGCTGGCCGAGGGTGGTCTTGCGGGAGTAGGGCTTCTGCGCCGCCACGATCAGGGCATAGGTGTCGTAGGCGGCGGTGCGAATTTGCTGGCTCAGGCCGTAGCGCTCAAACCTGGGGAAATGCCCCAGGTATTGATTGAGCTGCTTGATCAGGCGCAGCATGCGCCCGTCCAGTCGTGCCTCGTTATGTAATCCCATTATTCATCCCCTCGCTAGGCGCTCGGGCGAACCGGATACGAGGCGGCCGCGAACCCGACATAGAGGCTCGAGCTCGTGCGGTAGTTGCTCAAAGGGACGCCCCAGGGGCCGGCATTCGAACCGCTGCTCCAGCTGTAGCCGGAGAGGACGCAGAGCTCATTGCGAATATATTGATGGTGGTAGT
>NZ_MPZM01000092.1 GCF_002936955.1 Oceanisphaera arctica | reverse complement strand
GCTGAGCCGGGCGCTCAAGGCGGCGGCCAAGCGGCAAAAGGTGTTGGGCGGCCTGTGGAACGGCGCCGTGGCCCTGGCCCACGCCGGCGTGCTCGACGGGCTTGGCTGCGCCCTGCACCCGGACAACCATGCCTTCGTGCAAGAAGGTTTCCCCCAGGTACAGGTGTCGCCTCATGCGATGGTGGTCGAAGCGCGCATACTGACCAGTTCCGGCCCCAACAGCGCGCTGGAGATGATGCTGGCGTTAATCGAGCGGCTGCACGGCCGGGAAACGGTACGCGCCATCAGCGAAATACTCAGCAGCGATCGTATCGTCGATGACGGCGATACCCCGCTATCTTTGACCGAAAACGACCCTTCCATGCCCGACGCCTTGCGCACCCTGCTGCGGCTGATGAACAGCAACATCGAAGAGCCGCTCGGCATCGAAGAGCTGGCCGACTACGTGGGCCTGTCGCGCCGGCGCATAGAGCGACTGTTTCAGAGCCACCTCGAAACCACGCCGTCCCGCTACTATCTGGAGCTGCGCATCACCCACGCCCGCCGCCTGCTGCTGCAAAGCAGCGCCAGCATCTCCAGCATCGCCGTGGCCTGCGGCTTTGTCAGCTCCACCCACTTCAGCCACTGCTTCAAGGACTTTTTCGGCGTCTCGCCCAGCCAGGCGCGTCAGAAACGCAGTTAAAGGGCGCATGCTGTGCCCCCCGGACAAGGGCGGGCATAGCGACACCTTACCTATTTGCCATTCCCCCCTGAAAAACCACCACGATAAAAATAATTAATCACTTAAAAAACAAAAACTTAATACTAAACTCATTACCCAATCCAACACAAAACCGGCAAAGTCGGTTGATCATTCCCGTGACTACCTCTAGGATTTATTTTTATTGAACGGTCAATTAATGAAAATCATATGCCTATCGTCGGAGTACAGGAAATTCGCAGGAAACAGCTGATCGACGCCACCCTGGCGTCGGTGGCCGAGTATGGCCTGCATAACACCACCATCAACAGCATCAGCCGGCTGGCGGGAATGTCGTCGGGCATCATCAGCCACTACTTCGGCGGCAAACAGGGCTTGATTGAAGCCACCGTAAAGCAGCTGCTGGATGAACTGAAACTGGCGCTGCTGCGTAAGACCGGCGGCGGTGAGCAACACTCGCCCCGGCAACGACTGATGATCATAGTGGAAGCCAACTTCACCGAGTTTCAGCGCTCGCAACCGACCACCAAATCCTGGCTCAGCTTCTGGGCCCAGGCCATGCACGATCCGGCCCTGGCCCGGCTGCAACACGTCAACAGCCGCCGCCTATACAGCAACCTGCGCTATTCCTTCCGCCAACTGCTGGACGACGAGGCGGCAACCAACGCCGCCCTGCAGACCGCGGCCATGATCGACGGTTTCTGGCTGCGCAGTGCCCTGAGCCCGGCTCCATCAACCGACTTCGCCCAGGCCGAGGCCTTGTGCAAATCCTTTATCGAACAGCTGTTAACCCCGCATGGAGCAAAAGCATGTCATTAATGCGCTATCAGAATTTTGTCGACGGCCGCTACCTGGCCAACGAAAGCGGTGACACCTTCGACGTCATCAATCCGGCCACCGGCGAGGTCGCCTACCAGATGGAAGTGGCCGACGCCTATGTACAGGACGCCGCCATCGCCTCGGCCCGCCGGGGCTTCGAGCAGTGGTCGGCCATGAGTGGCATGGAGCGCAGCCGCATCCTGTTGCGGGCGGTGGCGCTACTCAGAGAGCGCAACGACGAGCTGGCTCGCATCGAGGTGCAGGACACCGGCAAACCCTGGCAGGAAGCCTCGGTGGTGGATGTGGTGACCGGCGCCGACAGCATCGAATTTTTCGCCGGCCTGGCGCCCTCTATCGAGGGTAATCAGCAGGATCTCGGCGGCGACTTCTACTACACCCGCCGAGAGCCGCTCGGCATCTGTGCCGGCATCGGCGCCTGGAACTACCCGCTGCAAATTGCCTGCTGGAAAGCCGCCCCGGCCCTGGCCTGCGGCAACGCCATGATCTTCAAGCCCTCGGAAGAAACCCCGCTGGGCGCGCTCAAGCTCGCCGAAATCTTTATCGAGGCCGGCGTGCCCGCCGGGGTGTTCAACGTGGTGCAGGGTGACGGCGCCGTGGGTGCCTGGCTCACTCATCATCCGGATATCGCCAAGGTGTCCTTCACCGGCGAAGTCGGCACCGGCAAGAAGGTCATGGCCGCCGCCGCCAGCTCGTTGAAAGACGTCACCATGGAGCTGGGGGGCAAGTCACCGCTGATCATCTTCGACGATGCGGATGTGGACGACGCCGTCTCCGCCGCCATGCTCGGAAACTTCTACACCCAGGGCGAAATCTGTACCAACGGCACCCGGGTGTTCGTACACAAGGCTATCTACCCGGCCTTCATGGAACGGCTGCTGGAGCGTACCCGCCACAACATCATCGCCGGCGACCCCATGGATCCGGCCACCAACTTCGGCGCCCTCATTTCCCATGCGCATCAGCAGAAGGTA
>NZ_MPZM01000091.1 GCF_002936955.1 Oceanisphaera arctica | reverse complement strand
CCATAAAAAACACACTTCTTGGGGTTGTATGGTTAAGTGACTAAGCGTGCACGGTGGATGCCTTGGCAGTCAGAGGCGATGAAGGACGTGCTAACCTGCGTTAAGTACGGATGAGCTGGTAAGAAGCGCTTGAGTCCGTAATATCCGAATGGGGAAACCCACTGCACTCAGTGCAGTATCGCAACGTGAATACATAGCGTTGCGAGGCGAACCGGGAGAACTGAAACATCTAAGTACCCCGAGGAAAAGAAATCAACCGAGATTCCCCTAGTAGCGGCGAGCGAACGGGGACCAGCCCTTAAGCAATCTTGGGTGGTAGTGGAATGGTCCTGGAAAGGCCGGCCGTAGTGGGTGATAGCCCCGTACACCAAACCACCTTTATTGTGAAATCGAGTAGGACGGGACACGTGATATCCTGTTTGAATATGGGGGGACCATCCTCCAAGGCTAAATACTCCTGACTGACCGATAGTGAACCAGTACCGTGAGGGAAAGGCGAAAAGAACCCCTGTGAGGGGAGTGAAATAGAACCTGAAACCGTGTACGTACAAGCAGTGGAAGCCGACTTGTTCGGTGACTGCGTACCTTTTGTATAATGGGTCAGCGACTTACTTTTAGTAGCAAGGTTAACCGTATAGGGGAGCCGTAGGGAAACCGAGTCTTAACTGGGCGAATAGTTGCTAGGAGTAGACCCGAAACCCGGTGATCTAGCCATGAGCAGGTTGAAGGTTGAGTAACATCAACTGGAGGACCGAACCCACTAATGTTGCAAAATTAGGGGATGACTTGTGGCTGGGGGTGAAAGGCCAATCAAACCGGGAGATAGCTGGTTCTCCCCGAAATCTATTTAGGTAGAGCCTCGGACGAATACTTACGGGGGTAGAGCACTGTTTGGGCTAGGGGGTCATCCCGACTTACCAACCCCATGCAAACTCCGAATACCGTAAAGTACTATCCGGGAGACACACGGCGGGTGCTAACGTCCGTCGTGAAGAGGGAAACAACCCAGACCGCCGGCTAAGGTCCCAAAGTCATAGTTAAGTGGGAAACGAAGTGGGAAGGCTCAGACAGCCAGGATGTTGGCTTAGAAGCAGCCATCATTTAAAGAAAGCGTAATAGCTCACTGGTCGAGTCGGCCTGCGCGGAAGATGTAACGGGGCTAAACTATGCACCGAAGCCGCGGATGCACTCTTAGGAGTGCGTGGTAGGGGAGCGTTCTGTAAGTCTGCGAAGGTGTGTTGTGAAGCATGCTGGAGATATCAGAAGTGCGAATGCTGACATGAGTAACGATAATGGGGGTGAAAAACCTCCACGCCGGAAGACCAAGGGTTCCTGTCCAACGTTAATCGGGGCAGGGTGAGTCGACCCCTAAGGCGAGGCAGAAATGCGTAGTCGATGGGAAACGGGTTAATATTCCCGTACTGACGTGTATTGCGATGGGGGGACGGAGAAGGCTAAATGAGCCAGGCGTTGGTTGTCCTGGTGAAAGGGTGTAGGCAGTGTGTTTAGGTAAATCCGGACGCATAATGCTGAGACCTGAGACGAAATCACTACGGTGGTGAAGTCATTGATGCCCTGCTTCCAGGAAAAGCCTCTAAGCTTCAGATACACGTGAATCGTACCCCAAACCGACACAGGTGGTCGGGTAGAGAATACCAAGGCGCTTGAGAGAACTCGGGTGAAGGAACTAGGCAAAATAGTACCGTAACTTCGGGAGAAGGTACGCTGAACCAGGTGAAGTCCCTTGCGGATGGAGCGTGGGTCAGTCGCAGTGACCAGGTGGCTGGAACTGTTTATCAAAAACACAGCACTGTGCAAACTCGTAAGAGGACGTATACGGTGTGACACCTGCCCGGTGCCGGAAGGTTAATTGATGGGGTTAGCCGCAAGGTGAAGCTCTTGATCGAAGCCCCGGTAAACGGCGGCCGTAACTATAACGGTCCTAAGGTAGCGAAATTCCTTGTCGGGTAAGTTCCGACCTGCACGAATGGTGTAATCATGGCCACGCTGTCTCCACCCGAGACTCAGTGAAATTGAATTTGCGGTGAAGATGCCGTATACCCGCGGCTAGACGGAAAGACCCCGTGAACCTTTACTATAGCTTGGCACTGAACATTGGCCCTACATGTGTAGGATAGGTGGGAGGCTGTGAAACGACGACGCCAGTTGTTGTGGAGCCATCCTTGAAATACCACCCTTGTATGTCTGATGTTCTAACGTAGGCCCCTTATCGGGGTTGCGGACAGTGCCTGGTGGGTAGTTTGACTGGGGCGGTCTCCTCCCAAAGAGTAACGGAGGAGCACGAAGGTTGGCTAAGTACGGTCGGACATCGTACGGTTAGTGCAATGGCATAAGCCAGCTTAACTGCGAGACGGACAGGTCGAGCAGGTACGAAAGTAGGTCATAGTGATCCGGTGGTTCTGTATGGAAGGGCCATCGCTCAACGGATAAAAGGTACTCCGGGGATAACAGGCTGATACCGCCCAAGAGTTCATATCGACGGCGGTGTTTGGCACCTCGATGTCGGCTCATCACATCCTGGGGCTGAAGTCGGTCCCAAGGGTATGGCTGTTCGCCATTTAAAGTGGTACGCGAGCTGGGTTCAGAACGTCGTGAGACAGTTCGGTCCCTATCTGCCGTGGGCGTTGGATGATTGAGAGGGGCTGCTCCTAGTACGAGAGGACCGGAGTGGACGAACCTCTGGTGTTCGGGTTGTCACGCCAGTGGCATTGCCCGGTAGCTAAGTTCGGAATCGATAACCGCTGAAAGCATCTAAGCGGGAAGCGAGCCTCGAGATGAGTCATCCCTAGGGCTTT
>NZ_MPZM01000090.1 GCF_002936955.1 Oceanisphaera arctica | reverse complement strand
CTGGCCGAGCATCATCCCGAGGCACGCATCGTGCTGGTGGATGCCCAGCGGGCGGCCGAAGGGGCCTCCGGCCGTAATTCCGGTTTTGTCATCGACCTGCCGCACAAGTTTGCACTGGAGCACCCGGATCCGGCCCACAAGCAGAAGCTGCTGGGGCTGAATCGTTCCGCCATCGCCCAGCTGGACGGCCTGGTGCAGCGCCATGGCATCGACTGTCAGTGGTCGGCGGTCGGCAAGTATCAGGGCGCGGTAGGCGAGCGGGGCGAAGCCTTTCTCGATCATTTCGAGCACCTGATGAAAGACTTGGGTGAACCCTACCGCAAGGTGGAGCACAGCGAGCTGAACGCGGTACTGGGTACCTCTTATTATCGGCGCGCCATCTTTACCCCCGGTGGCTATCTAATGCAGCCGGCGGCGCTGGTGCGCGGCATGGCAGAAAATCTGCCGGAAAATGTCGAGCTGCTCGAGCAGTCGCCGATCCGCTCCTTGCAGCAAGAGGGCGGCAAGTGGCGTCTGCTGGGTGACGAAGGCGAAATCCAGGCGCCGAAACTACTGCTGGGCACCAGTATCTTCACCCGCGAGTTCGGCTACCTCAAAAACCGGTTGTTGCCGGTAATGACCTTTGCCAGCTGGACCCGACCGCTGACCGACATCGAGCTGGCGCGCTATGGCGGTGAATTGAACTGGGGCCTGACCCCGGCGGACCATGCGGGCACCACGCTGCGCATGACCGCCGACCGCCGCATTCTGCTCCGCAACAGCTACAAGCATGTGCCCCAGTATGGCGGCAGTATCAATGACGGCATGCGCCAGCGCATCCAGGCCGATCACCGGCAGGCTTTTCTGGCCCGCTATCCGGATCTGGCCGAGGTGCCCTTCACCCATACCTGGGGTGGGGTCTATGCCATCTCTCGTAATTTCACCAATTTCTTCGGGCAGCTGGAAGACGGCGTTTATGCCAGCGCCTGTGACAACGGAGTGGGGGCGGCTTGGGGCACTATTTCCGGCACTCTGCTGGCCGATCTGGCGGTGGGAGCGGACTCCGCTCAGCTGCGTGACATCCAGCAAGTGACCGGCATGCCTAGTCTCAACCCGCCCGAACCTTTTCTGGGGCTGGGGGTAAAAAGCCGTATTGCCCTGGCCAAATGGCAAAGTCGGAGAGAATTATGAGTGAAGTCAGAGTCATCGACAGCAAGGAGCTGGATTTCAGCTTTCGTGGCGGTCCGCCGGGCGCCGCCTATGTGGCCCGGGCGTTGAGCCCCGAGATCTCCCCGAATATCGGAGTGGGCTTCGCCCGCTGGGAAGGGGCCGAAGTGGCCTGGACTGTGCTGTACGACGAGGTGGTATTCGTGATCGAAGGCTGCTTCGAACTGACCGCCAACGGCAAGAAACACGAGGTTCGCCCCGGTCAGATGCTGTGGATCCCCGAGGGCACCGAGCTGGTGTATGGCGGCCATGCCCTGTTCGGTTATGTGGTTCATCCGGGCAACTGGAAGGAGTTGCACGGACTGGCTTGATGGGTGTTCGTCCCAAGGCACTACTTTGCCGGCCCACTCGGGCCGGCTTTTTTATACCAGGAGCCGATTCCTAGCAGGGGATCATACCAATGTGAATAAATATCTGATTATTTTCAAACCCGAGCTCAGAGGCAACACAGCCGCCTCCCTCGACACGCCACTGGACTAGCCACCTTTGCTGGGTAACGGCTGCGAATATTCACTGGATATTCGGTCCATTACCCAACAAAGATATACGGCAGCAAGCTGCCCCATGGGGCTCGGAAATGCCGTCCCTGGCATTTCACGGTCGTGGTAGTCGATCTCCGTTGCCTCTTCTCAAACACCGAGTTGTCTGTAGACGGTGCCAACAGGCAACTCTCTGGCATCAGGGAGGATAAAAGGATCTGCTCCGCCGACCCTCCGCGCCAAGGATGGCGCGGCGGAGCCTACATGGAGGTATTCACGGCGTGTCGGAGAAGCAGGTCTTTTATCCGACCTTTACAGAGCCACCAAATAGATCAGTTATTTAATTTTTTTAGGGTCTGTTCCTGTTTCGGTATAAGGTATTGATTTAAAAGGGGAATAACAAAAAGCTATTTTGTTAAATTTATTTTATTTCAATGACTTAGCCTGAAACGTCAACATGCCCTAGTATCAGGCTTCGGGAATGGCGGCAATCACCGAAATTTCCACCAACAGCTCGGGGCTGGCCATGGCGGCTTCCACACAGGCGCGGGCCGGGGCGTGACCGGCGGGCACCCAGGCGTCCCATACCTGATTCATCTCGGCGAACAGGCTCATGTCCTTCACATAGATGGTGGCGCTCAGCAGGTGCTGGCGATCACTGCCGACTTCGGCCAGCAGGGCATCTACCTTGGCCAACATGGTGCGGGTCTGCTCGGCGATGCCCTGGTTGCGATCTTCGGCCACCTGGCCGCAGAGGTAGACGGTGTTGTTGTGAATGACGGTGCGGCTCATGCGCTCGCTGGTGTGATGGCGTACTAGGGTCATGGTGTCTCCTGAAAAGGTTGAAGCCGCCGAGCCGAGGGCTCGGCGGCCGGTGTTACTGTGGATTCTGGTCGGTCTCGCCCAGGCTGGCTACTTCTTTCAGGGGCAGCGGCTTGATTGGCGAGCGGATGCGGTAATAGCCCACCTCGGCCGGAGTGGTCTGGCGGGTATCGGCGATGATCTGCGCCACCGTCAGGCCGCACATCCGACCCTGGCAGGGGCCCATGCCGACCCGGCTGAAGGCCTTGGTCTGGTTGGGGCCGGTGCAGCCCTGCCGGGCAAAGCGGCGAATATCACCGGCGGTGACTTCTTCGCAGCGGCACACCAGGGTCTCGTCGGCCGGCGTAAGAAACTCTCCGGCGGGCTGGTACAGCACATCCAGGAAGGGGCGGATCGCCAGTGTCGGGACCAGGACGCGGCGAACCGGCTCGGCCAGCCTGTCTCTATCGCCCGGGCTTTGTTTGCCCAGCTGATGGGCTATCTGCCAGGCGGACAGACGACCGGCCTGTTCGGCGGCCGTGGCGCCGCCGATACCGGCGCCGTCACCGGCGATGAAGATTCCCGGTATATCGGTCTCGCCCCAGCTATCGGTATGAGGGCGCCAGCACAGTTGCTGTTCGTCCCACTGGTGATCGATGCCGATGGCCCGGCTCAGTTGCACATTGGGCACCACGCCCTGGTGTACCAGCAGGCTGGTGGCGTTCAGCGTCTGCTCTTTGCCCTTGTGGGTAAAGCGCACTCGAGCCAGCTTGCCGTGTTCATCGGCTTCGGCCTTCAGCCTGCTTACCCGGCTCAGGCAGCGTATGTCGGAACCCTTGAGCCGGGCCATGTAATCGAGCCCCTTGAGCAGCATCTTCCAGCCGCGCAGGGCGCCGCCGACATGACGGCCGGCTTTGAGATAGTTCTCTTTGGGAGTGGTGTCGAGCACGGCGGCAATCTCTACTCCGGCTCTGTGTAGCTGCAATGCGATCAGCAGCAACAGCGGGCCGCTGCCGGCCAGCACCAGGGGGGCCGGCGGCGTCAGACCACTGGTCTTGAGCATGATCTGGGCGGCGCCACAGCTCATCACGCCGGGCAGCTGCCAGCCGGGAAAAGGTACAGGGCGCTCCTGGGCGCCGGTGGCCAGCAGTATTTTACCCGCCTGCAGGGTGCGGGCCTGCCCTTGGGCCGACAGCCGGACCTCC
>NZ_MPZM01000089.1 GCF_002936955.1 Oceanisphaera arctica | reverse complement strand
TAGTATGCCAGCGCCGCTGCCAGACCGGCCGCGCCACCGCCCACTACCAGTACGTCACAGTGGTGGTTGAGCTTGTCGTAGGTGTCCGGATCCTTGTCTTTCGGTACCCGGCCCAGACCGGCGGCCTTGCGGATCAGATGTTCGTACTTCGGCCACATGGACTGAGGATACATGAAGGTCTTGTAGTAGAAGCCGGGGGGCATCATGCTGCCGCCGATCTTGCCCATTACGCCCATGATGTCTTTATCAACATTCGGCCAGCCGTTGGTGCTGGCGGCGGTGAGGCCGTCATACAGCTCGCCCTGGGTGCCGCGAATGTTGGGGATCATGGTGGCTTCACAGCTGCCCACCTGCAGGATGCAGTTCGGCTCTTCGGCGCCGGCAGCCATGATGCCGCGCGGACGAGAATACTTGAACGAACGGCCAACTACGTCGACCCCGTTGGCCAGCAGTGCCGAGGCGATGGTGTCGCCAGACAGACCCTGATAAGTCTTGCCGTTAAAGATAAAGCTGAGCGGTTTGCTGTGGTCTACCCGACCTTTGCCCTGAAGACGATGTTTCTGGCTCATGACTGGCCTCCTTGCTGGGGCTGCTCGCCCACCTTGTAGGTTTCCTGAATTTCATAGGTCACGGTGTGCCGGGTCGCATTGAAGAACTTGCGACAGCCAGCGGCGTGATACCACATTTCGTGATGCAGACCGCGCGGGTTCTTGCGCATGAACAGATACTCTGCCCATTCTTTGTCGCTGATCGCATTCGGATCCGCCGGGCGGGCAATGTGTGCCTCGCCGCCGTAGTGAAATTCGTCTTCTTCCCGGTGTTCGCCGCAATGCGGACAATAAATATTTAGCATGTCTATCTCCTCAGTGGGCTACGCCGGCTGCGCCGTGCTCGTCAATCAGGTGGCCGCTGGTAAAGCGGTCAACATTGAAGGGTTTGGCCAGGGGATGGGGCTCATCCTTGGCAATGGTGTGGGCGAATACGTTGCCCGATCCCGGGGTGGCCTTGAAGCCGCCGGTGCCCCAACCGCAGTTGAAATACAGGCCCTTGATGTGGGTCTTGGAAATAATCGGACAGGCATCCGGACAGGTGTCGACGATGCCGCCCCAGGTACGGTTGAGGCGAACCCGGCTGAAAATGGGGAACATTTCCACAATGGCCGCCATGGTTTCTTCCACTACCGGGAAGGAGCCGCGCTGACCGTAACCCAGGTAGCTGTCGATACCGGCGCCGATGACCAGGTCACCCTTGTCGGACTGGGAGATATAACCGTGCACGTGGTTGGACATGACGACGGTGTCGAGGATCGGCTTGACCGGCTCGGATACCATGGCCTGCAGCGGATGGGACTCCAGCGGCAGTTTCATGCCGACCATGTTGGCCATCACACCCGAGTTACCGGCGGTAACACAGGCCACCTTGGGCGCAGAGATAAAGCCGCGGGTGGTTTCCACCCCGGTGACGGCGCCGTTTTCACGACGGATGCCGGTCACTTCGGTCTGCTGGATCAGGTGCACACCCAGGGCGTCGGCGGCGCGGGCAAAGCCCCAGGCCACGGCGTCATGACGGGCGGTGCCGCCGCGCGGCTGCCAGGACGCTCCCAGCACCGGATAACGGGCGCTGGTGGAGCAGTCCAGAATCGGAACCAGATCCTGCACCTGTTTGGCGTTGAGCACTTCGCCGTCGATGCCGTTCAGGCGGTTGGCGTTAACCCGGCGCTCGATGTCGCGCATGTCTTGCAGGGTGTGGCCAAGGTTGAGCACGCCGCGCTGGCTGAACATCAGGTTGTAGTTAAGATCCTGCGCCAGGCCTTCCCACAGTTTCATGGAATGCTCATACAGGTGAGAGGCTTCATCCCACAGGTAGTTGGAACGCACGATGGTGGTGTTACGGGCGGTGTTGCCGCCACCCAGGTAACCCTTTTCGATTACCGCCACGTTGGTGATGCCGTGCTCTTTGGCCAGGTAGTAGGCCGTGGCCAGACCGTGGCCGCCGCCGCCGACGATGATAACGTCGTAACCTTCCGGCTTGGGCGTGGGGTTGTGCCACACGCGCTGCCAGTTTTCGTGATGGGTCAGGGCATGCTTGAGGAGCCCGAATCCTGAATATTTTTTCATAGTCTCACCTGTTCTTTAAAAGGGTTCTGGCTGGCTGACTGCTCCAACGCTCGGACCACTGTGGATTAGCGATATACCGGGAAGTAGCTGCACAGGCTCGCGACCTGGTCCTTCACCGAAATAATCACTTCCGGGTCGTCCATATGATCCAGAATGTCGCAGATCCAACCGGCCAGCTGACGGCAGTGTTCTACCTTGAAGCCGCGGGTGGTTACCGCCGGGGTGCCGATGCGCAGGCCCGAGGTCACGAAGGGTGACTGGGGATCGTTGGGCACGGCGTTCTTGTTCACGGTGATGCAGGCATCACCCAGTACCCGGTCTGCATCCTTGCCGGTAATGCCCTTGGCGGACAGGTCGAGCAGGAACAGGTGGTTGTCGGTGCCGTTGGATACCACATCGAAACCGCGGCTCTGAAACACGTCCACCATGGCGCGGGCGTTTTCCACTACGGCTTTCTGATACTCGGTAAATTCTGGCTTCAGCGCTTCGGCAAAGGCCACGGCCTTGCCGGCGATGGCGTGCATCTGCGGGCCACCCTGACCACCGGGGAACACGGCGGCGTTCAGTTTTTTCTCCAGATCCGGATTGCCTTTGGCCAGGATCAGGCCGCCGCGGGGGCCGCGCAGTGTCTTGTGCGTGGTGGTGGTGACCACGTGGGCATGAGGTACCGGGTTAGGGTACTGGCCAGCGGCTACCAGACCGGCCACGTGGGCCATGTCGACAAACAGGAAAGCACCTACCTTGTCGGCAATGGCGCGAAAGCGAGCCCAGTCCAGCACCTTCGAGTAGGCGGAGAAACCGGCGACGATCATCTTCGGCTTGTGCTCCAGTGCAAGCCGCTCAACCTGGTCGTAGTCCACCTCACCGGTGGCTTCGTTCAGGCCGTACTGTACCGCGTTGTAGATTTTGCCGGAAAAGCTGACCTTGGCGCCGTGAGTCAGGTGGCCACCGTGGGCCAGACTCATGCCCAGCACGGTATCGCCGGGGGCGCACAGTGCCATGTAAACGGCGGCATTGGCCTGAGAGCCGGAATGGGGCTGCACGTTGGCATAGTCTGCGCCGAACAGTTCCTTGGCGCGCTCGATGGCCAGCACTTCAACCTTGTCTACCGCTTCGCAACCGCCGTAATAGCGCTTGCCCGGGTAGCCTTCCGCATATTTGTTGGTCAGTACCGACCCCTGGGCTTCCATAACGGCCGGGCTGGTGTAGTTTTCTGAAGCAATCAGCTCGATATGTTGTTCCTGACGGGCGGCTTCTTCTTCCATGGCGGCCCACAGTGCCGGGTCTATATCCTGAATGCGGGTGTCTTTGCTGAACATCTTGTGACCTCCTTGCGCGGCCCGGGCTAGTTCCCGGTACCTGATGTATCCCTGGTTGCGTGGCGGCGGATGTAAACACCCGAGCCTTGCGTTGATGAGATACTACTGGGGGGTACTATTACAGGGGTGACTGGCTGCGGCCTAAAGCTGTGTATTTGCGACAAAACTTCACATAAGTACAACATTGCGATCGTTGCCCGTCACAATATGGAGCCTGTTCGGAGCCAGACCGGGCCTGATACGGCGGTACAGGTGCAAAGCCCGGCCCCGCGGGGTACTATTCAGCCCTAAGCGGTAACATTCTGGAAACGCTACCTTCACCTCGGATCCATTATAAAAACACCATGTCTCAAATCAGTGAAAAACGTTATTTCAGTCATCGCCTGCGCGACACCAACAGCGCCTTTCTGCCGGCACGCCAAAGCGACGCAGAACCGATAAGAGTCGGCTTTGTACTGCAACCCCACTTTTCGATGATGGCCTTTACCGCTGCGGTAGACGCCCTGGTCACCGCCAACCTGGTGCAGGCCACGCCGCTGTTCGGCTTTACCATCTTCGGCCTTGATGCCACTACGGTGCGCAGCGATCTGGGCATCGACATTTCGGCCAACAGCACCCTGGACGAACTGGTGCTGGAAGGCGAAGGCGCACTGGATGTGCTGATTGTGTGCGGCGGCTTTCGCTGCAAC
>NZ_MPZM01000088.1 GCF_002936955.1 Oceanisphaera arctica | reverse complement strand
AATAGCGACAAGTGGCTGGCCAACATCTATCACCTGGCCCGGCTTCGACTGGCTATGGCCGGGGTGCAGCACATCTATGGTGGCGAACACTGCACCTATACCGACGGACAACAGTTTTTCTCTTATCGGCGTGATAAGGAAACCGGTCGCATGGCTAGCCTGATTTGGCTGGATTAGCCAAAATATGCGCTGACTGGTTGTAATCCCACCATAAAACCCCATCTTTAGTATCAGTAATCAATCTTGTGTTCCCGCCAGGTGGCGGGGGTATTCGAGGAGAGTCCTGATGCGTTCAGATCGTCTTACCAGTAAATTTCAGCTTGCCCTGCAAGATGCCCAGTCGATGGCGTTGGGGCGTGATCATGCCTATATCGAACCGGCCCACCTGCTGGTGGCCATGCTCAATCAGGACGGCGGTACCCTTCGTCCCTTGATGACTATCGCCGGGGTCGACAGCAATACGTTGCGGGTCGAGCTGGATAAATCTCTGGATCGACTGCCCAAGGTCAGCGGGGGCGACATGGATGTGCAGGTGTCGCCGGTGCTGGCGCGCTTGCTCAACCAGTGCGACAAGCTGGCGCAGCAGCGCAAGGATGCCTATATCTCCTCTGAGCTGTTTTTGCTGGCGGCGCTGGACGACAAGGGCGATCTGGGCGAGGCGCTCAAACGGCTGGGCCTGACAAAAGACAAGATGAGCAAGGCCATCGAGCAGGTGCGTGGCGGCCAGAAGGTGGACGATCCCAACGCCGAAGAAAACCGTCAGGCGCTGGAAAAATACACCATCGATCTAACCGAACGGGCCGAGCAGGGCAAGCTGGATCCGGTGATCGGTCGGGACGATGAAATTCGCCGTACCATTCAGGTGCTGCAACGGCGCACCAAGAACAATCCGGTGCTGATTGGCGAACCCGGTGTCGGTAAAACCGCCATCGCCGAAGGTCTGGCTCAGCGGATCATCAACGGCGAGGTACCGGAAGGGCTCAAGAGCAAGCGGGTGTTGTCACTCGATATGGGCGCGCTTATTGCCGGCGCCAAATACCGCGGCGAGTTTGAAGAACGACTCAAGGCGCTGTTGAACGAGCTGGCCAAGGAAGAGGGGCAGGTGATCCTCTTTATCGACGAGCTGCACACCATGGTCGGCGCCGGCAAGGGAGAGGGCGCCATGGACGCCGGTAACATGCTCAAGCCCGCGCTGGCGCGGGGCGAGCTGCACTGTGTTGGGGCGACCACCCTCGATGAATACCGCCAGTACGTAGAAAAAGATGCCGCCCTCGAACGCCGTTTTCAGAAGGTATTGATCAACGAGCCGACGGTGGAAGACACCATCGCCATTCTGCGTGGCCTCAAAGAACGCTACGAGCTGCATCATCATGTGCAGATCACCGATCCGGCCATAGTGGCGGCGGCGGTATTATCCCATCGCTATATTGCCGACCGTCAGTTGCCGGACAAGGCCATCGATCTGATCGATGAGGCTGCGTCCAGCATTCGGTTACAGATCGACTCCAAACCGGAGCCGCTGGATAAACTGGAGCGGCGCATCATACAGCTGAAGCTGGAAGAGCAGGCACTGCTGAAAGAAGACGACGAGGGCAGCCGCAAGCGCTTGCAGCTGATCCGTGATGAATTGACCGAAAAAGAAGGTGAGTACTCCGATCTGGAAGAGATCTGGCTGTCGGAAAAAGCCGCCATGGCCGGAACCCAGCATATCAAGGCCGAGCTGGAGCAGGTGCGCCGGGATCTGGACGTGGCGCGTCGGGCTGGCGATCTGGCTCGTATGTCGGAACTGCAATACGGCCGTATACCCGAGTTGGAAAAACAGCTGGATCTGGCCGGGCAGGCAGAAATGCAAGAGCTGCATCTGCTGAAAAACCGGGTTACCGACGAAGAGATTGCCGATGTGCTGTCGCGCTGGACCGGTATTCCCGTCGCCAAGATGCTGGAAGGGGAAAAAGACAAGCTGCTGCGCATGGAAGACAGCCTGCACGAGCAGGTGATCGGCCAGAACGAGGCGGTCGAGGCGGTATCCAACGCCATTCGCCGCAGCCGGGCCGGTCTGTCCGATCCCAACCGGCCGGTGGGCTCTTTTCTGTTCATGGGCCCGACGGGTGTGGGTAAAACCGAGCTGTGCAAGGCGCTGGCCGATTTTCTGTTCGACAGTCGCGATGCCATGGTACGTATCGATATGTCGGAGTTTATGGAGAAACACTCGGTGTCCCGTCTGGTGGGCGCACCTCCCGGCTACGTGGGTTATGAAGAGGGCGGTTATCTGACCGAGGCGGTGCGGCGCAAACCCTATTCGGTGATCCTGCTGGATGAAGTGGAAAAGGCGCACCCGGACGTATTCAACATCTTGCTGCAGGTGCTGGATGACGGCCGCCTGACCGACGGTCAGGGGCGCACCGTGGATTTCCGCAATACCGTGGTGATCATGACCTCGAATATCGGCTCGGATCTGATCCAGGAGCACAGCACCGAAAAGGATTATGATGAAATGAAGGAAATACTGATGGGCGTGCTGAGCCATCAGTTTCGTCCCGAGTTCATCAACCGTATCGACGATATAGTGGTGTTCCACCCGCTGGGTGAGGATCAGATAAAGTCCATTGCCCGTATTCAGCTGCAGGGGCTGGTGGGGCGGCTCGAAGATAAGGGGTTCGAGGTCACCATTACCGAGCGGCTACTGGAAAAACTGGCCCATGCGGGCTTCGATCCGCTGTTTGGTGCTCGTCCGCTGAAGCGGGCGGTACAGCAGAGAGTGGAAAACCCGCTAGCGCAGGCCATGCTCTCTGGACGAGTGGTTCCCGGTAAACCGCTGGAACTGGACGCCGACAGCGACGGGCTGATACTCAATCAGTAAATACGGTAAATAAAAATCCCGCTGCGGCGGGATTTTTTATGGATGCTATCCAGGACGGCCATCTATTCTCGGGCGGGTCAATATCGGCCAGTACACCCAGTTGAAGAGGCCAAAGGCCAGCATCCAGGCCATGGCGCTGGTGTGATAGGCCATATTGGTCATGCCGGGTGCCAGCAAGGGCAGCAGGCTGCGCAACAGAGCTGCCAGAATCAACAAGACAAAGGCGATAACGACGGAGCGGCGGATCTCCAGTGTCCGACCGGAATGGCCGAGCGATACCCGGGCAATCATCCCTAGAATGACAATACCGATGGCGCCTGTGGTCAGCCAGTGACTGGCCAGAGAGATGCTGATCCCCCAATTCAACAGCGCTGCGGCCAGGGCCAGTAACCCCAGTGGTACAAACAGGTATCCCAGATGCAGTACCCACAGCAGGGGGATATTCCGTGCCAGTTTGTTGTTCCAGCGAGCCAGGCGAACCAGATTGGCAAGGGCGGAGACCATCAGAATCAAAGCCAGTGCGCTATTAAAGCCGTCGGTGCGCGGCAACAGCAGCCAGCCAAGTACCCCCAGCCAGAGTGTACCCAGGCTCAGTTTTTCCAGCCAGGGGTGCGGCACTGGCTTATCGGTGCCGGTAGCGTTGGCGGTAAAAAAGGGAATTACCCGGCCACCCATCACGGCAATCAAACCGGTTAGTGCCAGCACCGTCGTCACAAAGACGCGCTCGGACAGCAACCAGTTACCACTGAAGGCGGCGTAATAGCTGAGCGCGTTGAGCAGGGTGAACAAGACAAACAAAGGAACGAAGAACAGGTTGCGCCATTGCTTCACTTGCAGCACGGGCCGAGCCAGCATGCCCGCCACCAGTGGCAGCCACAGCAGGTCGAGTGTGATCACCAGTGGATTAAGCTCTCCTCGCAATGGCATCAAGAGGCGGGGGAGTAGCCAGAGTCCGGCGACCAATGCCAGCGGCCAGCCGCGCACGCCGGCAATACCGGTCCAGTTCTGCATGGCGGTGAGCACGAAGCCGGCGACGATGGCCAGCGCAAAGCCGAACAACATTTCATGGGCATGCCACCAGATGGGGTTGCCGACTCCCGGCAATACGGCCATGCCTGAGAGGCTGAGTAGCCACAGAAACATGGCCAGGCAGGAAAAAAGCGCCCCCCCCATAAAGAACACCCGAAATCCGAGCCGGAACAGCGGCCATATTTTGCTTTCTTTTTCTGCATCCAGTATCTGCATTGAGAGTCATCCTTATTGGTATTTCATATGCAAATTATATTGTAGCGTCATAAAAAAACATGGATCAGGATCAAAACAAGGTGATTAAAGCCACATCTGTTTAAATAAAAAGCTGATTGTTTAATTTGAAAGCAATTAAACGCAAAGTCGATGTTTTATCAAAAAAGCCCTTGCGCAAAATCAGCCGCTCCCTATAATA
>NZ_MPZM01000087.1 GCF_002936955.1 Oceanisphaera arctica | reverse complement strand
CCCTAGGGGTTGCGGGTCACCCCGAACAGCGGATTGTCGGTGTATCCCTCCAGGGTGAACTCGGGCACATTGGTCTTGCCCAGAATCACCATGCCGGCCCGGCGGCAACGGGCCACCGACAGCTCATCGTCTTCGGCCGGACGCCCGGCCAGGGCCTTGTTGCCCCAGGTGGTGGCCAGCCCGGCCACGTTGAGGTTGTCCTTAATGGTCACCGGCACCCCGTCAAGCGGGCTCAGGGGGCTGCCCTGGCTCCAGCGCCGGGTGCTGGCCTCGGCCGCTGCTTCGGCCTCGGGGTTGTGGGCGATCAGCGCATTGAGTTCGGGATTGAGCGCCCGGATGCGTGCGTCGCAGTCCTGCCAGACCTCCAGCGGGGTCAGGGTGCCGGCGGCAAAGGCCGCCGCCAGTTCGGTGGCGCCCAGGCGCCAGCCGGACTTCATCAACTCATCATGTTCGGCAGCCATAGGGCAATCTCCGGAAAGGCCATCAGTGACAGGGTAAACAGCATCATGATCAACATGAACGGCAGTACACCCCACATTACATCCTGGATATTGCCGCCGTCTTTACGCACGCTCTGCACCACGAACAGGTTCATACCCACTGGCGGCGTTATCAGCGCCAGCTCACACATCAGTACCACGAACACGCCGTACCAGATGGGGTCCACGCCCAGAGCGGTGACAATCGGATAGGTGATGGGAATGGTCAGCACCTGCATCGACAGCACGTCCATGAACATGCCCAGCGCCAGATAGAACAGGATCAGTACCAGCAGCAGACCCGTGGTGCTCAGTCCGAACGAGGTCACCCAGTCGGTCAGTTCGTCCACCACGCCGGTGAGGCTGATGGTCAGGTTGAGCACGAAGGCGGCGGTGATGATCAGCAGTATCATGCCGGTGATGCGGGCGGTCTGTATGAAGCTGTCTTGCAGGAACTTCATGTTCAGACGGCCGGCGCGCCAGGAAAAGAACAGCGCTGTCATTACCCCGAGGGCGGCCGATTCGGTCGCGGTGGCAATACCCATATAGATACTGCCCATGACGATGCCGAACACCACCGCAGGCGGGATCAAAAAGCGGGACATGCGCAGCTTTTCACGCAGGGTAATCACCTCTTCCCGCTTGCCGTCCTTGCCCATGTTTGAGATGCCGATATATACCATGAACGACAGGCTGAGCAGAATGCCCGGGATCAGGCCGGCCATAAACAGCTTGCCGATGGAATTGCTGGTCAGGGAACCATAAATCAGCATGTTGACGCTGGGCGGAATAAGAATACCCAGGGTGCCGCCCGCAGCCAGGCTGCCCAGCGACTGGCGCATGGAATACTGACGTTCGTTAAGTGAGGGCAGCGCCACTGTGCCGATGGTGGCGGCGGTGGCGACAGATGAACCCGAAGTGGCGGCAAACAGGGCGCAAGAGCCGATGTTGGTGTGCAACAAACCACCGGGAAGACGCCCCAGCCAGGCCGCCATGGCCAGATACATTTTGTCGGCGATACCGCTGCGCAACAGCAGTTCACCCAGCATGATAAACAGCGGAATGGCGGTCAGAATCGCCTCGTTGTGCACGCTCCAGACCACGGAGCCGATGGAGTCGACAAACGGCATGCCGAACACCATGACTCCGCCAATCACCCCCATCAATGCCATGCTGACGGCGATGGGCATGCCCATCAGCAACAGTCCCAGCATGGCGAAAAAGCCGACAAATACCACGGATAAACTCATTGGGTTCCCTCCCTGACCGGCTGCGCGGATACGCTATTAGATAGCGAAACATCCTCGTCGGATCCGGTCGACTGCTGACGGTTTTTGAAATCTTCCAGTTCTTCTTTCAGCTCATCGCTGACACCCTTGGGATGAAACTCTTCATTAAGCTGATCACTGCGGCCGGTCAGCAACAACCAGGTTGCGCGCAAACCATAGGCAAATGCGGTAAACGCAAACACGGTGAGACCGGCCAGCCAGAGACCCTGAGGATACTTGAGCGGGGTGGCCCACGGAGTTTGCGCCGTGCTGCCGTAGTCCAGGGTTTCCAGCACGATTTGCAGGCAGACCCAGAACAGAAAAAGCCCGAAAAACGCCATCAAGGTAGCCGACAGCCAGTTGAACAGGGTCTGTAATGATTTGGGGAACTTCTCGTGAAAAATGTCGATACGCATGTGGGCCCGGCCCAGCAGTGCCAGGGTAAAAGACAGGGTGGCGCCCACCGCCAGGGCGTAACCGCCCAGTTCATCCACCCCTTGCAGCGACACGTTTAAAAACTTGCGCAGCAGGGTTTCGGTCACCACCAGCAAAGACAGCAGGAGGAAGATTCCCCCAAACACCATGCTGGCCATATATTCAATTCGTTTCATCACATACCTCCTTGTCACCACATGAAAAGCGGGGGATTATCCCCCGCTCTCTATATGGTTTTACATGCCGGCGATGGCGCCGACATCACGCTTCCAGTCGCTGGCGCATTCGGGATTGGTCTTGTTACAGACTTCGGCCCAGGTGGGGAAAGACACTTCTTTCACCGTATTGGCGACAATGCTCAGGTCCTTCTCGGTCACCGGCACTTCGACCAGGTCGAACTTGGTGCCGGTAGTGCAGGGCTCTCCACCGACATTACAACGTCCGGCATCCTCGAACAGCTCTTCGGAGTAGGTCCAGATTTCATCGACCAGTCCATCAAACGCGCTCTGCAGCGTCACTTGCTGATCCGGCGTCAGCTTGTTCCAGGCATTGAGGTTGATGCCATAACCATTGAGTGCCATCTGGAAGCCCAGCGGCAGCACATGGGTGGTCACCTCGGGCCAGCCGGCGGAGTTGGCCGAGCTGGGGCCGGTAATGGCACACTCAATCACGCCCAGCGCCAGACTCTGGTGCACGTCACCGAAACCGATAGGCACGGGAATACCGCCCACCGACTCGACAAACTGGGCCAGGTTCTGGTCATAGACCCGCACCTTCAGCCCTTTGACATCCTCCAGGCTCTCTATCGGATGGTTACAGAACATCACCTGGGGGCCGAAAGGCCAGACGCCCAGAAGCTTGGTGTTGAAACGCTCTTGCAGCCGTTCGTCCACCGTCTCCTTGTAGGCGTCGGCGACCTTGCGACCCTGAGCGAAGTCCGGGCTCAGACCCACCAGATCCAGGCCGAGAATGGTCGGCTCATCGCGGGAGATCTGCGACATCCGCAGCGAGACCAGATCGAACATGCCCGACTTCAGCACCCGCAGCTGTTCCACGTCCTTGATACCCGTGGTATCCAGCGGCTTGTAGTTCACCTTGAGCGGCAGGCCAGTCTTCTCGGCCAGGGTTTCGAAGAAGGGCTGTTCCTTGTTTTTCTGAATCAGCCCTGTGGCCAGCGGCTGGCCGATCACCTTCAGCTTGATGGTGTCTTCCGCCATGGCGGGGCTGGCCGATACGGCGGCACAGACCAGTGCAGAGAGCAGCAGTTTTTTCATCTTGGAACTCCTTCCTTGAACACAAAGATAATGTGCGCATCATGCGCAGCATGGCTCCGGCCGCATTGCCGCCGGAGCCCGTTATCAGGCGCTGGTGTCGGACAGGTAGGCCATGGCCGCCTGCACACCACCGCTCTGATGGGGCACCCCGGCGCAAGCCAGGCCCATCTCGACACCGGCCAGGGTACCGAGCAAGGTCAAATCGTTGATATCGCCCAGGTGACCGATGCGGAACACCCGGCCCTTGAGCTTGCCCAGACCGGCGCCCAGCGACATGTCGAAGCGCTGCAGTATCACTTGGCGCAGCCGGTCTGCGTCCTGCCCCTCGGGCAGCAGCACTGTAGTCAGTACCGGGCTATGCTCCTGCTCGTTGAGGCAGAGCACTTCCAGACCCCAGGCGCGCACCGCACGGCGGGTCGCCTCGGCGTGACGCTGGTGGCGGGCAAACACCTGCTCCAGACCTTCTTCTTCCAGCATGCTGATGGCTTCCTTAAGGCCGTACAGCAGGTTGGTAGCGGGGGTATAAGGGAAATAACCGGTGGCATTGCTGGCCAGCATCGACTGCCAGTCCCAGTAGGATTTGGGCAGCGTCGCCTGCTCGGCGGCCTTGAGCGCCTTGTCGCTCAAGGCGTTGAAGCTGATCCCCGGCGGCAGCATCAGGCCCTTCTGGGAGCCGGATACGGTAACGTCCACGCCCCACTCGTCATGGCGGTAATCGGCGGAAGCCAGACCGGAGATGGTGTCGACCAGATACAGAGCCGGATGGCCGCTGTTGTCGATGGCCTGGCGCACCTCGGCGATACGGCTGGTGACCCCGGTCGAGGTTTCGTTGTGCACCACACAGACCGCCTTGATCTGATGGTCGGTATCGGCACGCAAACGCGCCTCAATGGCTTGCGGATCGGCACCGTGGCGCCAGTCACCGGGAATAAACTCCACCTCCAGCCCCAGCTTGGTGGCCAGCTCGTGCCACAGGGTGGCAAACTGGCCAGTCTCGCACATCAGCACCTTGTCGCCGACGCTCAGGATGTTGACCAGGGCCGCCTCCCAGGCACCAGTGCCCGAGGCCGGATAGATAATCACCGGGCTCTCGGTCTTGAACATCCGCTTGATGCCGGCCAGCACTTCCTTGCCCAGCTCGGCAAACTCCGGCCCCCGATGATCGATGGTCGGATAATCCATGGCGCGCAGAATGCGGTCCGGTACCGGTGACGGGCCGGGGATCTGCAGAAAATGACGACCACTTTTGTATGACATGACTCACTCCTTTGATGGGCTTGCTGTAATGGGGAAATTCCCCTTTCTTTGATAAATTCAGCCTTGATACATTCAAACTTGCTTAATTCAGCCGGGCACTGTCTGCCCCGGCCTTCGAACATTCGAGTCTGGCCAGGCCGCAAGCCTGGGTGACAGCGCAGGCCATGCCGTCGAGCAGCGGCACCGCCACCCGGCCCTGCAGGCGG
>NZ_MPZM01000086.1 GCF_002936955.1 Oceanisphaera arctica | reverse complement strand
GGCGGTGGCGGCGCTGTTCGAGCGTTACCCCGAGGCCGAGCCGGTGGCGGCCGAAAAATTCCGCGCCCAGGCGGCCCGGGGCCCGGGACATGGGCGCGGCGGCCTATCTTAATGCCCTGGACGATATCGATGCCTTTCAGACGCCGTGTGGGTGCCGCCTTCGAGCGGGTAGAACGTAGATCATGACCCCCTCGGCGGCGGCGCTTGCCCTGGCCGGCGGAGCAGGGCTATCCCACCGAGATAGATGGCCAGGAAGTGGGCCCCCGAGGCCATGCGATTTATACCGGCTGGGTCAATGCCTGTGGCCACCCGGCCATCAATCTGCCGTCGGCACCGGCACAACAGGGGCTGCCCATCGGTTTTCAGCTGGTCGGCAACTTCGGTGACGATGAACTGCTGTTCCGGCTGGCGGCCGAGTACGAAACCGCCGCCCGAGCGGGTTGGCAATGGCCCGGTGAAACGGCGAATACCCCCGATGCAAAGCAATAAATACATGCAAAACAATAAACAAATGGAAAGCAATACACACATGGAGAACAGTCAATGACCTCAGTAAACACCAGCGTGACCGACGCCGTAACCCTGCTGCATATCGCCTATCGGGCGGCGGGCCAGTTCGAGGCGCTGCCGGCGTCCTGCGCGCCGCAGACGGTGGAGCAGGCCTATGCCATTCAGGACGGACTGGCCCGCAAGCTCTGGCTCGATCAGGGGCTTCGCACCTCCTGCTGGAAAGTCGGCGCGCCCAGGCCTGGTGTGACGCCCTACAGCGCGCCCATTCCTCCTCAGCGGGTGCATGACAGCGGTGCCGTGGTCGACACCGACGCCTTTCACATGATTGGCATCGAAGGCGAGCTGGCCTTCCGACTGGGCCAGCCGCTGACGCCCCGGGCCGAATTGTATTCACAAGAGGAAGTCAGGGCCGCCATCGGCGAGCTGTGCGTGACCATAGAGCTGGTGGATACCCGGCTACAGGACTGGCAGCAGGCCGGCGAGCTGTGGCGTCTGGCCGACAACCAGATCAACGGCGCTTTGGTGGTGGGTAGCGGTGTGACCGACTGGCAAGGCATCGATATCGGCAAGCAGCCGGTGATACTGCGTTTCAATGGTGAGGAGCAGGCCAACAAGATTGGCGGTCATCCGCTGGGCGATCCGACCCTGATACTGACGGAAGCGGTCAACCATCTGGTGGCGCGCAACGGCGGCCTGCAAGCGGGGGACTTGATCACCTCCGGCACCTGGACCGGCATGATCTTCGTTGAGCCGGGTACCGAGGTGGAAGTGATCTTCCCCGGTATCGGTGAAGCCCGGGTTAGTTTGGGCTAGGGAGCAGCATCATCGTCTGGCTATTCCCACTGGGGCTGTGTCTGGCCTTCGGCGCCGCCCTGTTGCAGCCGGCCCCCGGCATCTGGCTGAACCAGCTGGGGCTATTGCCCTGGCTGGTGGCGCTGATATTTCTGATGAACGGCCTGCAGACCTCTCTGCAGCAGTTGCGGCCGGAGCCGTGCTTTGGCCGCACCCTGTTGAGCGGCGCGCTGATAAGCCTGCTGCTGTCGCCGCTGCTCGGCTGGCTGGTATATGCCTTCGGCGGGCTGGACGACAGCCTGCGGCTGGGGCTGCTGGTGATGTCGATGGTGCCGCCTACCCTGTCGTCCTGCGTGGTGCTGACCCGCATCACCGGGGGCAAGGCCAGCTGGTCTTTGTTCATGACCCTGGGGCTGAACTTCATCGGCATCGCCACCATTCCCTTTATGCTCAGCCTGCTGGTGGGCGACTCGATGCAGCTTTCGCCCTGGCCCATGCTGCTGACCCTGCTCAAAATCGTCTTGCTGCCCTTTATCGGCGGCATGCTGTTGCGGCTGTGGCTACCGGCGCTGGGGCGGCTGCCCTGGCTGGGGCAGGTCTCCACCCTGAGCGTGATTGTCACCTCCTGGATCACCCTGTCGGCCAGCGGGCAGGCGCTGTATCAGCTGTCAGCAGGCGCCTTGCTCGAGCTGTCGGTCTGGTCTGTGCTGCTGCATGTGGCGCTGTTGCTGTTGTGTGTGCTGGGTGGCCGGCTGTTGCGGCTGGCACTAGCGGAACGGCGGGCGCTGATGTTTACCGCGTCCCAGAAAACCATGCCGGTGGCGGTGAGCGTGCTGGTAGGGCTGGGCTCCAACAGTGGGGCGGCGGTGGTCAGCTGCATTCTGTTTCATTTTCTGCAGATGCTGTTCGACTCCCTGCTGGCCTCGCGCATCCAGCGACGGCAGAAGCGGTCGGCAGCTATTGAAGAGGCGGCCTAGCCGGAAGAGGAGGGCGGCGATAGCGTTTCCAGAAAGGTGTCCAGCACCAGGTTGGCGCGGCGGCTGCGGGCGGTAATGGCGCAGAAGCGGGTGGTGAAGCCGATGCTGTTCGGCTGCAATGCCCGTAACCGGCCGCGTTCGACCCAGGGGCGGGCGTAGTGATCCGGCAGGTAGCCGAGATAACAGCCGGTGAGCAGTAAAAACATGATGCCTTCCCGATCGTTGGCCCGTGCGCCCAGAGGGTGACGGCGATACAGCGCCTGGGCCTCGGTGGGTTGGGCGAAGCTGGGCACCACCAGCTCGAAGTCGGTCAGCTTTCTGGACTCTTTTCCTGCGGCAATCAGGATCTCGTCATCGGCAAACAGCGGATGCCCGGAGGCGCAATAGAGGCTGGAGCTTTCTTCGTACAGCGGCAGATAATCCAGCCCCGGCAGCTCGCGCACCCGGGGCACCACGCCGATATTGAGCCGGCCGTCGAGCACGCCGATTTCGATGTCGTCCGACGGCTGCATGTGAATATGGATCTTCACCTCGGGCCCCCGGGCCTTGAGCGCGGCCAGACCGTGGGTGATCTTCATGCCAGGGTGGCTGACCAGGTTGTCGGTAATGCCGATGGCCAGGGTGCCGCGCAGATGCTGGTGCAGATCGTTGATTTCGGCCTTGAAATGGTCGATGGCGCCCACCAGCCGATCGCTGGCTTCCAGCACCCGTCGTCCTTCGTCGGTAAGGGCAAAACCGGCGCGGCCGCGCTGACACAGCTTGAACCCCAATCGACTTTCCAGATCCGCCATCTGCATGCTGATCGCCGCCCGGCTGATGCCCAGGCTCACTTCCGCCGCCGAAAAGCCGCCACAGGCCGCCACGGTGCGAAATACCTTCAACAGCTTCAGCTCGAAATCGCTGACCTGATTCAGCACCGGCTGTTTTCCTTCCGCCATTTTGTTCTCCTTGTGCATTCTTATACCGAATAAATTCGACCCTACCAAACCGGCTGTTTTGCTCCTCCCCCTTGACTGCGGGGGTGAAGGCAACGGCAGCGGATTTTCGCCAGGGGGAGGTTGGGAGGGGGTGTTGCGGTAACCCCTCCCCAACCCTCCCCAACCTTCCCCAACCCTCCCCTTGCGTTGCACTCCGCCGTAATTCTGTTGAGGTCGAGCTCAAGGGGAGGGAGCAAACCAGCTTGTTTGCAGAGGCTGTTTCAGTCGGCAAGCCTGATTCTGCCAAAAGTTAAGTAAAACCTTAACCGAAGTTCATTAAGTTTACATTTAACACGAGGCTAACAGCCTGCATTATTCAGACATAGAGCGGCGCCCGTGCGGCGACTGAATATGACAAGGAACTGTGATGAACAGCATGATTGACTCGCAATTAACCGCCGAGGCCAGGGCCCGACAGTTGAATCTGGATGCCTTCTGGATGCCATTTTCCGGCAATCGGGCCTTCAAGGCCGCGCCGCGCCTGATTGCCGAGGCCGAGGGCGCCTGGTTTACCGACACTAAGGGTAACAAGTTGTTCGACAGCCTCTCGGGCCTCTGGTGTTCCGGCCTGGGGCACAAGCATTCCAAAATCAACGAGGCCATTACTCATCAGCTGAATACTCTGGATTTTGCCCCGGGTTTTCAGATGGGGCATCCGCTGGCCTTCGAGCTGGCCGAGCGGCTGGCCGGATTGGCACCGGCGGATCTGAACCGGGTGTTTTTCACCAACTCCGGCTCCGAATGTGCCGACACCTCGCTGAAAATGGCCCGGGCCTACTGGCGTGCCAAGGGCAAACCGGAAAAAACCAAACTCATCGGCCGGGCCCGAGGCTATCACGGGGTCAACATGGGCGGCACCAGCCTGGGGGGCATAGGCGGCAACCGCAAGCACTATGGCCAGTTGATGGATGCGGATCATCTGCCCCATACCCTGCTGGCCAAAAATGCCTTCAGCAAGGGCCAGCCCGAGCAGGGTGTTGAGCTTGCGGATCATCTGTTGCAGCTGATTGAGCTGCACGACGCCTCCAACATCGCCGCCGTGATCGTCGAGCCCATGGCGGGCTCGGCCGGGGTGATAGTGCCGCCGGTGGGTTACCTGCAGCGGCTGCGCGAATTGTGCGATCAACACGATATTCTGCTGATTTTCGACGAGGTGATCACCGGTTTCGGCCGTATGGGCGCCATGTTCGGCGCCGAGGCCTTTGGCGTGGTGCCCGACATCATGAACGTGGCCAAGCAACTCACCAACGGGGTGATTCCCATGGGGGCGGTGATCGCGAAGGATCATATCTATCAGGCCTTTATGGATCAGCCAGGTCCGGATTACATGGTGGAGTTTCCCCACGGTTATACCTATTCCGGCCATCCGGTAGCCTGCGCCGCCGCTATGGCGACCCTGGATGTGCTGACCGGCGAAGACATGCCGGGCCGGGTGCGCACCCTTATGCCGGTGTTTGAGGAGCAAATCCACCGCCTGAAGGGGCTGCCCCATGTGGTGGACATACGCAACAGCGGCCTGGCCGGCGCCGTACAGTTGGCGCCTTATGCGGGTGAGCCTGCTCGTCGCCCGATGGAGCTGGCCCTCAGCCTGTGGCAGCAGGGATATTACGTGCGCTTTGGCGGCGACACCCTGCAGTTTGGCCCGCCCTTTATCTCTACCCCGGACGAGCTGGAACAGCTGTTCAACGCGGTGCACGGCACCCTCAAGGCTCAGTCATAGCGGTAGGTGTCTATCGGGATGGAATAACCCCACGCCAACACGCAGCAAGTACATCCGTGTAGCTCGGCGATGGCATCCATGCCATCGACGGTTGGCTTAGGGATTTATTCCATCCCTCTTCGTAACCGACAGCTATGCGAGTTTGAGGCTAAATATTTTTCAAGATCAACAAGCAAAAGGACCACAAGATGAACACCATTCCTCACCTGATCAATGGCGAACGCCACCACAGCACCACCACTCTGGATGTGTATAACCCGTCCACCGGCCAGGTGTGCAGCCAACTTTGCATGGGCGACCAAAGCCTGGT
>NZ_MPZM01000085.1 GCF_002936955.1 Oceanisphaera arctica | reverse complement strand
AGGCCTGCGGCTACGGACGTTACCTCGAACTGTTACAGAGCGAGCGCCCGGCGGCGGACTGCCCCCCCGAGGATCCGGCCTGGAGCCGCTGGGCGGGCGAGGTGCTGGCCGCCTTCGACGAGTTCCGGCTGCTGTGCGCGGTGCGCAAGGGCCCTTGGGGGGTAGAAGGCCTTAACCTGCGCATCGCCGGCCTGCTGCACCGGCGCGGACTGCTGCCGGCGGATCAAGGCTGGTACGAGGGACGGCCGGTGCTGGTGACCCGCAACGATTACAGTCTGGGGTTGATGAACGGCGACATCGGCATCGCCCTGCGCCTGCCGGACGAGCCGGGCCGCACCCTGCTGCGGGTGGCCTTTCCGCGCAACGACGGTTCCGGTGAGCTTAAATTTGTGCTGCCCAGCCGTTTGAGTGCGGTAGAAACCGTGTTCGCGATGACGGTGCACAAGTCCCAGGGATCGGAATTTGCCCACACCGCCCTGATCCTGCCGGACGGCCTCAATCCGGTACTGACCAAGGAGCTGCTCTACACCGGCATCACCCGGGCCCGGCATTACTTCAGCCTGATCGAAAGCCGGGCTTCGGTGTTCGAGCAGGCGGTGCAACGACGGGTAGAGCGACGCAGCGGCCTGCTGGCCGGATTACAGGTCAGCGGTATGAAATGAAAAATGGCGCCGAAAGGCGCCATTTTTTGCTGTGCAGTGCTGCGAACTAACTCAGTAAGACTGGGTATGAACGCCTTTTATCGCCCGGCCGGACGGATCGGCCATGTTCTTCCATTGCTCGTCCCACTCCAGTGCCGTGGGGGTGGAGCAGGCGACGGACGGGCCGCAGGGCACGCAGTGGGCGGCGGACTCCTGTGGGAAGTGGCCTTCGAAGATGGCACGGTAATAATAGGCTTCCTTGTTGGTGGGGGTGTTGAGCGGAAACCGGAACGCCGCCGCTGCCATCATCTGATCGGTCACCTGTTCTTCCACCATTTCCTTCAGGCTGTCTATCCAGGAATAACCCACGCCGTCGGAGAACTGCTCCTTCTGGCGCCAAACCACCTCGTGAGGCAGCATATCGCTGAAGGCTTCGCGCAGTATGTGTTTTTCCATCTTGCCGTTGCCGCACATCTTGTCGGTCGGGTTCAGGCGCATGGCCACGTCCATGAATTCCTTGTCGAGGAAGGGCACCCGGGCTTCCACGCCCCAGGCCGCCATGGACTTGTTGGCGCGCAGGCAGTCGAACTGGTGCAGCGCCTGCAGCTTGCGCACGGTTTCTTCGTGGAATTCTTTGGCATTCGGCGCCTTGTGGAAATACAGGTAGCCGCCGAACAGCTCGTCCGAGCCTTCGCCGGACAGCACCATCTTGATGCCCATGGCCTTGATGCGTCGCGCCATCAGGTACATGGGGGTAGAGGCCCGAATGGTGGTGACGTCGTAGGTTTCCAGGTGATAGATCACCTCGCGCAGGGCGTCGAGTCCTTCCTGCACCGTGTAGAGCAGCTCGTGGTGCACGGTACCCAGGTGATCGGCCACCTTGCGGGCGGCAATCAGATCCGGCGAGCCCTCGAGGCCCACGGCGAAGGAGTGCAGACGGGGCCACCAGGCTTCGCTGTTGTCGCCGTCTTCTACCCGACGGTCCGCATAAATCTTGGCGATGGCGGAGATAACAGAGGAATCCAGGCCACCGGAGAGCAGCACGCCATAGGGCACGTCGCACATCAGCTGGCGCTTGACCGAGGCCATCAGCGCCTCGCGCAGTTCGCTCACGCTGGACGTGTTGTCTTTGACCGCGGCGTACTCTTCCCAGTCGCGTTGATAATAGCGGCGCAGCTTGCCTTCCTTGCTGTACAGCAGGTGGCCGGGAGGAAACTCCTTGATGGTCTTGCACACCGGGGTGAGCGCCTTCATTTCGGAGGCAACATAGAAGTTGCCCTGCTCGTCGTGGCCGGTGTAGAGCGGAATAATGCCCATGTGATCGCGACCAATCAGGTAGGCGTCCTGCTCTTCGTCGTAAAGTACGAAGGCGAAGATGCCGTTGAGGTCGTCGAGAAACTCGGGGCCTTTTTCCTTGTACAGCGCGAGGATGATTTCGCAGTCGGACTGGGTCTGAAACTCGAAGTCAACGCCGAGTGCAGCTTCCAGCTCCTTGTGGTTGTAGATTTCGCCGTTTACCGCAAGGGCATGGGTCTTGGCCGGGTTCAGCAGCGGCTGGGCACCGCTGTCCAGGCCGACGATGGCCAGTCGCTCATGTACCAGAATGGCGTTGTCGCTGCTGTAGACCCCGGACCAGTCGGGGCCCCGGTGGCGCAACAGCTTGGACAGCTCCAGCGCCCGGCCGCGCAGGGCGGCCGCTTCAGATTTGAGTTCGAGAATACCGAAGATAGAACACATGTGATCGTCCTTAATGTCTTGCTCTATGAGATTGAACTCAGGTTGGCAGAGTGACACCAGGATGAAAAGTGAAAATGATGAAATGTGATAAAAAAAGCCACTTGGGTTTTAAATCGATATATAAAGTGGCCTTATTTTTCAAATGGTCAAAAAAGAACACCTTATTTTGCCGTTTGTGTAGTGGTGCCGGTTACAGCCGTACCGTCGGGGCGACCGGGTCGTCGATACGAAACCAGCCGGCAATGCTCAGCCGATCTCGCGTGGCTGGCAGCACCTCGTGCGGGAAGTCTTCCGAAAGAAAACACACCAGGGTGCCCGCCTGTGGCAGTACTCGGTGCATGACGGCTTTTCCGCGAGTGGGATAGATCAGCAGCTCACCGCCATCGGTCGTTTGCCAGTCGTCGTTGAGATACAGCACGGTAGTGAGCCGGCGATTGCCCCGACCACGAAAGGCATCCAGGTGCTTTTTGTAAAAGTCCCCGACCTGATAAAGCGCATAGTGGCATTCGTAGTCTTTCAGCCCCATGAACAGCTGGCGGTTCAGCTGTAGCTGCAGTTCGGCCATCTGTGCCTGGTAACAGCGCTGTATCGGTGTATCACCTTCCAGCCAGCGGGTCTTGTCGGTGCGGATTTGTTCGTTGGTCTGTTGCAGCCGCTCCCGGCCGATAGCGGCGGGTGTCAGTTCCCAGGGAGGCAGGGTCGCCAGGTCGTGGCGCAGGGCGGCGACCATATCGGCATTGATAAAGTCGGGAAAAATACCGATGCCGGGTCCGGCAATGGCATCCACTATCTCGGTAAAATCATGTTCAAGCCGTACAACTGCATTCACGTCGAACCCTCCATCAGGAGCGCCTATGTACACCCATTACGACTCGGGTAGCCAGAAAGAAAAACTGCATGTGAAGGTCGAGAGTACTGTTTGAGAGAGGGCTTGTCATTCGAATGCCCGAAAGGGGCGAAGATATGGTTTTTTTCAGGCATTAAAAAACCCCGAGCATTGCTGCTCGGGGTTTTAATGTGGCGGTGAGGGAGGGATTCGAACCCTCGATACGTTGCCGTATACACGCTTTCCAGGCGTGCTCCTTAAGCCACTCGGACACCTCACCAGATTTTTGTATTTTATTTTCGAGTGTGTCCTTCACTCGGCTCCGCTTGGGAACGGGGCGTAATTTAACGACTTGCCGGTGCTTGTTCAAGGCTTTTTAGTAAAAAAACGTGCGACTGGCTTAACCCTGAACAAGTTGCGGGCTTAATGCACAGCCGAGGGGGTTTTCTGCGGCTCGTCGTCCTGCATCAGGAAGCCGAGTTCGGTGATTTCGAGCAACAGCTGCTGGGTCGCCATCATGGTTTGCTGCACTATCCACAAAAACTGCGGCTGATCCATACCGGCCTGTGTGTGCAGGTAGTCGGCTACGATCAGGCGGGGCAGATTGTCGTCGACAATATCGACAAAGACCTTGAGGCTGGGGTAGTCCATGTTCAGTCGGCCCAGGTCGGCCACCAGTGCCAAGAGGGCTGTGGGGCGCACCTCGATTTCGGTGGTAAGAATGGCGTCTTCATGTTCCACGAACAGTCGGCTTTCCAGTACGCCGTCCTGCCCCTGCAGCTCGGAAAGGTGGATGCCGTGGCAGTTTTCACAGATGTAGTGGTCGATGTAACCGGCGGTTAGCCAGCGCATGGCAATTTCTGCTGTTAACACTGATATTCCTGAAAAATGGGGCTTGAAGGGGCGCTAGTGTAAACCAAAGGCCGGGTGAGGAAAATCAAAAGCCGGTTCCGGCGGGCGTGACCGGTAATAAAGCCCCGCTTTGATTTGATTTTGTTACCAAAAGCGGGAATGCTCATTATATGTTCATCAAGGAGCCACCGGGCTCCCCTGTTTTCCGCTATACGTTACCGTCACAAGTTACTGTCATACGTTACTGCCTTTCACCGCTACCAGTTACCACTAGAAGGAAAGTCGAGATGAAAACACTGCTTGCTGCTATCGATCTGGAACAGGAGTCCATGCTGGTGGTTAAAAGGGCGGTCGAGCTTGCCGTTCGGCTCAAGGCCAGCCTGCATCTGGTCCATGTGGTGGATGATGCGCTCACCCTTTATGAGCCCATGGTAGAAATATCGGTGCGCCACCGACTGAAAAAGGCGGCAGAAACAGCCCTGCAAGGCTTCTTTGATCTTGTCCCCGATGAGGTCAAGGCGCGTGGGGGCTGCCATGTGCTGCTGGGCAAGCCTTATCAGACCCTGGGTAAAAAGGTCGAGGAGCTGAAGGCCGACCTATTGATTGTGGGGCGACATCATATCGAGCCGTTACGGGATCTCTTTGTCGGGACCACCGCGGAGCGACTGTTGCGCCACTGTGACATCCCTTTGCTGATGGTCAGTACCGACTCTACCGATACCTATGAGCATGTGCTGGCGGCGACCGACTTTTCCCGCAGTTCGCACCATGCGCTGAAGGCGGCCTTGTGGCTGGCGCCGAAATCGGACATTCGGCTGGTACATGTATTCGATCCGCCTTTTATCGGCTTCGTGCACCCCGATCAAGAGGATATGGATGACATGATCAAGCAGCAGAAGGAGCGGATTACCAAGGAGATAAAAACCGAGATGTCACATTTTCTGGTAGAGGACGATCAAGACCGTATCCGGCCCGATATCATGGCGGGCGGGGTACAGGCCTGCCTGAATAACGCGGTGGCGCTGCATAGCCCGCAACTGCTGGTGCTGGGCACCCACGGCCGACAGGGCATCAGCCGACTGCTGATCGGCAGTGTGGCCACCAGCTTTTTGAGTACGCTTCCCTGCGATGTGCTGGTGGCGAGGTAATTCAGAAGCCAAGCCGATAAATCAGCCGAAGGCGTTGAACTGCACCTCCCCTTGTCTGCGGGGTTGCAGGCATAACCCCTCCCTAACCCTCCCCTTGCGTTGCACCCTGCGGGCGTTCTGTTAACCCGGGCTTCAGGGGAGAGAACAGATCGGCGCATGTCGCTTGGAGATTAAAACAACGCCGGCCAGTTCTGCTCGCTGTTGCCCAGCACCAGAAAATAGGGGTTCAGCAACTGTTGCGGGTTGGCGTAGCCGAGTGGCTGGCCGTCGAGCTGGATCACCCGGCCGCCGGCCTGCTCCGCCACGCAGTGG
>NZ_MPZM01000084.1 GCF_002936955.1 Oceanisphaera arctica | reverse complement strand
ATAACGGAGTTAACCTCGTCCCTGTCGTTCCAGTCGTAACTGAACCCAGGTGCGATAAAGCCAGGACAGACTGGGTCTGACCAGAGGCAACCCAATCAACCAGGCCAGCGGCTTGAGCCGGGGCACCCGTTGCATCAACAGAATATAGGCGTCCAGCTCGGAACGTACTTCTCCGTCTGCGGTTTGTACATGCAGCTCGCGTAACGCTTTGTAGGGGCTGATCCCCAGGCTTAATAACACCTCTTCCCGACCTGTGATATCAAACCAGTAAATATCGTCGCCACATTTACCTGCCCAGCGCTCGTAACGGGCCCTGTCCTTGATACAGCCCTCGCAACTGCCATCGTAAAACACCACCAGCTGATGGCGCGGCTTTTTTCCATCCATCACCATGTCCTCCATGACAAGGGAATCCCATCCATGGAACCCTGAGCTAAGCATAGTCGGCATTAGCCCAGATACCTTTGCATTAGATGTTGTTTGAAGGCGGTGGCATCCAGTGGCTGGCCACAAGCCTGTTGAATCAGCTTGTCGGTATCCAGCAGGCTGGCGTGTTGCCAGATATTGTCTTGTAGCCATTCGAATACGGTGTGCAGTTGGCTTTCGATCAGTTGCTCCAGCGAGCCCTGTTGTTGCTGCATGGCTGCGGCCTGCTGGGCCGCATAGATGGCGCCAAGGGTGTAACTGGGGAAGTAGCCGAAGCTGCCGTCGGTCCAATGAATGTCCTGCAGGCAACCGTCTTTGTCGTTACCTTTGGTGCCGAGCCCCAGATAATCTTGCATTAGCTGATCCCAACGCTCGGGAAGGTCTCTGGCTTCCATTTTTCCTTCAATCAGATCCCGCTCTATTTCGTAGCGCAGCATGATATGGGCCGGATAGGTCACTTCGTCTGCGTCGACCCGGATAAGTCCGGGGTTGACCCGGGTATAGAGTCTCGCCATGTTGTCCGGGGCAAAGGCCGGTTGCGCACCGAAGTGACGCTCCAGCAAGGGCGCCAGTCGGGTGATAAAGGCGGGATGACGGGCCAGCTGCATCTCGAAGAACAGGCTCTGGGATTCGTGTACTCCCATGGATCTGGCCTGACCCACCGGCAGTCGGCGCCAGAGGGTGGGCAGACCCTGTTCATAGCGGGCATGGCCGGTTTCGTGAATGATGCCCATCAGAGCCTGGGCCACATCCTGCTCGTTATAGCGGGTGGTGAGCCGCACATCTTCGCTGACGCCGCCGCAGAAGGGATGAGCGCTGACATCGAGCCGACCATGATCAAAGTCGAAGCCGAGCATCGCCATCACCTCCAGCCCCAGCGATCGCTGTTGCTCTATGGCAAAGGGGCCCTTGGGCTGAAGCAGTGGTTCGCCGCGCTGTTTATCCTGCACCTGGATGATTAGGCCCGGCAGCCAGCTTTTGAGATCGCCAAACAGGGTATCGAGCCGGTCGCTGCGCATGCCCGGCTCGAATTGCTCCAGCAGACTGTCGTAACGAGACAGACCCAGCGCTTCGGCGCGGGCCGAGGCTGCCTGACGAGACAGGTTGAGCACTTCTTCAAACAGCGGCAGATACCCAGCCCAGTCGTTGGCCGGACGCAGGTTGCGCCAGGCATGCTCACAGCGCGAACCGGCCAGTGACATGGCGCGCACCAGATCGGTCGGCAGCATGGTGGCATCGCGCCATTGGCGGCTCATCTCGGCCAGGCTGACCGTCTGTTGCGACGTCAGTGATTCCTGCTTGGCGGCGGCAAAAAAGTCAGCCAATTTCGGATCCTGCAGTTGCTGGTGGCACAGCACTGCCAGGGTGCCCATCGCTTCGGCGCGGGCTTCGTTGCCGCCGGACGGCATCATGGTGGCTTGATCCCAGCCACAAATGGCACCAAGGTGCTGCAGGTGATAGCGCTGTTCGAAGTGTTGGCTCAGGGCGTTATAAGACATCGGCGGTTCCTTGAAGGTGGAAGTCTACCGAGCCGTTGGTATGCGTGAGCTGAAAAAACGAAGGCATGGAAAACAGCAGGCCGGACGGCTCGATAGCGTAAATAGCCGCAGTATAAGCAAGTTAAACAGGAAGTGGAAACGACAAGCCTCGGGGAGGAGGAGATCGGGGCCCGCCGTTGTTAAAAAGGGTACGCTAAACACAAATCCGTTACCAAAAATCAGTCGTTGGGCCCTGCTTTTCTGACTTTATAGATAAAGTAACCGGCATAAAAACTGATCAGCAATGTCGTTGCAATAATCACCAGCATGGACATCAAGCCCACGTCGCTGCCAAACATCAAATCAAGCCAGAATGTCATCAGGTCGTCTCCTTTCGTATGCGCTATGAAGGAATCTTAGCGAGACGGCCCGGCCCCATGCTGATCCTGATCAATAAAGTGAAGAGTCTTCAACCGGATTGAAGAGTCCTCAACCTTGATGGAACAGTCCTCAACTGAATTGATTAATCTTCTACTTTATGCAGGATATAGCCGTCTTGTTCCAGTAACCGGAGCAAGCCATGTTCGCCGTACAGATGCAGGGCGCCGACGACCAGCAAGGCTTTTTTGGGAGACTGGCTCTTCAGTTGCTTCAACCACAAACGGTTACGCGACAGCAGCAATTCCTGCTCGATGAAATGGCTGAGCGTCGGAGATTGCTCGTTATGAAGCAGCGCAAGCAACGCCTGCTCGTCTCCGCTTTGCCAAGTGTCCAGCAACCGCTCGAGGTGTTGTTGCAGCTCGTCCAATTCATCGAGAGTATGTCGCACAAAGTCCGCTTCCAGTTGCCGTTCGGGCAGAGAGGCGAGCAGGCTGAACACTAGATCGGGTGACTCCAGCCCCGAAATCGGCAGCTGTTGCTGCTGGGCCATTCTCATCACCTGCATGTCGACGCCCTGAGCACCGGCAAAGCCGAGGGCCATGGCCCGCGCCTGGGTCAGTTGCAGAACGGCAAACCAGGGAGGCAGATATTTCAGGAGCGACAGTGCCGGTTGATCGAAGTACTGTTCAAGCTGGTTCGCCAGCGGAGCGCCAAGTCGCCGGTGCCAGCTGTCACCGGGTGGCATGCTCAGAAAGGGTGCCAGGGCTGCCGGCGTGACGGTGGCTGGGTCTACTTCCAGAAACAGCCGTTCGCTCTGTTTCAGGCTTTGCAGCAGCGGTGCAGGCAGCGAATCCAGACGCCCATCGGCGATATGAACAGAGCCAAACAACCACAGCTGTTGTCCGGGCTTGGTGGCCGACCACAAGGTCGGAGCTGCCAGGCTGTGACTACTCCAGAGCCATACTAGTAGCAAAGATAATATTTTCATTTTCCCTCGCTGTTTTGTGCTTCGGCTTTGATTATGATGCCGTAATTGTAATTCACTCTAGAACAAGGAATTTATCATGCCCCATTTACGTTTTCGTGGTCTGTCCCGGGATACGGTCAAACAGATCAGTAAACCGCTGGTCGATACATTGTCGCCCTTGATTGGCAGCCCTCTGGATCATTTTACCCTGGAGTTTATTCCCGCCGAATTTGTGGCCAAGGGGCAGGTAGTGAGTGGTTATCCCATTGTGGAAGTACTCTGGTTTGAGCGACCACTGGAGGTGCAGGACAAGGTAGCGGCCGAAATTACGGCGATACTACGGGCTCGGGTCGGCGCCGAGCAGGACATCTGTGTCATCTTCACCAAACTTGAAGGCCGCCAGTATTATGAAAACGGCAGCCATTTCGGTTAAAGGCCTAGGGTCTGTTGACCTTTCGCGGTTAAATTTTGTTCGAGTTAAATGCGTTTTTATCGCGGCGAGAGGGGGGTAGCCTAGCATTCTAAGCAAAGCCCTCTCAACAAAGAGAAAAACGCATTTAGCCGAACCCGAAGGGCAGCGCTGGTGGGGGCTGGCTACTGCGTTATCGCTTATTTATGTAAAGTGACTACGTGGCATAAGCGCTGTCTTGTATCAAGACCCCACAAACTGCTGCAAAAATCATCTCGAAAGGTCAACAGACCCTAACCCCCGGCCTTGAGTAACAGCCGGTCCAGCGCCCGGGCACTGAGCAAGCGGCGCAGCCAGCCCATCATCACAGTGGGCCGGGTAACCGGATAACGTATTTTGGGGCGAGGGCTGGTCAGAGCATGCAGCAGCGGAGCCATACAGGCATCCGGCTCCAGACTGAAACGAGAGCTTGGGCCGGGTTGTTGCAGCCTGGCAAGGGTTTGCCGATAACTTTGCCGGTGACGGCTTTGCTCGACAGCAATGTGACGCAAAAAGGCGGCTTCGGCGTTGGCCCTAAAGCGAGTTTCGATGGGGCCGGGCTCCAGTAGGCTGATATACACACCGCTGCCGGTCAGCTCCAGGCGCAGGGTGTCGGTATAGCCTTCCAGCGCAAACTTGGAGGCGTTATAGGCACCTCTATATTGCATGGCTACCAGCCCCAGTACCGAACTGTTCTGAATGATGCGGCCTTCACCGGCCGCCAGCATGGTAGGCAATACTAGCCGGGTGAGGTGATGGGTACCGAACAGATTGGTGTTGAACTGTTCGCGCAGTGCTTCGGTAGGGAGATCTTCAAGGGCACCAGGCTGACCGTAGGCTCCGTTGTTGAACAGACCATAAATACGGCCGCCGGTCAGTTGCAACGTTTGCTCCACCGCGGTCTCGATACTGGCCTCATCGGCCAGATCCAGCTGAACCGCGTCCAGTCCTTGTTGCTTCAGCGAGGCAACATCAGCGGATTGTCGGGCCGAGGCGATGACCCTGAAGCCTTTTTCCTTGAAAAAATGGGCTGCCGTGTGGCCGATACCGGAAGAGCAACCGGTGAGCAGAATGTTTTTGGACATCGATGACTCCTGAATAGCGAAAGACTCACTCTGCCTGTTGTCGGATGGGGCTACAAGAAGGGAAAATGGCTGGCATAGCTCCTCTTGGGCTCTCATCAGGAACTGCCGCTTGGGAGGTGCTGTGTTTGTGGCTGTAGATCATTGTAAATCAATGGATTAAGTTTGATAGTCAGGATGTTTACATCAGTAATGATGTTGAGAAGGAGGGCTGGATGACGCAGTGCACGGGAAGGCAGTGATAAAAACAATGGCGTCCCCAGCAGGAATCGAACCTGCAACTAAGTCTTAGGAGGACCTTGTTATATCCATTTAACTATGGGGACGGATAGTAAGTCGATATTACATTTTATCCTATTCCAAGCACAAGACACCTTGGGTTTGAATGAGTGTAAATTAACCAGAAAAGCCATGTTAACTAGCTTTAAGTAAGATCAATCAACTATTTATAAGCTAGTTGTGCCTTGGTGTCGTTCTTGGCGGTTCGATATCGTGCTGGCGGCGCCAGCTTATACCGGCGCAGTGAGTCTCAGCTCCGGTTACCATTACATGTGCTTTGCAATATCAATAAGAGCCAGCTTGCTCGTCGATCCAGAAGGTGAGCGATATAAGAATAGAAGACGGGACAGTAATAGCAGCGATCTTTCTGGTCATTTCTTATGCTGATAGTGCCAATGCGTGAGTTTTCTGCGGGTAATATAGAGGTTTAGTAGTTATTTTGCTGTGATTGTGAGCAGTTGATCGCCAAAGCCTTATTTTTATCAAAAAAGCCCTTGCGTAAAATCAGTCGCTCCCTATAATGCGCATCCACTGACACGGGGCAACCGGCCTACGGTCACAAGCAGAAAGAGAACATCATTCAGCTTGACGAATTCAAAGTGGGGTGTATAATTCACTCCCTGACCTGAAAT
>NZ_MPZM01000083.1 GCF_002936955.1 Oceanisphaera arctica | reverse complement strand
GTGGGAGGGGTGTCATACCTGCCTGTGTTCACGCAACCCCTCCCCAACCCTCCCCTTGCGTTGCACTCCGTCGTTATTCTGCCAGAGCCGAGGCTAAGGGGAGGGAGTAAAACCATTCCCTACTCCCTAGTCCCTACTCCCTAGTCCCTATTCCCTATTCCCCGCCCTTCAGCCAAGGCGCGAATTTGCTCACCGGTGCAGCCGAAGCGGCGTTCTCGTCCCACAAAGGCGGCAATCGCCTCGCTGAAGGCGGCTTCGTCGAAGTCGGGCCAGAGTACGGGAGTAAAATGCAATTCGGCGTAGGCCAGCTGCCACAGCAGAAAGTTGCTGATGCGCTGCTCACCGCCGGTACGGATCAGCAAGTCGACCTCCGTCAGGTCGGCCATGCTCATCAGGCTTCCCAGATGGTGCTCTGTGATGTCGGCGGGGTTGAGTTCACCGGCAGCCACCTGCTCGGCTGCACGACGACAGGCCTGGGTGATATCCCAGCGGCCACCGTAGTTGGCGGCAATATTGAGAGTCAGTCCGGTATTGGCGGCGGTAAGCGCTTCGGCATCGGCAATTTTGCGTTGCAAATGCTCGCTGAAACCACGGTGTTCGCCGATCACCCGCAAGCGAATATTGTTGCGGTGTAGCTTGCGAACTTCCGAGCCGAGCACGGCGATAAAGAGGCTCATCAGGGCGCTGACTTCATCTTCGGGGCGGCGCCAGTTTTCGCTGGAGAAGGCGAACAGGGTCAGGGCATCCAGCTTGAGCTGATGGGCAAAGCTGACCGCCGCACGTACCGATTTTACGCCGGCCTTGTGGCCGCTAACCCGGAACTTTCCGCGCTGTTCGGCCCAGCGGCCGTTGCCGTCCATGATGATGGCGACGTGACGGGGTAGCTGCGTTGGATCGTCGAATGCTGCCGTTGCTGGCATTGAAGTCACTCCTGCACAAAGAAAAACGCCGTGTAGGCAGCTACACGGCGTCGGCTACTATACCTGATGTAAGTATCAGATTTCCATTAACTCTTTCTCTTTGGCGGCGAGGGCTTCGTCTACCTTTTTGATATAGAGATCGGTCAGTTTCTGGATGTCGTCCTGACCACGACGATCGTCGTCTTCAGAAATTTCTTTGTCTTTCAACAGTGCCTTGAAGTCACCGTTGGCATCGCGACGGATGTTGCGAATGGCCACCCGGCCCTGCTCGGCTTCGTGACGCACTACCTTGATCAGGTCTTTACGACGCTCTTCGGTCAGTGACGGCAGCGGAATGCGGATCATGGTGCCGGTGCTGGACGGATTCAGACCCAGGTCGGAACTCATGATGGCTTTTTCCACGGCCTTGATCATGGTGCGATCGAATACGGTGACCGCCAGGGTGCGGGAGTCTTCGGTGGTGATGTTACCCACCTGCTTCAGCGGCGTGGCCGCACCGTAATAATCCACATAAATGGTGTCCAGCAGGCTGGGGTGAGCCCGGCCGGTACGAACCTTGTTCATCTGGCCCTTGAGCGACTCAAGGCTCTTTTCCATCCGCGTGTTGGCGTCGTTCTTAATCTCGTTAATCACGGTTTTTATCCTTGTTTATTAAAGCTGAAAGCGCCGAGCTGAAAGCAAGATCCTGATGTTCATCAGGATGACACTTTGGTTTGCCTCGGCGCTTGGCGCTCAAATTTTTTATTTCCGGCAGATGAGGGTGCCTTCGGTTTCCCCCATCACGGCACGGCGCAGCGCACCCGGTTTATTCATGTTGAATACCCGGACCGGCAGGTTATGGTCCCGGGCCAGGGTAAAGGCGGCCAGATCCATCACCTTGAGTTCGCGATCCAGTACGTCATCATAATCCAGCTGACTATACAGCTCGGCATCCGGATTTTTCATCGGATCTTCACTGTAGACGCCATCCACCTTGGTGGCCTTTAATACTACGTCGGCTTCAATTTCAATGCCACGCAAACAGGCGGCAGAATCGGTGGTGAAGAAAGGATTACCGGTACCGGCAGAGAAGATCACCACACGCCCCTTGCGCAGCAAGCTAATGGCATCGGCCCAATTATAGGGGTCGCACACACCTTCCAGGGTAATGGCGGACATCAGACGGGCATTCACATAAGCACGGTGCAGGGCATCGCGCATGGCCAGGCCGTTCATCACGGTGGCCAACATACCCATGTGGTCGCCCACCACGCGGTTCATTCCCGCCTGGGCCAGGCCCGCACCACGAAACAGGTTTCCACCGCCGATCACCAGACCGACCTGAACTCCCAGTTCAACCAGTTCTTTGATTTCCTGAGCCATACGTTCCAGTACGGCGGGGTCAATACCAAAGCCTTCTTCCCCTTGCAGCGCTTCGCCGCTCAGTTTAAGAAGAATGCGTCTGTATGCGGGTTTAGGATTGGTACTCATGCTTTTCTATTCCTGGTCATAGAAAGACCGCGACGGATGTCGCGGTCTGGATAGCACTAACAACGGCGGGAATTAACCCTTGGAAGCAGCGATCTGCGCCTGAACTTCGGCAGCGAAATCTTCTTCTTTCTTCTCGATACCTTCACCCACTTCATAGCGGACGAAACCGATGGCATCGGCGCCTTTCTGCTTGAGCAGATCGGCGACAGAGATAGAAGGATCCTTGATGAAGGGCTGACCGGTCAGAGAGATCTCGCCGGTGAACTTCTTCATGCGACCTTCAACCATTTTCTCGGCGATTTCTTTCGGCTTGCCGGAGTTGATGGCGATGTCGACCTGAATTTCGCGCTCTTTGGCCACAACTTCGTCAGACACATCTTCGGGCTTGACGAACTGCGGGTTGGAAGCAGCAACGTGCATTGCCACGTCTTTGGCCACTTCTTCGTCACCGCCTTTCAGGTTGGCGATAACGCCGATGCGGGTGCCGTGCAGGTAAGTGGTCAGGTTGTCACCTTCCACCAGCACGATACGACGCAGGCTCATGTTTTCACCGATCTTGGCGATCAAGTTGGTCAGGGTCAGCTCGATGCTTTCGCCGTTTGCGTACTCGGCCGCCTTCAGGGCGTCCAGGTCGTTGATTTTGCTTGCCAGCGCGATGTCGACAATCTTGTCACCGAAGGCGCGGAAACCGGCGTCTTTGGCTACAAAGTCGGTTTCGCTGTTCAGTTCGATCATCACGGCGGTGTTACCAGCCTGACGCATCAGGATGATGCCTTCGGCAGCGATACGGCCGGCTTTCTTGGCAGCTTTGGCCTGGCCGGACTTGCGCATCTCTTCGATGGCCAGTTCAATGTCGCCATTGGCTTCGGTCAGGGCTTTTTTACAATCCATCATGCCAGCGCCAGTGCGCTCACGCAGTTCTTTTACCAGGGCGGCGGTAATAGTTGCCATGTCTAATTTCCTCGATCTTGGTCTACAAGAAAACAGGGGCACAAGGCCCCTGTTAACCCATTACTTTCGTATGGTTAATAAAGGCTGAAGCCTAAGCTTCGGCTTTATTACTCTTCTACGACGTAGTTGTCTTCGGCTTGCACGGCCAAGTCTTGCGCACGGGCAGCAATCACGGCGTCGGCAGCAGCATTCAGATACAGCTGGACGGCACGGATGGCGTCATCGTTACCGGGAATGATGTAATCGATGTTGTCCGGGTTAGAGTTGGTGTCAACAATCGATACTACCGGAATGCCCAGGTTGTTGGCTTCTTTGATAGCGATGTGCTCGTGGTCAGCGTCTACTACGAACAATACGTCGGGCAGACCGCCCATGTCCTTGATACCGCCCAGGGACTTCTCCAGCTTGTCCATTTCGCGAGAACGCATCAGCGCCTCTTTCTTGGTCAGCTTCTCGAAGGTACCGTCTTGAGCCTGGATTTCCAGCTCTTTCAGGCGGCTGATGGATTGACGTACGGTTTTCCAGTTGGTCAGCATGCCACCCAACCAGCGATGGTTGACGTAGAACTGATCACACTTGGTAGCGGCTTCTTTGACGGCTTCAGAGGCTGCGCGCTTGGTACCAACAAACAGGATTTTACCCTTCTTGGAAGCAACGTTACCCAGGTAGTTCAACGCGTCGTTGAACATGGGAACGGTTTTTTCCAGGTTGATGATGTGAACCCGGTTGCTGGCGCCGAAAATGAACGGCTTCATCTTGGGGTTCCAGTAACGAGTCTGGTGACCAAAGTGAACGCCGGCTTTCAGCATGTCGCGCATAGATACTTGTGCCATGATTTCCTCAAATAAGTGTATTGGGTTAGGCCTCCACACATCCCATGACTCCGACCCGAAGGCACCCTGGAGCATGTGCCGATGTGTGTGTGTATTAAGAAAGTGAGTGTATGTGATGGATAAATCTGCAGGCATACCCGCAGATGCAACTATCACGGCGCGCTTTATACCATAAAAGCGGAGTCTGCACCAGTGTCTGCGTTACTCGACCGCGGCTTAGCTACTGGAACTTAGCCGCGCTTGGCGTTACACTTTTGCCCTTTTATCGGCCATATTTATCGGCCATCCTTTTGGTATAGCCGATAGCCGCCCTGCGAGACAACGACGCAATCCTGAATCTGGCGCCCACCCACAGAGACGAATTTGATGAGCATAGTCATAAAAACCCAGGAAGAAATAGAAAAAATGCGCGTGGCCGGTCGCCTGGCCGCCGAAGTGCTGGAAATGATTGAACCGCACGTGCAAGCCGGCGTGACCACCGACGAACTGAACCAGATCTGCCATGACTATATCGTGAACGAGCAGCAGGCGATTCCGGCGCCGCTGAACTACCACGGTTTTCCCAAGTCGATCTGTACCTCGGTGAACCACGTTATCTGCCACGGCATTCCGGCGGACAAAAAGCTCAAGGAAGGCGACATCATCAATATCGACATCACCGTGATCAAGGATGGCTACCACGGTGATACCTCCAAGATGTTCATGGTCGGCAAAGCCAGCATCATGGCAGAACGCCTGTGCCGGGTGACCCAGGAATGCCTGGAGCTGGCCATCAAGATGGTGAAGCACGGGGTACGTCTGGGCGACATCGGCGCCGCCATTCAGCAACACGCCGAAGCCCACAACTATTCGGTAGTGCGGGAATATTGCGGCCACGGCATCGGCGCCGAGTTCCATGAAGAGCCGCAGGTACTGCATTACGGCAAGCCGGGCACCGGTGAAGTACTGGAAGCAGGCATGTGCCTGACCATAGAGCCGATGATCAACGCCGGCAAGCGCCAGAGCAAGATGCTGGGCGACGGCTGGACCGTAGTAACCAAAGACCGCAGCCTGTCGGCCCAGTACGAACACACCCTGCTGGTAACCGAAGACGGCTGCGAAGTACTGACCCTGCGCAAAGACGACAAGCTGCCACGCATCATTAAAGCCGGAAGCTGAACACCTGCAAGTTCACGCCGCATAAATGGGCGCCTACATGTGTCGTAGGGTCGACTTATTTTAGGTAAGAGTATTCGACCGGCTTTGGCTCTGAGCTACCCCTCTTGGTCCATTGAAATGGACCCTACGAAACGGGAAAATGTGTGTTTTTTGTAGTTGCCACTTCAGTCGGCAGACTCTGCGCAGCAGAGTAAAAAACGGCGCTGTTTGATACGGCGCAGTTTTTGTTGGTATTAGAAAAAGGGGGCGGAGTCATTTTTAATAAATGACTCCGACCCCTTTTTTCCATTTATGTGGCGCAAATCCACAGACGAATCGAAATCGGTAGGCATAGCGCCATACCGGTTCCCTCCCCTTAACCCCGCACCAGCAGAATAACAGCGGGGTGCAACGCAAGGGGGAGGGTTAGGGAGGGGTTACTGCAGAGCATCCCCATGTTCCTCGGGATCCATCTTGGCCTGCAGTGACACCC
>NZ_MPZM01000082.1 GCF_002936955.1 Oceanisphaera arctica | reverse complement strand
GGTGGCCGAGGCGGTGGCCGTTGCCAAGGCGGCGTTTCCGGCCTGGCGCGACACGCCGCCGGCCAAGCGTGCGCGGGTGATGTTTCGCTTCAAGCAGCTGCTGGAAGAGCGGGCCGATGATATCTGCGCCCTGATCAGCGAAGAGCACGGCAAGACCCTGGAAGATGCCCGGGGCGAGCTGCAGCGGGGCATCGAAAACGTGGAATACGCCTGTGGTGTGCCCGAGCTGCTGAAAGGCGACTACACCCGTAACGTGGGCCCCAATATCGATGCCTGGTCCGATTTTCAGCCGCTGGGCGTAGTGGCCGGCATTACCCCATTCAACTTTCCGGCCATGGTGCCGCTGTGGATGCTGCCCATGGCCATTGCCTGCGGTAACTGTTTTATTCTCAAGCCGTCGGAAAAAGATCCCGGCTCTTCGCTGCTGATCGCCCAGCTGCTGGAAGAGGCCGGTCTGCCCAAGGGGGTGATTGGCGTGGTGCACGGCAATAAAACGGTGGTGGATGCATTGCTGACCCACAAGGACGTCAAGGCCATCAGCTTTGTTGGCTCTACCCCGGTGGCGGAATACATCTACGCCCAGGGTACCGCCAACGGCAAGCGGGTGCAGGCACTGGGCGGTGCCAAAAACCACGCCGTGTTGATGCCCGATGCGGATCTTGATAACGCCGTGAGCGCCCTGATGGGGGCAGCATATGGCTCTTGCGGCGAACGCTGCATGGCCATTTCGGTGGCGGTGTGCGTGGGCGACGAGGTAGCAGATGCCTTTATTGCCAAATTGGAGCCACAGATCCGCGCCCTGAAAATCGGCCCCGGCACCCAGTGCGGTCTGGACATGGGGCCCGTTATCAGCAAAGAGCACCTGGCCAAAATTGAAGGCTACATCAAGGCCGGTGTAGAGCAGGGCGCCGAGCTGACCATCGATGGCCGCGGTCTGACGGTGGCCGGCCATGAGCAGGGTTACTTCCTCGGTGGTTGCCTGTTCGACCGGGTAACGCCCGAGATGAGCATCTACCAGGAAGAAATCTTCGGCCCCGTGCTGTGCGTGGTACGGGTTAACAGCCTGGAAGCCGCTATCGAGCTTATCAATGCCCACGAATACGGCAACGGCACCTGCATCTTTACTCGCGACGGCGAGGCCGCCCGGTTGTTCGGTGACGAGATAGAGGTGGGCATGGTTGGCATCAACGTACCGCTGCCGGTGCCGGTTTCCTATCACAGCTTCGGCGGCTGGAAGCGCTCCCTGTTCGGCGACCTGTGCGCCTACGGCCCAGACTCGGTGCGCTTCTACACCCGCCGCAAAACCATTACCCAGCGTTGGCCCGAGCGCGCCAGCCACCAGGCCTCGGATTTTGCCTTTCCGAGTATGTAACTCCACTGCCAAGGGGAGTGTTGGGGAGGGGTTACTGCAGAATCTCTGCATGACACCCCCCTCAGAACCTCTCCCTGGCGAACATCCGCCGTTATGCCTGTAGCCTCTCTGGTCGAATGAATTCGACCCTACGATCTGCCAGCTATCACAGGCCTTGAACGTAGGGTCCAATTTATTGGACCAACCCAGTCCACCATCATCTATATCCCGCCATGTCGGGCCTTTTCTTGGCGGCCGCAAGCTGTCACAATATGCGCCTCTTGGGGGAGTAATCGTTCGGCGCCCGCCGAAACCATCGTCAACAATCTCTAAGCCGAAGGCTTATGGTGATGGTGTCCTGTTGGATTGATGAGACCTGAGTCAGACCTATTTCCGGGCGGGACGTGGGTCTTTCTCTGGTATTCAAGATCCCGCCCTGAAGAGTCTTTATGCTACCCACTGCTGTTAAAACCCTGGTCACAACCTGCCTTGCTCCGGCGGGAGGCGCCTCATGCTGATGTCTGTTGCTGCCATTGTAGTTGGCCTTGCCGTGCTGGTGTGGAGTGCCGACCGCTTCGTGGATGGTGCCTCGGCCACCGCCCGTTATGCGGGCATGCCCCCCTTGCTGATTGGTATGGTGATTGTCGGTTTCGGTACCTCGGCGCCGGAAATCGTGGTGTCCATTATCTCGGCGCTGGAAGGTAATCCGGGCCTGGCGCTGGGTAACGGTTACGGTTCCAACATCGCCAATATCGGCCTTATTCTGGGTATTACCGCCCTGATCAGCCCGATTTCGGTGAATTCTCAGGTGCTGCGTAAAGAGCTGCCCATTCTGCTGCTGATCACCCTGCTGTCTTTGGCGCTGGTATGGAATGGCATGATCACCCGGCTGGATGCCGCCATACTGCTCGGCGTGTTTGTGCTGCTGATGGGCTGGAGCATCAAGCAGGGCATGAGTAACGGCAAAGACAGCATGACAGGTGAAGAGGTCAAGGAGCTGGACGAGAACCTGATGAGCCTGAAGCAGGCCATCTTCTGGCTGGTAGCCGGCTTGCTGCTGCTGATTGTCAGCTCCCGCATCCTGGTGTGGGGCGCGGTGAATATCGCCCAGGCCTTCGGCGTGAGTGACCTGATCATCGGCCTGACCATAGTGGCCATCGGCACCTCGCTGCCGGAGCTGGCGTCGTCCATTGCCGCCATTCGCAAGAACGAACACGATCTGGCCATCGGCAACGTTATCGGCTCCAACCTGTTCAATACCCTGGCCGTGGTGGGCCTGGCGGGCATTATCCATCCAATGGAAGTGGCGTCCGAGGTGATCAGCCGCGACTTTATGGTAATGGGTGGCCTGACCCTGTCGCTGTTTGTGCTGGGGTACGGCTTCAAGGGCCGGCAGGGACGCATCAATCGTTATGCCGGCGCCCTGCTATTGACGGTATACGTCTGTTACACCGGCTGGCTGGCCCAGAGTGTGCTCACCGCCGCTTAAGATTGCCCCTGCGCCCCGTCACCTCTGTGTTTTTTGGTCACCCCTGCGAAGGCAGGGGCCCATGTTTCCCTGCCTGCTCAATAAGCTTCAAAATATTTGAGGCTATACTCCCTCGCATGAGTCATCACCTCGAAGTGGGAAATAAGCATGCATTCGTCCAGAATTCTTCAACGGGCCGGCGCTGGTCTGTTCTGTACCCTGTTGGCATTGCCGGTGGTGTCCGAGCCGCTTTCTGCCAAAGACAGTGACCCCGCCAAACTGGGTTGGATGCAGGGCTTTCCGCCGGCGCCGGACAAGGTGATTCGGGCGGCGGATGGCTCTTTTTTTCAGTTTCCGGCGCTGCGTTACAGCGTAACCAACATGCGGCAGTTCATGCCCACGGTTGAAGTCTCGCGCGGGCTGGGAGCGCCGGTACGGCTGAAGTACCGGCTGGATCCGTTAATCGACTATCTGCAGTTTATGCCCTGGGGCTCAACCCAGCCGGTGAGCTTTGAAGACGCGTTGTGGCTCAACTACACCGATGGCCTGATTATTCTGCACCGGGGTGAGGTAGTGTACGAACGTTACCTGGGCGCCCTGAGTGAGAGCAAGAAACACGCGGCCATGTCGGTGACCAAATCCTTTACCGGTACCCTGGCGGCCATTCTGGTGGCAGAAGGCACGCTTGATGAAAGCAAAATGGTGGCGGAGTACATACCGGAGCTGAAAGACTCGGCCTTTGGTGACGCCACGGTACGCCAGCTGATGGACATGACTACGGGCCTGCAATACAGCGAAGACTATGCCGACCCCAATGCGGAGGTGTGGCAGTACTCTGCTGCCGGCAACCCGCTGCCCAAACCGGCGGACTACACAGGCCCCGTGGGCTATTTTGCCTATCTGCAGCAGGTGAAAAAGCAGGGCGAGCACGGCCAGGCCTTTGGCTATAAAACCGTGAACAGCGATGCGCTGGGTTGGGTGATCTCTCGCGTTACCGGCCAATCGGTGGCCGAGCTGTTGTCGCAAAAAATCTGGCGGCGCATCGGTATGGAGCAGGACGCCTATTACCAGGTAGATGAACTGGGTATTCCCTTTGCCGGCGGTGGCCTTAGCGCCGGCCTGCGTGACATGGCCCGCTTTGGCGAGCTTATCCGCAACCGGGGAAAATGGCAGGGTGAGCAGATAGTACCGGCCGCCGCCGTTGAAGACATTCGCCAGGGCGGCAGCAAGGAGGCCTTTGCCAAGGCCGGGTTCGACAAGCTGCCAGGCTGGTCTTATCGCAACATGTGGTGGGTAACTCATAACAGGAACGGCGCCTTTGCCGCCCGGGGCGTACATGGCCAGACCATTTATATCGATCCCGCCGCCGAGATGGTGTTGGTACGCTTTGCCTCGCACCCGGTGGCTGCCAACGGTGCCAACGATCCCACCTCACTGCCGGCTTATCAGGCGGTGGCGGATCATCTTATCTCCCTTGAATCAAAGAGGAAAAACCATGAAGCCAGCAGAGCTGTTCGACCTGAATAACAAAGTCGCCATTATCACCGGCGGCGCCAATGGTATTGGCAAGGCCTGTAGCGTAATGCTGGCCGCCCACGGCGCCCGAGTGGTGGTGGCCGACCTGAACCTGAAGGCGGCCCAGACGGTAGCCGAGGACATTTGCAAAGACGGCAGCCAGTCGTTGGCGGTAGCGTGCGACGTGACCAAAGACGAAGATCTTACCGCTCTGGTCGATGCTACCCTGGCCGAGTTTGGCCAAATCAATATTCTGGTCAACAACGTCGGTGGCGGTGGTGCCGGTCGTGAAAGCCCGGCCACCCTCAGCGTGGAGCAGTTTGCCCGCACCTTCGAGCTGAACGTGTTCAGCAACTGGCGGCTGGCTCAGCTGTGTGCCCCGCACATGGAAAACGCTGGCTACGGCTCCATCATCAATATGTCGTCCATGAGCTCCATCAACAAGAGCCCGGCCATCAGCGCCTATGCCTCGTCCAAGGCGGCCATCAACCACATGACCGCCAACCTGGCCTTCGACTACGGCCCAGCCGGCATTCGGGTGAACGCAGTCGGCCCCGGCGCCGTAAGAACAGACGCCCTGGCCTCGGTGCTGACCCCGGAAATTGAAGCAACCATGCTGTCGCACACTCCGATCAAGCGCCTGGGCGAGCCGGACGACATCGCTGGTGCCGTGCTCTATTTTGCCGCTCCCATCTCGAAGTGGGTAAGCGGCCAGATCCTGTTCGTGAACGGCGGCGGCGTACAGACCCTCGACTAAGTAACCTCTCGCTAATCAATACTGAACAACCAGAAACGGCGTGCCAGAGAGCACGCCGTTTTTATTTAAATGGGGGCCAGCGACGGTAGGGTCGAATTCATTCGACCGCAGTACGCAACAGGCTCCGGAATGGTCGATTGAAATCGGCCCTACGGCAGATAGCGCGGCTGGTATTCGTAGGGTCGAATTCATTCGACCGCGTTTAGATCCTGCCATCATGTTGGTCGAATAAATTCGACCCTACGAGGCGGGCAGACTTGTAGTTTATGTGTCACCAAACAAGAGCCCATAGGGCCTTGCCAGCGCGGCCTTGATGTCTGCCAGTGAAAACACCTTGAAGAACTCGGTAAAGCGGCTGCCCTCAAACCAGATCTGCACCACCGGCAATGCCATGATTTGCTGCTGGGCGCAGAGGCCTGAGCCATCTGCCTGACAGTCTACATAGCAGGCCTGCACGCGCGGAAAATGCTCGGCCAGCAGTTGCTGCAGCCGGGGCTTGAGCACCTGACAAACGCCGCAGGTCTGGCCGCCATAGAGCACCAGCACCGCCGGGTGACTGGCCAGCAGAGCATCGAGTTGGGGTTGACTGGTAACACACAACATCATGAATCCAACATCTCGTTGACATCCTCCTCGGCCTAAAGGCCGAGGATTCCTACTGCGGTTAAGCGCTTGCGCTTAACTCACTTCGGTGGGTTCCTGCTGCTGGCGACATTAATGCATCGCTCACTTCACAGGCTAACCGGGCGTGTCCC
>NZ_MPZM01000081.1 GCF_002936955.1 Oceanisphaera arctica | reverse complement strand
GGCCGAGCGGCTGGAGGCCTTCCGCAAGGCGCAGACCGAGACCGTGTTGAGCAACCCCGACCCGCGGGAGGAAGCATGAGCCGTATTTGGGTACTGGGCGCCGGCCAACTGGGCCAGATGCTGAAACACGCCGGCATGCCGCTTAATCTCGACGTGCGTCCGGTGGACATCGAGTCGGAAGAGACCTTTCCGCTGCAGCCCCACGAGCAGGTGACCGCCGAGCGGGAACAGTGGCCGGACACCGCCGCTACCCGTCAGCTGGCCGCCCATCCGGCGTTTGTGAACCTCGAGACGTTCCCCATTCTGGCCGACCGCTTTACTCAGAAGTCGCTGATCGACAAGCTGGATCTCGCCACCGCGCCCTGGCAGCTGGTTGAAACCGACACCAGCGCCGATGCGCTGCATCAGAAACTGGGCGAGCGGGTGCTACTCAAGCGCCGCACCGGCGGTTATGACGGCCGCGGTCAGCACTGGCTGCGCGAGCCGGGCCTTGACGCCATTCCCGACGATTGGCACGAGCAGGCCATTGCCGAACAGGCCATCGACTTCGACGAAGAAATGTCGGTGGTGGGCATGCGTGGTGCCGACGGTCAGTGTTTCTTCTATCCGCTGACCCTGAACCTGCATGTGAACGGCATCCTGCTGGGCTCGGTAGCCCCGCTGGCGCGGCTGGCCCATCTGCAGGCCGAAGCCGAGCAGATGCTGGGCAAGCTGATGAACGACCTCGATTATGTGGGCGTGATGGCGATGGAATGCTTCCGGGTCGGCGATCATCTGCTGATCAACGAACTGGCGCCACGGGTGCACAACAGCGGTCACTGGACCCAGGCCGGCGCCAACATTAGTCAGTTTGAGGCTCATCTGCGTGCGGTGGCCAGGTTACCCCTGGTGCAGCCCACCGTTAAAAACACCAGCGTGATGGTGAACCTGGTGGGTACCGAGCGCAACGATGCCTGGCTGTCGGTACCCGGCGCCGAGCTGTACTGGTACGGCAAGGAAGTGCGTCCCGGCCGCAAGGTAGGGCACATCAACTTCTGCCTCGACAACCATGCGGACACCAAAACCGCCCTCGACCAGCTGCAGCCCCTGCTGCCGGTCAACTACGTTCAGGTACTGAACTGGCTGCGCAGCCAGCTGGACTAGTCAGTTAGCTAAACGAGTGAATAAAAAGCCTCCATCAGCTTCAGTTGATGGGGGCTTTTTTGTTCAGAGCCGCCTGTTGGTGCCGTCTTCGGGCCACCCAGTGTTGCCTTTGGCGCTCCAACCGAATATCTGATCAGATACTTAATCTGATCAGTATCAGTTCATCCATAAATATAATTTTTAATATATATACATTTTAAAAATTAATGTATTTTCGGCTCAGACAGTGAAATATCGGAGGCCTGAATGGCGCGCTACTCGATGAAACATATGCTGACCTTCTGCACGGTGGCGGAATATGGTGGCTTTGTCGGTGCCGAGTCGGTACTGGGGATGAGCCAACCGGCGATCAGCACGCATATCCGTGACTTCGAGATCCGGCTCGGATTCCAGTTGTGCCATCGCGGGCGGAGTGGATTCAGCCTGACCGAGAAGGGGCAGCTTGTTTATCGCAAGTGCCGCGAGATGCTCAACAACATTTCGGACTTTGAAGCCGATCTTGGCGAATTGCGCGATAAGCTGACCGGGACGCTGCGGCTGGGATTGATTGACAGCACCATTACCAATCACGACTTTCCCATCTCCGATGCTATCCATCGTTTCTACGGCAGGAAGAACGACGTATCACTCAAGTTAGTGGTGCTGCCTCCCGAAGAGCTGGAGCGAGAGCTGCTGAACGGCAACCTGCATATTGCGTTGGGTCTGTTCCATAACCGGCACAAGGGGCTGAGTTACCGGCACCTGTGCATGGAAGCACACGGTTTTTACTGTGGGCGCCGTCATCCGCTGTTTGAGCAGGCGGAGGCGGAGATCACCCTCGATACCCTCAGGCAGTATCCGGTGTCTTCTCGTACCTATCTGCAACATGCGGAGCTGCAGGGGCTGATGAAAGCCCGGGATGTCGCGATGGTATCCAATATGGAAGCACAGGCGATTCTGATCACCAGCGGCAGCTTCCTCGGCTTTCTGCCGACGCATTACGCACGGCAATGGGTCGAGCGTGGGGAACTGCGTGCTTTCGATCATCTGGGTCTGACCTGGCAATCGGAGTTCAGCATGGCGATGCGGGCGTCTCCCGCCCCGCAGGATATCGTCAGGCTCTTTGCCGAAGACGCAGAAGCCACCATCAAGACCGCCACCAGCCAGAAGGCCAGGGGCTGACCATAGGCCACACCTTATTTCCATGCATTTTCGTCGGGCAAAGCGTACTGTTTCTCCGGCACGCCGTGAACCCTATATGGGGGCTCCGCTGCGCCATCCATGGCGCAGAGGGTCGACGAAGCAGACACCCTTTTCCCTCCTTGTTTTTGTTTGAGCACTTAGCAGACAGGAATCTCAGCAGCTTTTTCTTCACAAAAAAAACATCAAAAAACATAATATAAACATCATAAGTTTTATATTTTTTGATTTGTTTGCTCCTGCAATACTGAGTCTCGTATCAGACGTTCAGACCTTATATCGGCATCCGGGCGTTTTATCAGACACAGCACCGGTCGGTCAGGCCGTTGGTCAAACAGGGGTAGATAAACCATGAGTGAAAATGCTTACGAAAAAGGTCGCTTGAACCTGCCGTTTGTTGGTTTCTGCACGTTCGGGAAGAAGCGGATCTGCGAAGACTGGGACAACATCAAGGCGGACGTTGCCTTCATGGGCGCGCCCTTTGACTGTGGTACCCAGTGGCGCTCCGGAGCGCGTATGGGGCCACGTGCAGTCCGTGAAGCATCCACACTGTTTTCCTTCGGCCACGGTGGTGCTTATTCCTATGAAGAGGATGTGATGTATCTGGATGGCGTCGATATCGTCGATATCGGCGATGCGGACATGGTACATACCAACACCGAGAAATCCCATGCGAATATCGAATATGGGGTACGCAAGATACTGGAATCCGGCGCCCTGCCGGTGGTCGTCGGTGGTGACCATTCGGTCAATGCTCCTTGTATTCGCGCATTCGAGGGCCGTGGGCCCATTCATATCATCCAGATCGATGCCCATCTCGACTTCGTCGATGAGCGTCACGGTGTTCGCTTCGGTCACGGCAACCCGCTGCGTCGTGCCTCCGAGCAGGCATTCGTCACCGGCATGACCCAGCTTGGCATCCGCAATGTCTCCTCGTCCAACCGGGCGGATCACAAGGCAGCAGAAGATGCGGGCTCTACCATACTGTCCGTGCGCGATGTACGCCGACTGGGCGTGGAAGGGGTACTGGAGTTGATCCCCAAAGGGGTAAATTATTACATCACCATCGATATCGACGGTTTTGACCCCTCGATTGCTCCCGGTACCGGAACCCCGAGTCATGGTGGCTTCACTTATTATGAAGTGATGGAAATCCTGCAGGGAGTGGCGTTCGGTGGTGAGGTAGTGGGTATCGACTTGTGCGAAGTCGCCCCCGATTATGATCACACCGGCACGACCAGTGTGTTGGCGGCACAGGTATTGATGAACCTGATAGGCTACGTCTTCCACGGCCGTAAATTGCGTCAGCAAGGCGAATAAAGCTTATTAAAGAAAGGGTATGCCGGTGTTATGACCGGCATACCCCTTATACCAATCCCAGTAATGATCTGGTCATATTGAGGCCCCCAGACCAGAGGCAACACAGCCGCCTCCCTCGACACGTTACTGGTAAATGACACTCACCATTGCAGCCTACTGCGAACATTCACTGGATGTTCGGTCAGGCTGCAACAGTTCGTCACGGCGAGACAAGCTCGCCCCATGGGGGCTCGGAAATGCCGTCTGACCGCCAGGGATGGCGGGAATGCCGGAACGGCAGGAGCATTTTTCGGCCCTGGCATTTCACGGTCGAGGGGGCCGTTCTCTGTTGCCTCTTCTGGAACTCCGGCGTTGCCTGCAGACGGCGCCAACAGGCAACGCCGGAGCATCAAGGAGGGCAAAGGGATCTGCTCCACCGACCATCACATGACAGGGACGTCATGTGCTGAGCGTCACAAGGAGGTGCTTGAGCGAGTCGGTGGAGCGGGCCCTTTGTCCGGGATTGGCATGACAGTCAAATAGATCGAGTGTTTAATGTAATTGGTATTATGCATTCCCCATTCCCCATTCCCCATTCCCCACTCCCCCTCACCTTTCCCGCTGTTTCGTTTTTGCCGAACTGTTATCTGATTGCGCGTAAGACCTCTTCCTGACGCCCGCCCGGAGGGGGAAGGGAGGGGATATAAGCGCAGCGCCCGAAGGGTGCTTATGTTTGCTGCTTTTACAAATGATATGCTACATTTGTAAGCATGAAAACAAAACGCGCATTCAAATACCGCTTCTATCCCACACCTGAACAAGTCGCGCTTTTGGCGCAGACGTTCGGGTGTGTGCGTTTTGTCTATAATTCAATCCTGAAGTGGCGCACCGATGCCTTTTACGAAGATGGCGAGAGCATTAACTATAATGCCGCCAGTGCCCGGCTGACCGCATTGAAAAAAGAGTTCGACTGGTTGAGTGAGGCCAGTAGCGTTCCGCTGCAACAGGCCCTCCGTCACCAGCAAACCGCCTTCAAAAATTTCTTTGAAGGCAGGGCGAAGTACCCCGTTTTCAAAAAGAAACACCGCCGCCAGTCAGCCACCTACGCCAGCTCTGCATTCAAGTACCGTGACGGTCAGTTGTTTATTGCCAAGAGTAAAGAGCCGCTGGATGTACGCTGGTCGCAGGCATTGCCCGGCATTCCAAGCACCATCACGATCTCCAAAGACGCCGCTGACCGCTACTTTGTCAGTTGTCTGTACGAGGTTGACACCCAAGCTCTGCCGGTTGTCGCCAAGACCATCGGGGTAGATCTGGGCCTGAAAGACCTGTTCATCACCAGTGACGGGTTCAAATCCGGCAACCCCAAGTACACCTCAAAGTACGCCGCGAAACTGGCCTACCTTCAGCGCCAGTTGGCGAAGAAGGCAAAAGGTTCCCGTAACCGGGCTAAAGCCCGGTTACGAGTAGCCCGCCTGCACGTCAAGATCGCAGACTGCCGGAAAGACGCCACCCACAAGGCGACTCGCAGACTCATTAACGAAAACCAAGTTGTCTGCGTTGAATCACTTGCGGTGAAGAACATGATGAAGTGCCCCACGCTGGCGAAGGCGATAGCGGACGCTAACTGGGGGGAATTCATTCGCCAGTTGGTGTACAAAGGAGAGTGGGCGGGCCGCTCTGTGGTGCAGATCGACCGCTGGTTCCCCAGCTCAAAACGCTGCCCCACCAAGGGTTGCGGGTACATCAACGACACGCTGCCGCTGAACGTGCGGTCGTGGTCGTGCCCGTCTTGTGGCACCACCCATGACCGGGACGTTGCGGCGGCAGTCAACATTAAAGCGGTCGGGCTGGCCGTGTTAGCCTCTGGAGCGACTGGAGCGGGGGTGCAAGTCGTCTAGCGACGACTGGTGCCTAGTGAAGGCGTGTTGAACGAGGAAGCCCCGCTGGGTGACTAGCGGGAATCCCCCATCGAAGTCACGAAGTGCGGAGATGGGGGAGGATGTCAAGCTGAATATCTACTCTATTCGATAGGGAATTTCACCGATGGCAGCGGAGGCTTTCACGCAATGGCTGGCGCGGCACAAGGGGCTGGGCTGGATATTACTGGTGGTTGTGGTGGTGCTGTTCTGGCTGTGGCGGGGCGAGCTCTATCAGGCGCAGGTGGAAGAACCCGCGGCAGAGCCGGTGTCGGTCGCCGAGGAATTTCATGTCGAAGTAATGACCTTCGATTCCGAGCCCTACCAGCCCGGCGTGCTGCTGCAGGGGCAACTGTTGCCCCACAGGTCTCTGGTATTGCGGACCCAGGCGAGCGGAACCCTCACCAAGCTGCCCAGACTCGGGAAAATGGTCTCCGAGGGCGACTCGCTGCTCACCCTGAGCGACGACGGTCGTACGGTCAAGCTGGCGCGGGCCGAGGCTGAATACAGGTTGCGCCAGGCCGAAGTGACCGCGGCGGTCCGGTTGCGTCGCAGTCAAATGATCTCCGAAACCAGTTATCTGGCGTTGAAGTCGGCCGCAGCCATGGCGGAAGCCGGGCTGGCCGAGGCCC
>NZ_MPZM01000080.1 GCF_002936955.1 Oceanisphaera arctica | reverse complement strand
GTACGGTCAAGAATCACCGCAAACATCTGTATGCCAGACTGGGACTGGACTCACGCGCGGCGCTGTTTGCCTTTTTATTAATCACTTGATTACCGGTGATGTGATTAGGAGTGAGGAGTGAAGGGGAAGGGGGGAGGAGTTCACATCTCAGGATTGTGATGGGTCCCCGTACTAGTGGCTCATTGTTGCGGAGTGTATACTGGCCGCCACTCCGGGCGTATTTAACGAATGACAGGGAACAGGCCGTATGATCCCAAGGATAGATCTGCAGCAGCAGATAACCCCTACCTATTTTGCTTTTCTCGATGCACTGGCCGAGAGCGGCTTTCGTGGCGATATTGAACGCAGCTATGCCAGCCGACTGGCTGTAGCCACCGACAACAGCGTATATCAGAGCCTGCCGCAGGCGGTGGTGTTCCCTCGCTCCACGCAAGATCTGGTGGTCATGCTGAGTCTGGCGGCCAAAACCGCCTATCAGGACATCCGCTTTGCGCCCCGGGGCGGCGGCACCGGCACCAACGGTCAGTCGCTGAACGACAACATCGTAGTTGACCTGTCCCGCCACATGCATCAGTTGCTCAGCATCGATGCAGACGGGCGCCGGGTGCGGGTACAGACCGGGATGGTCAAGGACAGACTCAACCAGCTGGTGGCGCCGCACGATCTCTTCTTCTCACCGGACCTGTCGACCAGCAACAGGGCGACCCTGGGCGGCATGATCAACACCGACGCCTCCGGTCAGGGTTCCCTGGTCTACGGCAAAACCTCGGATCATGTGCTGGGCGTCACCGCCGTGCTGGTGGACGGCACCATCATCGAAACCGGCCCTGTTTCCGGCGAGGCGCTGGACAAGAAGCTGGCGGAAGACAGCCGGGAAGCGGAGCTGTATCGCTGCGTCTATCACAGCGTGGCCGACAACGCCGGTGAAATAGAAAAGCGTTTTCCCAAGCTGAATCGCTTCCTCACCGGTTACGATCTCAAACACGTCTACGACAAGGCCAGCCACACCCTGGACCTGACCCGCATCCTGTGTGGCTCCGAAGGCTCGCTGGCCTTTATCGCCGAAGCCTGGCTCGATCTCACTCCCATCCCGACCTATCGCACCCTGGTCAACGTCAAGTACGACAGTTTTCAGTCGGCGCTGCGCAATGCGCCCTTGATGGTGGAGGCCAGGGCGTTGTCGGTGGAAACCGTGGACTCCAGGGTACTGGGGCTGGCGCGGGAAGACATCATCTGGCATTCGGTAAGCGATCTCATTCAGGACGTGCCGGGCAAGGTGATGGACGGCCTCAACATGGTGGAATACGCCGATCAGGACGGAGATGCCCAGCGCGAGAAAGTCGAGGCGCTCTGTGCCCGGCTCGATGGCCTGATCGAACGGGGCGAGGCGGGCATCATCGGCTATCAGGTATGTGACGATCTGGCCTCGCTCAACCGCATCTATGCCATGCGCAAGAAGGCGGTGGGGCTGCTCGGCAACACCAAGGGCCGCAAGAAGCCAATCGCCTTCGTGGAAGACACGGCTGTGCCGCCCGAGCACCTGGCCGACTATATTGTCGAATTCCGCGCCCTGCTGGACCAGCATGGTCTGCAGTACGGTATGTTCGGCCATGTGGACGCAGGCGTGCTGCACGTACGTCCGGCGCTGGACATGACGGATCCGGAGCAGGAGGTGATGCTGCGCAAGATCTCCGACCAGGTGAACGGGCTCACCGCCAAATACGGCGGCCTGATGTGGGGCGAGCACGGCAAGGGCTATCGCTCCGAGTACAGTCCCACTTTCTTCGGCGAAACTCTGTTTACCGAGCTGCGTCGCATCAAGTCGGCCTTCGATCCCTTCAACCGGCTCAACCCCGGCAAGATCTGTACCCCGCTAGACAGCCTGGATCAGCTGGTCTCGGTAGACGCCACCAAGCGCGGTTTCTATGATCGGCAGATCCCTGTCCATGTGCGCGATGGCTTTACCCAGCCGATGGACTGCAACGGTAACGGCCTGTGTTTCGACTTCGATGTGCGATCCCCAATGTGCCCCTCGATGAAACTGACCGCAGACCGCCGCCATTCGCCCAAGGGCCGGGCCGGTCTGGTGCGGGAATGGCTACGCCAGTTGTCGGCCCAGGGCTTCGATCCCATGGCCGAAGAGGCGGCGGTGATGAGCCGCAGTGCCAGCGTCAAGGGACTGGTGGAGCGGGTGAAATACACCTGGCAAAAAAGCCGCGGCGAATACGACTTCTCCCATGAAGTCAAAGAGGCGATGGACGGTTGTCTGGCCTGCAAGGCCTGCTCCAGTCAGTGCCCGATCAAGGTGGATGTGCCCACCTTCCGCGCCCGTTTTTTGCAGCTGTATCACCAGCGCTACCAGCGTCCGCCCAAGGATTACATGGTGTCCTGGGTCGAAAGTTATACCCCCTGGATGGCCCGGGTGCCCAGGCTGGTCAACCCGCTGATGGGCAACAAGTGGGTACAAAGCGGCGCCAGCTCGCTGCTGGGCATGGTGGACATGCCCAAGGTGAGCGATCCCAGCCTGAAGAGCCTGCTGGCCACCGGGCCGGCGGCGCGCTTCGACATGGCCGAGCTGCAGGCACTCAGCGATGAGCAGAAGGCGAAAACCCTGCTGATAGTGCAGGACCCCTTCACCTCCTTCTATGACGCCAGGGTGGTGTACGATCTGGTGCAGCTGGCCACAGCGCTCGGCTTCAACCCTGTGGTGCTGCCGTTCAAACCCAACGGCAAGCCGGCCCACGTCAAAGGCTTTCTGCGTCGCTTCGCCGGCATGGCTGCCGACAGCGCCCAGTTCCTCAACCATCTGGCCCGACTCGGCATACCGCTGGTGGGCGTAGACCCGTCGCTGGTGCTCTGTTACCGGGACGAATACACCAAGGTTTTGGGTCCGGCCCGGGGCAACTTCGAGGTGCTGCTGCCTCAGGAATGGCTGCTGCAACAACTGGAACGACTGCCGGCCAGAACGCCGGAGGGCGAGCCCTGGTATCTGTTTGCCCATTGCACCGAAAAAACCGCCTTGCCGGCCACCCATCAGGACTGGAGCCGGATCTTTACCCACCTGGGCGCCAAACTGGAGCCGGTATCCGTGGGCTGCTGCGGCATGGCCGGCACCTATGGCCACGAGCGCGAGCATGCAGAGGGCTCCAAACAGCTGTATGGCATGAGCTGGGCCGAGCCGATGAAGAAGCTGCCGCGCGACCGTTGCATGGCCACCGGTTTCTCCTGTCGCAGCCAGGTCAAACGCATCGAAGGGCAAGGCATCAAGCATCCGGTGCAGGCGCTGCTAAGCTTGTTGGCTTGAGCTTTTGTAGGGTCGATTTCAATCGACCAATGGCATGACCAATTGTCATAGCGGTCGAATACTCTTACCTAAAATAAGTCGACCCTACGATCATAAAATACAGAATAAGGAGAAATGATGGGTCTGATACTGGGTTTGATTATCGGTGGTCTGGCCGGCTGGATCGCCGGTAACCTGATGAAGGGGCAGGGCTTCGGCCTGCTGGGCAACATTCTGGTCGGCCTGGTGGGCGGCTTTCTCGGCGGTGTGGTGTTTCGTCTGCTGGGGCTGGCGGCGAGTGGCGTGATCGGCTCTTTGATCATGTCGGTCATCGGCGCCGTCCTGCTGATTTTCATCGTCGGAAAAATCAGACGAACAAAGCTATAAGCCGTAAGCAACACAATTCAGGGCGCAGACTCTACATGATGTCTGTTGCTCTGGCTTCCAGCTTCCATCTGTCGTTCAGTTTTAATTAGTGCTGGACAAATCACCCTGATTAGCAGAGAATGCGCCCTCAGCCCAGTTGGGCATGACCTTTTGTGATGTGGGTCACGATATTTAAGCCGTAATGTGTTGCTTGAACATCGTAATAACCCGCCTATTCGGCATGCTACATGACGATTCAACAGAGAAATCAAGTTGAAATCGTTAAGACCCTGGGTTTATGTAGCTGCCAAAATATGTGCGTTGAAGCGGGTTATATTGCGTTTTTTAGGAACATAACGCATCACGTCCGCGCCACACGACGCGACCCTTATCGGGTTGCCCGTCCCCTCCATTTGGGCGCGACGACACAAGTCTGGCAGATCGACATCCATGATGAGAAAGACTGACTGGTTTTTATCAGGCAGTTAACCATGGCGGTGTTGAGACAAAAACGGCCAGATTAGCCTTGTGAATCTTAGTGTGTATACACTCTGTAAAGGGAAGCCCTCACGATAAGTGAGCATGGGTTGTCCCTGGCCTTTTACTGTATCAGTCCGCCGACATTCTATTAATTCGGAACTGTTAAATGACAAATACTTCTGTTGTACCTGCTGCTAACGTACCTGCTTTCACCGAGCTGGGTCTGGCCCCTGAAATCTTAAAAGCACTGACCGATGCCGGTTATGTGACGCCTTCTGCAATTCAGGCTGCTGCGATTCCTACTCTGTTGAGCGGTCAGGACGTATTGGGTCTGGCACAAACCGGTACCGGTAAAACAGCGGCATTCGCACTGCCTCTGCTGAGCACCATCACCGGTGGCAATGCTACCCCGCAGGTACTGGTACTGGCGCCGACTCGTGAACTGGCCATCCAGGTTGCCGAGTCTTTTGAAGGCTACGCCAAGTACCGCAAAGACATCCGTATCCTGTCCATCTACGGTGGCCAGGCATATGACTCGCAAATTCGTGCCCTGAAGCGTGGCGTCGACATCGTTGTCGGTACCCCGGGCCGGGTAATGGACCACATGCGTCGTGGCACCCTGAAGCTGGACAACCTGAAAGCACTGGTACTGGACGAAGCAGATGAAATGCTGCGCATGGGCTTTATCGACGACGTTGAGTGGATTCTGGAGCAAACTCCGGCCACCCGTCAGATTGCCCTGTTCTCGGCCACCATGCCGCCGGTAATTCAGCGTGTTGCACAAAAGTACCTGAAAAACCCGAAAGAAGTGCGGATCGAAAACAAGACGCGTACCAACTCCAGCATTCGTCAGCGTTACTGGTTTGTGCGTGGCATGAACAAGCACGAAGGCCTGTGCCGTCTGGTTGAGACCGAAAACATGGATGCCATGCTGGTATTCGTGCGCACTCGTAAAGATGCCGAAGATCTGGCTGACATGATGAGTCGCGAAGGTCACGCCTGTGAAGCACTGCACGGTGATATTCCGCAGAAACTGCGTGAAAAAGTAATCGAGCGTCTGAAAAACGGCCGTCTGAACATTCTGGTTGCTACCGACGTGGTTGCCCGTGGCCTGGACGTCGAGCGTATCAGCCATGTCGTCAACTTCGACATGCCGCACGACAACGAATCTTACGTGCACCGTATCGGTCGTACCGGTCGTGCCGGTCGTGAGGGTGACGCCATCCTGTTTGTAACCGGTCGTGAAAAACGCGGTCTGTACAACCTGGAGCGCCACACTCGCCAGCCGATCGAAGAGATGCAGATGCCGTCTGCCGATGAAATCAACAAGATCCGTGCCGAGCGCTTCAAGACTCGTCTGCGCGTCAGCGTTGAAGCCGATGAGAAATCACTGGCACCTTTCGTCGAGATGGTTGAGTCTCTGCAGGCCGATGGAATGGACAGCGCCCAGCTGGCCGCCGGTCTGGCCCGTCTGCTGCAGGGGGACCGTCCCTTGTTCATGGAAGACCGTCCTCAGGCCGCCCGCCGTCCTGAAGTTCGCGAAAGCCGTGACGGTGGCCGTGAACGTGGCGAGCGCACCGAGCGTCCGCGTACCCCTCGTGGTGGCCGTGACGATGTGTCTGGCGTCGTGATGGAAACCTTCCGCGTAGACGTCGGTCGGGTACACGGCGTCAAGCCGGGTCACCTGGTTGGAGCCATCGCCAACGAGGCGGATCTGGAATCCCGTTTCATCGGCCAGATCCAGATTCACGATGACTTCTCTACCGTGGATCTGCCAGAAGGCATGACTGCCGATGTGCAGAAAGTGCTGCAGAACGTGCGAGTTTGCCAGCGTCCGTTGAACCTGGCCAAGTACGAAGGCGGCCCAGTGCCCCGTCGTAGCTTCCGTGCCAACAGCGACGATCGCAGCAGCAAGCCGCGTTCACCGCGTCGTAACGACAAGCGCCTGAACGGTTAATCACCGCTTCATACCGCTACTAAAGGCCTGCCGGGTAACCGGCAGGCCTTTTTGCTGTCTGGCAACCAAGGCCTGCGCGGAGCGGAGCAGGGCCGCAAACCCCTCCCTAACCCTCCCCTTGCGTTGCACCCCGCTGTGATTCTG
>NZ_MPZM01000079.1 GCF_002936955.1 Oceanisphaera arctica | reverse complement strand
GGGGGAGGAGCAGAACGGCGGCGCCATACGGTCCCCTCCCCTTTAACCTCGCATTATCAGAATAACAGCGGGGTGCAACGCAAGGGGAGGGTTAGGGTGGGGTTACTGTACTCCCCTCACCCCTCACCCCTAACACCTCACCCCTCACCCCTCACGGGTATTAAAACGTCCGGCCGATGTTGAAGTTGAACACTTCGGTACGGTCGCCTTCCACTTCCTTGAGCGGGGCGGCGAGCGAGAATACCAGCGGGCCCAGCGGTGACAGCCATTGCATGCTGAGACCGGCGGAGGCGCGAAGATTGGACGGATCACCGAAGTCGTAGATCAAATCGCAGCTGCTGTCACAGTTGCCGGCATAGTCCGCCGAATAATTGGTATTCCACACGGTACCGACGTCCACGAAGACGCTGGTGCGCAGAGAGCGCTGCAGGTCTTCACCGGCGAAGGGCGTGGGCACTATCAGCTCGGCCGAGGCGGCCACCAGGGCGTTGCCGCCGATGGTGCTGTCGTCGCCACGGTATTTAGGGGCCGTGTCGGTGCCGTCGTTATAAACCGCCCGCGGGCCCACCGAGTTGCTCTTGAAGCCACGCAGGGTATTGAAGCCACCGGCGTAGTAGTTCTCGAAGAAGGGCAACCCATGGCTACCGTTGGTGGCGTCGCCGTAACCGTCACCGTAAGAGGCGCGAAACTTGCCGGCCAGCACCCAGTTATGCTCCCTGTCGAGCGGCAGATAATGGGCATCGTCGAAGCTGGTCTTGTAATACTGCAGATCCGAGCCCGGTACCGTCACCTTGAGCGACAGGTTCTGGCGATTACCGGCGGTAGGGAAGTAACCCCGGTTCAGGGTATTGCGAGTCCAGCCGGCGGTGACGTCGAAGGTATTGAAGCTGATTTCGTCGTTCGCGGACACATTATCGCCGTGCAGATCCCAGAACCGGTTCAGCTGATCGTAGCTATTACCTTCGGACGGCTTGCCCAGGGTATTGTGCTCGAAGCCGGTACTGAAGTTCAGGCTGTTGTCTTCGTCGATCGGGAAGCCGCTCAGCGCGCGGAGTCCGTAGATGGTGCTGTCGTAGTCGGCCAGATTGGCGTCACCGGCCTCGAACTGGCGGTAATAGACCCGGCCACCGAGGCTGACCCCATCGACGGTGAAATAGGGGTCGGTGTACTCCAGCGACACATCCTTGGAATAGTCGTTCATCTGGGAGTTGATGCCCACCCGGTTACCGGTGCCGAGGAAGTTGTCCTGCTGCAGGCCCGCCTGAATACTGAAGCCGGAGTCGGTACCGAAGCCGATGCCGAAGTTGATGGAGCCGGCCGGCTGCTCCTTGACGTTGACGTCCAGATCCACCTGATCGTCTTCACCGGGGATGCGGCGGGTTTCCACCTCGACGGTTTCGAAGAAACCAAGACGATTCAAGCGGGTACGAGACTGCTCCACGTCTTCGCTCGACAGGCGGGCACCTTCCATCTGACGCATTTCACGGCGCAGCACCTCGTCTTTGGTAATGACGTTGCCGCCGAAGTTGATGCGGCGCACATAGACACGGTTGCCCGGATCTATATTGACCACCAGCTCCACCTTCTTGCTGGTTTCATCGATCTGCGGAAAGGTAGAAATCTTGGGGTAGGCGTAGCCGAAACGGCCGAGGAACCTGGACAGCACCTCTTCCATGTGGGCCACATCGGCGGCGGAATAGAGATCGCCCGCGCGCAGCGGTACCAGCGCTTCCAGCTCGGACTGCCGGTCGATCAGGTTGCCACGCAGGTTAACGCCAGACACCGTATAGCGCTCGCCCTCGGAGACGTTAAGGGTGATATAGACCCCTTCCTTGTCCGGCGACATGGACACCTGGGTAGAGGTCACTTCGGCCTTGAGGTAACCCCGGTCCCGGTAGTAGGAGCGCAGGGTTTCGATATCACCGGCCAGCTTCTGCTTCTGATAGCGCTGATCGGCCATGAAATTCCACCAGGGCACGCTGTCGGACAGCTGCAGCTGGTCCAGCAACTGCGCTTCGCTGAACGCCTTGTTGCCGACGATGTTGATCTGCTTGATCTCCGCCGCCGGGCCTTCCACGAATTCGAATTTAAGATCGACCCGGTTACGCGGCAGCGGCGTCAGCACCGCCTTGACCTGGGCCGAGTATTTGCCCACGCCGTAGTAAAAGTCTTCCAGACCCTGCTCGAGCGAGCTCAGGGTGGTTCGATCCAGAGGTTCGCCAATCCGTACCCCGGCTCCTTCCAGGCTCTGCTTGAGCTGCTCTTCCTTGATTTCCTTGTTGCCGCTGAAGCTGATGCCGGCAATGGTCGGCCGCTCGGTTACCTGCACCACCAGCACGCCGTTGTCGCGCAGCAGCTGCACGTCTTCGAAGTTACCGGAGGCATAGAGGCTCTTGATGGCCTCGGCCAGCCGCGTGGCGTCCACTTCTTCACCGACTCGCACCGGCAGGCTGAGCAAGGTTGCCCCCAGGGTGACGCGCTGCAGACCCTTGACCTGAATGTCCTGCACCACAAAGGGGCTTATGCCGCCCTGTGCATGGGCCAGCATGCTGGCGCCCAACAGGCAGGATGCGACCAGCGTGTTTTTAACAGACCTTTCTTTAACAGACCTTTCTTTAGCTGACCTTTCTTTAGCTGACATGGTGTGACTTTATCCTTGTGTCGGTCGCCCTAGAGGCGAGCAAAATCGTTAAACAGCGCCAGTCCCATCAACATCATCAAGAGCACAGCGCCAATCTTGAAACCGATTTCCTGTATTTTTTCTGGTACCGGTCGCCCGGTCACCGCTTCTATCACATAAAACAGCAGGTGACCGCCATCGAGTACCGGCAGCGGCAACAGGTTGATGATGCCTAAATTCACGCTGATCAGCGCCATGAAACTGAGAAAATAGACCAGCCCGTAGTCGGCGCTGATGCCGGCCCCCTTGGCGATGGAAATGGGGCCGCTCAGGTTGTCGACCGAGACGATGCCGGTCAGCAGCTTGCCGAGCATCTGAAAAGTCAGCACCGTCAGATCCCAGGTCCGGCTGATACCGGCGCCAATGGCCGCCAGCGGGCCATGACTGAGCTCGAAGCGATATTCCTCTGCCACCGGCAGCACCTGAGGGGCAACGCCCGCATAACCAATAACCCGGTCGCGGCTCTCGCGCCGCTCCGGCGTCAGCGTCAGCGTCAGGCTCTGACCCGCTCGCATCACCTCAAGTTCCATCGGAATATCGGGAGAAGCCTGTACCCGAGTGACCAGCTCTCGCCAGTCTGCCAGGGGCTCACCATTAATCGCCAGCAGGGTATCGCCTCGCTGCACACCGGCAGCGGCGGCAGGGCCATTGTCGACCACCTCGGCCACGGTCAGCGTGAGTTCGGGCCCCACCGGCACCAGCCCCAGGGAGGTAATCGGCGAAGTTTCATCCGGGTCAAACTGCCACTCGGTCAGCGGAATACGGGCCTGGCTTCGCTGGCCGGCGCTGTCTGCAACCTCAAACAGGGTTTCATCATCGCCGAGACGACCAATCAGCGCAAAGTTCACGTCTTCCCAGGTGCGCACCGGCTTGCCGTCGATAGCCAGAATTTCCATGCCCGGCGCCAGCCCGCCCTCGGCCGCCGGTGAGGCAATGGTAACGTCGTTCAGCACCGGCTTCACCGCCGGCACACCGATCAGAAACATCAGCCAGAAGGCGAAAATGGCAAAAAGAAAGTTGGCCATGGGGCCGGCGACCACTATCGCCATGCGCGCCCAGACCGACTTGTTATTGAAGGCCTGATCCTGCAGATGGGCTGGCACCTCGTCCACCCGGCCGTCGAGCATCTTGACGTAGCCGCCGAGCGGAATTATCGCCAGCACATATTCGGTGCCGTCTCGTCCCATGCGCCGCCAGATGGCCTTGCCGAAGCCGATGGAGAAACGCTCCACCTTGACGCCATTGCGCCGCGCCACCCAGAAGTGGCCGTATTCGTGTACCGCAACCAGAATACCCAGGGCGACAATAAAAGCGCCCAGATTCCACAATATGCCGCCCATCAGTGTTTCCTTATCAATGCTGTGGCACAAAGACGTGCCTCGCCATCCAGCGCGATGATCTCGTCCAGGCTAGCCGCCCGGGTGCTGCCCAGCTGTTGCATTACCGCCTCGTTGACCGAGGCTATCGCCATAAAATCCAGTTTACCGGCCAGAAAAGCCGCTACCGCCTCTTCATTGGCCGCATTCAGCGCCGTGGTGGCACCCTGGCCGCTGGCACAAGCCTCGATGGCCAGCCGCAGACAAGGATAACGCGCCATGTCCGGCGCCATAAAGCTCAGTTCGCCCAGCTTGCAAAAATCCAGTGGCGCCACGCCGGACGCAATACGCGCCGGATAGGCCAGCGCGTGTGCAATAGGAGTCATCATATCCGGCTGACCGAGCTGGGCCAATACCGAACCATCCGAATACTGCACCATGGAGTGGATAACCGACTGGGGATGCACCAGCACCTCCAGCTGATCCGGGGCGGCATTGAACAGCCAGCGTGCCTCTATGTATTCCAGCCCCTTGTTCATCATGGTGGCGGAGTCGACCGAAATTTTCGGCCCCATCGACCAGTTGGGGTGCGCCACCGCCTGAGCCGGGGTCACATCGACCAGCTCATCCACCGGGGTATAACGGAAAGGGCCGCCAGAACCGGTAAGCAGTATCTTGCTGACCCCCGCCTCTGCCAGACTGCCCCGCCCCGGGTTTTGCTGCAACTCGGCGGGCAGACACTGAAAAATGGCGTTGTGTTCGCTGTCGATAGGCAGCAACTGGGCACCGCTGCGATGCACCATGTCGATGAAGAGCTCGCCGCTCATCACCAGCGCTTCCTTGTTGGCCAGCAATACCCGCTTGCCTCCCTTCACCGCCGCCAGGGTAGACAACAAACCGGCGGCACCGACGATCGCGGCCATCACAGTGGTAACCTCCGGCTCGGCGGCCACCTCACACAATGCCTCGGCACCACTCAGCACCCGGGTTTTACCGCCCTGCTCTGCCAGCTGCCGACGCAGCTCCCGCGCCGCCGCCTCATCCACCATCACCGCATAACGGGGCGAGAATTCCAGACAGTCGGCCAGCATACGCGCAACCTGCCGGTTGGCGGTCAGCGCAAAAACATGAAACCGCTCGGGATGCCGACGCACCACCGAAAGCGTGCTCTGACCGATGGAGCCGGTGGCCCCGAGTATGGTTAACAACTCCACTTGGCACTCCCTACTGATACTGAAAACAAGGCCGGGAGTCGGGCGGCAGAGGAGAGTGCTAGTGAGCAGACCTTCCGCGCCAGGGCCGGAAAATGCTCCCTGCCATTCCGGCATTCCCGCCATCCTTGGCGGTCAGACGGCGCGGCAGAGCCCCCATGGATGGGTTTACGGCGTGTCTGCGTTCGAGTTTCGCCTCTGCCGGCGGGTGTGACTCGATCTGTCATCATCAGCTTAATACCCGAACGACGACAATAAACACCGGTAAGGCAGCAGTGAGGCTGTCGATGCGATCCATGATGCCACCGTGACCCGGCAAAATACTGCCGGAATCCTTGATACCCGCTTCCCGCTTGAACATGCTCTCGACCAGATCACCCAGCACAGAAGCGAACACCGCCACCATGGAGGCCACCAGCAGTACTACCCCTTCCTGCATTGGCAAGTCCATGGCCCAGGTAACTGCCAGGGCCAGCAGACTGGCGGCCACCACGCCGCCGAGCATGCCTTCGATGGTCTTGCCGGGGCTGACTCGCGGGCACAGCTTGCGCTTGCCCATTGCCTTGCCGACGAAATAGGCGCCACTGTCGGCCACCCATACCAGCGACATCACGAACAGCAGCAGCCAGGCACCGAAGAAGGGGTTCTGCTCATATTCGTAGCTGCGCAGCGCCAGCAGCGCCCAGAAGAAGGGGATCAGGCTGAACAGCGCAAACAACGCCTTCAGCCACAACCGCCCCTGCCAGAAGGCAGCGCTGCGCGGATAGACCAGCACCAGTACCAGCGAAATCAGCCACCAGAGGCCACCGCCATAAAGCACCAGAGAGACGGTATCATTCAGATCCGGACTCCAGACCTGATCGATGGGGACCATGGCCATCAGGCCAATCAGCACCAGGGCGAGGGATACCATCACCACATTGGCCTTGCGAGGGTCGATAAAACGCCCCCATTCACGGCCGGCGAGCAAAAAAACGCCACCGGCAAAAAGTGAGAAAAACGGCAGCGGCAACAGAAAAATGGCGGCCAGCACCAGGGGGATCAGGCACAGGGCCGTGATGATTCTAAGCTTTAACAAGAAATATCCTCTCTTATTGAAGTGAGGGGTGAAGTGTGAGGAGTGAGGGGTAAACACCTGACTCTTCACTCCTTACGCCTCATCTCTCTGTTCTCTTTAGCGCCAGACTAACACCGCACCTCCCCATGACTACGGAGATACGACAACACGTTTCTTAAGCATCTTGTTCATGCCACCATACTGCCCCTCCCCCTTGGCAGCGGGGATACAGACATCACAGCGGGTTCTCCCCAGGGGGAGGTTGGGAGGGGGTGTCATACCTGCCTGTGTTCAGCAC
>NZ_MPZM01000078.1 GCF_002936955.1 Oceanisphaera arctica | reverse complement strand
GTAGTCCTTGAGCTTGTTGGCGATGGCGGTGTGGGAGATGTTGAGCCGCTTGGCCAGCTGTCGAGTGGAGGGATACTCCGGATAGAGCCGCTCAAGCAGGATACGCTCGAAACCCTTTACCGCGTCTTCCAGCGAGCCTTCGCACAGGGTATCCAGCCCCTGCAGGCTGTTCTGCTCTGGCAGTGCCAGTTCGGTCAGGCTCAGTTCGTCCCCTTCCAGCAGGCTGATGGCCCGATACAGGCTGTGGCGCAGCTGGCGCACGTTGCCCGGCCAGGGGTAATGCTGCAGATAGTCGCTCAGGCTCCGCGCCAGTCGGGGGCGGGGGCGCTCCAGCTCGGCGGCGAAGCGAATGCAGAAATGCTGGGACAGCGGCAATATGTCTTTCTGCCGTTCGCGCAGGGGCGGAATGCGCAGGTTGAGCACGTTGAGCCGATAGAATAAGTCCTGACGGAACTGACCGCCCTGTACCAGGGTGGCCAGATCCTGCTGGGTGGTGCAAATGACCCGGATATCCACCTTTACTTCCTGCTCGTCGCCGAGGCGACGGAACACGCCGTCCTGCAGAACACGCAGCAGTTTCATCTGCATCAGCGCCGACATTTCGCCGATTTCGTCCAGCAACAGGGTGCCGCCGTTGGCCTGATCCAGCACCCCGCGCTTGCCCTGGGTGTTGTTGCCGAAGGCGCCGGCGGCGTAGCCGAACAGCTCGTTTTCGGCGGCGTCGTCGGGAATGGCTGCGCAGTTGAGCAGTATGAAGGGGCCTTCACCGCGCAGGCTGGCGTGATGGCAGGCGCGGGCCAGCAGCTCTTTGCCGGTGCCGGTTTCGCCCTGGATCAGCAGGGGCGCGTCCAGGGTGGCGAGCCGGCGGGCTTCGCGAAGCAGTTTTTCCATGGCCGGGCTCTGGGCGACAAAGCCGTCGAAGTGGCCGCTGTCGCGGCTGCGCATCACCTTGAAGTGCTGGCCGATGCGATAGGCGGACTTGAACACCACCACGGCGCCGGCCAGGCTCTGGTCGCCGGACTCTTCGGTGACCCAGATGGGCAGAAAGTCGGCCAGATAGGGTTCGCTGTCCAGGGTGACTTTTTCGCTCAGCGGCTGGGGCGAGGCCTGCTCCAGCCAGCGGCCGACATGCACGCCTTTCAGCAGCGGGCCCAGGGGTTGCTGCACCAGTTGCTGGGGGCTCTGGTCGAGCAGAGCACAGGCGGCGTCGTTGGCCAGGGTTATCTGGCCGCGGGTGTCTACCGCCACCACCGCATCGGGCAGCGCCTTGAGCAGTGCCATAATGGCGTTATGTTCCTGCTCCGAGGGCATGCAGGCGATGGTTTTGACATCGAATACCCCGGGAATGCGACGAATGGCCGGCATCAGATGCTGCAGGGCGGCAAAGTCGAGGGTAGGGAAGTTGAGATAGATGATGCCGCTGATATCGATTTCGATACCGCGCAGGTCAATCTGGTGCTCCACCAGGATGTCGAGCAGCTCCCGGGTCAGGCCCAGGCGGTCTTCACAGGTCACTTTTAAGCGCATGGTAATGTCTTGAACCACTTCGGGGTGTAAATAATACCTTACACCTAGGGCCGATACGAGCCCCCACCGGATGACCTGTGCCGCAAACTTCAAAAAAGTCGGCATTTTCTGCTACCGAATGGTTTACGGCGGGCGATGGCTCATACATTCTTGCCTCCTTCATTCGGCCCGGCGCCGGTATGATACAAATTCAGACTATTTCAGCACACATGATATTCAGGTGAAGTAATGAGCGAAGCGGTTTATAGAACGGTCAAGTCGTCACAGGTAATCCTCAAGGAACTGATGGTGCCTTCTTATGCCAATTTCGGTGGCAAGGTGCACGGCGGCATTATTCTGTCGTTGATGGATAAAATTGCCTATACCTGCGCAGCCACCCATGCCAAGGGCTATTGCGTGACCGCCTCGGTCGACTCGGTGGACTTCGTCAACCCGGTCGAAGTGGGCGATTTGCTGACCCTGTATGCGTCAGTTAACTACGTGGGCAAAAGCTCGATGGAAGTGGGCATCAAGGTGGTGTCTGAAGACTTCAGACAGGGCATCGTCAAGCACACCAATACCTCTTACTTCACCATGGTGGCGCTGAACGAAGAAACCCGCAAACCCTGCTCGGTAGCCGGTTTGCAGCTGGAAGACGAAGAAGAGATCCGCCGCTTCGTGATGGGCAAGCTGCGCAAGAAACTGCGCCGCGCCCACCAGCAGGAAATCACCGACATTCGCCGCGCCCTGGAGCTGGGTCAGGCCATCACCCAGCTGGAAGGCGAAAACTGCCTGTTTCCGAAGGACTAAGCAGCCTGGAACATGAGCCGATACGAGCAGCTGGCACAACAGCTGCGTGAGCAGATCCGCACCGGAGTCTGGCAGGAGGGCGACAAATTGCCCTCGCTGCGCGAAACGGTGCGGCGCTCGGGGCTGAGCCTGATGACGGTGCTCAGCGCCTACCAGTTGCTCGAAAGCCAGGGCTGGATCCGTTCCCGGCCCCAGTCCGGCTATTTTGTCGCACCCGCCCGGGAGGCGACCGGCTATCAAGCTCCGCCGCCGCTGCTGCCGGCGGAAACGGTAGATATCAACGCCTTTATCTTCAGCGTGCTGCAGGCTGGCAATAACCCCGGCTGTGTGGCCCTGGGCTCCGCCTTTCCTGACGCCTCGCTGTTCCCCAGACATCAGTTGTCCCGATCTTTGAGCAGGGTAGCCCGGCAGATGCACGCCGAAGGTACCGGCGTGACGCTGCCGCCGGGCTGTGCCGATTTGCGCCGCAGCATTGCCCAGAGATACGCCGCCCGGGGCATGGACATTTCGCCCGACGAAATCGTGATCACCTCGGGCGCCCTGGAGGCGCTCAACCTCAGTCTGCAAGCCCTGACCCGCCCCGGAGACTGGGTGGTGGTGGAGTCGCCGGCTTTTTACGGTGCCTTGCAGGCTATAGAGCGGTTTCAGCTCAAGGCGGTGGCGGTGGCCACGGATCCTCAGCAGGGTATGGATCTCGACGCCCTGGCCCTGGCCCTGCGGCAATACCCGGTCAAAGCCTGCTGGCTGATGAGCCATTGCCAGAATCCGCTAGGCGGCAGCATGCCGGCGGCCAACAAGCAGCGGTTGCTGGCGCTGCTGGCCGAGCACGGCGTCAGTCTGGTCGAGGACGATGTCTACGGAGAGCTGTACGCCGGCCTGGATCCGCCCTTGCCGATCAAGGCCTGGGACAGGGAGGGGCGGGTGCTGCACTGTGGCTCTTTCTCCAAGACCCTGGCCACCGGCTTTCGGATTGGCTGGGTGGCGGCGGGGCAGCAGTCCGAGGTTATTCAGCGGCTGCAACTGATGAGCACCCTCTCGACCAGTGCCCCCATGCAGCTGGCCCTGGCCGACTATCTGTCTTCCCATCGGTACGACAAGCATCTGCACACCCTGCGGCGCACGCTGGAGCAACGCAAGCACATCTTCTACCGGGCCATTCAGCGGGCTTTTCCCGACTCGGTACGGGTTTATTACGCCGAAGGCAGCTATTTTCTGTGGCTGGAGCTGCCGGCGCACTGCTGCGCTACCCGCTTGTACTGGCGGGCGCTGGAAGAAGGCATCACCATAGCGCCTGGCCGCATGTTCGCCGCCGACGAGCAGTACCGGCACTGTTTTCGGCTGAACGCCTCGCTGCCCTGGGATCCGCGCAGCGAAACGGCGATTAACCGGCTGGCCGAATTGATTGTCGAGATCATCGCCGAGGGGCCGCAAACCTGAGTGCGTCGGTACTGTTATAGGAATTATCTCACCAGCTGCCACTGTTATGCCTTATTCGGTGGCAACTGTGCATGTTGTGGGGCGACCGCCCGTGTTTTACTGCGCCGGTCGTAACAGCTGATGCCGGCCGGCATCGGCCTGCCTTTCTCATAACAAGCATGTGAGCCCTATGGAAAACCTTTCTTCCCGGATTGACGTCAAGGTCTGTACCGATCCCCGGCCCATCGATCAGGGTCATGTCTATGTACGAGCCCAGCGCGGACGCTGGCAGCGTTTGCGCCAGTCGACAGGCTGGGTGCTGATGCTGCTGTTTCTGGTCGGCCCCTGGCTACGCTGGAACGGGCAACAGGCCCTGCTGCTGGATCTGGAGCAGCAGCGCTTTCATCTGTTCGGCATCACCATCTGGCCGCAGGATCTGACCCTGCTGGCGTTGTTTTTGATGGTGGCCGCCTTTGGTCTGTTTTTTATCACCGCCTTTCTGGGGCGGGTATGGTGCGGCTATCTCTGTCCGCAGACGGTGTGGACCTTCTGGTTTATCTGGGTGGAAGAGCGGCTGGAAGGCAGCGCCAACAAGCGTCGCCAGCTGAACAAGGCCCCCTGGAGCCTGAACAAGGTGACGCGCAAGGGTGGCAAGCACCTGATCTGGCTGCTTATTTCTCTGCTAAGCGGCTTTACCTTCATCGCCTATTTCGTGCCGGCCGCCGAGCTGGGTATCGGGCTGCTGCAGTGGTCTGCCGGTCTGCTGCCCACTTTTTGGGTGGGGTTCTTTGCTCTCTGCACCTATCTCAACGCAGGCTGGATGAGGGCTATCATGTGTACCCACATGTGTCCCTATTCTCGCTTTCAGTCGGCGATGTTCGACAAGGATACCTACAGCATCGCTTACGATGCCGGCCGTGGTGAACGGCGAGGCCCGCGTTCGCGCAAGGCCGATGCCAGGGCGCAGGGGTTGGGAGACTGCATCGACTGCAATCTGTGCGTGCAGGTGTGCCCCACCGGCATCGATATTCGGGATGGTCTGCAATACGAGTGTATCAACTGCGGCGCCTGCGCCGATGCCTGCGACCAGACCATGAACCAGATGGGCTATGCCACCGGCCTTATCCGCTATGCCAGCGAGCGTCAGCTGGGCGGCGGCAAGACCCGGCTCTGGCGACCCAAACTGACAGCCTATGGTCTTATGATGGTGCTGATGCTGGGAGTACTGGTTTATGCCGCCGCCAACCGGGTGCCGATGGCGCTCGACGTGCAGCGGGATCGCAACCAGCTGTTTCGGGAAACGCCGGAAGGCTTGGTGGAAAATACCTACACGCTCAAGCTGTCGAACCGGACCCAGCAACCCCAGCTCTATCGGGTACGGGTGGAAGGAATGGAAGCCTTGAGCTGGGTGGGAGCGGTTGAGGTGATAGTGCCGGCCGGGGAGATAGTCAATCTGCCCATCAGCCTGGCCGTTGACCCTTACCTGTTGCGAGGCCGAATGCACCCGCTCCGTTTCGTGGCTGACAACAACGAGACGGCAGTCGGCGCCGAGAGCCAGTTTTTCAGCCCGGGGTGGTAACAGAGTCGCATCGGTTCAGGCAGACGAGCCGGTGCGGCGGATATGATAAAGTGACGGCCGTTAAGGCCGTCACTTTCGTGGACGGGGATTGGCTCGAAGGTGACGCGTACACCCCATATTGAATACAGGAGTGAGTAAAAATGATTCACTGGCCGGCCATCATCGAGTTTGCCGGGGGGCACGGTTATGCCTGGGTGGCGGACCTGGATGAGGTGACCGAGCACAGGCCCGGGGTGGGTGATCGGCTGCTCGACAGCCAGGGTTATCCGCACCTTCTGTCGCAGCAAACAGGGGGTGGCCTGTACTGGCAGCATCAGCTGCGGTTAGTATCGCTGTTTGAGCTCAATGCCGGGCTTAGAGTCTATGCCGCGAGCCTTGGGATCTGCTGCACCAGTAAACTGGTGGTGCGCACCCCGGCCGAGGCCATAGCACTGGTGGCCTGGCTGGAGCAGCAATAGTCGATACAAGAGGCAGACTCGATGACATTTCCCTTACGCTGGCTGTGGTGGCTGCCGGTATTACTGCTGTTGCAGGCCTGTAGCAGTATCCCCACACTACCCGTTGCGCCCACGACCACACCGGTTGCCGGAGTACAAGGCATGGCGTCCTATTACGGAGCCCGCCATCATGGTCGCAAAACCGCCAGTGGCGAACGTTTTAATCAAAATGCGCTGACCGCGGCCCATCGTACCCTGCCATTCGGCACCCGGGTGCGGGTAACCAACCTCAATAATCAAAAGTCGGTTGTCGTGCGTATCAACGACCGGGGGCCCTACGCCAAGGGGCGGATCATCGACTTGTCCGCCGAGGCGGCCCGGGAGCTCAACATGATTCGGGCGGGCGTGGCCAAGGTGCGGGTGGAGCGGCTGGAATAGTCAGCACACTCAGCGCCCGATAAGCCACGGGGCGGGGCCAGTCTCCGGCTGCCGTGGGCACGCTTCGGCCTGCCGTCAGCAGCCGGGCGGCGTTGATCCAGCCCGCATGCCCCACCGCCAGGTGTGGCGTGTCGGCCAGGGTCGCCAGCCACCGCTCTACCCGGGCAAAGAGCTGGCGCAGGTTTTCGCCGCCGCCGGGAGCATGGTCGGCAAACCGTTCACACCACAAGTCAATCTCGGCCCTGGGAATATGCTGCCAGGGGCGACCGTCCCAGTTACCGAAGTCCACTTCTGCCAGCGTCGGGGCCACCTCACATCGAAAGCCGCGTTGCGCCAGTATCCTGCCCACACCCAGCGAGCGCTGCAGCGGGCTGACCCATATCACCTTTGCCAGCCCGTTGCGCCGGGCGAAGCGCTGGATCTGGTTGGCCAGACGGCGCAGCTTGCGTTTATCCACTCCCATATCGGTTTGCCCCAGACAGAGTCCGGCGGCGTTCAGCGGCTTGGGATGACGCCAGATATAAAGCGTCATGGCGTGTCCTTGAAGTGAAATGAGTGAAACTGATGGAGACACCGGGCTACTCCTCCCCCTTGGCAGCGGCGTGACGGGCATAGCGGCGGATATTCTCCAGGGGGAGGCGGGGTGGGGGTGTTGAACCC
>NZ_MPZM01000077.1 GCF_002936955.1 Oceanisphaera arctica | reverse complement strand
CCCGGCTTTGCCCCGCGCCGCTGCATCGATTACTGAAGGTACGAGGGTTGGCCCACGTTCAAGGCGCATCGAGGTACCGTAGGGCGGACGATAGCTAGCTCATCAGACGATATCTGCGGAACTATCCAGCCAATCCGATACAATCTTGTGCAAGCAGCTGTCATCTTCGATACATTTTTTTCGGAATTTAACTGCTCATTTGATCACAAGATCCGCTATTATTATGCCGCTCGGCTTCAGGTGGATATTTTTTAACCTGAAAATGATTTTTGAACGCCTCCACCGGAGGTAATCACCAAAGCATTGATATATATAGCTTTTATCTTTTGTGAAAATGGGCATTCAGAATTTGCAATAGGTTTAATATGGTTTAACTGTTAAATTGCATTGACATTCATCACGTAATTGAAAAAAATCTACGTGAAAATTGTCAACATTTTGATTTTAAAACCGCACACAATCTGAACATGAGAAGGCAGCGCATGTGGTCTCAGCCCCCAGCTCAATGCAAGCTGGGCACCTGTTTCGATGCGCTAGGGTCCCAACTAATAATTATGAAACAGAGAAGGTAAGACCATGGAAGCGTATCTGCTGGATTTTGGTAACTTATTAATAAGATGGCTGCACGTCATCGCGGCCATCGCATGGCTGGGTGAGTCAATTTACTTCGTTATGCTGGATAACGGCCTCAAGCCACCCAAGGGTGAAGAGTGCAAGAAAAAAGGCGTATTTGGTGAAATGTGGGCCGTGCACGGTGGTGGTTTTTACCACAACCAAAAATATGCAAGCAGCCCGGAAGATCTGCCAGAAGATCTGCATTGGTCATTCTGGAAGGCCTACACCACCTGGTTGTCAGGTTTTGGTCTGTTCACCCTGTTATACCTGACCAAGCCCAGCTTCTACCTGGTCAACCGTAACAGCCCGTGGGAATGGGCTGCCAACATGACTGGCACCCAGGCCAACATTGCCGCTCTGGCCTTCCTGCTGCTGGGTTGGGTTGTCTATAACGAGTTGTGTAAGCGCATCAGCCCCAACATGACCCGCGATGGTATCTTGAGTGTTGCCGTTGCCGTGATGATGGTTGTGGTTGCTTACCTGAGCACGCACATCTTCTCTGGCCGTGCCGCCTTCTTGCTGACCGGTGCAGTGATGGCTACCGCCATGTCTGCCAACGTGTTCTTCTGGATCATCCCAGGCCAGCGCCGCATGGTTAATGCCATGAAGGCTGGTGAAAAACCAAACCCAATCGATGGTTTGCGTGGTAAGCAACGCTCTGTACACAACACCTACTTCACCCTGCCAGTAGTGTTGTTGATGCTGAGTAACCACTACGCCTTCACCTTCACTCACTCGCTGTCCTGGGTGATCATGGTGCTGTTCATCTTTGCCGGTGCCCTGATCCGTCAGTACTTTGTATTGATGCACGGCGGCAAGATCCGCCCAGGCTATCCGATTGCCGGTGTGGCTCTGATTCTGGTTGCCGTCTGGATTGGTGCTCCTTCTGCCAAGAAAGCCGTACAGGCGCCCGCTCCTGCTCAAAGCAGTGTTGTTGCGACCGATAGCACCGCCGTAGAAGCCGAAGGCACCGCCGTAGAAGCCGAAGGCACCGTTGAAGCTGCCGAGTCAGTCGCTGCCGCTTCTGGTGAAGTGACGCTGGCGCAAGTAGAAACCATCATGAATAGCCGCTGCGTAGAGTGTCATGCACAAGCTCCGACGAGTGAAATGTTTGCTGCTGCACCGCTGGGTATAGTGCTGGATTCACAACAGGAAATATTGCTGCAGGCTGATCACATTAAACAAGTGGTTGCCAGCAAGTACATGCCGCTGGGTAACATGACCCAGATGACCGACGAAGAGCGCGACATGATCGCCGCCTGGAACGGTCAGTAAGCAAAACGACGTAGCCATCCGCTAACGTCAAAAGGCCCGCATCATGCCAAGCCGTTTACCTTAAGTGGTGCTGGCTAGGGTGAAGTCCCCTAAGTAGAGAAACCAGTGTGCTTCGGCCACTGGTTTTTCTTTTGTCAAAAAAATTGAATTACTTTCCGGCTTTATAAAGGTGAGAGCTGATCAAAGGCGGACATCGAATTAGCCAACTGTCAGAGCAACCGCCATGTGCTCAATGAAAGATCGATTGGGACCTTTGTAGTTTTTAGGCCGCGCAGCAGGAAAGCTGTTTGATATCCTTGGTGAAGGTTTGGGCGCAGAGTTTCAAGCCTTCTACCATCGTCAGATACGGAAATAGTTCATCCCCGACCTGCTGCACGGTCATCCGGTTACGTAGAGCAAATACGACAGTCTGGATGAGTTCACCCGCTTCGGCAGCCACTACCTGCACGCCAAGCAAGCGACCACTGTCTTTTTCCGCCACCATCTTGATAAAGCCGTGAGTATCGAAATTGACTCGTGCTCGTGGCACGTTATCCAGTGTCAGGGTACGGGTATTCACCAGCAAGCCCTGTGCTGTAGCCTGTGCTTCGGTCAAGCCCACTGTGGCTATCTGCGGATCGGTGAAGATAACCATCGGCATGGCGCTCAGATCCAGAGTTACATTACCACCGGTCATGTTGATCGCCGCCCGGCTGCCCGCCGCCGCCGCCACGTAAACAAATTGGGGCTGAATGGTGCAATCGCCGCCCGCATAGATACCGGGCACCGATGTTTCCAAGTGCTCGTTTACCTCAACGGCTCCGTTGTGAGTTCTTACGCCAATGGTTTCCAGATCAAGTGCTTCGGTATTTGGAGTTCGGCCCGTGGCAACCAGCAACTGCTCGGCCCGTAAGGTTCCAGAATGGGTCTGCAATATAAATTCACCGTCCGAGTATTCCACTCTGCTTGCCTGAGTCTGCTTGAGTACTTCGATGCCTTCTTTGCATAAAACGGCTTCGAGGGCATCAGCAATGGCAGGATCTTCACCGGAAAGCAGTCGGCTGCGCGCCAGCACTGTGACTTGGCTGCCAAGCCGTGCGAAGGCCTGCGCCAGTTCCACCGCCACCACAGAAGCGCCTAAAACGATCAGTCTGGGTGGCACCTGATCCAGCACCAGAGCGGAGGTGGATGTCAGGTAGGGGGTATCCGCAAGACCAGGGATGGCTGGCTGCGCAGGGCGAGCTCCTGTACCGATGAAAGCCTGGTCGAACTGGATATGCATTTCGGTACCGCCTGGTTGACGGACAGCCACTGTACGCGTGTCGACAAACCGTGCCTCTCCCTCAATCAGGGTGATGTGCGGGTTGTCCCTAAGGATACTACCGTACTTGGCATCACGGAGCCCTTCCACCAAGGCCTGTTGTTGTTCCACCAGTTTGGCATGATCGATTTCAACCGTTTGGTTGCTAATTCCACCGTCGAAGGGGCTTTCTCGACGAAGGTGGGCAATTTCTGCGGCACGGATCAGCGTTTTGGAGGGCACGCAGCCAATGTTGACGCAAGTGCCGCCAAGGGTACTGCGTTCAATGATGGTTACCCTCGCGCCACGTTCCACAGCCTTCAGGGACGCGGCCATGGCGGCACCGCCGGTGCCAATAACAACAATATGGGGCGATTGATTGTGGTTCATCATAACTCCTTACCAGATGGATGATCGGAACTTTCCTGCCTTTTGTGCTGACGCCATAGAGCGTAGGCAGTCAGGCCGATAAAAAATATCAGAGCGGGAAACAACACGTAGTCCAGGTAGCCAACGAGTGAGGCCAAGCCAATGACACCGAATAAAATAACCAGTACCGGGGTGAAACAGCACAGTGCAACAATAATGGTGCCAATCAAACTCGTCCTCAGTAATGCCTTGGGATTACTCATAAGTTACTCCTTACGGATAGAGGGATAACCGGCATGGGTCGTGGCTTCGGTTAGCTCGGTGATGGAGGCTTGGCTATCCTCGAACGTCACTCTGGCTTCCCGTAGCTGATAATTGATATCCACGTTTTTGACGCCCTCAACCTTTTTGAGTGCCACTTTGACGGTAATGGGACAGGCAGCACAGTTCATACCGGGCACTGATAGGGTGACGGTCTGTTCTGCGGACCAGGCCGAAAGGCTGAAAACGGCTGTCAGAAGGGGGGGGTAAATCAGCAGATTTTTCATGGTCATGGCGGTACCTCTTAATAGAGCAGTGGAATAATGTAGGGGAATCCCAGAACGACCAGGATCAGCAAGGCAACCACCCAAAAAATGACCTTATAGATTATTAGGTTCTTAGGTCATCCCTTTACCCATAAGTCAGCCCAACAATTCCTTTGTCTCTTGTATGGCACGAACCATATCATGGCAACGCTCCAGGCCCAGCCACAGCGTTTTCAACCCGGGCTCGCCATCGCCCTTGCGTCCTAAATAACCACCGTAAGAGGCCACCAGATGGATCAGGGTTCTCAGGCTCGGCGCCTCTTTGGATGGTGCTTTCCGCAACGCCGACGCGTAAATGATCCGCCACTCTTCGGGGTCAAAAGCCAGTTCACAGCTGTGCTCCGGCACCACGCGATTGAGCCGCATCAGGTACATCACTCGCCAGGCGACAATCATCTTGATTACCAGCAGCCGTTCCAGTTTTTCCCGGCTGCGCAGTTGCATCGACTCTACTCGACAGCCACTCTTTAACGTTTTGAAAAATAATTCAATTTCCCAACGGCACAGGTACCAGTTGAGCAGTTCCTGAGCGCCGGATAGCGTCTCTACCTGGATGTTACTGAGCAGTATCCAGCTGACTGGCGTTGCCCCCGCTGGGACGCTCTGTTCTTCTGCCATCACCACGGTGATGGGCAACTGCTGTTGTTTCAACTCCACCCGGGCGACACGGATGCTCAGGGTGACCGACCTGGAGGGGCGCTTTCTCCCCTTGGGCAAAGTAAAGCGTACCTCACCTAATGCCGGCTCCGCCGCGACGACTTCCTTGAGCTTGCGCCCGTCTGCCAGTTTGCGGTTATGCTTTCCCCGGATCAGATAGTCGATATGGGGGGCAACGGCCTGTTCTTGATAGAGGGTGAACAGATCGGCTTCCCGGTCGCCGACATACACCCACCGGGTATCGGGCAGCTGTTGTTTCAGTTCACTGAGCCGCTGATAGCCTTCCAGCCAGCGTTCACTTTCTTTCGGTTGCTGGCCATCGCGCGCCCACATCTAGGCATCGGTGATCCCCAATGACAAACGCTCCGGTGTCACCATCAAGGTGGGATGAAGGTACATACCACGGCGGGCATCATAGTTCAGCTTGCCTAATCCCTCGGCGTTACGGCCATGGTTCCAGCTTTTCTCGGACGCTAACTTCGGTACCGATTTTTCGCTCATCCCGCCAGGGCCCTACCTCGCTTTTCCATTCGCTTTTCATACCCGGATCTGGCATGCGTCACCGCGCTCAACTTAATATTGCAAAGCAAAATAAATCTGTCACAACTAAAATTAAAACACTTATATTCAATATTAATTTAATATTATTTTATAATAAAATGACAATGCAGCGCACAAAAAGGACTAGACTCGATGGCGTGGTCCGCAGCAGTGCTGAACGGGACCATCCCACTCATTTAAGGATCCCCGAGCATGAATACGCCAAACCATGATATGAATGAAAAAATCTGTGTTGTAACTGGTGCCGCCAGAGGACTGGGCCGGGCCATCTGCGAAACCCTCGCCCTGGCGGGTGCGGCACGAGTCTATGCCTGCGACATCAACATGGCCCCCACAGAAGACTGGATCGGTGACTACAACAATATTACTGCCATTACCCTGGATGTGTGCGACCCCACCGCATTGAGCGCCCTGAGCGGCCGCATCATGACCGAGCAGGGTCGGGTCGACGTGCTGGTGAACAACGCCGGTATTACCCGCGACGCCCTGCTCGAAAAAATGACCGAATCCGACTGGGACCGAGTGCTGGACGTCAACCTCAAGGGGGTCTTCATGATGACCCAAGCCATGCTGCCCTTGATGAAGCTGCAGGCAAGGGGCAGCATCGTCAGCATCTCGTCTGTGGTGGGTACCGACGGCAACATAGGCCAGAGCAACTATGCGGCCAGCAAGGGCGGCATCATCAGCATGACCAAAGGCTGGGCCAAAGAGTTCGTCTACGGTGGCGCCCAGATCCGCGCCAACTGTATCGCGCCCGGCTTTATCAATACCGAGATGACCCAGGCGGTACCGGAGAAGGTGCTTGCCAAGATGTGTGCTCGCATTCCGCTGGGGGCGCTGGGCGAACCGCAGGATATCGCCGAAGGGGTGCTGTTTCTGGCCAGTGACCGGGCTCGTTACATCACCGGTCAGGTACTGAAGATAGACGGTGGCCTGGTGCTGTAACGGCTCTGGGACCCAGAAATAAAACCAGCGGCCTTGGGCCGCTGAGTTGAAAGGCTGCGAGACGATCACATATCATCTCGCTTTTTGGTCGGTTTACAGCGATTCGCCGGGAAAACTCTCGCGATACTGAGCTTCACTTTTCTCCATCAGTCGCTGACCTTTCTTGATCATGCGCTGGCCCTTCTTGATGTTGTCTTTGCCTTCTTCGACCTGGTCATCACCCTTGGCCTGCAGCTTTTCACCTTTCAGCACCAGCTCGTTACCCTTGTTCCACATCTTGCCAATGTCTTGTGCCGCCTCGCTACGAGACAGCATTTTTTCTCCGGTGGTCTGCGTTCCCGCACAACCCACCGTCAGCAACGCCATTACGCCAAGTACGCCTGATTTCAATATGTTGTTCATCCTTTACCACCTGTATGTTATTGATGTTCTAAGTAAAGCCCTTCCGTCTGGCTCCCTTGGCTTAATAACTGCTGTATATCGTCTACAAACACAAAACACAAGAAAAATAGACAGTCCTTCACAACATTTGGGCCCGGCTGCTCAGGTGCAGGCGACGACGCAGGCGCCGGGCCAGCGAGTCCACCAGCATATTGAGCCCGGCACACACCAGCAGCAGCACCATGGCCCGGTCGAAGCGGAATTCGCTGAACGCCGAGTCGATGAAAAAACCCAAGGTAGGAATGCCGAGCATGCCCAGAATCGCCGTTTCCCGGATCAGGTTTTCGAACCGGTACAGGCTGTAGGCCATAAAGGCCCGGTACAGGCGGGGCAACACCTCGAAGAAATACAGATTACCTCCCTGGGGCGCGTCTTCACGCACCGTCAGGGTATTGAGGTGATGGCCGAGCAGGTGGGCGATGATGGCGCCGTTGTGCAGGCTGAGCGCAAGAATGGCGGGCAACATGCCGGGGCCGAGCAACAGCATGCCGATAAAGGCCAGCAGGTATTCCGGCAGGGAACGCATCAGCACCAGCCAGCCATGGCTGCCGGTGCGGGTCAGCCGATTACCAAAGCGCCGTGAAATAGCCGGAAACCACAGCAGCGCCAGCAGCGCCGTGACCAGCAGCGCAAGTAGCGCCAGCACCAGGGTATTGAACAGGCCGGGGCCGATTTGCTGCACCCAGAGCCCCTGCAACCAGGGCCATAGACCGGCCCAGTCGCCGATGCGCAAGGGCGCCGGTACTATGTCTTCGGTGAAGAAGCGCGCCATCAGCGCCCAGTTGAAGCTGGCCAGCGGCGGCAGCCACCACAGGGACGCCAGCAGATACAGCGGCAGCAGCCGGGGGCTGAGCCACCACTTGAGGGTGGCGATGATCAGTACCAGCGCATAGAAGAAGCTCGCCGCCTCGTCGTAGTAGCCCTGACGCAGCAGGGATTCCAGGTGATAACCCAGGGTCGGCAGGCCGATAAAGCCCAGTACCGCCGAGCTGCGAATGCCACATTCCAGCCGGTAGCCGGTATAGGTGGCCATTTGCCGCCAGCACAGCGGCAACTGCAGATACACCAGGCGCGACAGCCAGCTTAGCCCGGGTGGCAGCGCCTGCTCCGGTGCCGGATCCGCTTCCTCGAACAGTTCGCCGAAGATCTTGGCGAAGGTGCCCGCATAGGGCAGCGCTATGGCCAACACCCCGGTCAGGGCCGACAGCCCCAGCAGCTGAATGAACAGCAGCGCCCAGAACAGCTCGTGCACCGCACGCACCCCCGCCGCCAGCCGGCGAATGGCGCCACGGCGATAACCGGCCGCCAGCAACAGTCCCAGCACGGCGCCCAGCGCCACCCCCTGCAACGCAAAGGCCAGGGTATTGGCCACGGCGGACGCCAGTGTGCTCAGATCGGGAAGCGTCGGTTGTAACAGACCACCGGCCAGCCGGCCCAGTTCGGTCCAGGGATCGACGGCGGTGACGGACAGATCGGCCCAGGGCAGACACAACAACGCCAGCAGCACAAACAGCAGGCTGCCGTGCACCATGGCGCGCGCGGGTTGGGGTTCTGCCTTCACCTCAGTGCCCCTGATAAAGGGCCTGCAGCTGGGCCGCAGTCAGGGTGTGGGTGGCCGCATCCAGCACCACCCGTCCCTCGCGCAGCCCTACCACACGGGTGCAGTGAGTGAGTGCCTGCTCCACGTTATGTAGCGCCAGCACCACGGTTTCGTGGCGCCGAC
>NZ_MPZM01000076.1 GCF_002936955.1 Oceanisphaera arctica | reverse complement strand
CTGCCGGGCCTGCAGCCACGGGACAGACCCAGGGCGCCGTTGTGCATCATGGCGTCGTGGCTCCACACAAACAGCGGCCGGGCCAGGGGCGCGGTCAGGTTCATCCAGCGGCGGGTGGTACGCACCCGCCACCGGTAACGCACCCGGGTAATACCCGCCGCCTCGCTCAGCTGCCAGCAGCCCCAGCCTTCCACATCGCCACTGGCCTGCCCTACTATCAGCCAGGGGGCATACAAGCGGGTCACCCGAATATCGAAACACAGCGAGTAGCCCAGGGGACTGCGCCAGTGGTAGCGATACACCCGCCCGGTACCCCGCTCGTTGTATGAGCCCAGCGCTTCTACCCGACGCAACCCCTGCCACCAATGCGGCCAGTGCAACGGCTGACCGATGGCTCTGTATACCTCTTCCATCGGTGCCGGCATCTCCCAGCGGGTCATGAAGTCATAGTTCGCCATAATTCGCCGCCATAGTTCGCAATGGTGCCACTCAGGGAGAGAAGAAGTTGTCGGAAAACACAGGATCGAGCTCAATCTGCTCCAGCCAGACGGTTTCCAGCCGGTTGCCCCGACAATCGCTACTGACGACCTTGAGCGGAAACCACGACGCCCGATCGAGCCACAGCTCGTAACGCGCTACCTCACCCGGTCCGTCCGGCCCCAACACCACCAGGTGCGAGGCCGCCCGACCCGAGATCTGCGCCTCTTCGTTTTGCACCGGAGTCTGACCCGTTTGCTGCATCTGCAGTACCTTTCGCAACAGCACCCCCACGTCGGATTTGTCTACCCGGTGGCCACGGGGGCTGGTCACCAGCGGGTGATCGGGGCTGAGGCCGACGGAAGGCCAGCTCAGGCCAAACGGCCAGAGCCGAACCTCTTCGCTGTCTGGGCGGTAAACAATCACGGCCCCCGCATAGGGCGACAGCACATCCATGCGCACCAGACCAGGCTTGCGATAGGCGTAAAGCAGATGCTGATTACCGTCCGGCCCTTCACTGCGAAGCGTCAGCCGGTAGCCATCGAGCCGCTCAAACTGTGCCAGCGCCTCTTTCAGCGGCTCCGGATTCAATGGCTCAGAACTCGTCAGCGTCAACGCCATCAGCAACCACAACCCACTCATCAACCCGCTCCCGGCTACAGATCCTGTTTTCAGCATAGCAAGGGCAGCGTGGCGGGAGATCGGCAGGTATAGAAGGCAAAGGACTCATCTCGCCGCCCGGAAGCTGGTCGAGAGGCGGGTTCCACACTTTTCTTCGTATATTTCAGAGGACAATGTGACCGGTCATTTCCTTTGACCTCTGTTGTTTGAAAATTAAACCTCGCCCCTGGCCATGCGTTCTTCAAAAGAGAGTCGAATACGCGCGCCCATGCTGCGCACCGGATCCGGCGGCACCCAGCTCGGGGCCGAATGCTGGAGGATAAAGTCCAGTTCCGGGCTTTGTTTACCGCAGATAAACTCCGCCATGTAGTGGCCCAGATAAGTGCCTTTCGCCACCCCGACCCCATTCATGGCGGCAACCACGTACACGCCGGGCGCCTGCTCCTTGAACACGGGTTCATGATTCATCGTCATGCAGATCATGCCGCCCCAGGTGTATTCGAACGGCACATTTTTCAGCCGGGGAAAACGGGCCAGAAAGGATTTTCGATGCTGCTCTCTTGCCTTGTCGAGCAACGCCTGGCTACTGCGAAGCGCCGGCTGGAAGTTCAGGGTATTGCGAATAAAGACTCGCTTGTCGGGCGTCAGCCGTACCGTGGTGCCGGCGGGGTGGGCAGAGGTCAGCCCCCAGGGCGCTATCCCGTCAAACTGGCTGATTTCACTGTCGTCGAGGGGGCGGGTCAGGCTGGCATAGGTGAATACCGGCACCAGCTGGTTACGGCACACCCCAAACTTTTCGGTGAAGGAGTTCGTCGCCAGCACCAGGGTGTCGGCACTGAGCCGTGCCTTGGGGGTCTGAACGACCTTGTTGGGCAGATCGACTTCGCGTACCGGGGTATTTTCCAGCAGGGTGACATTATCTGGCAGGGCACTGGCCACGGAAATGGCCAGTGCCGCCGGGTTCATCAGGATATTGCCCGGCGTGTACACGGCCCGCTGGTAGTAATGAGTTCCCAGTCTCGTTGCCAGGGCATCTCCATCCAGTATTTCGTATTGCTCCCCTATCGCCTCCAGCGTATTCACAAAGGCGTTCAGGTTGGAGAAGTGCTTTTCTTCGTGTGCGGCGAGGTATTTGCCGGCGGCATGCCAGCATACATCAAGCCCTTGCTGCTCCTGGATGCGTTTCAGCCTCTGGATGGCAAAACAGTTCAAATCCCGAACCCTGGTGTTCAACTCCACATCGGGCTCGGTTGCATCCAGATTGTGCGGTAAGTCAATAATGAAGCCGGCATTGCGACCAGAAGTACCCTGGCCGACTTCCAGCGCATCAATCACGGCAATACGTGCTTCCGGCCGCAGCTCGGCAAGCCGGCCAGCGGTGGCCAGCCCCGAGAAACCGGCACCGATGATGATGATGTCGAAATGTTCATCCTGCTCGGCCTGCCGTACCGGCATTGGCCGCTGAAAGGGGACTGACTCGAACCAGCCAAGCTGACCATCCCTGGCGGGCAGATTTTTGATCGGTTGCATCTCACGACTCCATATAATCAACACGTTATCTTATTCTTACTCTCGAGTTACACAAGTCGGTTTTTGGCATTATCAGCGGGTAAGATGACCAGAAGACAAAACCGGGAGATCAGGTCGTACAGAGGCCAAAGGGCCAGCTCCGCCGACACTCTGTGAAACTTGCCATTCGCTGTTTCCGCCTGCTGCGAACATTCACCGGATGTTCGTTCAGGCTGAAACAACTCGTCACGGCGAGACAAGCTCGCCCCATGTACGCTCTCTGTTTCATCCCTGAAACAGGAGGTCGGCTGAGCAGATCCCTTTGTCCTCCCGTCAATTCCGGCGTGGCCTGTAGAAACAACACGCAATATCCGAGGCTCACCGTAGCCGCCTCAGCTGGCGGAGCAGCGCACGCCGAAGATAAATCAAACCTCGTTTCCATATTCCCCGCGATCTTGCGTAGGGTCGATATTTGATGCCACTGAGCGTCACAGGGAGTGCTTGAGCAGGTCGGAGGAGGCAACCCTGTTGCCTCTGATCCACGACTCCCCATGCAACAGTATCCGGCGTTATTTGTATTGCCCAGCTTCGCTGGCCCGGCCGACTGAAGTGGCAGCTACGGGGTGGCAGGATCGTGATGGTTCGGATCTGCTTGCTAGTGCCGTAGAAGTCAGCCCTTGCCTTCCCTCCATGGTTGACGTCCAATGGACAAACATAGAGGGAGTCTGCCGCTCACAGGAAACGGCATGAACAGCCCGGCTCTCGGTCTTCTCGATTCATTTTGGTTTCAGTGCTTACAAGGATTTTGTATGAATGTAGATAAAGCTAAAAAACGGATCGCAAAACAGGTCAAGAAGGGCTTTAAAGGCTATCCGCAAATTACCCTGGAGTATTTTGGTAAAAGTGCTGATTGTGCAACGGAAGTCGCTATTCGCTTTACCCTTGAAGAAGGTGCAGAAGTTCAGGAAGAACGGTTTGCCAGTGAAACGGATGTCAGGGAAAACGAGGTGATTCAGTCTGCCTTGATTAAAATCATCGATCGAGCCGATGCCAGTTCGGTAATGGAAATTGACGGTGTTTCTATTATTTGATTCCACCCTCTTCCTGACAACCGTCAGGAGCCTGGTTTTGGGCTGTTTTTGCCGTGTTGCACACGCCCTGCCGACTGAAGTCGCTACCGGGCGGCACTAACAGGCGATGCCGGAGTAAAGAAGAGGTAACAGGGATTGACTCAGCCGACCGTCACATGACATGGCCAAAAAATGCTCCTGCCATTTCGGCATTCCCGCCATCCCTGGCGGTCAGATGTCATGTGCTGAGCGTCACAAGGATGTGCTTGAGCGGGTCGGAGGAGGCAACCCTGTTACCTCTGATCCACGACTCCCAACTTCATGCCGTTCGCATAAACAAAATCGGCCTGCGCAGTGCGCAGGCCGATGGTCATTTCTCAGGCGAGGCTGTTATTACAGTCGTCAGCCTCGAGAAAATCGCCGTTTAGGCAAATACCCTGTTTACCGTTTAGGCAAAAACAAAATACTTGCGAACGGTTTCCACTACTTCCCAGGTACCCTGGAAGCCAGGCTCGACCACGAAGATGTCGCCGGCTTTCAGGTGAATGGGCTCACCGCCTTCGGGGGTGAGAATGCAGTAGCCTTCACGGAAATCGCAATATTCCCACTTGGTGTAGTTTACTGCCCACTTACCGGGAGTACACATCCAGGTACCCATCAGCTTGCTGCCGTCTTCCGACTTGTAAGCGTTCAGGTTAACGGTGTGCGGGTCGCCGGACAGCTTTTCCCACTGAGTGGCATCCAGTAATACTTCAGGCTGGGTGTCGCGCAGAACCGTGATCTTGTTAGACATGATATCTCCTCGTCATGACTTTTTTTACATTAACAGGCTCATCAAACAAGCCTGTTTGCTATGCAGAGGGCATACCGCGGCTGCGGCCTGCCCCCTGCCGGGAATACATCGAACGGGGTTTAGCTGCCCAGTACCACCGTTTTGCCCTGGTACATGAACACCCGCTTTTCGATGTGATACTGAATGGCTTTGGCCAGGGTGATGCACTCGACATCGCGCCCCTTGGCAACCAGGTCTTCCGGGTAATGACTGTGATCCACCGTCTGAATGCCCTGGGTAATGATGGGGCCTTCGTCCAGCTCGTTGTTGATGTAATGGGCCGTGGCCCCCACCAGCTTCACACCCTTGGCATAAGCCTGATGATACGGCTGGGCGCCCTTGAAGCCGGGCAGCAGCGAGTGGTGAATGTTGATGGCCCAGCCCGCCAGCTGATTACACAGCTCGGGACTCAATACCTGCATGTAGCGCGCCAGCACCACCAGATCCGCCTGTGATTCCTGCACTATCTGCCAGATCTTGGCCTCTTGTTCGGCCTTGGTCTCGGCAGTCACCGGCAGGTGGTAATAGGGAATATGGTGCCAGTCGGCCAGCCGCTGCAGATCCGGATGATTGGAAATAATCGCCGGTATCTCGATGGCCAGCTGACCGGTGCGATAGCGGTACAGCAAGTCGTTGAGGCAGTGATCGAACTTCGACACCATGATCACCACATTGGGCTTGCGGCTGCGCTCGGTCAGCTCCCACTGCATGCCGAATTCGGCCGCCCGGGGCGCAAAACCGTCGCGAAACGCCGCTTCATCAAAGTCCCCGTTTTCGGGCTTGCGAAACTCGGCACGAATAAAAAAGTGGCCTACACGGGCGTCATCAAAGGTCTGCATGTCCGCCACGTAACAGCGCTGTTCGCGCAGATAGCCGGTCACCGCGTCCACGGTGCCCAGCCGGCTGTCACAGCTGGCGGTTAAAATCAGGGTATCGTGTTGTGTCATGCGACAGCCTCCTGCTGAATATTCGCCGTACTAACTCAATATCGGTATCAATGAGCATGGCCCCCCGCCTTCGCGAGGGTGACCAACCGGGTGATACATCGGCTCATGGACCCCCGCCTTCGCGGGGGTGACACATGATGAAGTCGCTCGGTTCTCTTACTTCTCGATAACCAGGCCGTATTCGCGGCTGGCGTCTTGCAGCCACATCCACAGATAGTCGGAGAAGCTGCGACGGATCACCATCTCGAAGCTGTCGGCACCGGTACGGCGCAGCAGCACCGCGCTCTTGGCGAAGGTGGTGCCCACACACTTACCGGTCGGCAGGCTGGAGATGTGTACGTCGTAATGACAAGACTTGCGAATCACCATCTCGGCCTTGGGGCCGGACAGGGCTATCACCGTCTGGCCGCCACTCACGTCAACCAGGGAATAGTGACCGGTCAGATGCTCGCGCAGCTGGGCTTCAAGCTGCCCTTCCCGGCCGCTTTCGGTGATGATCAGCCACTCGTCCGGCGCCAGCCACTGCACCAGCACCTGGCCGCTTTCGACCGAGCTGCACGCCGTGGTAGGCAGCGCCACACCCAGTACCTTCTCTACGGTTTTGGCGAACAGTTCGTTATTCACGTTGCCGCGCAAAACCAGGTGGCCCAGCAGTGCCTTCTCGCGCAACACCACTTCGCCCTGCTTATCTTTTTTGGCCAGCTCAGGCAGGTTGGCGTGATACAGCGGGGATTCCACCCGCACGTCAGTTTGAGTTTCGGCCAGTTTAGCGGTGTTGTTAGACATGCTGACGCTCTCCTTTGGGATCATAGAAAATCGGGCTGGTAATTTCGGCTTCCAGCACCCGGCCATCGGCCAGCGGGCAGTACACGGTTTCGCCCATGCGGCTCAGGCCGCCTTTCACCACGCCCATGGCGATGTTGTGGCCCAGGTTGGCGCTGTAGTAGCTGGACGACACATGGCCGACCATGGGTACCGGCACCGGATGGTTCGGGTCCAGCACGATTTGCGCGCCTTCCGGAATCACGGTTTTCGGCTCTTTACACTTCAGGCCCACCAACTGCTTGCGATCGGTGCGTGCCGTGTCGGAACGACTCCAGGAACGCTGCCCGATGAAGGGGAACGGCTTGGTCTTGCCCACACACCAGTCCATACCCAGGTCGAAGGGGGTAACAGAACCATCGGTGTCTTGACCGACGATGATGAAGCCCTTCTCTGCCCGCAGCACGTGCATGGTTTCGGTGCCGTACGGAGTAATATTGAACTCGGCACCCGCTTCCATAACCGCTTCCCACGTATGCAGACCGTAGTTCGCCTGTACGTTGATCTCGAAGCTCAGCTCGCCGGTGAAGGAGATGCGGAAGATCCGCGCCTTTACTCCGGCTACCGTCGCATCGCGCCAGCCCATGAAGGGGAAAGCTTCTGCAGACAGGTCCACATCTTCACAGATCTTTTCCAGCACCTTGCGGCTGTTGGGACCGGTGACCGTCATGGTTGACCAGTGGTCGGTTACCGAACCGAAATACACCTCAAGCTCCGGCCATTCGGTCTGGTGCCACAATTCCAGCCACTGCAGTACGCCGGCGGCGCCACCCGTGGTGGTGGTCATCACAAAATGGTTGTCGTTGATGCAGGCAGTTACACCATCGTCAAACACCATGCCGTCTTCTTTACACATCAGGCCGTAGCGGCAGTTACCGGGGCTCAATTTGGCCCAGGCGTTGGTGTAGATGCGCGCCAGAAACTCGCGGGCATCGGCACCCTGAATGTCGATTTTGCCCAGGGTAGAGGCATCCAGAATGCCCACGCTGTTGCGTACAGCCTGACATTCGCGGTTAACCGCCTGGTGCATGTCTTCACCGTTCTTGGGGAAGAACCAGGGACGCTTCCACTGGCCCACGTCCTCAAACTCGGCTCCGCTCTTCACATGCCAGGCATGCATGGCGGTAAAACGCGCCGGGTCGAACAGGTGGTGCGCATCGCGTCCGGCAAAGGCGCCAAACGTAACCGGCGTGTAGTTGGGACGGAACACGGTAGTGCCGGTTTCGGCAATGGTCTTACCCATGGCACGGGCGGCAATCGCCATACCGTTGATGTTGCCCAGCTTGCCCTGATCGGTACCAAAGCCCATGGCGGTGTAACGCTTGATGTGCTCGATGGACTCGAAGCCCTCGCGCACGGCCAGCTCGATACCGGCGGCAGTTACGTCGTTCTGGTAATCCACAAACTGCTTGGGCGCACGGCTCACAGGCTTGTTGTGGGGCACCAGGAACAGGGCCTGAGCCGCATCTTCCTGCGGATCTTCGGTCTTGATCTCGGCATCCTGAACCTGGGCAGAAATGTCACCGTAACCGGTGGCATCGGCGGCCGCACGGCCTGCAGTCAGGCCCTCGGCCAGCACCTTGGACAGCGCATAGGTGCCCTGAATGCCGCCGGCCAGCAGCTGCTTTTGTACCGATTCGCCGGGTACGAAGCCGTTGAGCTCGTCACTCCATACCGGACGCGAGCCGGTATGCGCGGTCAGGTGCACCACAGGGCTCCAGCCACCGGAGCTGGCGATGATGTCACAGGCCAGCAGTTCGGCTGCACCGGTGACCTGGCTGCCGTCGCTGGACAGGGCCGCTACCTTGGCACCACTGACTCGCTTCTTGCCAACGGCTTCAATCAGGCCGTGCCCGGTATAAATCTTGACGCCGCGCGCCTTCAGTGCCTGATAACGGGCACCTGAGGGGGTATGACGGCTGTCGACTACCGCGGCCACCTTGCGACCGGCATCCAGCCAGTCCAGCGCGGCCTGATAGCCGTAGTCGTTACAGGTCATCAGCACCAGGTTGTTGCCCGGGGCCACTGCGTAACGGTTGACGTAGGTAGAAAGTGCACTGGCCACCAGACAACCGGGCAGGTCGTTGTTGCCGAACACCAGCGGGCGTTCGTGAGCACCGGGCGCCAGCACCACGCGCTTGGCACGGATGCGGTGCAGACGCTGGCGGGTCTTGCCGGATACGCGCTCACCCAGGTGATCGGTACGGCGCTCCAGCACGGTCAGAAAGTTCTGATCGTAATAACCGGCGGCGGTGCTGCGTGGCAGCAGAGTTACGTCGGGCAGGCCCTGCAACTCTTTAACCGCGTCCGCAACCCACTGCACCGGCGCCTGGCCGTTGATGGG
>NZ_MPZM01000075.1 GCF_002936955.1 Oceanisphaera arctica | reverse complement strand
GCTGTAACTACCGTCTTCATGCAGCGTCAGGCTGCCGTGCTGGCCCGCCAGCGCGCTGCCGATGGTGCCGCTGGTGTCACCGAACACTACGCCGGTGACGGTTTTGGTATCACCATCATCCACATCGCTGTCGTTGCTCAGCACGTTGCCGCTGGCATTACTGCCGGCGCTACCATTGGCTACGCCGCCTGCCTCGATGGCGATCACCGTATCACTCTCGGCCACGGGGGCATCGTTGGTGCCGTTGATGGTAATGGCAATATCCTGAGTCGCGGTGCCACCATTGCCATCGTCAGCAATCAGGGTATAGGTCAGCACCAGTTTTTCGCCAGTCGCCAGATAACCAAAGGTTTCGTCGCCGGAATCAAAGGTCCAGTTCAGCGTTCCTTCCGTAGACTCCGCATCGACTACCGGTTGTGATGACAACGCCAACATCGCCAGCAAGGTGGCATTATCGGGTTCGGTGCCGTTGGATGACATCACATCACCACTCGCATTCTGCTGAACCGCCGTCACCGAGCTGACCGTGACCTCCACCTCATCGGCCAGATCCACATCGGTGACTATCAGTGCATCCGTTGCAGTTAGTCCTGTATCACTCTGCGACAGATTGATAGAAGAGGATAGATTGGCCGAATACTCCATCGCTCTGGGGATAATCTCCGTCACCCAGGCATTGGTTCGCTGGCCGCCATTGCTGACATCGGCACCGTATTGCGTGGCCGTATCGGTAAAGCCGGTGCCAGAAATACCCGTATTATAAAAATCAAAACCGAGAAAAATAACCGTACCCGAGCCATAGCTGATCACGGCAACGGTCGCGTTGTCATCGGTACCGTAAATCGCCGAAAAGCCTTCAACCGAACCTTTGCTTATCGAATCGGTGGCGCTGAGATTACTCAGGCTGGCCGGTCCGCCTTCAAACGGCGTTCCCGCCGCATTGCCGGTGTTCAAATCCCATGAAGAGCCTGACTGGGTCGCCAGATCCCACCCGAAGATGGTATTGAGGAAATTGGTGTCATTGCTTCCATAAGTACCCGTCATCATCATGACGCCGCCAGCCCCCACCCAGTTTTTCATGGTCGCCTTGGCAGACTCCGGCAGGAAAGACTCATCCAGTGGATTACCTCTTTCCATATCGGTCATGAAGAAGAAGCCACTGGCATTCAGCTTGTCGGAGAAGCCGGCATCGGTAAAACCGGTGATGGAGGTATCCAGCGAATATTCCCCTCCTTCGTTGATCACCGACTGCACTATGCTGGCGAGGTTGGCGTTTTCATTATCGCTACCAGGAGAGGCATCATTCCCGTTCAGGTTGGGGAAGCTGAACACCGATACCTGAGTCGAGGTATTGGCCGCGCCAAATACGGGAGCATCATTAACAGGAGACACCGTCAGATCGTAACTGATGTCCGCACTGTATGCTTCGCCGTCATACCCTTGCCAGTTAAAACCATCTTCACCGTTGAAGTTTTCATCAGGCGTATAGGTCAGCAAATCGTATTGCGCACTGGTAATCACCTGCTCCACAGTGACCGTAGCCCCGGAAAGAGTCAGTGAGCCGTTGGTAGGCAAGGAAGTGATTTTCACCTGTGACAATACGCTACCGCCTGACTTGAAAGCATCGGCAGCAAAGGTATAGGTCTGATCTTCCTCTACATCACCGGAGCCCGCTAGAATACTCGAGTATTCCATGGCGGCAGGTATGATCTCCTGCACCCAGGGGCTGCTGTACTGATACCCTTCGGTACCGGCACCATAATAGTCAAACCCCATATAGATAACATGGCCAGAGCCATACTGTATGGTTGCTACGGCCGCTTTATCATCGGTCCCATAAATGGTTTTGAAATTTTCCACGCTGCCGCTACTGATGGTATCGGATGCGTTCATGGGAGCCAGTTCGCTTGCCGATATATCGGCAAAGGGGGTATCGGCAGCATTGGCATCTACCCGGGATGAATTTTCTGAGTGATACGAGCTGCTCAGATCCCAATCAAAAATCAGGTTAAGAAAATTGACGTCATTGGCACCACTGGTGCCGGTCATCATGATGACGCCGCCATCGGCCACCCAGTCACGGAAAATGACGCGAGCAGACTCTGGGAAGAAGCTGGTATCGGTCGGACTCTGCCTCTCCATGTCAGTCATGAAGAAGAAACCGCTGGCGGCCAGCTTTTCTGCCAGATCCGGGTCGGTAAAGCTGGTAATGGAGGTATCGAGCGAATAATTTCCCCCATCATCGATGATGGCCTGCACAATACTCGCTAGGTTGGCATTTTCATCGCCGGGCTGGGAGCCGTCACCGTTTAGCCCCGGATAACTGAACACCGACACCTGCACCGGCTCTGCCAGCACACCACTATAAGGCTCGACATTCAGTCCTTCGGTCTCTATCTCACCCTGGCTATGCTCCAGATGCCAGTCACCACCTCGGGAAAGGGCTCCGGTAAGGTCCTCCGACGCGGCCACATCGGCCCCGGTGGCCGACGCCAACCCGGCGACAAATGCTTCCCCTTCGGGCGTAGCCACATTACAGCCATAAACCAGCAAGTCTCCTTCTTCCGTCAGAGACTGGCCAATCTGGCTTAGCGCCTCTGCATGCTCTGCCAGGTTGGCATTGTTGAGAACCACCGAACCCAGGCTGATCTTGCCGCTACTGCCATGAGACAACAGATGGATGGCATCATAGCCAGAGTTTTGCTGTGCCCAGACTGCCAACTGTGCCAGGCCGTCCTGACTGCCGTCGATCAGCTGCACTTCGATACCGGCGCCGATGCCGTTCACCAGGGTCTGGTAATCTTCCACGCTGCTGTCGACGAAGGCCACTTCCTTGCGGCCATGGTTCTGGCTCGGGTCACCGGCTTTAATCTGCGTCGGCGCCAGCGCCAGGTCGCCATCGCTGAAATGCACGGCCTGATCCGGGACGGGCTGATGCACCGCATCCTGCTGAAAGGCCACGTCGGTGGTCATATCGACGGCGGTGGCCACGGCGGCACCATCCAGCAAGATGCGTGATTCGAGGGCGGTGATCAGCGGCTTGCGACGAAATCCGGGTGAGGTCTTGGCGTTGTTTTGCTTGTTCATGGCATCTGTCCCTGGTCAGCACAGGGCGCCATATACGACACCCGGCAAAAATATAATGAGGTTACTGGGTGCTATCTGTTGTGAAGTAGGCGTTGGCGCTCATTCCCGGCATCAAGGCGGCCGACGGTGTCAGCTCTGCACGCAACAGCAGCGTCTGGCTGACCGGATCAATGGCCGGACTGATGGCGGCAATGGTCGCCTCCACTCTGGCGCCGGTCTCATCTATCTGCAGCGTCAACGGCATGGATGGCTGCAGCCAGCTTAGCCAAGTGGCAGGCACCACCACTTCGGCCTCAAGCCGCTGATCGGCGACGATTTCGATCAATTCCTGCTGCTGGCGGATATTTTCATGCTTATTGATCAGCACCGTCACTACCTTGCCGTCGTAAGGCGCCTTGATCTGGCAGCGTTGGGTGTTGATCCGGGCTATGCGCAGCTCAGCCTGGGTCTGGGCGTATTCCGACTGGGCCAGCGCAACATCCAGGCTGCCGATAGAGCGCAGCTCGTTCAATTGGCGTGCGTTATCCAGCTTGACCTTGGCGGCGGTATGCTCTGCCGCCACCTTGCTGGCCTGTGCTTCATACAGGGCACAATCCAGCCCGATCAGCAGTTCACCCTTGCGAAAGCTTTCCCCCGGTCGTTTCGGCAGGCTGGTGACCCTGGCTGCCAGTTCACCGGACAGCACAGCCCTGTCCCAAGCGTTTATCACCGCCCGGGCCTTGTATTCCTCGGCCTGAGCGGGAAGCGTCGAAAAGAGCAGGGCCGCCAACAGCAGGCCCTTGTGCTGGAATGCCGTTATCAACTCATGTCACCCGCGCTTGCAGATGCCGTGCTACTGGCCTGTGCCTGCTCCTTGTCGACATTGTCTGCCGCAGAGGAGGCAACAGCCTCCGGCTCAACCAGGTCACCGCGCTGCCACCGGTCAAAACGGGCGGCAATGGTGTCAGCCAGCTCATCCACGCTGCTGGCGGCATAATCTTCCGGCAGCAAATCCATGCCCATGGTCACGAAGACCCGACCATAGCTGTTTTGCAGATCTGCATAGGCCACATCGCGGCGCAACTCGGCCAGCAGGGTATTGAGAGATTCACGGATAAGATCCAGTTCGGAGGTTCGCTTCATGCGTGCGGCATTAACGGTTTGCTCACTGATGCGGCTGGCCACCTGCAGATAACGATCGGCCAGATCAAAAGACTGGCGCGATTCGTTATAGCGGATCCTGGCCAGGTGCACCTGAGTCAGCACCGCCATGGACGACGCCAGGCGCTGCTCTTCGGCAAGCGCCTCACGGGTCTTGGCCAGGCGTCGCTCGGCGCCCACCTTGAACACATCGAACAGATTCCAGCTGACCTGGGCACCCAGGCTGGTCCAGTCCTGATTCAGCAGATAGTCACTGTTGTCGTAATAGGCACCCGCATTGAGGCTGATACCCGGCAGCATTTTCAGGATGGCGGCACGGGTGTCGGCGGCGGAAATACGCTTCTGGTAATAAGTTTCCACCAGCTCGGGCCGCTGATTCAGCGCCAGCTCTTCCATGGTCGCCAGTTCGACCGTCAGCTCGGGTACACCGAAGTCGGGCTCACCTACATCGGCCAGCTCGAATACCGTGCCCGGCTTCAACCCCATCAGCCCGGCCAGTTCGGTTTTGGCGTTGGACAAGTCTTGCTTCAACGACTGCAGAGAGCGCAGCACATCAAGCAGCTCACGCTGATAATACAGCGCTTCCATCGGCGAACGCAGTTGCAGCAACTCGACCTGACGCGAATCGTCGAGGGCGGCGGAGGCTTGCTCAATCAGGGGACCGATCTTCTGCAACAGCCGCTCGGCCGACACAGCCCGCCAGTAGGCACCGCGCACATCCTGGGTAATGTTGTGAGTGACCTTGCGCTCCCTTTCCTTTGCAATCAGGTAACGGTCCGCATGCTGCTTGGCACGCACATAAGACAGGCCGAAATCGAGCACATTCCAGCTCAATGCCAGATCGTAGGTGGAGCGTTGTTTATCCTGGGAAATGGAATAGGAAGGACTGGCCCCAAGCGGATCGGGACGTCCATCCTGAAACTCCACGCTGGCCGAAGCTGCATAGTTGCTGCGCTCGGAATAGCCGGCCGACGCGGCGAGACTGGGCAGCATTTCATGCTGAACCAGATCGATCTGCCCCTGCTCCATCGCCGATTCCAGCGCCTTCAGTTTCTTGTCCCGATTGTTGCGCACCGCCCGGGCAATGGCATCTTCCAGTCCGATATTACCCTGAACCTGATCTTGTTCCTGTACAAACAGTGTCATGTCTGCACGCACCGTTTCGCTGACGTTATCGAGTGAAATCGCTTCTGGGGTAACGGTACAGCCACTGATGGCCAGCACCATTGATGAGGCAAGCAAGGTCTTCTTGAACATGTATCAATCTCTTAATTTTCTGAGGAAGCCAGTATCCGTTTGGCCGTGTTCACGAAAGGTGAAGTTAACCGGAGATGGTAGACGCCATATGAGTTAAAAATCAGGCGGATTAAGCAGGAAAAATATGCAGGATATTGGTTGGGCGAAGTTGCCCAACCCGATAAAGGAGCCGTATGAATAGATCAGCAAACTCGAGCTATCGTCCATGAATAACCACTGATGAATTGTGTATTAAGTAATCTCGCGGATGCTAGCAACGTTAGACTAAAGTATCAAATGAAAACCTCCGATATAGCCGCCAAAATTACCGAACTGTAAGGACTTGCCCCGAAAAAGCCCCACATGAAACCACCTCAAACCTCATGCAGTTACGGCATGAGCGGCCGGCGGATAAAGGTCTCGTGGTTGCATTCCAGGCAGCTGGTCAGCACCTCGGGGTGGGTCACTTCGCGGGAGTGGGCGCACAGGGTACAGTCATACAGGCCGGGGCCTACCACTTCTCCCGCCCGGTATTCGCCGTGGTGCTCCAGCTCAGAGGCCAGTTCCCGCCATTCGAGCTGGCTCTTGTCGGTCACGTCTGCCAGCCAGCCCCACACGGTTTCCTTGATCCGGCGATAGAAGAGGCTGTCGCGAAACTCGTCACCGCTGTCTTCCATTTCCGCCAGATCCCGCTTCACGTACTGGGCGATCAGCGCCAGCTCGTCCTTGGTCAGGTCGCTGGCCGCCTCCATGTAGGCCTGGGTGGTTTCCACCATTTCCCTGATCGTCGTATCTTCGGTTTGCTGCCAGCGGCGATGCAATTCCTCGACGAAGGCGTCGTAGCCTTTTTTATGTTTTTGTTCGTTATTGTTCATCTTCCCCCCTTGGATACCGAGCCCTGGCGGTGCGGCTATTGTTGCCCTCCCCCCCCTGGGGTATTCTATGGCGATTTATCGCCGTGGTTTATCACCCATTTCACAGATCCGGATGTCACTAATGCAAGAGCAATACATTCCCCAGAATATTGAGCCCGAAGTGCAACGCTTGTGGGCAGATCAGCAGACCTTCAAGGCCACCGAACAGCCGGGCAAAGACAAGTTCTACTGCCTATCCATGTTTCCCTATCCTTCCGGTCGACTGCACATGGGGCATGTACGTAACTACACCATAGGTGACGTTATCTCCCGCTACCAACGGCTGCAAGGCAAAAATGTGCTGCAGCCCATCGGCTGGGATGCCTTCGGCCTGCCCGCCGAAAACGCCGCCATCAACAACAAGACGGCACCGGCACCCTGGACCTATGAAAACATCGATTACATGAAGAACCAGCTCAAGCGGTTGGGCTTCGGTTACGACTGGGATCGTGAGCTGGCCACCTGCACCCCCGAGTATTACCGCTGGGAACAGTGGTTCTTCACCAAGCTGTATGAAAAAGGCCTGGTCTACAAGAAAACTTCCTCCGTCAACTGGTGCCCGCACGACGAGACCGTGCTCGCCAACGAGCAGGTCAACGACGGTTGCTGCTGGCGTTGCGACACCCCGGTGGAGCAGAAGGAAATTCCCCAGTGGTTCATCAAGATCACCGAATATGCGGACGAGCTGCTCAAGGACATCGACAACCTGGATGAGTGGCCCGAGCAGGTCAAGACCATGCAGCGTAACTGGATCGGTCGCAGCGAAGGCGTCACCCTGAGCTTTGCGGTCGCCGACCAGCAGCAGTCCTTTGAAGTCTATACCACCCGCCCCGACACCCTGTTTGGCGTGACCTATGTCGGCATCGCCGCCGGTCACCCCCTGGCGACCCAGGCCGCCGAGAACAACCCGGCACTGGCCACCTTTATCGACGAGTGCAAACACAACAAGGTGGCCGAAGCCGAAATGGCCACCATGGAGAAAAAAGGCATGGCCACCGGTCTCTATGCGGTACACCCGCTGACCGGCAAGCAGGTGCCCATCTGGATTGCCAACTTCGTGCTGATGGATTATGGCTCCGGTGCCGTAATGGCGGTTCCCGCCCACGATCAGCGCGACTATGAATTCGCCACCCAGTACTGCCTGGACATAGTACCTGTCATCAAACCCATCGACGGCGGCGAGCCGGATGTCTCCGAGGCCGCCTACACCGAAAAAGGTGTCTTGTTCAACTCCGGCGACTTCGACGGCCTCGACTTCGAGCAGGCCTTCAATGGCATCGCCGATGCGCTGATTGCCAGGAACCTGGGTCGCCGTACCGTCAACTTCCGCCTGCGGGACTGGGGTGTGAGCCGCCAGCGTTACTGGGGCGCGCCCATCCCCATGCTGAACCTGGAAGACGGCTCAGTAGTAGGCGTACCAGAAGCAGACTTGCCGGTGATACTGCCGGAAAACGTGGTCATGGACGGCATCCAGAGCCCGATAAAGGCGGATCCCGAGTGGGCCAAAACCACCTATAACGGCCAGCCGGCCTTGCGTGAAACCGACACCTTCGACACCTTCATGGAGTCGTCCTGGTATTACGCCCGTTACTGCAGCCCGGAGTACGATCAGGGCATGCTGGACGTGGAAAAAGCCAACTACTGGCTGCCGGTGGATCAGTATATCGGCGGTATCGAACACGCCTGTATGCACCTGCTGTATGCCCGCTTCTTCCACAAGCTGCTGCGCGATACCGGTCTGGTCGAGTCCGACGAGCCGTTCAAGCGTCTGCTGTGTCAGGGCATGGTGCTGGCCGACGCCTTCTACCATACCGACGAAAAAGGCGCCCGTACCTGGGTCAGCCCACTGGATGTCACCATGGAGCGGGACGAAAAGGGCCGGGTCAAGCGCGCCCTGGACAAGGACGGTCGCGAGCTGGTGCACACCGGCATGACCAAGATGTCCAAGTCCAAGAACAACGGCATCGACCCTCAGGTAATGGTCGACAAGTACGGCGCCGATACCGTGCGCCTGTTCATGATGTTCGCCTCCCCCGCTGACATGACTCTGGAATGGTCCGACTCCGGCGTTGAGGGTGCTCTGCGCTTCCTCAAGCGCTTGTGGAAGCTGGTGTTCGAGCATCAGTCCCAGGGTCCCGTCGCGGCACTGGATGTAGCCGGCTTGAGCAACGAGCAGAAAGCCCTGCGCCGTGATGTGCACAAGACCATCGCCAAGGTGAGTGACGACGTGGGTCGTCGCCAGACCTTCAACACCGCCATCGCCGCCATCATGGAGCTGATGAACAAGCTGACCAAAGTCGACATGGCCGATACTCAGAATCGCGCCCTGCTGCAGGAAGCGCTGGAAGCGGTGACCATCATGCTGCACCCGATAGTGCCGCACACCTGTTTCGAACTGTGGCAGGCTCTGGGCCAGACCGATATCGATCACGCCCGGTGGCCACAGGCCGATGCCGATGCGCTGGTCGAAGACGAGAAGCTGGTGGTGGTGCAGGTCAACGGCAAGGTGCGTGGCAAGATCACGGTCGCCGCCGATGCCACCCGGGAGGCAGTAGAAGCCGCCGGCCAGGCCGACGACAACGTGGCACGTCACCTGGACGGCAAGACGGTACGCAAGGTGATCTACGTGCCCGGCAAGCTGCTGAACATCGTCGCTAACTAATACAGAAACCCCACCCCAACCCTCCCCTTGCGTTGAACATCAGCGTTATCCTGCTGATATAGCATTAAAGGGGAGGGAGCAAAACAAACGCCGGCTTTAAAAACCGGCGCTATTCTGCCCCTCCCC
>NZ_MPZM01000074.1 GCF_002936955.1 Oceanisphaera arctica | reverse complement strand
GGGGCACGCCCGGTTAGCCTGTGAAGTGAGCGATGCATTAATGTCGCCAGCAGCAGGAACCCACCGAAGTGAGTTAAGCGCAAGCGCTTAACCGCAGTAGGAATCCTCGGCCTTTAGGCCGAGGAGGATGTCAATCTTAATATGGGCGCTTGCCAGCTTATCATGTGGGCGCTTGCCAGCTTAGACGACGCCTTTAAGCTCTATCTGGTTTCCTTCGGGATCGAACAGATAAACGGAGAGTCCTTCTCCTTCGGCGCCGTAACGCATGACCGGCGCTTCGAAGATCACCCCGTTCAGCGCGAGATAGGTACAGAGCTCATCCGTATCGAAAGGATCAATTTTAAGACAGAAGTGATCCATGTTGGCCTTGCACTGATCGGGGACTTCGCCATCCCCGCCCAGAGGGCCGCGAATATCGACCAGATCGATAAGCTGCTCTCCGGCCCGCAGTTGATAGAGGCCGATGTCGCTCTTTTTCCGCTCCAGGCTGCACCCGAGAATACGGCAGTAAAAATCCAGCATTCGCGCCGGCTGCCTCACCCTCAGCACCAGATGATCCAGCCCCAATATCTTGAACATAACGCAACCCTCCCAGCCAGGATGCTAACAGCATGACGCAAAATCGTACAAAACAACAGCACCAAGACACGCTGAACGGCTCGAAATACGCCCGCCACAAGCCTCGTCTGGTCTGACATACCCGGATTAATTCCTGAATAATGAGTCAGAATTGTTGCAAAAAGTTTTCGTAAACCTACAATGCTGAAAACCGGGGGCCTAAGAAACCCCCGGTTTTTTTGTGCCTGTCACTTATTGAGGTAATACCATGCGTATCGAAGAAGACTTGAAACTGGGCTTTAGTGATGTGCTGTTTCGACCCAAGCGATCTACTCTCAACAGCCGTTCTCAGGTAGAACTTGGCCGCGAATTCGTCTTTAAACATTCGGGTCGTCGCTGGTCTGGTGTACCGGTTATTGCCGCCAATATGGATACCGTGGCCACCTTCGCCATGGCCCGCTCTCTGGCCCGTCATCAGATTCTGACCGCGGTACACAAGCATTACTCCGTGGCCGAGTGGCAGGCATTTGTACAGGCAGAAAGCCCGGATGTGCTGCAACACGTCATCGTCTCCAGCGGCACCTCCGAAAAAGACTTTGAGAAGCTGCAACAGGTACTGGCGTTATCCGATGAGCTCTCCTTTATCTGTATCGACGTGGCCAACGGTTACAGCGAACATTTCACATCTTTTGTCAGCAAGGCGCGCAAGCAGTGGCCAAAGCACACCATCATCGCCGGTAACGTGGTGACCGGAGAAATGGTGGAAGAGCTGATTCTGTGCGGTGCCGATATCATCAAGGTCGGCATAGGCCCGGGCTCCGTCTGCACCACCCGGGTCAAGACCGGCGTCGGCTACCCACAGCTGTCGGCCATTATCGAGTGCGCCGATGCGGCCCATGGCCTGGGTGGCCAGATCATCGGCGATGGCGGTTGTACCTGTCCCGGCGACGTGGCCAAGGCCTTCGGTGGCGGTGCCGACTTCGTTATGCTGGGTGGTATGCTGGCGGCGCACGAAGAATGTGGCGGCGAGCTGGTCGAACGCGATGGCAAGACCTTCATGAAGTTCTATGGCATGAGCTCTTCCAGTGCCATGGACAAACACGCCGGCAGCGTAGCCAAGTACAGAGCTGCAGAAGGTAAAACCGTCGAGCTGGCGTATCGCGGCCCGGTGGAAGACACCATTCAGGACATTCTGGGCGGCGTGCGCTCAACCTGTACCTATGTGGGAGCCCACCGTCTGAAAGAGCTGACCAAGCGCACCACCTTCATCCGGGTGCGGGAGCAGGAAAACAACGTCTACGGTAAGGAATAACAAACAAAAACGGCGCCGAAAGGCGCCGTTTTTCAATACTGACAGGCTTACTTCACGCGGGAAACATATTCACCGGAGCGAGTATCAACCTTCAGCACTTCGCCAATCTGGATGAACAGCGGCACTCGTACTACTGCGCCGGTGGTCAGGGTGGCAGGCTTGCCGCCGGTGCCGGCGGTGTCACCCTTCAGGCCCGGATCGGTTTCTACCACTTCCAGCTCAACGAAGTTGGGAGGAGTAACGGAAATCGCGGCGCCATTCCACAGGGTCAGGGTGCACACGTCCTGCTCTTTCAGCCAGCGCTTGGTATCGGACACCGCTTTCTCGTCGGCGGCCAGCTGTTCGAACGTCTCGTTGTTCATGAAGTGATAGAACTCGCCGTCGTTGTACAGATAGGCCAGCTCCATATCCACCACGTCGGCGGCTTCTACTGTGTCACCGGACTTGAAGGTTTTTTCCAGCATCTTGCCGTTGAGCAGACGGCGGATCTTCACGCGGCTGAACGCCTGTCCTTTACCGGGCTTGACGAATTCGTTTTCGACAATGGCACAGGGCTCGCCATCCAGCATAATCTTTAGGCCGGCACGGAAATCATTGGTACTATAAGAGGCCATTTTACCCTCGTGAGTTTGACAGAGTTGCAGAAAATGCCGGCAATGATACCCGTAAATGGGGGGGATTTACATATTAACTGGCAAAAAGAACTTGCCAGAGCCTTCACCTCTCCCGAACAGCTGTTGCAGTACCTGCAGATAGACGCGACCCCCTGGCAGCCAGGCTTTAAGGCCCGGCGGCTGTTTCCGATGCGGGTCCCCCGCCCCTTTGCCGACAAGATGCGGCAAGGCGACGCCCAGGATCCACTGCTGCGCCAGGTGCTGCCTCTGGGTGAAGAGTTCGAGCAGGTGCCCGGCTTTGTCACCGACCCGCTCGATGAGCACGACAGCGCCCTGCCCGGCCTGCTGCACAAGTATGAATCCCGGGTGCTGCTGGTGGTACGCGGCGGCTGTGCGGTGAACTGCCGCTACTGCTTTCGTCGTCACTTTCCCTATGCGGACAACAGCCCGGGCCGCGAAGGCTGGCGCGAGGCGCTGGACTATATCGCCGCCCACCCCGAGATCAACGAAGTGATCCTCTCCGGCGGCGATCCACTGATGGCCAAGGACGAGCATCTCGACACCCTGATCACCGACCTGGAAGCCATCCCTCATCTGAAACGACTGCGCATCCATACCCGGCTGCCGGTGGTGATCCCGGCCCGGCTGACCGAGTCGCTGCTACAGCGACTCGACCAAAGCCGGCTGCAGGTGGTGATGGTGCTGCACATCAACCATGCCAATGAAATCGACGATGAGCTGACAGCCCGGCTTGCCCCTTGGCGTCGGGCCGGTATTACCCTGCTCAACCAGAGTGTGTTGCTGGCCGGCGTAAACGACGATACCGAGGCCTTATGCCAGCTGTCGGAACGGCTGTTTGAAGCCGGGGTGCTGCCCTATTATCTGCATCAGCTGGACAAAGTCGCGGGTGCCGCCCACTTCGCGGTGGATGACAACACAGCTACCGCCTTGCTGGCCGGCATGCTGGCCCGGCTGCCCGGCTTTCTGGTACCCAAGCTAGTGCGCGAAATCGGCGGTGAACACAGTAAGACACCCATCGATCTTGGTCTTGAACCGAACCGACATTAGGGTCTGTTGACCTTTCGCGGTTAAATTTTGTTCGAGTTAAAGGCGTTTTTATCGCGGCGAGAGGGGGGTAGCCTAGTCATTCTAAGCAATGCCCTCTCAACAAAGAGAAAAACGCGTTTAGCCGAACCCGCAGGGCAACGCTTGTGGGGGCTTGCTACTGCGTTATCGCTTATTTATGTAGAGTGACTACATGGCATAAGCGGTGCCTTGTATCAAGACCCCACAAACTGCTGCAAAAATCATCTCGAAAGGTCAACAGACCCTAAGAAAAGGAACAGATATGCACGACTCCGTTACCTCAAAATTGAACGACACTCTGAAAGAGCTGTATCACCAGGCAATTGATGCGGACAAGAAGCTGGCCGAGCTGCGCACCCGCGGTCAGGCTAAATTCAGTGCCGTGCTGCGGGAAGACAGCCAGTTCATCACCCACGCGGATCATTTCATGCCCTATGTGGCCGAACTGGCGGAAGAGCTGGAACTGCTGGAAATGACCACCGATGAGGAATATCAGGATTTGTTGTCGCGGATGGTGCACAAGATCCAGCTGCTGGCCGAAACTATCAACCATTTCGCCCGGCTGTCTTAATCGCCGGCGCTGATGTTGCGCCGCCGGCTACTGAGGCTGGCGGTGCTTGAGCCAGCCGCCCACTTCCACCGCCGATAAGACCTCGCCGACCGCATCCCCCTGCACCAGCAACGGCTGGCCCATGCCTTCAAGCACCCCAAGCTCCGTCGTATGTTCGACACCGCAGCAAATCAGCGGCTGCCGCAACACCCGGGCCAGTGCAAACAAGGTCCCCAGCTGGCGGCGAGGCTCGCCCTCCCGTTCAATACCGCTGCAGAAGGTGGCGTCCAGCTTCAGCCAGCTGATCGGTAGTTGAGACAGGGTTCCCCAGGCCGAACAGCCGCTGCCGAACTCGGTCAACGCCATGCGAATGCCTGCCGCCCGGAGCCCTTTCATCACGGCCAGCGTCTCACGGGTATCCTGCTTCACCAAACCTTCATTGATATCCAGCACCAGTGCGTCGGCCGACAGCCAATGTTGTTGTAACACCGGCACTATCGTTTGCTCCAGTCCGATCCGAAACAGCGCCGGTGGCACCGTCAGGCTGACAAATAACGAGGGATCGCCCAGAACCTGCCACGCGGGCAACTGCCGGCTGATCTGCTGCAGCAACCACATGAACAGCCGTTCCGACAGTTGATATTGCTCGGTGACCCGCATCAGCTCCGCCGTCGAAATGATCCCAAAGCCCGGATGATGCCAGTTCACCAGCGCTTGCAGCCCGCGACAATGACCGCCGGGCCATTCGATCAAAGGCTGTAACTGCAGGCTCAGGCTGTTACTGTCCAGCGCCGCCGGCAGATCTCGTGCCAGCTGCTGGCGACGCGACATTTCCTTCAACAAGGAAGGGTCGAAAAACACATAGGGCAATTGCTCCCGCCGGCACAGCTCCAACGCCAGTTCCCCCCGGGCCAGCAGATCCACCAGATTGTCCGCATCCGCCGGGTAGAGCACCACGCCCATGATAGGCGTCATGTAAAAGTCATAGGTATCGATGGATATCTTGTCGGTCAGGGCCTGACGAAAACGGGACAGCTGCGCCCGCACTTCCTCCAGCGACACCACGCCCCGGGCCACCACCACCACCCTTTCCTGCCAGGGCAGGGCGATAAACTCGTGAGGTTGCAGGCTCTGCTGCAGACGCAGGCTGAAAGCCTGAAACAGGCGATCCACTACTTCAAATCCGAAGCGATGATGATGTTCGGTAAAGTCTTTCAATTCCAGCACGGTCACGCTGAAGGGAATTTTCTGTTCGATCATCGGCGCAATGCGTCGTTGCAAGGCAAAACGATTGGGCAGCCCGGTCAGCGGATCCCGCAGTTGCTGAACCCAGTAACGCCGCAGCTCCCGAAATAGCAGTAACAACAGCAACAGCAGGGTAATGAAGAGACAGACTATCTGGATATAAAGCTGCTTGCCCAGCTTGCGGTAGGCCTGGTCATACTGCGCATAAAACCGCGCATTGCTATGCATAGAGGCGGTCACGGTACGAGATAACGGCTCCAGGTAGGGCGTCAGCTCGACCAGTATGAAGCGATAATCCGGTGAGCCGGGTTGCAAGTCTGCCACCTGTTGTTCCAGACCCCGAACCCGGGTATCAAGCTGCCGGATCAACAGCCACAGATCGGGCCTGTCACTGAGGGTATCCCTGAACTGGCCGCTCAGCAGTATCGGGAGTCGGCTCCAGAGAATATCGTAACGCAGCGCCAGCTCGTCTTTACCGATGGCATCCGCATGCAGTAGCCGCACCGCATCCAGAAAACGCCCCATCTCCTGCCGCAACTGCATAAACGACCAGGGCGTTTCGTAGGTTCGTTGTTCAAGCAGGGTATTGTGCTGACGAATATTCATCAGGGTATGGGTAGCGCCACTGCCGAATATGACCATGCCCAGTAGCAGCAAACCACCGATAACCAGCTTGAAAGGATGTACACGACCATGTTGGCCGCTCGCGCTAAGGGATGATGTAAAAAAACCTCTCATTCCGGCTCCGAGAGTACCCGGATCACCCGGAGCTGCCAGGCCATGAAGTGCAGGAAGTCGGCCTGCTGTACCTTGGGTACGCGATCATAGGGCAGCATCAGCCACAAGGGGCCTTTATTACGGCGGCTCATCAATCGCTCATCTTCCTGCCAGGCGATGATGGGGGAAAAGGGGCTGATTTGTGGCCAGTCGACGGCCACGCTGAAGCCGTTCAATGCCTCCAGATACAGGCTGACAACGCGGCGATGACCGAACAGTCGTGCCATCAGCCTGTTCAGGTCCACCCCGTGGTAGTGATGAGCCTGGGTCACCCAGGGATGGGCCGTGGTGATATCGGCCTGGGGCAACGCCTGCAGTTCGCTCAGGGTAAAGTCCAGCCGATCATATTGCCGATCATCGAGCTGAATATCCCCGTACAGGGTCAGCACCACCGGTTCCGTCGCCTGGGCTTGCCACGACAACAGCAACAACATCAGTATTCTGCCCATCAGTTTCATTACCGCCTCTCCTTAAAACCGACAGGCCGGATATCACGCCTCGGGGAATGGCATCATGCCTCAAACGAATACAATCATACCTAAATCATGTGTCCTGACTGAAGTGTAATTGATTAATCACACTGTTAATTACGATATTTTCAGCCCATTAGATCGAAAAACCGGGCCACAAGGGCCCGGTTTGTTGTTCATGGTCTAAGACCAGGAAGTATCAATGTGATTCAGATCACATCATACCGCCCATGCCACCCATGCCACCCATGTCCGGCATGGCCGGCGCGTCTTGCTTAGGCAGTTCAGTAACCATGGCTTCGGTGGTGATCATCAGACCGGCCACGGAAGCGGCGAACTGCAGCGCAGAACGAGTCACCTTGGTCGGGTCCAGGATGCCCATGTCCAGCATGTCGCCATAGGTATCGTTGCCGGCGTTGTAACCGAAGTTACCTTCGCCAGCCTTGATCTTGGAGACCACGACAGAAGCTTCTTCACCGGCGTTGGTAACGATCTGACGCAGCGGAGATTCCATGGCGCGCAGGGCAACCTTGATACCTACGTTCTGGTCTTCGTTGTCGCCACGCAGCTCGCCCAGCTTGCTGGCAACACGCACCAGAGCCACACCGCCGCCCGGTACCACACCTTCTTCTACCGCGGCACGGGTTGCGTGCAGAGCATCGTCAACGCGGGCTTTCTTCTCTTTCATTTCCATTTCGGTGGCAGCACCGACCTTGATCACGGCAACACCGCCGGCCAGCTTGGCCACGCGCTCTTGCAGCTTCTCTTTGTCGTAATCGGAAGAAGAGTCTTCGATCTGCTGGCGAATTTGCGCCACGCGAGCTTCGATGGAAGCAACTTCACCCACGCCATCGATGATGGTGGTGTTGTCTTTGGTGATCACGACGCGCTTGGCACGGCCCAGATCTTCCAGGGTCGCTTTTTCCAGCTCCAGACCGACTTCTTCGGAGATCACGGTGCCTCCGGTCAGGATAGCGATATCCTGCAGCATGGCCTTGCGACGGTCGCCGAAGCCCGGGGCTTTAACGCCGGCCACTTTAACGATGCCGCGCATGTTGTTCACGACCAGAGTCGCCAGGGCTTCGCCTTCGATATCTTCGGCAACCAGCAGCAGCGGCTTGGATTGCTTGGCAACGCCTTCCAGTACCGGCAGCAGTTCGCGGATATTGGAGACTTTCTTGTCAACCATCAGGATGAAGGGGTCGTCCAGCTCGACGGTACCGGTTTCCTGCTTGTTGATGAAATAGGGAGACAGGTAGCCACGGTCGAACTGCATGCCTTCTACCACGTCCAGCTCGTCCTGCAGGCCCTGACCTTCTTCTACAGTGATAACACCGTCGGTGCCGACTTTTTCCATGGCTTCGGCAATCAGCGCGCCCACGGTTTCGTCGGAGTTGGCAGATATAGTGCCTACCTGAGCAATGGCCTTGGTGTCTTTACAAGGTACGGACAGGTTCTTCAGCTCGGCAACGGCCTGGATCACGGCCTTGTCGATGCCGCGCTTCAGGTCCATCGGGTTCATGCCGGCGGCAACCGCTTTCAGGCCTTCGTTAACGATGGACTGAGCCAGTACGGTGGCGGTGGTGGTGCCGTCGCCCGCTTCGTCGTTGGCCTTGGAAGCAACTTCCTTCACCATCTGGGCGCCCATGTTCTCGAACTTGTCTTCCAGCTCGATTTCCTTGGCGACAGACACACCGTCTTTGGTGATAACGGGGGCACCGAAAGACTTGTCCAGTACCACGTTACGGCCTTTAGGGCCCAGGGTGACTCTAACGGCGTCGGCCAGGATGTTGACACCCTTGAGCATTTTTACGCGAGCGTCGTTACCAAATTTAACTTCTTTAGCAGCCATTATTCATATTCCTTGAAAGTAGATAGACCGGATGATTATTCGACGATAGCCAGAATGTCGTTTTCGGACAGGATCAGTACTTCCTGACCGTCCAGCTTCTCGGTTTTCACACCGAAGCCTTCGTTGAAAATGACCTTGTCACCCACTTTGACGGACATGGCTTTGACTTCACCGCTATCCAGCGTGCGGCCATTACCTACCGCCAGCACCTCACCACGGGTGGACTTTTCGGCGGCAGACCCGGTCAAAACAATGCCTCCCGCAGATTTTGACTCGGCTTCAATACGCTTGATAATAACGCGATCGTGCAATGGACGAATGTTCATCGATAACTCTCCTGATGAGTGTTGTTACCTAGTTATATAAACGGCCGGCGGCCGCAAATTGTTACGCTGTCCTTCTATATGGGAGCGCATTCCCCCCCTTCAAGGGCCAGCGCATAAATTTTTTTAAAAGCGCGACCGGCGGCGGTATCATGAGCATCGCCTTTGCAGGGCCGGCTCACTCATTTCAAGAGATCATTAGTGGTACAACACAACTCGCTGCTGACCGCCCCCATAGGCCCGCAACTGGCCAGAATGGCCGGTCCCATGGCGCTTGGCATCGTCGCCATTCAGGCCTTCAACCTGGTCGATATCTTTTTTATCGGCCTGCTCGGCACCGATGCCCTGGCGGCCATCAGCTTTACCTTTCCGGTCACCTTCGTGGTGATTTCGCTGGCCATGGGCCTGGGCGCCGGGCTGTCCGCCTGCCT
>NZ_MPZM01000073.1 GCF_002936955.1 Oceanisphaera arctica | reverse complement strand
GAAGTGAATTTGGCATTTCATTCGCAACCACTCACCCCGGCATAAGGGATAAGATAGTTTCACCTTCTGGGAACAGACAGACCGATATCCTCGGAGCCTGTCGCAAACCGGGATACCAGACCGGTAAGCACCACAAAGGCCACACTCGAAGCGGGTGAAAGGCCAGGAGCAAGGGCCACAAGCCCGATGCAGGACACAAAAAGCCAGCCGCCAGGGCTGGCTTTGGTGTTTCCGGCATCCGGAAACGGCGGCAGACGCCGAGTTTTCCCTTCCCATGCATGCAGCTCATGCGAGCCTGATTTTTATTCGCTTCTCACTTATTACAACCTGTGACACTTTATTAACATTTCCATTTCTACAGGAAGGGCTGGTAGTGCATCCGTATCTGCCGGCTCTGGTATCGGTCATTACAAACAGGGGTAATTAATGGACAGTGCTCGCTTTTTCTCGACGGTTTCTTCAAACAGAAAGATAGATCCCGCGCGTCGTCGGGGGCGTTTCAAGGCCGATGGCTCGCTCAACGACAACGATCGCGTTGAGATAGGCCCCACCGAGCTGGCGTTTGGCGAATGGGACGCGCTGGGGCTGACGCCGCCCACGCTGTCCCGCATGCGTGAATACCGGCTGCAGCGTATCGTGGGGGAGTTGCAGAAGCGGGATCTGGCCGGCGTGCTGCTGTTCGATCCGCTGAATATCCGCTACGCGACGGATACCACCAATATGCAGTTGTGGATCACGCACAATCATGCCCGGGCCTGTTTCGTGTCGGCTGCCGGGCATGTGATTTTGTGGGACTTCCACAACTGCGAACATTTATCGGCTCATTTGCCGCTGGTAAAAGAGGTGAGGGGCGGCGCCGCCTTTTTCTATTTCGAGACCGGTAACAGAACCGAGGAGCATGCGGCCACATTCGCCGCCGAAGTGCAATCGGTGCTGCAGGAACACGCGGGCAGTAACAAAAGGCTGGCGGTCGACAAGATTGAAATGGCGGGCTTTACCCAATTACAGCGTTTCGGCATCGAGATCTCCGATGGTCAGGAGGTCATGGAGCTGGCCCGGGCCGTGAAAAACGAAGATGAAATCAACGCCATGCGCTGCTCTATCGTGTCCACCGAAATCGCCATGAAGCAGATGCAAGAGGCCTCGGTGCCCGGCGTGACCGAAAACGACATCTGGTCCATCTTGCATGCGGAAAACATTCGTCGTGGCGGCGAATGGATCGAATGCCGCATCCTGTCTTCCGGCCCTCGCACCAATCCCTGGTTTCAGGAATGTGGCCCCAGGGTGGTGCAGGAAGGGGATCTGCTGGCCTTCGACAGCGACCTGATTGGTCCCTATGGCATCTGTGCCGATATTTCACGTACCTGGCTGATTGGTGAGCAAGCACCCACGGCGGAGCAGAAAACGCTGTACCGGGTAGCCTATGACCATATCCGGCACAACATGAGCATATTGAAGCCGGGCATGAGCTTTCGGGAGGTGACCGAAGCCGGCCTGCTGCTGCCCGAGCAATACCGGGCCCAGCGATACGGGGTCATGATGCACGGGGTGGGGCTCTGTGATGAATACCCCTGCATTCGTTATCCCGAAGATCTCGAGGGCCATGGCTATGATGGCGTGCTGGAGCCGGGTATGACGCTGTGCGTGGAAGCCTATGTGGGGGCCGAGGGTGGCCGGGAAGGCGTGAAGCTGGAAGATCAGGTGCTGATTACCGAAGAAGGGGTTGAAAACCTGACCTCCTATCCCTTTGAAGCGGCCTTGCTGGATGATTGATATGCCCGGGCCGGCCTTGCCTGCCCGCATCGCCACCGACTGAAATACCTTTCGCTCCCGCGATCTGCGGGAGCATTTTATCGATCTTTTCGGCGAAGATGCGCGTGATCACGTTACCGGTTGCCGACCATTTGATATCTCTGGCTGTCCGTAAAAACAATGTTAGAGTGCGCCGATAAAGGATGGGACTACGGAATCCGGAATAAATGTCAGGAGCGACCATGAAAATCAAGCCACTGCCGCCGATGAACAGCCTTATCGTGTTTGAAGCGGCGGCTCGCCACCTCAGCTTTACGCTGGCAGCCAATGAGCTCAGCGTTACCCAGGGCGCCATCAGTCGCCAGATCCGCCAGCTGGAGGAATATCTTGGCAAGGATCTGTTTGTTCGCGCCAATCGCAACATTTCCCTGACCCCGACCGGCCTGCAGTATTATCAGACCATTTACCGCGCCTTGCTGGATGTGGCCCAGGCCACCGGTGAAATCAAGAAATGGCAGGGAGAACAGCAGATTACCGTGGCCACCACCAATGCGATGGCGGCATTGTGGCTGCTGCCCAAGGTGGCTGAATTCCAGCAGCAGCACGAGGAAATCGATCTGCGCATTCTCGCCTCCGATCAGGTGACGGACTATCGCCGGCTCGATTGTGATATCGCGCTCTTTTACTGTCGACTTCCTCCGGCCGAAATGAAGGTGACCACCCTGTTTCCGGAGGAAGTGTTCCCGGTTTGCAGCCCGGCCTATCTGGAGCGGTGTCAGGATTGGAATACGCCGGAAGACCTCTTTGGCAAGACGCTGTTGTATCTTGACGAGTCTCAGCGGGACTGGCTTAGCTGGCAGGAGTGGTTCGAGCAGGTCGGTCTGCCGTCCGTGACGCCCCGAAACCGGATCAATATCAACAATTATCCCATGCTGCTGCAGGCGGCCGTCAACGGGCAGGGCGTTGCTCTGGCCTGGGGATCCTTGGTGGATGAGTACCTGGAAACCGGCGCCCTGGTGCGGCCGGTGGATATAGTGCTGCGTAGCCCGGCCAGCTTCTGCATGCTCGAGCCTCTGAGTCGCGGCGTGGTGCCGAGCAGCGTCAAGCTGTTCCGCCAGTGGCTGCTGGAGCAACTGCCGGGTCAGGTCGGCGAGAAGGGATTGCACGAGCAAGGCACCTGATACCCCCATAAAAAAACCGGCATCTGATGATGCCGGTTTGCGTTCGGGTGCTTTCTTCGGTGCCGGATATCTCTATTTTCCGACGATGGGGCTGCTCCAGTTCGTTGCCGGTGCCACGTCGGTAACCTCGTCGGTCAGGGGCTTGATCGAACCATCCAGCTTGGCCGGCTCCGGCCGTACATTATCCGGTACCATGGCCCAGGGCTTGGGCTCCCGGCGGATGCTGTGCAGCAGGGTCATGCTCATCACCAGAATAAAGATGGAGATGGGGAAGCCGGCGATGATGGAAGCGGTCTGCATCGCTTTCAGGCCACCGGCGTAGAGCAGTACCCCGGCGATGGCGGCTATCATGAAACCCCACAGTATCCGTATCGGCCGGGGAGGTTCCGGGTTACCCAGTGAGTCCAGGGTAGAGAGGATCAGGGTGCCGGAGTCCGCCGAGGTGATGAAGTAGGTACCCAGCAGCAAACAGGCCAAGACACTCAGCAGCTTGCCCATGACGCCAGCGTCCAGCTCATCGAACAGGGTGAACAGCGCCAGTGTAGTGTCCTTCTTGGTGGCTTCCAGAATGGGTCCGCCAGCAAAAGGAGCTTGTGCCTGCTCACCGGCTTCGGCCAGTACCACCGCCTGTTGCTCGTAGGCGACACGGGCGTCCTGCTCTACCTTCAGGGCTGAGCCGCCGAATACCGCCATCCACAGAAAGGTGATCAGGGTGGGCACGATTAAAGCGCCGCCGATCAGCTCGCGAATGGTGCGACCCTTGGAAATGCGGGCCACGAACATGCCGACGAAGGGCGCCCAGGTCATCCACCAGGGCCAGTAGTAGGCGGTCCACCAGTTCTGCCAGCCGGAATCCTGCTGGGCATCACTCCAGAAGCTCATGCCGACCACCTGACTGCTGTAGTCTCCGACGCCTTCCAGGAAGGAGTGCAGAATATAGCGGGTCGGGCCTATGTAGAGCACTATCAGCACCATCAGTAATGACAGCAGCATGTTCCATTCCGACAGGCGGCGTATGCCCCGCCCCACGCCCGACAGCACCGAGGCCACCGCACAGGTACAGAGCACCACTATGATCAGCAGTTGCATGCCCAGGCCAACGGTGGTGCCGAACACCAGATTCAGGCCGGTATTGATCTGAATCACCCCCATGCCCAGCGTCTGTGATATACCGAAGGCGGTAATGGCCACGGTCACGATGTCTACCGCATGGCCGATGGGACCATAGATGCGATCACCAATCAGCGGATACAGAATGGATCTCAGGGTCAGCGGCAGCCCTTTCCGGTAGGAAAAATAGGTCAGGGCCAGAGCCACAATCAGGAAGATGGACCAGGGATGCAGGCCCCAGTGGAAAAAGGTCAGCCACATGGAGGTTCGAGCTGACTCGTTGCTCAGCCCCTCGGAAAAGGGGTTGTCGGCATAGTGCCACATCGGCTCTGCCACCGACCAGAACACCAGGCCGATGCCCATGCTTCCCGAGAACAACATGGAGATCCACGACAGGTAATTGAATTCGGGTTTTTCATCGTCCTTGCCCAGACGAATATGCCCGAAGCGGCTGACCATCAGGTACAGCAACAGGCCGGTGACCAGACTGACCACCAACAGATAGAACCACTTCATATTCTGCAGCAAGATGCCGGAAACGGTTTCAAAATACTGGCCTGCCTGATTGGCCATGATGGCGCAAAACAGCACAAAACCGATGACCAGCACCTTGGATGCGATGGTCACGGTCGGATTCAGTCCTTTCAGAATCCCTGATGTAGCACGCATAACTCCTCCCTCTGCGTAACACGCTTTATGGTTAACCACTTGTTAACGGCGAGAGGTTAGGGATAGGAGGGGAGACACTCAACTGATTTTTTCTCATCCACGAGTGACCGCTGGTAATGCGCAAAACGCGCAACCAGTCGATAGGCTCACAAGGGCACAAATGAGGCCAAAAGCAATGGATGACAAAAGCTCATCCGCACCCGGCTAAAAAGTCGTTTGTTTGTTGCTCCCTTGTTAACCAGAATCCTCCCCATCGGCACCCAGAGTGCCCGTTGTTAACATCAGCGCAGGGAGCACTGCGTTACAGTGGGAGAATCAATCATGAGCAATGTCAATCAGACCATCATTCCCGTTCAGCAGGTTGAAAATGTGCTGAATCCGATCGTGGAAGCCAGTGGCATGCCCAATGCCTGTTATACCAGTCAGGAATACTTCGCCTTTGAGCGAGATCAAGTTTTGGGCAAAACCTGGGCCTGTATCGGCTTCGCCTCCGACCTGGTCAAGAACGGTTATGTTAAACCGGTCAGCTTCATGGATCTTCCGTTGCTGATGATGCGCAACAAGGACGGTGAGGTGCAGGTATTCCACAACGTCTGCAGCCACCGCGGCATGCAGCTGGTGCACGAGGCCGGCGAAGTGCAGGGCATGATCCGCTGCCCCTATCACTCCTGGACCTATGATCTGAACGGCAACCTCAAGGGCACCCCGCACGTGGGTGGCATCGCCAAGCACAAGGACGACCGTTTCAAGTGCGAGAAGCATGGCCTCAAGGCGTTGCGCTCCGCCATCTGGATGGACATGGTATTCATCAATCTGTCCGGCGATGCGCTCTCTTTCGAAGAGCACATAGCGCCGCTGGAAGCGCGCTGGAAGGAGTTTCTGGGCGATGACGGCCTGAGCCAGCTGCGCCGGGTCAACATGGGTGGCCATCTGGAAATTGAAGTGGCGAGCAACTGGAAGCTGACCGTAGAAAACTACTGCGAAGCCTACCACCTGCCCTGGGTACACCCGGCCCTGAACACCTATTCCAAGCTGGAAGATCACTACAACATCATGCTCGAAGACCGCTTCGCGGGACAGGGCAGCTACAAATACAACCTGTCCGGCACCGCGGGCACTCACTTGCCCAAGTTCCCGAGCTGGCCCGAAGACAAGCTGAGCCATGCGGAATATATCGCCCTGTTCCCCAACGTGTTGCTGGGCATTCAGGCCGACCACGCCTTCGCCATGATGATCGACCCCATTCATGCGGAAAAGACCATGGAAAACCTGCGCCTCTACTACGTAGGTGACGAGGCACTGAAGGATGAATATGCCGCCTGCCGCACCGCGACCCTGGAGTCCTGGCGCGTGGTGTTCAGCGAAGATATCTTCGCCGTGGAAGGCATGCAGAAAGGTCGTCATTCTCCCGGTTTCGGCGGCGGCGTTTTCTCTCCCGAAATGGACCTGCCGACCCACTTCTTCCAGAAATGGCTGGCCACACAAACCAAAGCGGCGCTGGAGGCGTAATCAATGCAACATTATCAGAACTATATCGATGGTCAGTGGCAGGATGCCTCCCGCCAGCTCACTGTGATGAACCCGAGCACCGGTGAGCCCTACGCCACCATAGCCCAGGCCGGCATCGAGGATGCGGATCTGGCCATGGCCGCCGCCCGCCGTGTGGCCGACAGCGGTCAATTGAGCGATGTACGCCCGGCCCAGCGCACCAGCTGGATGCTGAAAGCCGCCGATGCCATCCGCGCCATCGCCGACGAAGGCGGTCTGGTGGCGTGTCGCGAAAATGGCAAGAGCCTGAACGATGCCCGGGACGAGTTTCTGGAAGCGGCCCGCTACTTCGAATACTACGCCGGCATGGCCGACAAGATTGAAGGCATTTCGGTGCCGCTCGGCAAAGACTACATGGATTTCACCCAGTACGTGCCCTTCGGCGTCTCGGTGCAAATCGTTCCCTGGAACTTCCCGGTGTCCATTTGCGCCCGTTCGCTGGCGCCGGCGCTGGCCGCCGGTAATGCCGTGGTGATCAAGTCGCCGGAAATTTCTCCGCTGGCCATGACATTGCTGATCAAGGCCATCGAGCAGGCCGGCTTCCCCCAGGGCGCGGTCAACCTGCTGTGCGGCAAGGGCTCGGAAGTAGGCAGCCACCTGGTCAAGCACCAGGACACCAACCAGATAGTGTTCACCGGCTCGGTTCCCACCGGCCAGCGCATCCTCAAGGATGCGGCCGAGCGTGCCACCCCGTCGGTGATGGAGCTGGGCGGCAAGTCTGCTGCCATCGCGCTCAAGGACGTGAACCTGGACACCCTGCTGGCCAGCGTGAAAGTCGGCATCTTCTTTAACGCCGGTCAGGTGTGCTCGGCCATGTCGCGGCTGCTGGTGCAGCGTGATCGCTATGAAGAGGTGAAAGCCGCCGTGGTCGCGCTGGCCGAAGGCCTGACCATAGGTCAGGGCGAAGGCAACCCGGATCTGACGCCTGTGGTGTCACAGGATCAGCAGCAGCGGGTGCTGGCCATGATCGAGCAGGCCCGGGCTGAGGGCGCCAATATCCTTACCGGCGGCGTGGCACCGGACTTGTCCGGCTATTTCGTGGCGCCGACCGTGATCGAGGCGACCCCCGAGATGACCATAGCCCGGGAAGAAGTGTTCGGTCCCGTGCTGGTGATCATGCCCTTCGACAGTGAAGACGACGCCGTGGCCCTGGCCAACGGCACCGACTTCGGCCTGGTCGCCGGGGTGTTCGGTGAAGGCCTGAGCCAGACCCTGCGCATCGCCAACCGGCTGCGAGGCGGCCAGGTGTTCATCAACGAATGGTTTGCCGGCGGCATAGAAACGCCCTTCGGCGGCGTGGGTTTGTCGGGCTTCGGTCGCGAGAAGGGACAGGAAGCCATCTACAGCTATGTCCAGACTCGCAACATCGGCATTCGTCTGAGTCAGGGTTAAGTAATAAATAGCGAGCTTCATCGCACGCCAGAGGTCAGCAACGAACGCAGACGCGCCATCAACCCTCCATGGGGGCTCCGCCGCGTCGTCCCTGACGCGGAGGGTCTGCTTATCGCAACCTGACCTCTGTCCAATAGAGTGCGGTGTAACAACCGCTATTTAGCAGTAAACAGGGTAGTGGGGAGAAACAAGATGAAAAAGTGGTTATGCATCATCTGCGGACTGATTTACGACGAGGCCAAAGGCTGGCCCGCCGACGGCATAGCCCCGGGTACCGCCTGGGAAGATGTGCCGGATGACTGGCTTTGCCCCGACTGCCTGGTCGGCAAGGCCGATTTCGAGATGCTCGAGATCACCGACGAAGAGCCGGCTCCGCTGGCGGTCGTGGCCGAGCTCAGCACCCCGTTGGCCGAAGCGGCGGTTGAACCTGTGGTGATCATCGGTACCGGTCACGGCGGCTATCAGCTGGCGGCAGCGTTGCGTGCCAAGTCACCGAATCTGCCCATTACCCTGTTTACTGCCGACGACGGTGCCCTGTACAGCAAGCCGGCCCTGTCCAACGCCCTGGCGCTGGGCAAGGATGGCGACAGCCTGGTCAGCGAACCTGCGCTGGCGTGGGAGCAGCGACTCGGCGTACGGGTTTATCCTCATACTCGAGTCGAAAAAATCGACCGTGACACCAAACAGCTGCACACCAATATCGGCGTTTATCCCTACGGCCGTCTGGTACTGGCCACCGGTGCCTCGCCCATAGTGATCCCGGTGGAAGGCGAGCAGAGCGCCATGCTCAGCGTCAACGATCTGGGTGATTATCGTCGTTTTCGCCAGCAACTGACCGGCAAGCGCCACGTCACCATTCTGGGCGATGGCCTCATCGGCTGCGAGTTTGCCAACGATCTGGCCGCTCAGGGCGTGGCGGTCACCGTGGTGGGGCTGGGCCAGTGGCCGATGGAGCGACTGATCCCGCAACCGCTGGGCGTGGCGTTGCAGCAGGCGTTGTCTGATCTGGGCGTAGACTGGGCCTTGCAGGACAGCATCGGTCGAATCGACCGTGAGGGCGAAGGCTATAGCCTGCAACTGCAAAGCGGTCGGGTTTTGAATACCGATCTGGTGCTGAGCGCGGTCGGGCTGCGACCCAGTGCAGGGCTGGCTCAGGCGGCCGGGCTGGCAACGGGTCGTGGCATCAGTGTCGATGTCTGTCACCAGACCTCGGATCCCCATATTTTTGCTCTGGGCGACTGTGCCGAGGTCGAAGGCCAGTGGGCGCCGTATATCGCGCCGATCAACCAGGCCATGCCGGCGCTGGTCAACAGCCTGCTCGGTACCCTGACGCCGGCGGCACTCAAGCCGGCTCCGGTGTTGGTCAAGACGCCGGTGCTGCCATTATCGGTAATGCCGGCCAGCGGCGAAGGCGAGTGGCGGGTAGAAGGTAACGACCATGAGCTGGCGGCCGGTTTCTACAACCCCGCCGGCGAACTGACCGGTTTTGCCCTGCTGGGCAGTACATTACAAGGTCAGCGCAGCCAGTGGCTGGAGCGCCTGACATTAAACCGCCACGCGGCCTGAGGAACAGAAGATGATCAACTTACCCAAGGATGACCACAGTTGTGGCTGGTATCAGGCCCTGCCACCGGCCGCGCCGGTGAAGCGGCTCAAGGGTGTACAGAAGGCCGACTATGCGGTGCTGGGGGCCGGCTTTGCCGGCCTGGCGGCCGCCCGTCGGCTGGCCGAGCATCATCCCGAGGCACGCATCGTGC
>NZ_MPZM01000072.1 GCF_002936955.1 Oceanisphaera arctica | reverse complement strand
TTGCTGCACGATACTCGCATATTTCGCAGGCTATGTGTCTTGGTCTGCAGTGACACCCCCTCCCAGCCTCCCCCTGGCGATAAGCCGCCGTTATGCCTGTTACCCCGCTGCCAAGGGGGAGGAGCAGTTCGGCGCCAGTTCCAATAACCCGGCGTTGTTCGCCGATATTTCCCCGCTACGCAGGGCCTGCCAGCTGAAGCGGCAGTTACAAGTGACTCTGCCCTTGTAGGCTCCCATTTATGCGGCGCAAACCCACAGACGACTCGAACTCTGCTTCCTCCAGTCCCTATTCCCCAGTCCCTACTCCCTATACCCTTCCGGATTCTGCGACTGCCAGCGCCAGGCATCGGCCATCATCTGCTCAAGGCCTTTCTCGGCCTGCCAGCCCAGTTCGGCACGCGCCTTACCCGGATTGGCCCAGCATTCGGCAATGTCACCGGCCCGGCGCGGGGACATAACATAGGGCACGGGGCGGCCACTGGCCTGCTCGAACGCCTTGACCATCTGCAACACAGAATACCCCTGGCCGGTACCCAGGTTATACACACTCACACCACTGTATTCGGCAATGCGTGCCAGCGCTTTCAAATGCCCCAACGCCAGATCCACCACATGAATGTAATCCCGCACCCCGGTACCATCTACCGTGGCGTAATCATCACCAAATACCGCAAGCCGCTCCAGCCGGCCCACCGCTACCTGAGCGATATACGGCAATAGATTGTTGGGGATGCCGTTGGGATCTTCGCCAATGAGGCCAGACTCGTGAGCGCCCACCGGATTGAAATAACGCAGCAGGGCAATAGACCAGCGTTCATCCGACCTGGCCAGATCCTGCAGTATCTGCTCTACCATCAGCTTGGAGGTACCATACGGATTGGTGGTGCCGCCTACGGCAAAGTCTTCGGTAATCGGCATTTTCTGCGGTTCGCCATACACAGTGGCAGACGAGCTGAACACCAGCCGGAACACCCCGGCCTTGCGCATTTCATCCACCAGCACCAGGGTGCCGTTGACGTTGTTATCGTAATACTCCAGAGGCTTCTGTACGCTCTCGCCCACCGCCTTCAGCCCGGCAAAGTGCACCACCGCCTCAATGCTGTGCTCGGCAAACAACTTCGCCAGCAGCTCGGCATCGCGAATATCACCTTCAACAAAAGCCGGTTGCTTGCCGGTAATCTCGGCCACCCGCCGCAACGACTCGGCCGAGGCATTGCTCAGATTATCCAGTACCAGCACCTGCTGACCGCTGTTCAGCAATTCCACCAGCGTATGAGAGCCAATATAGCCGGCACCGCCGGTCACCAAAATAGTCATAAAACCTCGTTTATTGTTTTTAATCCGTGCCCTGTAAGGCGTGAGGCGAAAATATAGGCCCGCCTACGCTCCATAAACACCATGGTCGAATACTCTCACCTAAAAATAAGTCGACCCTACGACAAACATCGCCTCTCGTAGGGTCCAATTCATTGGACCAATCGCAATTTCGCACCAACCTCGGCGTAATTTCATTGCTCTGCTTCGCAGAGCCTGCCAGCTGAAGCGGCAGCTACAAGTACCTCCGCCCTTGTAGGCGCCCATTTATGCGGCGCGATCCTGCAAACGATGGGGGAATTTTCAGGCATGGCGCCAATCTGTAGGTTCGGCGCTGTTTATGATTACCCAGCGGAGCTGGGTCTGCCGACTAAAGTGGCAGCTACAAAACACCATTCCCTACTCCCTACTCCCTAGCGGCTATTCCCCAATCACCACCCGGCTATCGGGCAACAATTCACTCAACCTGGCCTTCAATGCCGCCTTGGCTCCGGAGTCGCCATGGATCAATCTTATCTGTTTCGGCGGTGGTGTAATACCGGTAGCGAAGTTTATCAGATCCTGCTGGCCGGCATGCGCCGAATAGCCACTTACCTGATGCACCTGGGCGTGAATGGTAACGCGTTCGTCATCAAGCGTAACCCAACCAACCCCTGAGCCAGTATCGGAACCAATACGAGGCCCATATTCCAGAATATCCCGGCCCGGCGTGCCCTCGGCCTGGTAACCCACAAACAATACATCGTTGCGTGCTTCCCCCAGCATTGCCTTGAGGTAGTTCACCACCCGGCCGCCGGCACACATGCCGGAGCCCGCCAGCACCACGCAGGGTTTGCGTGACCGGGCCAGATAGTTCACCGCATTAAGGTGATCCCGGTGGCTGTTCACCACCGTCAGCTGCTCAAACGACAAGGGATGTCGCCCCTCACTCAGCCGCTCTCTGGCCTCATCATTCCAGAACGGCTTGAGCTTGCGATAAAGGCCGGTAAACCTGGCGGCCAACGGCGAGTCCACTACTACTTCCAGCTCGTTCCAGGGCAAGTCCGGTGCCGCGGCATCGTTGCCAAACTCTGCCATCAGGCTTTCTATCTCATACAGCAAATCCTGGGTGCGGCCCAGGCTGAACGCCGGAATCAGCAAGGTACCGCCATCGGCCAGCGCATGCTCAATCGCCGCCTTCAGTCGCAGCCGCCGATCGATCCGACTTTCGTGATTTTTATCCCCATAGGTACTTTCCATCACCAGAACATCACACTGCTCCGGCGGCACCGGCGCCGTTAGCAACGGGGAATGAGGCGCGCCCAGATCACCACTGAACACCAATCGCTGGCCTCCGGCCTCGCATTCCACATAGGCCGAGCCAAGAATATGCCCGGCCCGCTGTAGTCGCACTTCGATACCGGTATTCGCCACAGAATGCCACTGGTTATAAGGCAAGGGCACCAGCCGCGACTTGAGCATTTTCAGCACCCGGTTGATCAGTTTTTTATCCCGGGTAAAGCCGATTTTAAGTGCATCTTCCAGCATGGCCGGCAACAACAGCGCCGAAGGCGGCGAGCAAATAATAGGCCCCTTGAAACCCGCGCCCAGCAAATAGGGAATACGCCCCACATGGTCGATGTGCACATGGGTGACAACCAGCGCCTTGATATGGCTGATCTCAAAATCGATGGCCAAATCATCCCGCCGCTCGGTACCCTGAAACAAGCCACAGTCGATAAGAATACCGGTCCCATCCAGCCGCAGCTCGTGACAAGAGCCAGTCACTCCCTTTACCGCCCCATGATGCAACACCTCTACCTTGCCATTATTCATGCTACCTCCAGCCAGTATCAAACTCAGATGAAACCAACTTTAGTCTGCAAGATACAAAAAAGCCCGGTGCTGATTGGGGATTGGGGATTGGGGACTGGGGACTGGGGACTGGGGACTGGGGACTGGGGACTGGGGACTGGGGACTGGGGATTGGGGACTGGGGAATAGGGAATAGGGAATAGGGAATAGGGAATAGGGAATAGGGAATAGGGAATAGGGACTGGATTGAGTCAAACGCGCCTGCGGGCGCGTTTTTGTTGATATTGGCCCATTCCCTATTCCCGCGAGTCCTGGTATCGCAGCGGTATCGGCTTTGCCGCCGCCATGGGCATTCTGGCGCTGATAATCCATTCGTTTACCGACTTCAACCTGCAGATCCCGGCCAACGCCGCCACCTTTGTGGTGCTCTGCGCCATCGCCGTGCTGGCCGGGCAGCATGAGAAAGAACGCAAGAAGCGGAAGAGCTAGGCTGTGTTGCCTCTGATCCGGGGCCTCAATATGACCAGATAATTATTAGAATTGGTATTATCTGGCTGACATAATTGAGAACAAACCCTAGCATTTCCCAGTTAATCGATAATACTTGTGAGGGTAGTACTTGCGAAGCATGTGGGATACAACAGGATTAATTTCTACCCGTGCAGGGATCATGGCAATATCAAAACCGAACTGACGCTTGTAAAAAGAAACACCCTCATTTTCTATGCAGTGCATTCCATTAATTATTGACTTTATTTTTTGTGAACGCTTGCAAATATCAATGCCTAAATAGTAAAAACCCGCACCAATACCAGTTTTAAGATACTCACTGGAAATAAACAAATTATCTAAATAAGCAACCTCATCGACACAGTAGATATTTGTAAAGCCAGCAAGCTCACCTTCAACAAAAGCAGACACTAGAACTCTTGAATTATCACCAGGGTTAACATTCCGTTTACAGTATTCATAAAACTCGCATCTGCTTGGTAAAGGCATATGTCGTGTTCTGGCCAATGATGAATTTAAAATACGGTATGCCGGCTGATGGAATGCATCAATGGATTCAACCTGAAACCACTTGACTTTTCTTAATGACCGATTCAATTCATTTCTACGACTGGGAGATAAATCTTTTAATGAGAAACTTTCAGGACTTGACATTCTATGTACTGGAATGAATCCATTTGCACAATCAATATCTTTATCCAGGAGTGCCGCTCGATATCCCCACAACAAAGAAGCAGGACGTTTAAATTGAGTATAGCTCAGCTTCCCAATCAAATGAAAAGGTTGAAAGAATCCCTTCTTAACCTCATCCCAGCATGTATCACCCCGACGAATTAAATGATGACCACTATTATTCCTCCAATTAACAAATTGATCTGTTGAAGGTGGAATCAAAACAAAGTCATTTATATCATTAACATAAGAAAGCTCCATATGTAGCTCCATGCTATTCTTTAAAAACCTGCCTGCCACTAGGCTCTGTTCCTTGCTGGGTGCCTGCCGCTCGATGCCGCCCTTCGTTTTCTTCTTAGCGATCGACACTCGACGCGCGGCGCTCGGCGCTCGGCGCTCGACGTTCCATCCTCGAGGCTCGGCGATCGGCGCTCGACGTTCGACGTTCCACTGTCCACACAGTCGCCCTCGGCGATCGACACTCGACGCTCGGTGCTCGGCGCTCGGCGCTCGGCCCTCGACGCTCGGCGATCGAGGTTCCACGTACGACGCTCGGCGCACGGCGCTCGGCGCAGCCCTTCATTCCACACCAAATCACATATCTTGTCTCGTGGGTTGAATGACGTTGGCGCAGACAACAACAAGTTGCGAATCTTGTTCTGATCGTATGCTTCGCAAGCAACATCCAGCTCACCTAACAGGCTAAGCATTTCACTCCACGGCAAACACACCTCATTGGCGGTACGAATACGTGGGTGTGCAGTAGTAGCTTCGTTTCTACCTATCAACAACTCTTCAAACAGCTTTTCGCCGGGGCGCAGGCCCGTGACTTTAATCTCTATATCACCCTTGGGATTATGTTTATTTTTTTCTTCATACCCCATTAAGCGGATCATTTTTCGTGCTAAATCAATGATGCGTATTGGCTCTCCCATATCCAGTAAAAACACATCACCGCCCTTGCCCATGGCACCAGCCTGAATCACCAACTGTGCAGCCTCGGGTATGGTCATAAAATAACGAGTGATGTCTCGGTGCGTCAAGGTAACAGGGCCACCAACAAGGATCTGCCTTTTAAATAACGGCACCACAGAACCGGATGAACCCAATACGTTACCAAAGCGCACCATGCAAATGCGGGTGTTGCTTTGCCGCAATGCCAAACCTTGCAAAACCAGCTCGGCCAACCGCTTGGTCGTGCCCATTACGTTAGTCGGCCTTACCGCCTTGTCGGTAGAAATAAACACAAAGGTTTCTACGCCACAGTGAATGGCCGCTTCGCCAGCCCGCCAGGTGCCAAACACATTGTTGCGCACCCCTTCCACCACGTTGTATTCTACCATAGGCACGTGTTTGCAGGCAGCCGCGTGATACACGGTTTGCACCTTAAAGGCATTCATTACCGCTTCTAACTTGTTTTGCTGTTGTACCGAAGCCATAATCGGCACTATACGTATCTTGCAATCTTTTTCACGGCACCAGCTGGTTAATTCCTGGTCAATTTGGTACAACGCAAATTCCGACATTTCGAACAACACCAAGGTGCTGGGTTGCTGCTGTACTATTTGCCGACAAAGCTCAGAGCCAATCGAGCCACCGGCACCGGTCACCATTACCACTTTAGTATGAGTATTGGCGGAAATTAGCTCGGGAAAGGGCTCTACCGGATCACGGCCCAGCAAGTCTTCTATGCTTACCTCTTGCAGCTCGCTCACCCTGGCCTTACCGCTGACCAAGTCGGCTATACCTGGAATGGTTAATATTTCTATCGGTAACTCGTCCAGGCTTTCAATAATTTCTCGCCGACGTTTCCGAGAAAGTCTCGGCATAGACAACAATAATTTTTTGGCATCAAACCGATAAATAACCTGTGCCAGCTCATCCACTGTAAATACAGTTAACCCTTGTAATATAACATTATGCAAAGCTGGATTGTCATCCACAAATGCCACCGCATAATATTCACCATCACTCTGCAAGCTGATGTTTAACTGACGGCCGCACGAGCCTGCACCATAGATGATTACAGGTGTTTTTTTATTTTTTACGCTATGGGAATATAAAACACGAGCCAATGTACGTGCACCACCAGATAACAGCAATGCCAGAGAGAAATAAACAACAAGCACTGTATACGGCAAGTTAACCTCTAAAAAATACGCCGCCGACACCATAATGACTACGGACAACAATGTACCTAAAAACATAATGATAATGACGTTACCAGCCAAATGCCGCAGCACAGCGCGATATAATCCCAATCGTACAAAACATATTAGGGTAAACGGAATCGTGGCCAGCAGGATTATCCAATGTGCGCCAGAATCCAGGATGATTTCTTCCTCTAATCGAAACATAAATGCGATCCAAAAGGATACACTGATAAAAATCGCATCTAATAGTAGGCTAATAGCACGTTTAGTCGAGCGTGGCTTTGTAAACAACCACCTTATTATTATCTCCATTGAGTCCTCCTGTCCCTGTTGTTTTTATTTCCTGTATTATCAGGTTCCCTTTAACTCCAGTTGACGGACTGTGCTTTAGATAAAACATTCGCAAGTACTACGGCAGCGTTAGCCATTTCAGCCTGCGTGAGCGTAGGGTGCACCAAAAACATTAAGCTGGTATCGCCTAATTCGCGGGCATGAGGCAGGCGCCTGGCCGGGCGAAAGTCGGTGCCATCAAACGCTTTTTCTAAATACACTTCTGAGCAACTACCCTGAAAGCATGGCACACCTTCAGCCATAATGGCGTTTACTATGCAATCCCGACTCCAGCCTGCGGCCAGTTTTTCCGGGTTAACAAACAGATAATGTTTATATTCCGCATGCTCCATGTACCCAGGTACCATTACTGTACGCACTACTTCAAAACCGGAGGCGACTCCGTCTATCAGTTCTGCATTGGCTTGGCGGGCTGCCGTCCAGTGGCGTATGCGCTTGAGCTGAATGCGCCCAATAACCGCCTGAATTTCGGTCATCCGCCAGTTGGTGCCAAAGCTTTCGTGTAGCCACCTAAAACCTGGTGCGTGCTCGTGCTCATATACAGCCTCATAGCTTTTTCCGTGATCTTTATAGCTCCACATCTTGCGCCACAACGCTTCATCATTGGTGGTGACCATGCCGCCTTCACCGCCGGTGGTCATGATCTTGTCCTGACAGAAAGACCAGGCACCAATATGGCCTATAGAACCCACCGAGCGGCCTTTGTACTTGGCGCCATGAGCCTGGGCGCAGTCTTCTATCACGTAAAAGCCGTGCTGTTCGCTTAATGCCATAATGGCATCCATCTCTGCCGGCATACCGGCCAGATGCACTACAATTACCGCTTTGGTGTTTGGTGTAAGCACGGCGGCAATATGTTCGGCTTCTATGTTCTGGCTGTTGAGATCTACATCCGAAAATATCGGGCGAGCACCGGCAGTCACAATAGAAGATACCGAGGCCAGAAAGGTGCGTGGAGTAACAATAACATCGTCACCGGGACCAATATCCAGCGCCTTCAGCGCCACATCCAGCGCCAGAGTGCCGTTGGCCAGCGCCACTGCATATTCCACACCCGCCCAGACAGCAAACTCTTGTTCAAACAAACGGCACTCCTGACCTGTCCAATAGTTAACTTTGTTAGACAGCAGCACATTACGCACCGCATGGACTTCTTCCTCGGTGAATGAAGGCCAGGGGGAAAAAGGAGTATTTATCATATGAATTCATTCAACTCTTCAAGTTCTGAAAGCCAATGGGCAGGCAAGTAGCTTTCATCAAGGTTTGAGGTATCCTGTGAGTAAATATTCTTGTTATCGCCTTTAAGGAAAAACGTTACCCAACCTATTAGGCGCTAGAAAATCTTTTACAGGATTGTCACCAATGTAGATACAGTCATGGCCAGGATAGTTGCTCTGAACAAGCTTAAAAAATACAGAATCAGACTTTGAGTAATTATATTCCTAGGGAATATAAAGAGGTAGATAAGATTGTGCATCAAAACCATAAATCTTCCTAATGGTTCGTAATACAGCTCGGATACCAGACGCATGATATTCCGCTTCTTTATAGAGAGTATCATCCAAGTAAAACACAAAAACTGTATTTTTAAGATTAATTTTCATGCACTATGACCTTGGCATCGTATCGTAGCATCAACATATTGCTTTCCCAACCATCATAGAAATCAATACACTCGTTAAGGAAATATTCACGAATCAGCCAATCTGGATAGTTGGCGCCGGCAGCATGAGTCAACGGAAAGCCACCGCCAAAGCGCGGGTTTATTTCAAGTGCTTTGATAGATTCATCTTCCGGATTGGCGAACACCTGAACGGTTATACATCCGCGCGCACCTTCCAACCTTTCAAGACGGCACCGCAAATATTTATAAACATAGTTTTTCCGCGTAGCACCCTTGCTGACCTCCCCTTCCCGCACCTCAATACGCTCTCTGGGTACCAGGCAACATAGCTTGCTGCTACGGTCATAGTAGGCATCTACGGTATATTCGCTGTATTCATTACTAATCAGCTCCATGAACATGTTTTTTTCATCTTCGAGTAATTCCTGGCTTAACATATCTGGTGTATATAACGCCAGTGCACCTATGCTACCGCTGCCATCATACGGCTTACAGAAGCAGGGAAACTGAAGGTTGTTTTTACTGTAAATAGTTGGTTGCTCTATTTTTAACTTGGAATAAGTTTCTGCTGTCTTACGCTTGTCTCTGCAAGCCGCCACAAGTTCATAATTTGAAATAACAAGGTGAATACCTTCAGCCTCAAAACGTTCTCGGTTCAATGCTAGTATATTAAGCTCGATATCAATGGTTGGCATCACCATACCGACTTTCTGTTCAAGACAAAGTTCAAGAAGATAGTCAATATACTCTGGGGCCGTAACTCGAGGCGCTTTAAAACCATGATCTGAAACCAGACAAGCGGCTGAAAGTCCAGGATGAAGATCGGTAGTAAAAACGCGAGCCTCAACAATGTGGCGCAACAACGCTTTTCTAAATGCCTGGACAAGCTCTACCCGGCGCCCGGCTGACAGGATCAATATATTATGTTTCTTAGTCATCATTTATACTTAGCCCTTATAAATAAATGTTCGGCCAGAGTGGCTTGACGCACACAGTTCTTCAGGATCTTCAGGAATGGTGTAATCCGTTTTCTCTATACAGGCTCGGATCACGGACCGTAAGCACTGTTGCGGGCAACGGCTCATACCAACTTGTAAAATTAATTGATCTATTTATCTTCACATTAAAAGCCGAACGAAAGGTCTCCACCACCGACACGCTGCAAGTACTTCCCTGTGGCGCTCAGCACATGACGTCCAACCACAAGGAGGCGGGAGTGTCAGCATTACAGGGTTGACGGACGGATACCTTGGCGCTGGCAGAATTCGGCCTTGCTGAGGCTACTGTCTGCCTGTGCTTGCCAGTACTGACGTTTTTGCTGTGGGGTCATTGTCATTCCTCTTGTTGAGAGGAATAGCGTGCCGCAACGACGTTAGTGTGGAAAGATGGGGTTAATTAGCCGCTTACCTTACGTTTATCTGGACCAGCTTGCTGA
>NZ_MPZM01000071.1 GCF_002936955.1 Oceanisphaera arctica | reverse complement strand
TCACCCGGCCGCCGGCCTGCTCCGCCACGCAGTGGGCGGCGGCGGTGTCCCACAGCGAGGTGGGGCCCAGCCGCGGATACACATCGGCGGCGCCTTCGGCGACCAGGCACAACTTGAGTGAGCTGCCCATGGCGACCAGTTCGTGCTCGCCCAGTTGCTCGAGCAACAGCGGCATGGCCTCACCGGCGTGAGATCGGCTGCCCACCACCCGCCAGGGCGTACCGGCGTTATGCTCGGCGACGCTAATCAACTTTTTATTACCCTCGGCGTCGGTCTTGTTGGCGCCAAATCCTCGGGCGGCGGTGTAGCATAACGACAGTGCGGGGGCATAGACCACGCCCAGTACCGGCTTGCCCTGTTCGATCAGCGCGATATTGACGGTAAATTCGCCGTTGCGTTTGATGAATTCCTTGGTGCCGTCGAGCGGGTCGACCAGCCAGTAACGGCCTTGAGCATCAGCGCCGCTGAATTGCTCGGTGTCTTCTTCCGACAGCACAGGCAGGCGTAACGACAATTGGTTCAGGCGCGCGTCAATCAGCCGGTGGGCGGCGGCGTCGGCCTCGGTCAGCGGTGAATTGTCGGCTTTTTGCTCGATGGAAAAGTCCCGGCCATAGATGTCCATGATGGCGGCACCCGCGTCCCGGGCGATGGCTTCCACCTCGGCAATCAGGGCGGCAGTGATATAGTCTGAGTGCACCGTGCTCTCCATAGGGTGACCTTGAAATGAGCCAATATGATATAAAAAAACGCGGCTTATTCCTATTTATGCAGTGAGCCAGAGTGAAGTTTCCGGCGCTACCTATTTATCTCTTTGCCATTTTCAGAGTCCTGTTATACCAATTACATGAAGCATTTGATCAAGATTTTGGCCTGCACTCCAGAGGCAACACAGCCGCCTCCCACGACACGCTACGAGTACATCCATGTAAAGCTCGGACATGCCATCCATGGCATGTCACGGTCGTGGGAACCGTTCTCTGTTGCCTCTTCTTGAACACCGAGTTGTCCGCAGGCCGTGCTAACAGGCGACGCCGGAGCATCAAGGAGGGCAAAGGGATCTGCTCCACCGACCATCACATGACAGGGACGTCATGTGCTGAGCGTCACAGGGAGGTGCTTGAGCGGGTCGGTGGAGCGGGCCCTTTGTCCGAGATTGGTATGAGAGTCAAACAGATCGAATGTTTAATGCGATGGGTATTACCGCTGAAAAACACCCATCTGGCACCCTTATTGCTATTAATATTGCACACTCTTTGAACTTTAGGCTGACTGTCGGTATCCTTGTCGACCTTCGGCGATAGCGCCTTTCTTCGTTTCGTTAATTGTGAGTCTGCTTCTTGATTTCCACCAACAACATCACCATGCAATTCGGCGCCAAGCCGCTGTTTGAAAATATCTCTGTCAAATTCGGCGACGGCAACCGTTATGGCCTTATCGGCGCCAACGGTTGCGGCAAGTCTACCTTCATGAAAATCATGGGGGGGGATCTGGATCCCAGCTCCGGCAATGTCAGCCTGGACGCCAACGAGCGACTGGGCAAACTGCGCCAGGATCAGTTCGCCTACGAAGGTGTGCGCGTGCTGGACGTGGTGATGATGGGACACACCGAGTTGTGGGCTGCCATTCAGGAGCGTGACGCCATTTACGCTAACCTGGAAGCCAGTGACGACGACTACATGAGAGCCGCAGAGCTGGAAGGCAAGGTAGCCGAGTACGATGGCTACACTGCCGAGTCTCGTGCCGGAGAGCTCTTGCTGGGTGTGGGCATTGCGGTCGAGCAACATACTGGCCCCATGAGTGAAGTGGCACCGGGCTGGAAACTGCGGGTGCTGCTGGCCCAGGCGCTGTTTGCCGATCCGGAAGTGTTGCTGCTCGATGAGCCCACCAACAACCTGGACATCGACACCATTCGCTGGCTGGAAGGCGCGCTGAACGAGCGTAACAGCACCATGGTCATCATTTCGCACGACCGTCACTTCCTGAACAGCGTCTGTACCCACATGGCGGATCTGGATTACGGCGAACTGCGGGTCTATCCGGGTAACTACGACGACTACATGCTGGCCTCCACTCAGGCCCGCGAGCGTCTGATGTCCGATAACGCCAAGAAAAAGACCCAGATCGCCGATCTGCAGTCGTTCGTGGCCCGCTTCAGTGCCAATGCTTCCAAGGCCCGTCAGGCGACGTCTCGTGCCAAGAAAATTGAAAAAATCAAACTGGAAGAAGTCAAAGCCTCCAGCCGTCAGAACCCTTTCCTGCGTTTCGAGCAAGACAAGAAACTCTATCGTAACGTGCTGGAAATGGAACAGATGTCTCAGGGCTATGGCGAAGAACCGCTGTTCAAGAACCTGAACATGCTGGTGGAAGTGGGTGAGCGCATCGCCATTCTTGGCGCCAACGGTATCGGTAAGACGACTCTGGTCAAGACCCTGGTCGGTGAACTGACGCCCACCAGCGGCCATTACAAGTGGTCGGACAACGCGACTATCGGTTATTACGCTCAGGATCATGCCGCCGATTTCGACATGGATATCACGGTATTCGACTGGATGAGCCAGTGGCAGCAGGCCGGTGACGACGAGCAGACCATTCGCAGCATTCTCGGCCGTTTGCTGTTCAGCCAGGACGACATCCAGAAAAAGGTGGGCGTGCTGTCCGGTGGTGAGCAGGGTCGCATGCTGTTCGGCAAGCTGATGCTGCAAAAAACCAATATTCTGGTGATGGATGAACCGACCAACCACCTGGACATGGAATCCATCGAGTCGCTGAACATGGCGCTCGAAATGTATCAGGGCACCCTGATCTTCGTGTCTCATGACCGTGAGTTCGTGTCATCGCTGGCCACCCGGATTCTGGAGCTGAGCGAAGACGGTATCCGCAACTTCAGCGGTAACTACGAAGAATACCTGCGTGAAAAAGGCGTGGCGTAAGCTGGCTGTTTGATCGGGCGGGAACCCGATTTCCCGCCGATTGAATTCAGGCAGAAAAAAACCACCGGGGGCCATGGCCCCCGGTGGTTTTTTTAGTGTCGGATAAACCTTAGCGCAGTATCAGTAGCGGCACCCGGGCATTGCTGATCATGGCGGTGGTGGTGCTACCCACCAGCAGCTGGCGAATACGGGAATGGCCGTAGGCACCCATCACCATCATGTCGATGCCATGCTCCAGCTGATAAGCCGGCAGTGCCTGGTCGACTTCACCGGCCACAATGTGAGTGCGGGCATCAAGGCCGGACGCATTCAGAACGTTGCCGGCCCAGCCAAGCTGTTCGCGGTGATCGTCTGTATCGGCACCCACCAGTACTATGTGCAGCTCAAGCCCCTTGAACAGCGGACTCTGGGCCAGCATCTCCACTCCCTTACGGGTGGTGGCACTGCCATCGAACGCCAGCATGACTTTTTCCGGCGCCTTGAATTCACCCTGGGTCACCAGAATAGGGCGATGCAGGGCGCGGATCACCTGCTCGACATGACTGCCGAGATGCGCATAGGGGGAGCTGGATGCTTCCCCGTGGCGGCCCAGCACCAGCAGTCGAGTGTCGGGCTCGAATTCCAGCAGGGTTTCAATCAGCTCGCCGTGGCGCTGCAAGGTGGTCGGTGCGCTTACACCGGCCACGGTGGCGCGGGTGCTGGCCGCGGCCAGCATCAGTGAACCCTGCTCCGTGGCCAGCTTGCTGCGCTGGGCATCCAGCTCGGCCAGCTCGGCCAGCAAGTGCTCCTGGCTACCCAGGCCTATGCTGCCACTGAGATCACTCTTGGTCTGGGTGGTATCCTTGCTTTGTACATGAATAAAGGTCAGCGGAGCTTCGAGGCGCAGACTGGCCCAGCTGGCGCAATCGCATACGGCGCTTGCGTGGCTGGAGCCGTCGATACATGCCATTACATTGGTCGTCATACTCATTTCTCCTTAGTGGCCCATCAGCTTTTCGACAGCCTTGGGATCCTTATGCTCGGCAAAGCGATCCACCATAGTGGCGCTGGCCTCGTTCAGACCGATCACTTCCACCTCGGTACCGTCCCGACGGAAGGTCAGTATCACCTTGTCCAGAGCGCTGATGGCGGTAATGTCCCAGAAATGGGCCCGGCTCAGATCGATGCGTACCCGCTCGACCACTTCCTTGAAGTCGAAGGCGGCCACAAACTGCTCGGCGGAGGTAAAGAACACCTGACCTACCACCCGATATACGCGACTGCCGTCGTCGGCTTTATCGGATCCCACATACAGGATCTGACCCACCTTGTTGGCGAAGAACAGGGCGCTGAGCAGTACGCCCATCAGCACACCATAAGCCAGGTTATGGGTGTATACCACGGTGGCGACGGTAACGACCATCACGATGCTGGAGCTGACAGGGTGCGCTTTCAGATCGGTAATCGAGCTCCAGCTGAAGGTACCGATAGAGACCATGATCATCACGGCTACCAGGGCTGCCATCGGGATCTGGGATACCCAGGGGCCGAGGAACACCACCATGATCAGCAGCACCACGCCTGCCACCAGGGTAGAGAGCCGGCCGCGACCGCCGGATTTGACGTTGATGACCGACTGGCCAATCATGGCGCAACCGGCCATGCCGCCCAAGGCGCCGGTGGCAATGTTGGCCAGACCCTGACCCTTGCACTCCCGGTTTTTGTCACTCTTGGTGTCGGTGAGATCGTCCACTATGGTGGCGGTCATCATCGACTCGAGCAGACCCACTATGGCCAGCGACAGGGAGTAGGGGAAAATAATGGCGAGGGTCTCGAAGTTGAGCGGTACCTCGGGCCACAGGAACATCGGCAGGCTGTCCGGCAGCTCGCCCATGTCACCCACGGTGCGTATATCGATACCGAAGGCAATGGCGACCAGGGTCAGGCTGACGATGCACACCAGCGGTGAAGGCAGCAGTTTGCCCACCACCGGCACCAGGGGTAACAGATAGATGATGCCCAGACCGGCGGCCGTCATGGCATACACATGCCAGGTGACGCTGGTCAGTTCGGGCAGCTGGGCCAGAAAGATCAGAATGGCGAGGGCGTTGACGAAGCCGGTGACCACGGAGCGGGACACAAAGCGCATCAGCTCGCCCAGACGCAAATAGCCGGCGAGGATCTGCAGCACACCGCACAGCAGGGTGGCGGCCAGCAGATATTGCAGGCCATGCTCCTTGACCAGAGTCACCATCAGCAGCGCCATGGCGCCGGTGGCGGCGGATATCATGCCCGGACGGCCACCGGCGAAGGCGATGACCACCGCCATGCTGAAGGAGGCGTAGAGGCCAACCTTGGGATCGACACCGGCGATAATGGAAAAGGCGATGGCTTCCGGGATCAGCGCAAGGGCAACCACCAGGCCGGCGAGCACGTCTCCCCTTATGTTGAAGAACCAGGTTTGCTTGATGTTCGATAGCATTATTATTGTTCCAGGGTTGTGGGTCGGGTGTCGTACCGGCGTGGCATCGAGGCGGGCACAGTGGTACGGATTCATTAACTTCTATGGACAAAGTGGTACGGACAAAGCAAAACGCTCGCACAGAGGCGAGACAAGGCGCAGGTAAGCACTATGGATGCAGGATGTGTAGGCTAGGGCGGCGTGTTCGCTTTATTCAAAAAGTTCATACAAGTTTAATTTCTTATAAGTTATGTGAGTAAAATCGCGGTTATTATAGGGGGCTGGTCCTGAGGGAACAAGGCCGGATCCGGCTGCGATGGCCCATGCTGTCACTCCCTTTTCGGACGGACTTGCTGTGTGGGCCGGGGAGCAAACACCGCCAGGATGGCCGCTATCCGAGGAGTGATCCTGTTTACACCATATATAAGGGGAGTCTATGAGTAATAACCGCATGCTGGGCAGCAAGGTACTGGATGTGTTGCAGCATATTGGCCTGATCATCGTGGCCGCGTCCACCGTGGTGGCGGTGGGCATTGAAATCGGTCATATGTGGCGGGCCAGAACCGTGACCCTGGCCGACTTGCTGTTGATGTTTATTTATCTGGAAGTGCTGGCAATGGTGGCCATTTACCTGCGTTCCGGTAAGTTGCCTATTCGCATACCGCTCTATATCGCCATCGTCGCCTTGGCTCGTTACCTTATTCTGGACATGAAAGGCATGGACAGCTGGCGGCTGTTCACGGTGGCTGGCGCCGCCCTGGTGCTGGCGGTGGCGATACTGGTGATCCGCTACGGTCATGTCAGGTTTCCTTACGACAAGGACGAAGGAGGGCACTGAGTATGTGCTATGAACCCTCAGTACATCTGGCCTCTTGATATATCCCCTATTGAAGCCGCCACGGATGGCGGCCCTACCTCTGTATTACCGAATAGAACCGCAGTATCCCCGAGTTAACCCACGCCACGCCATTTCTCCGGCTACGGATCTCGTGCACCTGGTTATGCCGGCTTTTTCGGTCATGAAAGGGGCGGGGGTACATCTGGCCTGACCCGATGAAGCCGGCAGGGCGTCGTGCTGGTTGATCATGAACACGCGTTGGCGGCGATGGCTGCCGGTGGGTAGCGTGTTACCGGTCGGCTGCCAGCACACCACGGCGGCAATACCGGTGCAGGCCATGGCCTGTTGCAGCAGCTGTACGGACGCTCTTTTTACCTCTATTACCCGTGCCGGGTTGACTCCAGCGCCGATCAGCGCCCTGCGTGACAACGGTGCCGGTGCATTGGCGATCAATATCCACCCCCGGTTACCGTGGCTGATGGCGGCCAGGTTAGCCAGCAGGCGTGCCTGTTGTGAACTGCTCCAGTGCGCAATACGCATGATGGTATTGTCTGTTTCACCTTGAGGGGGAAGGCGCCGGTGCGTGGATGAAACTGTCTGCTCACGAGATAACTGCTTACGAGATAGCTGCTCAGTAGATAACTGTTCACGAGATAATAGAGTGGCCATACAGGATCCTTTCTGCTCAGTTACTGTTTTTATATACAGTAATGCCCGGTGGCATACCGGTCAATAAAATACTGTTTAAATACACAGTATTTTTAAGTGAGGCAGTATTTTTCGGTCCGGCTATAGTATTCGTTGATCCCGCTATCTTGAGCAAAAAAACCAGACAGGAGAACAACATGGACAAGACGCTACTGGAGCGAATGGATAACCATATGGTACTGAGTATTCTGAACGAGAAGCTGCGTCTGGAGTGTGACAGCCTCACCGCATTGCTGTCCCGTTACGAGCTGGACAGCGGCCGGCTGATGGCGCGCATGTCACAAATTGGTTACCGCTACGATCCCGGCAGCAATCAGTTCAAGCCGGGGGCTTGATAGACAGGGTATCAAGCTGCGATAGTCCCGGTTTTATCTACAACTTTATATCAACAACGGGAATCGACATGGAAGCAGAGTTCTGGCATCAGCGCTGGCAGTCTTCGCGCATCGGATTTCACCGCCAGCAGGTTAACGCCCAGTTAAGCCGGTTCTGGCCCCGGTTAACGCTCCCGGAGCAGACCGAGGTGCTGGTGCCTCTTTGTGGCAAGAGCCGGGATATGCACTGGCTGGCGGAGCTGGGGCACCCGGTGGCGGGGTTCGAGCTGTCGCCGCTGGCGGTGCAGGACTTTTTCGCCGAGGCAGGGCTTGAACCCGAGTCGGAGCAATCAGGCTCTTATCGGTGCCGACATGCCGGCCGGATACACCTGTATGAAGGCGACTTCTTTCAGGCCGACAGCCTGCAGCGCCGTTTCGATGCCGCCTATGACAGGGCGGCGCTGATTGCCCTGCCGGAGGCGATGCGCACTGCTTATGTCGACTTGCTGGCGCGATTGCTCAATCCGGGAGCGACTTTGCTGCTGATCACAGTGGATTATGCGCCCGCTCAGCAGCAGTCACCGCCCTTTGCTGTTCCCGAGTCGGAGGTTCGACGGCTGTTTGAAGCGCATTTCAGCATCGAGCGGTTGGGCCATATAGAAGAAGGGCAGAGTAACCCCCGGGTGGCATCGGGGGAACGGCGATTCTTCGATGAGTTGTGTTTTTTGCTCCGACGAAAATGAGTTTTCAACGCGTTCTCAAGGCTGCTGCGGCAGCCTTTTTTGTTTTTGTGCGCCGGGTCGGTTTTCATGGCCCCGAAAAATCCCTATACTCCCGCCTGTTTTAACAATATGGAACAAAAATCTAACATAGACCTCTTTACTGGATATATGTTTTGATTTTTTCTTTTGATTAAATATATTTGGCTGTAAAATAAGTATTCAGCAAGACCGCCTTACTTTGATGATTTATTCATTTGTGGGTTGGTTTTATTCCTTTTTGGTTTGCTGGGCCGCATAAAACAGCGGTTTTTACCTTTTTTTAGCCGAGTTGGGTATGGACCCGATAAGGAAGGAGTCACCATGGAAAAGACCTTGAAAGGGCAGGCCGCGGTCGGTAAACGCAATCTGCTGATGTTTTTATTGCCCTCGCTGCTGGGCATACTGCTGTTCATGACCCCGGTCAGCTATAACGGCGATTTGACCATCATGATAGCGGTGCTGGCCAAGAGCCTGCAGGCGCTGCTGTCCGGTTCGCTGACCAGCATAGTCACCGGCATTGTCAGCCTGTCGGCACTGTTATCGCTGTTCGCCACCCTGTTTAAACCGGCGTTTGTCACCCGCAGCTCCTTTTTGAATACCCTGTTCAATGTGAGCCCGGTGTGGTTGGTAAGCCGGCTGCTTGGCGCCGTGTTCGTGGTGATGGTTTATACCCAGACCGGCCCGGAAATTCTCTATAGCGGTGACACCGGCGGCCTGGTGCTGAACGATCTGATGCCGGTGCTGTTCGCGGTGTTTATTTTTGCCGGCCTGCTGTTGCCCTTGCTGCTGGACTTCGGCCTGCTGGAATTTGTCGGTACCCTGCTGACCGGCATCATGCGCCCGGTGTTTCGTCTGCCCGGCCGTTCGGCGGTAGACTGCATGGCTTCCTGGCTGGGCGATGGCAGCGTGGGTATTCTGCTGACCAGCAAACAGTACGAAGGCCATCATTACACCCAGCGTGAAGCGGCGGTCATCGGCACCACCTTCTCGGCGGTGTCCATTACCTTCAGCCTGGTGGTACTGGCCCAGGTGAAGCTGGAGCACATGTTCATTCCTTTCTACCTGGCGGTGTGTGTGGCCGGCATAGTGGCGGCCATCGTGGTACCGCGTCTGCCGCCCCTGTGCTGGAAGAAAGACACCTTCATCAATGGTGAAGCGCGCCCGGCGAATGACGAAGTTACCCCTGCCGGTTATTCTCGCCTGAGTCATGGCTATCATCTTGCATTGGCCCGCGCCGGCAAGGTAGAAAGCCTGGGCCAGGTGGCCCGTACCGGCATTCACAATGCGCTGGACATGCTGCTGGGTGTATTACCTGTGGTCATGGCCTTCGGTACCCTGGCACTGGTGATAGCCGAAACCACGCCGCTGTTCAGCTGGCTGGGCATGCCCTTTGTGCCGCTGCTTGAGCTGCTGCAGATCCCGGAAGCGGCCGCCGCCTCCGAGACCATGGTGGTAGGCTTCGCCGACATGTTCATTCCGGCCATTCTGGCGACCTCCATCGAGAGCGACCTGACCCGCTTCGTGATTGCCGCCCTGTCGGTGACCCAGCTTATCTATATGTCGGAAGTCGGCGCCCTGCTGCTGGGCAGCAAGATCCCGGTCAACATAGTGGAGCTGTTCGTCATCTTCCTGCTGCGTACCCTGGTCACCCTGCCGGTCATCGCGCTTATCGCCCATCTGGTGTTCTGATAACAGCGCATTTCTGATGGACAAAGCCCCGCTCATGCGGGGCTTTTTTATATCTGCACGGCGCCGAACTGCTCCCTCCCCTTGAACTCGACATCCTCAGAATAACGGCGGGGTGCAATGCAAGGGGAGGGCCGGGGAGGGGTTACTGCACATAGGCCGGCGGAGACACCC
>NZ_MPZM01000070.1 GCF_002936955.1 Oceanisphaera arctica | reverse complement strand
AACAGCGGATGTTCGCCAGGGGGAGGCTAGGAGGAGGGTGTCGCTGTTAACTTGGGCGCCGAACATGCGCATCCTGCAGTAACCCCTCCCTAACCCTCCCCTTGCGTTGCACCCCGCTGTGATTCTGGTGATGCGGAGTCAAAGGGGAGGGGACAGGTATGGCGTTATGCCTGTAAACATCGATTAATCAAACGCCGGGCACAAAAAAGCCCCGCCGGGGCGGGGCTTGATATCGCGCAGTTACATCAGTTGGCCAGAGATTCCGGCAGATGCTCGCGAATGGTAGAGAGCATGGTTTTCAACACCTTGGGGTTGGCACATACGATGTTGCCATTGCGCTCATAGTTATGGCCACCGACGAAATCGGTCACAATGGCACCGGCTTCACGGGCGATCAGGCTGCCGGCGGCAAAATCCCAGGGCTTTAGGCCCAGTTCCCAGTAACCGTCAACGCGACCGGCGGCCACATAGACCAGATCCAGGCTGGCGGCACCGGCACGACGGATGTCGGAGCACTGAATGAACATGTCCTTGAACATGGCCAGATAAGCATCGGCCTGGTGCTTTTGCTTGAACGGGAAGCCGGTGGCCAGAATGGTATTGTTCAGATCCTTGGCCTTGCCGGTACGGATACGGTAACCATTCAGCTGAGCACCGGCACCGCGGCTGGCGGTGAAGAGTTCGTCACGAATAGGATCGTAAACCACGGCCTGCTCGGTGCGGCCCTTGACGCGCAGCGCGATAGATACCGCGAAGTGGGGGATGCCCTTTACAAAGTTGGCGGTGCCATCAAGTGGGTCGACAATCCATTGGTAATCCGGATTGCTGCCAGTCAGTTCACCACATTCTTCGCCGATAATCGTATGCTCCGGATAAGACTTGCGGATGGTATTGACGATGGCGTTTTCTGAGTCGAGATCGACATTGGTAACAAAATCGTTCTGGCCTTTCTGGCGTGCTTCTACGTTATCCGGATTGGCAAAACCTTTGACGATAACTTGACCGGCGTTGCGCGCAGCGCGCACCGCAATATTCAGCATCGGATGCATATGAGTGAACCCACTTGATGTTAAAGAACGAAATTTGAGCGGCGTATTATACCCGTGAACCAAAACCAGGCAAGGACTAAATCTTCACCGACCGTCCGGGCATCGAAAAGTCGGGCTCAATCGGCGATGTATTTTTGGCACTGGAGTCCTGGCATCTGTCCAATGGCGGCATCAAGGAACCCAGCGATGGAATAAGCACCTGGCATCTTGGCTATCATTATGATTTATGATTAGAAAAACTGGGTCTGGCCATTACAAAAGGTCGCTCAGACATCTATTGCCAGTTAATCACTCCATTGATTATGATGCGATCCTAATCACAGTCTGCCCGTTCGGGCACTTTTGGAGCGCGCGGCCATGTCAGGCCTGTCCCTGGTATTACTCACGGTGTTAATGGTGGCCTCGGGTCAGATGACCCAAACCCTTTATGTGCCTGCCATGGGCGATATGGCGGCTGCATTGCAGGTGGCCGGCGACAGCCTGCCGTTGGTGATGGCGTTTTATCTTATCCCCTACGGCTTGTTTCAGTTTATCTATGGTCCTCTCTCGGACCGTTTTGGCCGTCGCCCCGTGCTGCTGGTGGGGCTGTCTGTCTATGTACTGGGCTCGGCCCTTATTCTGGCCTGGCCGGTGTTTCCGATGCTGCTGCTGGGCAGCTTTATTCAGGGGGCCGGCACTGCGGCGGCGGGCAGCCTGTGCCGCAGCTTGATGCGAGACAAATTCGAAGGCTCGGATCTGGTGCGCTACAACGGCTATGTGTCCATGGGCATCATGCTGGCCCCGCTGCTGGCCCCGCTGATCGGCGGTTATCTCAACCTGCACTTCGGCTGGCAGTCCATGTATCAGTTTCTGCTGGCGGTGGGCCTCTTGGTCACCCTGGTGATGGTGTTCTGGTTTCGTGAAACCCTGCCGGCGGAACGTCGCCATGCCCAGCCCATGCTACCGGCCTATCAGCATGTGCTGCACAACAGTGCCTTTTGCCGCCAGCTCGGCATGCTGATGGCAGCCTTCGCCGGCGTCATCCTGTATGAGGCGGTGTTCGGCGTCCTGGTCAGCCGGCAGAGCGGGCTTACCAGCACCGAAATCAGCCTGCTGTTTGTTTTGCCGTTACCGCTGTATTTTGCCGGTGCCATGTTGGCGTCGTTGAAGGCGGCAAGCTGGTCGATTAACCGTCTGCAGTGGATATCCACGGTGGCCTTGCTGCTGGGCGCGAGCATAGTGCTGGTCTCCGCCTTCAAACCCGATCTGAGCGTGGCGGGACTGGTACTGGGCGGCAGCTTTTATTTTGCCGGTGCCGGCATCCTGTTCCCGGTGGCCACCTCCAAGGCAGTAGCGCCGTTCCCGCAACACAGCGGCACCGCCGGCGCTTTGCTCGGCGGCAGCTCCAATCTGGGCGGCGGTGTCTTTCTGCTAGTGCAGGGGGCCTTGCCGCAAATGAACCAGTCGGTGCTGGGCGGCCTGCTGCTGGCCTTTGCCGGACTGGTGGCCTGGCTGTTGATACCAAGCTCGAATGCCCTGCCGGAGCCGGGAATTTAAATTGTGAGGGGTGAGGGGTGAGGGGTGAGGGGTGAGGATAGGGTGCTTTTGTAGCTGCCGCTTCAGCTGGCAGGCTCAGCAAAGCAGGGCAATACAGGCAAACAACGCCGGGCTGTTGGAACTGGCGCCGATCTGCTCCTCCCCCTTGGCGGCGGGGCGACAGACATAACGGTAGAGGTTCGCCAGGGGGAGGCGGGGTGGGGGTGTCAGCATCATGGCTGGGGGCAGTAACCCCTCCCTGACCCTCTCCTTGCGTTGCACCCCGCTGTGGTTATGTTGATGCGGGGGGGTAAAGGGGAGGGGAATAGCTGGATTGGTCCATTGAAATGGACCCTACGCGGTGGGCAGATTTGTGGTTTTTGTAGCTGCCGGCTCAACCCTGATGATGCAGCAGTACATATTTGTCCCACAGCTGCTCTTCGGTTTCCCGGTGTTCGGGGTGGTCGATAATGCAGTCGATGGGGCAGACACTGATGCAGGTGGGCTTCTCGTAATGGCCCACGCATTCGGTGCACAGGTCCGGTTCTATCTCGTAAATATCCGCGCCAAAGGTAATGGCGCCGTTCGGACATTCCGGTTCACACATGTCGCAGTTGATGCATTTGTCGGTGATCAGCAGGGCCATAAAATACTCGTGTTAACGGACAGGACGAAAAGCGGTTCAGGGTCGGATCATACCATCACTTCCCGGTATTCTCAGGTTTCGTGATCCCGCTCCGGCGGCAGCCGTCTTGCCAATCTTCGGCGCTCCCCGCACAATAGGGCCTCCCCGAATTATGAGAGACCTGTCTATGGAACTGGCCGACTACCGGCGGGAATATCTGCAAGGCGGCCTGCGCCGCAAGGATCTGCCGGATAACCCTTTGTCTCTGTTTGATACCTGGATGCAGCAGGCGATTGCCGCCAATCTGGCCGACCCCACCGCCATGGTGGTAGGCACGGTAGATGAGCGCGGGCAGCCGTATCAGCGCATCGTGCTGCTCAAGCATACCGATGAGCGCGGTTTCGTGTTCTACACCAACATGGGCAGCCGCAAAGCCGGTCAGCTGGCGGGCAATCCCCGCATCAGCCTGCTGTTTCCCTGGCATACGCTGGAACGCCAGGTGCATGTGACTGGTCAGGTGGAGCGACTGTCGGCGATGGAGGTGATGAAGTACTTCAGCAGCCGTCCCAAAGACAGCCAGATCGGCGCCTGGGTCTCGCACCAGTCATCGCGTATTTCCGCCCGTGGCCTGCTGGAAGCCAAGTTTCTGGAAATGAAACAGAAGTTTGCCAGTGGCGAGGTGCCGCTGCCGAGCTTCTGGGGTGGTTTCAGGGTCAAATTCGAGACCGTCGAGTTCTGGCAGGGCGGCGCCAACCGTCTGCACGACCGTTTTCTGTACCAGCGTGAGGGCGACGGCTGGACCATCGACCGTCTGGCGCCATAGGACCGATTATCATGCTGATATGCAGAACCGAACGTCCCGGTGACGGCGACGACATCGACGAGGTGGTCTGTGCCGCCTTCGGTCGGGATGACGAAGCCGATCTGGTGTGGGCCTTGCGCGAGCAGGGCGCCATCAGCCTGAGCCAGGTTGCCGAATACGAAGGCGCCATCATCGGCCATCTTGTCATGAGTCCGGTCTTGGTGAATGGCGAAGATATCGGCTGGCTGGGATTGGCTCCGGTCAGCGTCTGGCCCGATTGCCAGCAGCAGGGCGTGGCCTCGGCCATGATCCGGGAAGTGCTCGACAGCGCCAATGAACTGGACTGGGCCGGTGTCGTGGTGTTGGGCGAGCCGGCATACTATCGCCGCTTCGGCTTTCGGCCCGCCAGCGAACTGGGTCTGAAATGCGCCTACCCTGACGCGGGTGACGCCTTCATGGCATTGGCACTCAAACAACCGGCCCCTACCGGCCAGGTGACATATCATCCCGCCTTCGGTGAGCTGACGTAGGGGTTCTGCTGGCAGGTCAAAAGTGACACCCCCACCCTGCCTCCCCCTGGCGAAACCCTGCCGTGATGTCTGTATCCCCGCTGCCAAGGGGGAGGGGCAAAGCAGGCCCGGCGCCGATCTGCTCCCTCCCCTTGAACTTGCGGATCAAAGAATGGCAGCGGGGGGCAAGGGGAGGGTTGGGGAGGGGTTTCTGCACGAAGGTCGATGGTGCGAAATAAAGGGATCAGGTGTTGGTGCTATCTATAAGAAGATACCGGGGCCGTCATGCTGAACTTGATTCAGCACCGGTATGACGACTCCAATCCCCAATCCCTGATTTTATTATTCGTCTTCTTCGAAATACCAGTAGCCCTGGTTCACCAGCGGTAGCAGTACTTCCAGCAACGACTGGGGTTGTTTCAGGCAGGCTACTTCCGGGCCGCAGATACGGGCCTGATCGCATAATAGCGCGATGGCGTCAGCGTCCGGTTCGGCCAGCTGGTAACGGTCGCCGTCCAGATAAAACACGTCCTCGCTGCCTTCCATATAGAAGCAGCGGGCGCCGCCCAGCCGATACAGATGATCACCGTGGTCCATGCGCAGTACCAGCTCTTCCAGGCTGTATAGCGGCTCGGCCGGCTCCAGATCCAGGTCGTGCTTGGCTTCCGAGATCATTTCGCCAAACCAGTCGGCCAGTCGTACCGGATCGTCGAGCAGTTCGGTCATCAGCGCCTTGACCTGTATCATCGCCTGATGGTCGATGCGACCGTGGGCCGTACAGGGCGCCATGGCTGCATCGTCGAAGCGACGGGTGTCCGGCTCGTGGGCCAGTATGTGATCGGCAAAGCCGGAAATCAGATCCTTGGCATCTGGTGCCCGAAAGCCGATGGAATAGTTGAGCGCCGGGGTCTCGGCATAGCCTTCGTGAGGGCAACCGGGCGGGATGTAGAGCACATCGCCGGTCTCAAGCACTTCGTCTATTTCCGCCTCGAAGGCCTCGCAGTGGCGCAGCGCCCCGTGGGCGGCAAACTGCTTCAGTGTCTGTGGCAGACCCACACGCCAGCGACGGCGACCTTCGCCCTGAATGATAAAGACCCCGTACTGATCGATATGAGGGCCCACACCACCACCGGGAGTAGAGAAACTGACCATCACATCATCGAAACGCCAGCCGGGGAGGAAGCGAAAGGCTTCCGCCACATCCTGTACTGCCGGGTGCCACTGGTTGACGGCCTGCACCAGCAGGGTCCAGTCGGCTTCGCCCAGATGATCGTAGCTTTCGAAGGGGCCGGTTTCCGCGTTCCAGCGCTCGTCGGCCCGCCAGACCCGGCGAGATTCTATATGCGGCTCCAGCGCCAGGCCGGCCAGTTCGTCCGGGCTGAGCGGATCTTCAAAACCGGGAAAACCGGCCTTGATAAGCAGGGGCTTGCGTTGCCAGTAGTTGGCCAGAAAGTCGTCGATATCCAGTTTCAGTGCACTGTGCATGGGGACCTGTAATGATGGGGATAATGCGTTAAGAATAGCGGGCTATTATGCCTAGGCGCGGCGGAGAATGATAGATTTCAAGCTGTCGGCGGGGAATGGGGAATGGGGAATAGGGAATGGGGAATAGGGAATGGGAAGCGGGGAATAGGGAATGGGGAATAGGGAATAGGCTTGGGGGAAAATAGCTCCTTCCCCTGAACTCGTGAGCCACAGAATGACAGCGGGGTGCAAGGCAAAGACCAATGCGACACCCCCACCCAGCCTCCCCCTGGCGAAACCCCGCTGTTATGTCTGTGATACCGCAGCCAAGAGGGAGGGGCCGTTCGGCGTCGATGGTAAGCCCGGCGCCGATCTGCTCCCTCCCCTTAATCGTGAATACTCAGGATGACAGCGGGGTGCAACGCAAGGGGAGGGTTGGGGAGGGGTTTCTGCTCCCTCCCCAGACAAACAAAAACACCGAGCCAACCGGCTCGGTGTTTTATCTTTAACTTTCAGCTTGTTTTAAAGCTCGTCGGTCAGCTGGATGGCACTGCCGATGTAGTTGGCGGGGGTCAGCAGCTTCAGCTGATCCTTCACCGACTCGGGCAGTTCCAGGCCGTCGATAAAGGCGCGCATGCCTTCGGCATCCACCCGCTTGCCACGGGTCAGCTCTTTCAGCTTCTCGTAGGGCTTCTCGATGCCGTAGCGACGCATTACCGTCTGTACCGGCTCGGCCAGCACTTCCCAGTTCTGATCCAGATCGGCAGCCAGGGCGGCCGGATTGGCTTCCAGCTTGCTGATGCCCTTCAGGGTCGCCTGATAGGCGATCAGCGAGTAGCCCACGGCCACGCCCAGGTTGCGCAGCACAGTGCTGTCGGTCAGATCGCGCTGCCAGCGAGACACCGGCAGCTTGGCGGCCAGGTGATTGAAGATGGCGTTGGCCAGGCCCAGATTGCCTTCGGAGTTTTCGAAGTCGATCGGGTTGACCTTGTGCGGCATGGTGCTGGAGCCGATTTCGCCGGCCACGGTTCTCTGCTTGAAGTAACCGACGGAGATATAACCCCAGATGTCACGGTCGAAGTCGAGCAATATGGTGTTGAAGCGGGCGATGGCGTCGAACAGCTCGGCAATGTAGTCGTGCGGCTCAATCTGGGTGGTGTAGGGGTTGAAGGTCAGCCCCAGACCGGTGACGAAGCGCTCGGCAAAACCGGCCCAGTCCACTTCCGGATAGGCAGACAGGTGGGCGTTGTAGTTGCCCACTGCGCCGTTGATCTTGGCCAGCATTTCTACCGAGTTGATTTGCTTGAGCTGACGTTCCAGACGGTAGGCCACGTTGGCCATTTCCTTGCCCAGGGTGGTGGGCGAGGCGGGCTGACCGTGGGTACGGCTCAGCATGGGCACGTCGCGATACAGTGCGGCCAGGCGCTTCACTTCGTCAACCAGCTGCTGGCAGTAAGGCGTCACTACCTGTTCACGGCCGGCTTTCAGCATCAGCGCATGGGCGTTGTTGTTGATGTCTTCGCTGGTGCAGGCAAAGTGAATGAATTCACTGACGGCGGCCAGTTCGGGCAGCACTTCTACCTTTTCCTTCAGGAAGTATTCCACCGCTTTCACGTCGTGGTTGGTGGTGCGCTCTATGTCCTTGATGCGCTGGCCATCGGCTTCGTTGAAGTTGGCGACAATGGCGTCCAGCAGGGCGTTGGCCTCGGCGGACAGAGCTGGCACCTCGGTAATTTCAGCATGGGTGGCCAGAGCCTGCAGCCAGCGTACCTCGACTTCTACACGAAAGCGCAATAAACCAAATTCGGAAAAAATGGCGCGCAGCTCCTGGGTTTTGGTGCCGTAACGGCCATCAACCGGAGAAATAGCCGTTAATGCTGACAATTCCATGAACAAGGACTCCTGAACGTTGGGGGGAAACAATAAAGGATGGTTAATACCGCAATGCCGCCTGGGCCTGAGCCACCAGCCGCTTGCGAGAAAACAGAATATGACGGCGCTTGCCGCCAAGCTGCCGCCAGAGTACGGCGCTGCGAATACCGGCCAGCAACAGCGCCCGTATCTGGTGCTGCACCAGCGGCTGCTGCAGGTAGGTCGGGTTGCCGGCCACCTGAATACGCGGCCCTATGGGGCTGACGATGTCGCTGTACACGCCGGCCAGATTGGCCAGCACCTGCTCGTCGAGCAGATCGAAGTGATGCAGCTGGCGTTTTACCTGATTGATGCGCTCGCCCAGCATCGACATCAGGTCGCGGCGTTTGGCCAGCTTGCGCTCCAGGGCGACGATACCGACCAGATAGCGGGTCAGTTCGGCATTTTTGCGGCTGCTGTTGTTATCGAGCTGATCGATCAGGGTCTGATAGCCCAGGCCTAACGACGCATGGCCACCGTAAATATCTACCGATTGCTCGGCGTCGGTCACCAGAATGCTGTTGAGGGTGGACGAAAACAGGGTTTTATCGTCTATGGTGCCATCGCGGGCGACCTGCTGTACCAGACTGGCGGCCTGGCAGATGCCGGCAAAGGCCAGGGTTTGGTTTTCGAGGCTATGACTCACGCTTGCTCCTGACTGAAACGGGTTTCGATAATGCCGCCGCCGAGGCAGATGTCGCCATCATAGAAAACGGCGGACTGGCCGGGCGTGACTGCCGCCTGCTGGGTGTCGAAGGTCACCTTGATGGTTTCGTCATCCAGCGGCTCGACCAGGCAGGGCACATCGGTCTGGCGATAACGGGTTTTGGTGGTGCAGCGAAAGGCTTCCGTAATAGGCGCGCGGTTCACCCAGTGCAGCTGACGGGCAATCAGGCCGTTGGAATACAGGCGCGGATGGTCACCCTGAGCCACCACCAGCACGTTGCGATCCAGCTCTTTATCGACCACATACCAGGGCTCGTCGGTGGCGTTTTTCAGGCCGCCGATGCCTAAGCCCTTACGCTGGCCCAGGGTGTGATACATCAGCCCCTGGTGTTCGCCTATCACCTTGCCGTCCACACTTTCAATGTGGCCTGGCTGTGCCGGTAAGTACTGGGCCAGAAAATCGGTAAACTTGCGCTCGCCGATAAAGCAGATGCCGGTAGAGTCTTTCTTCTTGGCGGTCACCAGCTCGAGTTGCTCGGCAATGCGGCGTACTTCCGGCTTTTCCAGCTCGCCCACCGGGAACAGGCTCTTGGCCACTTGCTGTGAGCTCAGGGTATAGAGGAAGTAGCTCTGATCCTTGTTGCCGTCCAGGCCGCGCAACATGCGGGGCTGGTCGTCGAAGCTGCGGCGCACATAGTGGCCGGTGGCGATGTAGTCGGCGCCCAGGTCTTCGGCGGCAAATTCCAGGAAGGCTTTGAACTTGATTTCTTTATTGCACAGGATATCGGGATTAGGCGTACGCCCGGCCTTGTATTCCGCCAGAAAATGCTCGAACACGTTGTCCCAGTATTCGGCGGCAAAGTTGATGGTGTGAAGCTCAATGCCGAGCTTGTCACACACCGCCTGTGCGTCCCGCAGATCTTCGGCGGCGGAGCAGAACTCGTCGGTGTCGTCTTCTTCCCAGTTTTTCATGAACAGGCCTTCAACCTGATAGCCCTGTTGCTGCAGCAACCAGGCCGAAACGGAAGAATCCACACCGCCGGACATGCCGACAATCACTTTTAGCTGACTGTTATCGCTCATCACTACTCGCCGTTACCTGTATGCAAAACGGCCAGCATTTTACCAGACAAAAGCCGCCAGCGGGAGGGAAAGAAAGCCATAAGCGGGAAGCAAGTAGCTGGAAGCGGGAAATGACACCCCCTCCCAGCCTCCCCCTGGCGAAAACCCGCAGTGATGTCTGTAACCCCGCTGCCAAGGGGGAGGGGCAAACAGCTCCCTCCCCTTAACCTCGAATTTGGCAGAATAACAGCGGGGTGCAAGGCAAGGGGAGGGCTGGG
>NZ_MPZM01000069.1 GCF_002936955.1 Oceanisphaera arctica | reverse complement strand
CGGCTGTCATGGTCAGACCGTCTGGCATCAACCCGCCGGGCCCCTGCCGTTTTCGCTGCAGCTGGGAGACGGCAACCGGCTGGCGGCCGACACCGGCATCATTGCCATCAACGACTTTCGCCGCAAAGACATGGCGCTGGGTGGCCAGGGTGCGCCCCTGGTGCCCGCCTTTCATCAGCGGGTGCTGGGCGGCGTTAACCATGTTCGTATCCTGGCCAACATCGGCGGCATCGCCAATATCACGGTACTGGCGCCGGATCAGCCGGTGCTGGGCTTTGATGTCGGCCCCGGCAACATGCTGATGGATCTCTGGACTCGCCGCCATCTCGGCCAGCCTTACGACAAGGACGCCGCCTTTGCACAACAGGGCAAGGTCGACGCCACCCTGCTGGCCCATTTGCTGGCCGAACCCTGGCTGGCCCTGACCGCCCCCAAGAGCACAGGCCGGGAGTTGTTCAGCGAAGACTGGCTGGATGCCCGCCTGCCGGATTGCATGGCGCCGGCGGACGTGCAGGCGACGCTGGCCGAATTTACCGTCACCGCCATCGCCAACGAGGTCGACAAGTGGCCGGCGGGCGAGCTGCTTGTCTGTGGCGGCGGCGGTCATAACCCGCTGCTGATGCAACGACTGGCCGCCCTGCTGCCCGGCTGGCGGGTCGATACCAGCAACAGCGCCGGCGTGGATATGGACGCCATGGAAGCCATGGCCTTTGCCTGGCTGGCCCACCAGACGATGCACGGCCTGGCCGGCAATCTGCCGGACGTTACCGGCGCCCGCCGGCCCGCCATTCTGGGCGCCATTCATCTGCCGGGATAACCCCTTGCCTTAATATGGAGAACCTTCATGGATACCAAAGACCTGCTCAAGGACCTGGCCAGACTCGCCTCCGAGGGGCGCAATCCCGACACCCTGAACATCGACCGGCAGTCGACACTGGAAATTCTGACCACCATCAATACTCAGGATAAACAGGTACCGGAAGCGGTTGAACGAGTGCTGCCCGCCATTACCGCCGCCGTCGATTTCATAGTGGCGGCCTTTCACCGAGGCGGCCGACTGATTTACATGGGCGCCGGCACCAGCGGCCGCCTGGGCGTGCTGGATGCCTCAGAGTGCCCACCCACCTTCAGCGTGCCTGAAGGCATGGTGGTGGGGCTGATCGCCGGTGGCCCTCAGGCCATGTTCCGCGCTCAGGAAGGGGCGGAAGACAGTGCCGGGCAGGGCGAACAAGATCTGCAAAACATCCAACTGAGTGCGGATGATGTGGTAGTGGGCATCGCCGCCAGCGGCCGCACTCCCTATGTGCTGGGCGGCTTGCACTATGCCCGACAGCTGGGCGCCACCACGGTGGCGCTGGCCTGCAATGCGGGCTCCGCCATCGGCCAAGAGGCAGACATCGCCATCGAGCCCGAGGTGGGCCCCGAGGTGATCACCGGCTCGACCCGGCTGAAATCGGGCACGGCTCAGAAGCTGGTGCTCAACATGCTGACCACCGCCAGCATGATTCGACTGGGCAAGGTGTATCAGAATCTGATGGTGGACTTGAACGCCAGCAACCTGAAGCTGCAGGCTCGGGCCCAGCGCATCGTGATGCAGGCCACCGACGTAGATGAAGAAGCTGCCGCCCTGGCACTGCAGCAGGCGGACAACGAAGTGAAGCTGGCAATACTGATGCTGCTATCGGGGCTCGACAAGGCCGAGGCCCGAGCCCGGCTGGAACAACATCAGGGAGTGTTGGGAAAAGCGGTGAGGGGTGAGCTCCCTCCCCTTTAACACCACATCCCCAGAATAACGACGGGGTGCTACGCAAGGGGAGGGTTGGGGAGGGGTTACTGGGTATTCCTGCCCCTTAAAGCTCCTTGTCCTCGGCCAGCCGGGAGCGCAGCTTTTCTTCCCGGCGTCTATACCAGCCGGCCTTGAATGCGGTCCACCAGTCCTGAGACAACTCGCCGCCGTGGGCTTCCAGTATGGAGATAACCCGGTCCAGGGTCAGCACGGCGGCATCGTAGTCGATGTCCAGCCACTGCTTGCGCACCACCACCTTGGCCACGCCCGGCTCATCGGCAAACACCTCGGCCAGCAGCTCTATCTGCAACTGGTTGAGATGATCGAGCTTCAGGTGCCGTCTGACCAGCACCACTTCGGCCGGCCCTTCGCTGTGTAATGTGCTCATACGCCCCTTTCTCCTGATACCCTCGGCCGTAGCGACAGCCTGACCTTAGTTCAAGGTAAACGCCGACTGAAACACTCCCTGCGAACAAGCGCGACTTAGTTCCTGTCTACCAAGACCGAGTCAAGCGCAAGCCGCGTTCAAAAGCAAGCACTAGAGCGTTGCAAAGGTTGGCTCGCTGGTTCACCATAATGTGGAAACCACTTCCATAAGTCATTATCGAGAGGTCATCATGGACGCCACCCTAACCTTCAAGGCCACCGCCACCCAAGCCGCCGTTACCCTGCCCGCCATCGGTCAGGGCTCCTGGTACATGGGTGAAGGCCTGGCTCCCCGCCGCGACGAAGTACGCGCCTTGCAGCAGGGGCTGGATCTGGGCCTGACGCTTGTCGATACCGCCGAGATGTACGCCGACGGCGGCGCCGAAGAGGTAGTGGGCGAAGCACTCCGGGACCGTCGGGAACAGGCATTTCTGGTGTCCAAGGTGTATCCCTGGAATGCGGGGCGCAAAAGCGCCATCAAGGCCTGTGAAGGCAGTCTGCAGCGGCTGGGCACCGATTATCTGGATATGTACCTGCTGCACTGGCCCGGCAGCATACCGCTGGAAGAAACCCTGGAAGCCTTCGAGCAACTGCAGGCCGACGGCAAGATAAAACGCTTCGGGGTGTCCAACTTCGATATCGACGAACTGCAGCAATGGCACCGGCTGAGCGGTGACGAAAGCGCTGTCAATCAGGTGCTCTATCACCTGGGTTCCCGGGGTATAGAGCACTCGCTGCGCCCCTGGCAACGACAGCAGCAGATGCCGGTGATGGCCTACTGCCCGCTGGCTCAGGGTGGCCACCTGCGCCGTCAGCTGTTCGATCATCCCGATCTGCAGGCCCTCGCCGCCGAACTCAAGGTGACCATACCCCAGCTACTGCTGGCTTGGGCCATTCGCCCGATCGACGGCCGGCGCGATGTTATCGCCATCCCCAAGGCGGTGCAGCCGGAGCACGTTCGTCAGAACGCCGAGGCCCTGAACATCCATCTAACCGACGAAGCGCTGGCCCGGCTGGATGCCGCCTTCCCGGCCCCAGGCCGCAAGACACCACTGGATATCGTTTAAACCACCTGGCCGGCGCACCAGCCGGCACTCCAGGCCCACTGGAAGTTGTAGCCCCCCAGCCAACCCGTGACGTCCACCACCTCCCCGATAAAGTAGAGGTTGGGCACCTTGTTAGCCATCATGGTCTTGGAAGAGAGTTCGTTGGTGTCCACCCCGCCGAGGGTGACTTCGGCGGTGCGATAGCCTTCGGTGCCGCCGGGTTTCAGCGGCCAGACAGACAGCAATCGCTCGATGGCCGCCAGCTCTTTCGGAACATACTGCTTGAGCGGCTTATTGGTGATTTTTTCCCGCACCCACTCCTCCCTGACCAGTAAGGCCTCCACCAGCCGCTTGGGCAGGTGCCGGCTCAGCCAGGTCTTCAGCTCCTGGTTGGGGCTGTCGGCCACGCCCTGTGCTAACCGACCGGCGGGCAACAGCTCGAAGCGAACCTGTTCGCCGGCTTGCCAGTAAGACGAAATCTGCAGCACAGAAGGGCCGGACACGCCTCTGTGGGTAAACAGCAGGCTTTCGGCGAAGCGGGTGCCGTCTTCACTTTCGGCCACCACCGGCAGGGAAACACCGGCCAGCGGTTCCAGGGTTTCCTTGTCTTCCGGTTGCAGGGTAAAGGGCACCAGACCGGCACGGGTGGGCAGCACCTTGAGCCCGAACTGCTCCGCCAGTTTGTAACCGAAGGGCGAGGCACCAATCTTGGGCATCGACAGGCCGCCGCTGGCAACCACCAGCGACAGACAGCTGTCTTCCTGACCGGCCGCCGCCACCATAAAGCCCTCGCCCAGCCGCTCTACATCGAGGATCTCGGCACGCAGGCGAATCGTTACACCGGCGTCTTCACATTCCTTGACCAGCATATCGACGATCTCCTGCGCCGAGTCGTCGCAGAACAGCTGCCCCAGGGTCTTTTCGTGATAGGCGATGCCGTGCTTTTCCACCATGGCGATGAAGTCCCACTGGGTATAACGGGCCAGGGCCGACTTGACGAAATGCGGGTTACCACACAGATAGGCGGCCGGCTCAACGAAGTAGTTGGTGAAGTTGCAGCGCCCGCCGCCCGACATCAGGATTTTGCGACCGATGCGCTTGCCGTGATCCAGTAGCAGTACCTTGCGGCCACGCTTGCCCGCTTCGGCGGCACACATCAGGCCCGCGGCACCGGCACCGATCACAATTACATCCCAGGCTTTCATGGCACTCACACTCTCGCTAACAACAAAGGCGCTATTCTAGCGATCGCGCCGCCGCTCGGCTATGCCGACACCGGCGACAGGGTTATAATCCGGGCCATGAGCAACCTTGCCGAACAATTCCGACAATTAAGCACCCTGCTGCACCGCACCCGCGGTGACTGGCAGCACACCCCCTTCGCCTGCCGCGAACTGCCCTGGCCCGAACTGGCGCCGGCGCTTATGGCACTGAATGAAGCCCAACTCGACACCCTGGACGAAGACGATACCGCCGCCCTCGCATTTTTTGCGCCACTCAGGCCCGAAACAGTGGCCTCCCATGCCTATCGCCTGCCCGAACTCGACCGGGCAGATGACTACGCCACGCCACGCTGGAGCAACGGCATTCCCGGCCGAAAATGGGCGCAGATCAAGGATTTTGCCGCCAACATCACCGCAGAGCACGCCATTCTGGAATGGTGCGCCGGCAAGGGCCATCTCGGTCGCCTGCTGGCCCAGCAGGGGGCACCTTCGGTCACCAGCCTGGAGTGGAATGCGGATTTGTGTCGCCAGGGTGCAGAGGTCGCCGAGCAGTTCAAACTCGATCATCACTTTGTCTGTGCCGATGCCCTGAGTGCCGACGCCGCCCGGCTGTTCCGGCCTGAACAGCAGGCGCTGGCCCTGCACGCCTGTGGCGAGCTGCACCTGCGTTTTCTGCGCCACGCCGCCGCTGCCGGCACCCGCCGGCTGGCGCTGTCGCCCTGTTGCTATCACCTGATTGATGGCGACCATTATCGGCCGCTGTCGGCCGCCGGTCGGCAGCAGGACTTGCATCTGGACCGTCAGAGCCTGCGGCTGCCTCTGCAACAACAGGTGACCGGCGGCGAACGGGTGCGCCGCCTGCGCCACATTGAGCTGACCTGGCGACTGGCGTTCGACGAACTACAGCAACACCTGACCGGCACCACCCGGTATCTGCCGCTGCCTTCTTTTCCCAAGCAGCTGCTGAGCGGCGATTTTGCCGACTTTGCGCACTGGGCCTGCGAGCAGAAGTCATTGCCCGTTCCGAACAGCATCGACGGCGAGCACTGGCTGCAACGGGCCGAACAACGTCGTCTGCTGGTAAAACGCATCGAGCTGGTACGTCACCGTTACCGCTACCTGCTGGAACTATGGCTGCTGCTGGACCGGGCCCTGTTTCTCGAAGAGCAGGGCTATCGGGTCAACCTCGGCACCTTTACCGCCGAGAGCAATACCCCCCGCCGCTACCTGCTACAGGCCAGCCGGAACTGACCGAACATCCGTGGCCATCTTTGGCGCGATAATCTTGAAAACGGACAGGAGAGCCCGTGAAAACATCCTTACGCGTCATTCCCCCCAACGCCTTCGAACTGGTGATGATGGTCTTGTCCATCATCTCCCTGATCACCATAGTGTTACACCAGTTTGGTCCCTTCAATGCGACGGAAAAAGAGCTGCTGCTGAGTATCGACACCGGCATCTGCGTGGTGCTGCTCAGCCATTTTTTCTATGGCCTCTTTACCGCCCGCAACAAGAAGCGCTTTCTGAGTACCCACTGGATCGACTTTATCGCCTCCATTCCGGCGATAGACATCTTGCGCTACGGCCGGATTTTTCAGGTACTGCGGGTATTACGGATGCTGCGAGTCGCCAATCAGGTGATCCGCCATCTGCTGAAGAACAGCGAAAGCACTGTGCTGGCGTCCATGCTGTTGATCCTGGTGGTGGTGGTGAGCGGCAGCGCCATTGCCATACTGATGACCGAGGCCGGTAACCCCGGTTCCAATATCAATACCGCCGAAGACGCTATCTGGTGGGCCCTGGTCACCATCTCCACCGTGGGTTACGGCGACTACTACCCGGTCACCACCTCAGGCCGCCTTATCTCGGCTATCGTAATTTTTACCGGGGTATCGCTGTTTGCCGGTATCTCGGGCCTGGTGGCGTCGACCCTGCTGACGCCGAAAGCCGATCAGCAGGAAGACACGGAAAAACAGCAACAGGCCAATGACAAGCAGAACCAGCTGGAAGTAAAAAACCAGCTGACCACTCTGCAGCAGGAGGTGTCCTCGTTGCGCAAAGAGATCGGCTCGCTCAGGACCTTGCTGCAAAACCGGGAGCAGTAACGCCGCACATCAAACGACGGTTCTGCTTGTCTCCTGGCCAACATCTGGCCTATGCTGCGAGGGGTGTGAAATTGCCATCCGGCTCACGGTTTATCTGCTAATGGATTGATAGACTTATAAAAAAGGAGAGGTGCCATGACAGAACCCTATCAGTATAAACACATACTGGCGGCGGTCGACATGACCGAAAAAAACCGCAAGGTCATCGCCAAGGCGGTGGACAGGGCCAAGGCCAACAAGGCCAAATTGTCCGTCATTCATGTGGATGTGGATCTCAAGGATCTCTACACCGAGATGATCGACATCGACATCGACAATATCCAGGATCAGGTGGTGGCCGACGCCAAGCAACGGCTGGAGGAATACCTGGCCGACATCGACTATCCGATCGAGAAAAAACTGGTGATTTGCGGCGATTTGGCGCTGAAAGTGAACGAAGCGGTTGAACAGCATCAGGTCGATCTGCTGGTCTGTGGCCACGAACAAAGCTTCTGGAGCCTGCTCACCTCTTCTGCCCGCCAGCTGATGAACACAGTGCCCTGCGACATGCTGGTGGTGCCGCTGCCCAAAAACTGAGGTTCAGGGCGACTGACGCAGCCGGTCGCCCACCTCTTCCAGCAATTGACGAAGCCAGACTAGCGCCGGGTCAAACTCGGTCAGCGGATGCTGCGCCAGTACATAGGTACTGCGCAGAGACTCGCTCAGCCGATGTTGCTGCAGCGGATAATAATGGCAAAAATCCCGCGCAATCAGCTCCGGTACCATGGCCAGATAACGGCCGGTGGCCAGCAGCTTGGGTAAGGCCTCGAAGCTCGGCACCCACACCGCGATATGCCGCTCCAATCCCTTTTTCTTCAGCCAGCTTTCTATCAAGGTCTGATTGTGACCCCAGGTCGAGGTGGAGACATGGCTCCAGCCGACCAGCAACTCGGCAGAAAGCCGGTCTGGCAATCCGCAGCCCTGAGCCGACAGGCACATCATGGGATTGTCGAACCAGGGCTCGACCAGCAGACGAGGCGAAAGATGGTCACCATCGGCGAAGGCCACCACCAGATCCAGGCCGCCGCGAGACAGGCTGTCTTCATAATCTGAATGCACCAGCTCGGTCACGGCCAGCCGACAACCCGGCGCCCGTTGATGCAGCAGCTCCACCAGCTGGGGCACCACCCCATGCTCGATGGAAGACGGCACCGCCAGCCGAAAGGTACGCCGTGACGAGGCCGGATCAAACCCCGCCGACTGCCGTACCCCCTGCTCCAGCAACAACAGGGCCTGCCGTACCGGCGCCGCCAGTGCCTGGGCTCTTTGGGTGGGCCGCATTTCCTTTCGGGTCATCACAAACAACGGGTCGTCCAGCGTCTGACGCAACCGGGCCAGGGCATGACTGACCGTAGACTGGGAAAGGTTAAGCTGCTCTGCGGCCCGGGTGACGCTACGGCTTTGCATCAGCACATCGAACACCCGCAGCAGATTCAGATCCAGACGTTGATACAGATTATCCATCGATATCCACCATAGGTTTATGATGATAATTCATTTTAGACATAGCTGATCTGACCATAGAATAGCGCCCACAAACAAGTTTATCGTCGGCGTGGTGAAGCATTTCATCCGGCAGTCGGGTCGAACAAGGTTCTGGGCATGGTGGCATCATGGGGGGTACTACCTGTCTATCGTCGCAGCCGGATTATTCGAGGTAATCCGTCGGCGCGATAAAAGCGGAATATTCAAGACCTGGCGGCGTGGGTAACCACGCTGACAACCTATTAAGGGCAAGCGCCCAACAGTTCTGCGTGTGGTGTTAAACCACCTTGTTTAGGGACGTCATTCTCTCCTTTATGACAAACCTGATATTGGTCCCGGGCCGGTGCATTGCGCCGGCTTTTTTTATGGGCGACGTTCTGGATTACGCCTGCGCTTTACGCCATCATGACGCCCCGTCTTGACCAATGTCGAAGTTTTCACCATGTCTTATCTGGTATCCGTTACCCTGTTGTGGGCCTTCTCTTTCAGCCTGATCGGCGTCTATCTGTCCGGTAGTGTCGATAGCTACTTTTCCGTGTTCAGTCGCATCTTCATGGCTGCCCTGCTGTTCATGCCACTGATGTCCTGGCGCCAGCCACCGCGACTGGCCCTGGGGCTGATGGCCTGCGGCGCACTGCAGCTAGGACTCATGTATCTGTTTTACTACCAGTCGTTTCTGCTGCTGACGGTGCCGGAAGTGCTGATCTTCACCGTGCTCACCCCGGTCTACGTTACCCTGATCTACGACCTGCTGCACCGCCGCTTCAACCCCGGTTACCTGCTGACCGCCGCCCTGGCGGTGGTGGGCGCCCTGGTGATCCGCTTCGACGGCATCACTGACCGCTATCTGCTCGGCTTTGCGGTGGTACAGGGTGCCAACCTCTGCTTCGCCCTGGGTCAGGTAGGTTACAAGGTACTGATGGAGCGCTATCCCGCCCATCCGCCCCAGCACCGATTGTTCGGCTATTTCTATCTGGGCGCGCTGGCGGTGGTGGTGCCCGCCTGGCTGCTGCTCGGTGGTGACAAGTATCCGACCACCAGCCTGCAGTGGGGCATACTGCTGTGGCTGGGCCTGGGTGCCTCCGGTCTGGGATATTTTCTGTGGAACAAGGGCGCCACCCTGGTCAATGCCGGCGCACTGGCCATCATGAACAACGCCCTGGTGCCCGCCGGCCTGCTGGTCAACCTGCTGATCTGGAACCGGGATGCCGACCTGATACGGTTGGGCCTGGGCGGACTCATACTTATCGCCTCGCTCTGGCTAAACGAAGCCTGGATCAAACCGGCGGCGGCTGCCCGGGCCGGATGACGCCGGGCTCACAAAATCGACATTTGCTGCTTTTCCGGCATGGCTTTCCGCCCCAGTCTCCTTACACTAGGGTCTGTTGACCTTTCGCGGTTAAATTTTGTTCGAGTTAAACGCGTTTTTATCGCGGCGAGAGGGGTGTAGCCTAGTCATTCTAAGCAAAGCCCTCTCAACAAAGAGAAAAACGCGTTTAGCCGAACCCGCAGGGCAGCGCTTGTGGGGTCTTGCTACTGCGTTATCGCTTATTTATGTAGCGTGACTACACGGCATAAGCTCTGCCTTGTATCAAGCCCCCACAAACTGCTGCAAAAATCATCACGAAAGGTCAACAGACCCTAGGTTTCAGGAAACCGTGTCAGGAGAAAAGAGATGTTCAAAGCTCTGCTACTAGAAGAATCAGGTAAAGAAACCCACGCCAGCCTGAAGCGGCTCAACGAAAATCAGCTCACCGCCGGTGACGTGCTGGTCAAGGTGGATTATTCCACCCTCAACTACAAAGACGCCATGGCCATTACCGGCAAGGGCAAGATAGTGCGCCAGTGGCCCATGGTGCCGGGCATCGACTACGCCGGTACCGTGCTGGCCTCGGATCATCCGGACCACCGTATCGGCGATGAAGTCATTCTTACCGGCTGGGGCGTGGGCGAACAGCATTGGGGCGGCCTGGCGGAAAAGGCCTGCGCCAAGGGCGACTGGTTGATCCCTATGCCTGTCGGCATGAGCGCCAAGCGCGCCATGGCCATCGGCACCGCCGGCTTTACCGCCATGCTCGGCCTG
>NZ_MPZM01000068.1 GCF_002936955.1 Oceanisphaera arctica | reverse complement strand
GGGTACTGCACATAGGCCGGCGGAGACACCCCCTCCCAACCTCCCCCTGGCGGCTTTTCCTTGAAGAGAAGCCGCCGCTGTGTCTGTATCCCTGACGCCAAGGGGGAGGAGCAAGTTCGGCGCCGGGTTTACGCTCTGCTAATGTTGCGATCTGCAGATGCAACGTCAAGGAGCAGCAATGTATCAATCGGTACTGACATTCTGGTTTGAAGAGCTGACGCCGGCCCAGTGGTGGCAAAAGAGCAAGGCGCTGGATGACGACATTCGCCGGCGCTTTGGTGCGCTGCACCGGCGGGCCTGTCTGGGGGAGTTGTTCGAGTGGCGTACCCGGGCACTGGGGCGGCTGGCGGAGATCATCGTGCTCGACCAGTTTTCCCGCAATATCCATCGCGACAAGCCAGAAGCCTTTGCCGCCGACGGCATGGCTCTGGCGCTGGCGCAGGAGGCGATAAGTGCGGGGGCGGAGAAAGGCCTGACGCGACAGCAGCGGGTGTTTCTGTACATGCCGATGATGCACAGCGAGTCGCTCAAGGTGCATGATGTAGCTCTGGCGCTTTTCGAGAAGAACGGGTTTGCCGATAACCTGGCCTTTGAACGACGCCACCGGGATATTATCGCCCGCTTCGGGCGCTATCCTCATCGCAACGCCATACTGGGGCGCGAGTCCACCGCAGAAGAAATTGCCTTTCTGCAGCAGCCCGGATCTTCCTTCTGAACAAAGAAAGAATAAAGAAAGGGGTCGGCGTCAGCTTTTCAAAACGAAAAATGACGCCGACCCCTTTTTGCTTTTTTTACTGCTGCTGAATGGTCCAGATCTGGAAGGCGCGCTGTGTGTCCTTGTCGGCGGCGTTCCACCAGTGCTGGAGCATGTCCAGGGCGTCGGCATCGACTACCGCATCACCGAATTTGGCCTGGGCGGCGGCCAGGGCGGCGTCGGTACGGCCGTTGAATGCCATGTTTTGTTCTGCCAGGTACTCCTGAATGCCACCGGCGGTATCAAGGCCGGCCGGGGTAGGAATGGTGAGCATGTCTGCGGCTACCGTCTCTCCGGTTTTTTTGTCCACAACTTTGAGCTGGGTATCTTGTTCCCGTAAAAACTGCCGTGTCAGCTGGTAGTTAATGGGTGTTTTATAGTTAAGGGTCAGCTCGGCATCGGCAGGTACATCAAGGGTAATGATCACAGGGTCACCATTGAGCACGCGCAGCTCGGAGCGATTGGAAAAGTCGTTGGTATAGGAGACCGCAACCTGTTGCTTGCCTTCAGCAAGATCCACCTTGTGGACGGACTTGGTAATGCTGTTGGCGGTTTTATTGCCGTTGACCAGATGGATCTGGTAGGGCTGCTCTGCTTCAAAGGTGGCGGCGCTGGCGCCAAAAGACAGGCCGGCAAGGGCGAGGGCGGCGAGGGTAAAGCGTGTTTTCATTTGGGGCTCCTGAGCCATGGTTTTCCATACTCATCTAAAGCATGGGCTGCTAAAACATACACTTAAGTTAACCGCAGGATTTTGACATCCTCCCCTCCCTAAAGGAAGGGAATTCCTACCGCTAGACGGCAATGCCCTGCCGCGAGAATGTTCATGGCCGCATTCACATCGCGGTCGTGCTCTGCTCCGCACTCAGAGCATGTCCATCCTCTTATTCCAAGTCCCGCGATACCTCTCGGCCTCGAATCGGGCAGGGCGCCACAACTCGAACAGGTTTGGGTGGAGTAGGATTCGTTGACTACGTCAAACACCACTGACCGCGCTATCGCTTTATATTCCAGTTGTGTTTTGAGCAGGGCCCAACCGGCATCCAATACCGATTTGGCCATCTTGGTCTTGATAAGCTTGGTGCTGCTCACGTCGCCAACGAATATCGCAGCATGGTTATTAACAAGCTGCGTACTGAATTTATGCAAGGCATCTTTACGCCTATTTTTTATCTTGGCATGGATGGCCTTGACCCTTTTTTTGTTACTGGCTCGCTGTGCCTTACCCAGTGCCAACTCCAGGTCGCGGTAGAACCGGCCAGCAGATAGCTTGCTACCATCGCTACAGGTGGCGGTCTCTTTCAGGCCTAGATCAATACCGATGGCGCTTTTGCCTTCCGTTGTTGATTGGACGGCCACCTGCACACAAATATTGAAGTACCAGCGACCCCGTGCATCTTCCGAGAAGCTACCGGCCCGGAACTGATATTTGGACAAGCCGTAGCTGTCCCACACCTTGAAGTGGTGTCCGGCAAATTTTATCTGGCCGTTGTGCCACTTGGCCGCCCGGCTCTTGAACGGGATAAAGCCAAGGGAGCGTTTCACGCCAGAACTGACGCGCCAGCGCAGCTTGGCCCGTTTGAATTGCTTGCGGGCCTTGGCATGAACGGCAATGATTTCCTGCACGGTGGCAGAGCCAATGCGATAACCACGCTCCTTCTGGATGCCTGCCGTCAACTTCTGAACATCAAATGCCGATAGCCAGACAGGCTTAACCGGGCCAAGGTCGCTATCATTGCGGCCCGCCTTCATGGTTAGCTCGTTGGCGTGGTTAAAGACTTGATTGACCTCGAACGCTGAGGGTTTTTATCTGTACATCCATACAGCAAAGAATAGAATATTGACGTTGCTTCGCAACGTGGCGCTATCCATCCCCGCCCTAAAAGGACGGGGCTTCCCGCTTAATTTTGGTGACAATTTACGCTTGGCAGCGCAATAACCGATAACGGCAAGCCAGCGCAACCTTAACCCAGCTCCCGGGTGAAAGGGGGCAGGGCGTCGAGCAGGGCGGGGCCGTAACGACGGCTGAGCAGCCGTTTGTCCAGCAGCACGATGCGACCACTGTCGGTTTCGGTACGCAGCAGGCGGCCGCAGGCCTGTATCAGCTTGCGCGAGGCCTCGGGCATGGCCAGCTGCATGAAGGGGTTGCCGCCGCACAGAGAAATCCACTCGGCCATGGCTTCTTCCACCGGCGAGGTGGGCACGGCGAAAGGCAGCTTGGTGATGATGAGGTTGGTCAGGTAGTGACCGGGCAGATCCAGCCCCTCGGCAAAGCTGCCGGTGCCGAACAGCACGCTGGGCTGTTTGCCGTCGCATTTCATCTTGTGCAGTTGCAACAGCGCCTGACGGCTGGCCTCGCCCTGTACCAGCAGCGACAGTCCTTTGGCCCGCAGCGCCTCGGCGGCCTGATTCATCTGCCGGTAAGAAGAAAACAGCACCAGGCTGGCACCCTGCTCCTTCAACCACAGCGGTATCTGCTCGACCAGCATTTGGTCAAAGTCAGGGTCGGTCGGTTCGCAGGTCAGCGGCGGTATGATCAACCGCGCACTCTGGTAATCGAAGGGCGAATTCAGACGCAGATAATGGCTGCCGTCGTCGGCTCTGAGCCCCACGGCCCGCCGAAAATAACCGAAGTCGTTCAGGGCGGTGAGGGTGGCGGATACCATCACCACCGCCGCCGCCCGCGACCAGCACCATTGCTCCAGCAAATGGCCTACTGCCAGCGGGGTGGCACAGAGCAGCAGCTCCTGTTTGTCTTGTTTTTCCTGCTTGTTGTGTTGAGCAAGCTCCAGCCATCGGGCCGGGGGCGTCTGTTTGGGGCCTGTGGTGCGCAGCAACAATTCGGCGCCGTCGCGCAGTTGCTCGCCGTGCAACTGTTGCTGGCTCAGGGTCGCCAGGGCGGCCTCTGTGGTGGCGGCCTGGCTCGGTTTGAGTTTGAGCTGCTCGCTCAGCTGGCTGTGCAGGGGGCCCAGGGCACGACAAAATCCCTGCGCATCTTCTTTCAATACGCTCAGCAATTCATCGAGACCTGCGGGCAGGTCGCCGGGGCTGAAGCGCAGGCAGCCCTGAGCGTCTGGCTCCAGCTCCCGGCGCTGCAGTGCAGTAAAAAGCTGGCGATAGACACCGTTCAGTGCCGGTATCAGCTGGCCCAGACTCTGTTGCAGGCGGCCCAGGGCCGACTGGCCTTCTGGCCCCAGCAGTTTGTTCAGGCCGCCCTGCCATTTGCTGAACTGTTCAAGCTGGCGCCGGCTCTGGCGCAGGGCCAGACGGGCCGAGCCCTGCTCCCGGGCGACCGGGGCGATATGATGGGCCTCGTCCAGTATGTAAAGGCATTGCTCGGGCTCGGGCAGTACTATGCCGCCGCCCATGCTCAGGTCGGCCAGCAGCAGGGCATGGTTCACCACTATCACATCGGCCTGCTCCAGCTCGGCCCGGGCCAGATGAAAGGGACAGAGCTGATGGCCAAGGGCCGGTTGGCAGCTGTGTCGCTCCGCCTGCAGCTGCTGCCACAGGGCAGGGGCTATGGGCTGGGGCCAGCTGTCCCGGTCACCGGGCCAGCGACCGGCCATAAAGGCCTGCCACAGCTCGGCCAGTTGCTGTTGCTGGTTCGGGCTCAGGGCCTGTACCGTGTCAAACAGGCCGATCTGGGCCTCGCCCCGGGCCAGCGCCTCCAGCCGGCGGGCGCAGCAATAGCGTGCCCGGCCCTTGGCCAGCACGAAGCGAAAGGCGGGTTGGCAGTGGGGCAGAAACAGCGGCAGATCCTTGTCGACCAGCTGCTCCTGCAGCGCCAGGGTCGCGGTGGAGATCACCAGTTTTTTCTGATGCATTCGCGCCCAGGGAATGCCGGCCTGCAGATAGGCCAGCGACTTGCCGATGCCGGTGCCGGCTTCGGCCACCAGAATGCGACGGGCCCGATCGTAGCGGCCGAGCAGCACCTTGCCGATTTCTGCCACCAGGTAGTTTTGTTCCCGACGGGGAATAAAACCGGGCAGCGCCTGGCTTAACCGGCGGTAATTGTCGCGCACCAGGGTTTGATAATCGCCGTTTGGCTTGGGCTGTGGCTCGGGCGGCGACGTGGGCAGTGACTTGGGCTGAGACATAGGTGATGACGGGAGAAATGGAGGCTGGCAAGTATAACCGATGACGATTTTTAAACTAGCTACAAGTAGTTGTTAACTAAATGTTGCGTAAAGTCACAATTAGCTATCGGAAGAGTCTTATTGTCACAAAAAGTTCCCGCAGTTTTGTTGCAAGCCCAAAAATCCGATGATAGGCTGCCTGCCATAGTAACGTGATGCGTTGCTAACACAGGGAATTACAAGGACTTAGTGTTTAACTACAGTAGGCATATAAAAATCATGAAAAAGACAATTCTTGCACTGACTATTCCTGCGCTGTTCGCAACCTCTGCTAGCGCCGTGACTGTATACTCCGACGAAGGCGCTCAGGTTGATATCTACGGCCGCGTTCAGTTTGATGGCGGTGAATTTGGCTATCAGAACGATGCTAACAGCAAAAAGGTCAAGTCCAAAGACTTCGGCACCGACGGCTCTGCTCGTCTGGGCGCCAACGTAAAATATGTTTTGAACAACGACGTTGACCTGATTGGTAAGCTGGAATGGCAGGTTACTGCAGAAGGCTCAGATGATGCCAAGACTAGCGACATAGATGCTCGTTACGCCTGGGCCGGCTTCCGCTTCATGGACACCACCGACCTGACCTTCGGTCGCAGCCAGGATCCGCTGGCGCAGGCTATCTACCTGACCGACGTATTCAACAAGTTCGGCGGTGCTATCACCTACAATAGCGAAATTGGCCTGTCCGACAAGGCTGACGATCAGATGATGGTTGCTTATGCCGCCAATGGTCTGGATCTGCGTGCAGCTTATGCTTTTGGTGATAAAGACAAAACAGACTTTGCAAACCAGGTTACTCCCACTAGTGGCACAACTGATGTCCAGGAAAATCAGTGGTCTGCTTCTGCTGGTTACACCTTCCCCTTCGGTCTGGGCCTGGTAGCTGCTTATGAGCAGAAAAACGGTTACGCCAAAACCCCCCTTGCTACTTCAAACAACGCCGATGTTGATGCCTGGCTTGCTGGTGCCAGCTACACCATCGATGGCTTCTACTTCGCAGGTTTGTATATCGATCGTCAGCGTGAAACCGCTTCCGGTGATGACGAGTCCAAGGCTTACGAACTGCACGCTCAGTACAACGTAGACGCTTGGACCCTGATGGCTCAGTACTCCAATGAACAGTATGACGCCGCCGGTGCAGCTGCCGAGTTCGACAGCATCGACGACATCACCCTGGGCGTTCAGTACGACCTGAACCACAAGGCCAAGCTGTATGCCGAGTACGTGATTTCCGATTCTGAAATTGCCGACGGCACCAAGAAAGACGACCAGTACGGCCTGGGTATCCAGTACAACTTCTAAGCTTTATTTAGCTTAAACGAAGTTCAAAAAAGCCGGCGAAAGCCGGCTTTTTTATTGTTTAAAATTGGTAAAACGATTTTACTATCTCACGCCTCACGCCTCACGCCTCACGCCTCACGCCTCACGCCTCACGCCTCACGCCTCACGCCTCACGCCTCACGCCTCACGCCTCACGCCTCACGCCTCACGCCTCACGCCTCACGCCTCACGCCTCACGCCTCACGCCTCACACCTCACACCTCACACCTCACGCCTCACGCCTCACGCCTTTCGTTACAGCTCCCAACTGCCGTGCTGGGCCTTGCGGTATTTCTGCTCGCAATAATCACAGCGCTGACGGCAGGGGTCTTGCAATAGCTGTTCGCGCGGAATCACGGCTTCACAGTCGCTGCACAGACCATAGAGGCCCAACTGCCACTGGCACAGGGCGGCGTCGATCTGCTTGAGGGCGTTGAGTTGGGGGTGCAGTTGGGGCCAGGCCGCCAGTGGCGGATGGTCGGCCCATTCGTCGGTTGGCAACCGCTGCAGGGCGGTTGCCAGAGGGGCATCCAGCGCCTGTAACGCTTGCAAGAAGGTCTGACGCCGGTGTGCCGCCTCTGCCTGCAGGCGTTGCTCCAGCTCGCGTAGGGTGATATTGCTGATCATGATCACATCCAGTGAGTGAAATATGCCAGCCAGTATAAGGTTGGCAACGTGTTAGCATCATGATGCAAATCAAGAGAATGGATAAGTGAGCCGTATCCAGCTGTAGGCGCCGCTTTAGCTGGCGCGAACCGACAAATAACGTCATACCTTTAGAATCGGCACCGTCTGATCCGGCAGCTGAAGCGCCGGCTACAACACCAGAATACCCACGCGGAGCCGGCTCACATCACCCCTCACGCAGCACCGTATCCAGTTCCCGGCGAATATCGTCGGTGTGCTTCAGGGTACGGATGTGGCCGAATAAATCCTGGGCCTCGGGGTAATACAGCTTGAGGTAGCTCAGCCATTGCTTGATGCGGTTGGGGTAATAGATAGCCTTGTTGCCTTCGACCTCCAGCGACGAGTAGTTCAGCAAGAGTTCGATCACCTCTTGCCAAGTCATGGGGGTAGCGCCGCTCTTGATGGTGGCGGCCAGATTGGGCAGCGCCAGGGCGCCCCGGCCCAGCATGACGTCCTGGCAGTCGCTTTGTTGCTGCGCCTGCATGGCCTGCTCGGCGTTCCAGATCTCGCCGTTCACCACCACGGGTATCGACAGCGCCTGTTTTATCTCGGCCACCAGCGGCCAGTAGGCGGGGGGCCGGTAGCCGTCTTTCTTGCTTCGGGCGTGCACCGCCAGCTCGTTGACGCCGCCCTCGGCCAGGGCCTGGCTGTTCTCCAGATAGGAGTCGCGTTCTTCCAGCCCCAGGCGAATCTTGGCGCTCACCGGCAGGTGCGCCGGCACGGCGGCGCGCACCGCCCTGGCGATTTGATACAGCCGCTCGCTGTCGCCGAGCAGGGCGGCGCCGCCCCTGTGTTTGTTCACGGTCTTGGCCGGGCAGCCGAAGTTGAGATCGATGCCTTCGGCACCGAGCCGACAGGCCTGATCGGCGTTTTCCGCCAGCCAGTCCGGCTCCTGACCCAGCAGCTGTATGCGCACCGGCGTACCGGCCGGGGTCCGGCAGCCCTGATGCAGCTCGGGGCAAAGCCGGTAGAACACCCGGGGCGGCAGGCGCATGTCGACCACGCGCACAAATTCGGTTACGCACAGGTCGAAGGGATTGATGCGGGTCAGCAGATCCCGCATCAGGTGGTCCAGCACCCCTTCCATCGGGGCCAGTATCAGGCGCATAGTCACTCTTGGTTAGCAAAAAAGGTCGGTAAAAGCGGGATTGTAGCCTGCCGGGCATGGGGAGCAAAGCGTGCTCCGTATAAAGAGGCGACAGGGTTGCCTCTACCGACACGCTTCAAGTACGTCCATGTAACGCTCAGCACATGACATCCATGTCATGTGACGGCCGGCTGAAGCAATCCCTGTCGCCTTTTTTTGTCACACGAGCCATTAGACAGCGCCAACAGGCCGCTCCGAACTCTGAAGGAGGACAAAGGGATCTGCTCAGCCGACCTTCTGTTTCAGGGATGAAACAGAGAGAGTAGATGGGGCGAACTTGTTCGCCGAGACGAGCCGTTTCAGCCTGACCAAACATCCAGTGAATGTTCGCAGCAGACTGAAACAACGAGTGGCATGTCACATAGCGAGTCGGCGGAGCGGGCCCTTTGTCCGTACGTCTAGGAATCCGATGATCGTCGAAACGGCTGTAACAACAGCCGGTGCAGGCGCAGTTCGGTGGGGTTGCGAAACTGGTTCAGCCCTATGGTCATGCCTAGCTGGCCGGCCTGGGGTTGGGCTTGGTAGGTGTTGAACAGTCGGTCCCACCAGGGCAGGTTGAAGCCGAAGTTGCTGTCGGTTTCACTAGGAATTACCGAATGATGCACTCTGTGCATGTCGGGGGTGACCAGCATCAGCCGCAGCCATTTATCCAGCCGCTTTGGCAAGCCCACATTGCCGTGGTTGAACATGGCGGTGGCGTTCAGCAGCACCTCGAACAGCAGCACCGCCAGGGCTGGTGCGCCGAGCAGGGTCACCGCCGCCAGCTTGAGTACCATGGACAGCAGAATTTCGATCGGATGAAAACGCAGGCCTGTGGTGACGTCGAACTCCAGATCCGCATGGTGCATCCGGTGCAGTCGCCACAGCAAGGGGACCGCATGAAACAGCCGGTGTTGCAGGTAAATCAGCAGGTCCAGTATCAGCAGCGACAGGATAACACAGGCCCATATCGGTACAGACAAGGCGTTAAACAGTCCCCAGCCTCGCTCTTCGGCGAGCAAGGCCGCGCCTACGGCGGCCAGCGGAAAACACAGCCGAAGCAGCAGGGTGTTGATGACTACCAACAGCAGATTATGGGGCCAGCGGCCAAGGCGCCCTATGTGCTGGGGTCGGCGCGGAGCCAGCCATTCCCACAGCATCATCAGCAGCAGGACGCCACCGAAGCAACCCAGTCGGATCAGCGGTTCAAGCTCGAACATCATGGTTGTTCTCAGTTGTGGAACCACGCAGCACGCGAGCCCAGATGGAGGGCAGCCAGAACAGGTCGTTCGGTTCATCGATGTCTTGCAATCGCTCGCCGAGCGCACAGCGCCAGCCCAGCCGTGAAATACGTTCCTGGGTCATGGTGGCGACTTTGTCTGTGCTCCAGGGCATGTCGTCGAACAGGGAGGTATGAAAGCGGCGCAGGCCGAGCAGGGCATAGCCGCCATCAAAGGTGGGGTGCAGCAGGGCATCATGGTCGGTCAGCCGTTTGGCAGCCTGGCGCAATAATGGGGGCGATATTTGCGGGCAGTCGGTGCCAATCAGCAGTACCTGTTCGTTTTTAAGCAGACTCCAGTGAGCGGCGCGGGCCATGCGGCATCCCAGGTCACCGTTACCCTGGTCGCGGAGCTCAATGCCGGGCGGCAGCGGTACATCTTGCCACTCAATGGAATTGGGAGCCGGCGTCATGCACAGTTCCACCGGACCTATGTCGGCGGTCAGGCTGGCATTCAGGGTGCTCGAGAGCATCTGTCGTGCCAGATTGGCCGCGCGGTCGGCGCCGAGGGCAGGGATGAGCCGGGTTTTGGCAAGCCCTGCGACCGGGGCCTTGGCGAAGATGATGATGCGGGTACTCAACGGTAGGCCCTCGCCAGTTGCTCGGGGCTGGCGCCGCGCCAGTAGGCGAAACGCAGCCGCCACATCAGCAATATGGTGCGCCACAGGCCCTTTTGTTCCCAGCGCCGGCCCGAGGTGGTTACCTTGTGTTGCAGGCAGGCCGGGGGCCCCAGACGCTTCAGCCGTTTGCTGAGCTCTATGTCTTCCATCAGCGGCTGATCGGGAAAGCCGCCCACCGCCTCGAAGCTGCTGCGGCACACGAAGATGGCCTGATCGCCGGTGGCGATGCCGGTGAGGCGCGAGCGCAGGTTCATCATGAAGGCGATGGCCGCCAGCATGGGATGGCGGCCGGTGATGGTCACATCGAAGCGGCCCCAGTCATGACCGGTCAGCGCCTCGGCAAT
>NZ_MPZM01000067.1 GCF_002936955.1 Oceanisphaera arctica | reverse complement strand
ACCCAGCAACAGCAGCAGGCAGATAGGGCCGGTAATGGAGATGGAAAACAGGACGCTGTTAATAAGCTGGTTCATTAAATCTGGAATTCGGGTCTGGGGGTAATCAGCATGCCTCGAGTGCCCATGATGAGCAAGACGCGTATTACCTTTGACAGCCCATAAATAGAAAAAGGCGCATCAACAGCGCCTTTTTCTATTTATGACTGATAATCGCCAGCACGCTCCGGCTGGTAATCAATGGCAGTAATGGTGACCTGCAGCGTCTTGCCGTTGGGGCCGGGCCACTGGATGCTCTGACCAATGGCCAGGCCGATCAGGGCCGCGCCTATGGGCGCCAGTACCGAAATTTTTTCTTTGGCACCATCCATATCCCGTGGGTAGCACAGCGTCTTGGTAAAGGTTTCTTTGCTGCTGGCCATGGTAAAGGTAATGGTGGAATTCATGGTCACGATATTGTCCGGAACCTCGGTGGGGGCGACCACGTTTGCCCGATCGAGTTCGTCTTCAAGCCGTCTGACGGTATCGGAGTCGGGCTGTTTTTCAAGCAGGGCCTCGAGCCGGGCCAGATCCAAAGTAGATACAGTAATAGGTGGCAACTTGGCCATATAAATCTCCATAAAAAAGCAGGCAACGCTAAAAGCGCTGCCTGAACCCGATAGTTAAGATATACCTCAAGCCGTGCGCTTTAGCCAGTGGTGGCGCAGGCTATTTGTTTGAAAACTGTCAAAACTAAGGAGTTGGAATGAGTTTTGAAGGCTGGTTTGCGTTAAATCAAAAAAGCCCTGTTCCGGATGAGGCAGACTGCCTGCAGTTGACTTGTTTACCTCAAAAGAAATTAAGGACAGAGCATGAAAAAACTTTCCCTGCTGGTCGCCGTCGTATTAATGACCCCTGCCGCCTTCGCTCATCAGGCCGGTGATATTCTGGTACGGGGTGGCGCCGTCGCGGTCAGTCCGACCACCGACACCAGTGACAAGCTGGATGTTCAGTCCAACACCCAGCTGGGTCTGACCCTGTCTTACATGGTGACCGACAACTGGGGTGTGGAATTGCTGGCAGCTACCCCTTTCTCTCATGATGTTAATCTGGGTGGCAGTGAAGTGGCGAATGTAAAGCACCTGCCGCCGAGTCTGATGGCCCAGTACTATTTCGGCGATGCCCAGAGCAAGGTGCGTCCCTATGTGGGGGCCGGTATCAACTACACCTTTTTCTTCGATGAGGAAGGTCGTGGGGTTCTGGCTGGCACCGATGTGGAAGCCGATGACTCCTGGGGGCTGGCGGCCCAGGCCGGTATCGACATGGACATCAACGACAACTGGTTCGTGAATGGCTCTGTCTGGTACATGGATATCGACACCGATGTGAAAACCGCTGCGGGTACTTTTGACACCGGCATAGATCCCATCGGCCTGATGGTCGGCCTGGGTTACCGCTTCTGAGTGATTTGCAATGAGGGTGAGAGGCGTCGAGCCTCGGCAGTGTTTGGGCAGACCGGTTGGTCTGCCCTTTTTATGTGAAGCAGACTCTATCAGGCGACGGCAGTACCTTCCTCGACCTGGGCTTTCACCTTGTCGACGATATAGCCGCCGATGGGAATGGCGGAGGTGGCCGCCGGCGAGGGGGCGTTACAGACGTTGATGGTGCGCTTGGTGTTCACGAACAGGAAGTCGTCCACCAGGTTACCGTCTTTCGATACCGCCTGGGCACGAATACCGGCGGGATAAGGTGTGAGATCGCTCACCTGCAGGCTGGGGCAGTACTTGCGTACCAGTTCCAGGTAGCCGGCCTTGTTGATGGAGTTCTTCATCTCGGTCAGGCCCGGCTTGAGGTTTTTCATCAAGACCTTGAGGATGCCCGGGTAAGTGAACATTTCCAGGGTGTCGCGCAGGGAAATATCACTCTTTTTGTAGCCCTCCCGCTTGAAGGCCAGCACCGCATTGGGGCCCACTGTGACGGTACCGTCGATCATACGGGTCAGGTGCACGCCGAGGAAGGGCATATTCGGATCCGGGATCGGGTAAATCAGGTGATTTACTATCTGATTGTGCTCGGGTTTTAGCAGATAGTATTCGCCGCGGAAGGGGCAGATCTTGAACTCGGGCTCGATGCCCAGCATGCGCACCACCCGGTCCGCCATCAGTCCGGAGCAGGACACCAGGTACTTGCCCTGAAACTCGCCCTGAGAGGTCTCTACCACCACCTGGCTGCTTTCTTCTTTCAGGCCGGTCACTTCGGCGTTGTAGCGGATTTCACCGCCCAGACGCTCGAATTCCTTGCCCATGGCCGCGGTCACCTGCTTGTAGTTGACGATGCCGCTGGAGGGCACGAAGATGCCGCCCACGCCGGTGATGTTGGGCTCGCGCTCTTTCAGTTGCTCGGCATTCAGCCAGTAACGCTCCAGGCCGTTGGCTTCGCTGCGATCCCACAATGCCTGCATGCGCTGCATTTCCAGCTCGTTGGTGGCTACCAGCAGCTTGCCGCACTCGTCGAAGGGAATATCGTGCTCCCGGCAGAACGCCTTGGTGGCGATATTGCCTTCCAGGCAGAATCTGGCCTTGAGGCTACCCGGGGTGTAGTAGACCCCCGCATGGATAACGCCGCTGTTATGGCCGGTCTGGTGATGGGCCGGACCGGACTCTTTTTCCAGCAGCAGTATCTTGTGGTCGGGATAGGCTTTTTTGAGCTGCCAGGCGGTGGACATGCCGACGATGCCGCCACCGATAATAATGAAATCAAACACTGTAGGTTCACCTGTGTGAGAGAGGCAAAAGCCGGAGACCTGCCCCGGTGTGATATTGGTTTGTTGTTGTTCAAGGTGCCGCCTCGGGCGACACCTTGTCAAAGTCTTTAGCCCTGGTTCGGATTCTTCAGGGTCTTGGCATGGGTGAAATAACCACGCTGACGCATCAGTTCGCGACGCAGGCCTTCATGGGCGATGAACTTGTCCCGGCCGTGCAGCCAGAAGTGGTTGTTGATCAGCAGGAAAGATCCGGGGGGAACCGGCACCGACAGCCGGTGTGCACTGGTTTCCAGCGCCTCGGACAGTTCCGCCAGCCATACACCCTCATCGAAGTCCTTGGGCTGCACGAACTGATCTATGTAGGACATGATGGGCTGGCCGCTGCGATCGGTATCGAACACGGCGTGATAGACGTCCTTGGTGGTGTTCTTGCTCGGCGGTGCGGCCCAGCGCATTACCCGGCGGGCCATGGGATCGGCGTAGAAACGGTCCAGGTGTTCCCAGTCGTCCAGGTGCAGCAGCAGTGAGTTACCGCCTTCGATGTTCTGCTCGTCGACTTTCAGCATCATGACATAGTCGGTGTCCTGCTCGACGAAGGTACCGTCGTTGTGCAGCTCCATTACCCGGTGCGCCTGGCGCAGGTAGCTGTCGGAGGTGTCCTGATTCTGTACCACGAAGCGGGCGTAGTACTGGCCGCTCATGGCATCGAAGTTGGAACGTCCCATCAGGTGGGCCACGGCGGTAGTGAACTTGACCATGTCTTCCGCCTGCTCGACCTTATTCAGCCCTTCCGGGGTGATCAGCAGGCCGCCGGTGTTGCGGTCGACCAGGGTGTTGATCAACAGGGGTTGCAGCGCCTGACCGCAGAGATCGTTGAGCAACTGCGCCACCCGAAAACGCAGGAACGACTTGTATTCCAGCGCCTGTATCGGCCATTCGGCAGCAGCTGCCAGAAAAGCTTTTACGGTTTGCTCGTCGAAGCGCAGCTCGAGCAGACGAGGAGACTGGGCGGATGGCGCCAGTCTGAATCCCTGGTACTGGTGATTAACGAAATCGGCGGTGGCAATGTTAGACATGGTGGCTTCCTTGGTTGCTTATCAACTATTGGTCGAGGCGGATTAATGTCGCTGTATATATAAAATGTCGACATTATTTATTAATGTCAATTTATTATGGTTATTTTATGATCTCCGTTGCAATTTCGTTATAATCGGCCGATGGAATCATTCAGGAACAGAGCATGAGCAACCTCGATGCCCCGCGGGAAAATCTGGCGCGCACGGCCTACCAGCAGTTGAAGCAAGACATCATCCAGAGCCATTTCGGACCCGGTGAAAAGTTGCTGATGACGACCCTGAAGAGTCGTTACAGCCTGGGCGTCAGCCCGCTGCGGGAGGCGCTGTCGCAACTGGTGTCCGAACGACTGGTCACGGCAGAAAGCCAGCGCGGCTTTCGGGTCAGCCCCATGTCGATGGCGGAGCTGAAGGATATTTACGACGCCCGCGCCCAGCTGGAAGGGCTGGTGGTGGATCTGGCCATGGCCCGGGGCGATGACCTGTGGGAGGCGGGGGTGGTGGCGGCCCATCATGCCCTGAGCAAGGTGACCCATCTGGATTCGGTCGAGGATCAGCTGAATCAGTGGGACCACCGTCATCAGGCTTTTCATCAGGCGGTGGCCGCCGGTTGCTGTTCTCCCCAGCTGCTGGTGGTGCGCCAGACGCTGATGGATCAGGCGGCACGCTATCGTTACCTGTGGCTGAAACGCACCGTGTTCAGCGAACAGGCACTACAGGAGAAACAGCAAGAGCATCAGGCCTTGTTTGATGCCCTGCTGGCTCGCAATCCAGAAGCCGGCACCATGATGCGCGACCATCTTATGAGCCCCGTGGCCATTATCACCCAGGTGCTGTCCGAGCAGGGCGTGCGCTAAAGCCGCCTGCCGAATAACGGATCGGGCGCCCGCCCGATCCGTTTGCTCGCCATATAAATCCCTTTGTTCTTTCTTTTTCTTTCTCTTTCTCCAGCCACAAAAGCATCTCATTTAAGCCCTCTATCAATATGCTTTAGCGTACGAATAAATCAGTGTTTATCACTTTTTTAAAAGAAGTCCTTGCTCCCGAAAGTTCAGACGTGTAAATATAAAGCCATGTAGACGTCCAAGCGTCTCTATAGCCGAAAAAGCCTTCCGTTTGAGTGCATCGGTAGTGGCGGACAGTACCCAGATCCACATTCACATGTGTTATTCTGAGTTCAACGAAATCGGTCTCGGCGTGTACGAGATTCACTCCCCGCGGACCCGTCGGTAGCGGAAATGGTCAAGCTGATTGAAAAAGCCGTGGAGCCTCTGCCCAAGGAACGTATCTGGGTCAACCCCGACTGCGGTCTCAAGACTCGTCACCGGGAAGAAACCCGTGCAGCTCTGGCCAACATGGTGGCGGCCACGCAGGAATTGCGTAAGGCCTACGCCGAAGCCAAGGCATAAAGGAATTGTTTTAATTTAAGTTGTCAGGAGATAAACATGGGTTTTCACAGCGCGCGTCATGTAGAAGCGCTTAATCAGTCAATGGCCGAGCTGAATGGCGATATTAACGTCTCGTTCGAGTTTTTTCCGCCCAACAGCGAGCAGATGGAGCAAACCCTGTGGAGTTCCATCGAGCGGCTGAAAACGCTGGCGCCCAAGTTTGTCTCCGTCACTTACGGCGCGAACTCCGGCACCCGGGACAGAACACACAAGGTGATCAAGGACATTCAGGATAAAACCGGCCTGATTGCCGCGCCGCACCTGACCTGTATCGATGCCAGCCGCGACGAGCTGCGTGGCATTGCCCGGGACTACTGGAACAACGGTATCCGCCAGATCGTGGCCCTGCGTGGCGATCTGCCCAAGGGCATCGACAAGCCGGATATGTATGCCGCCGATCTGGTGAGCCTGTTGAAGGAAGAAGCCGACTTCGATATTTCGGTGGCGGCCTACCCCGAGGTACACCCGGAGGCGAAAAGCGCCCAGGCCGACCTGCTCAGCCTGAAGCGCAAGATCGACGCCGGGGCCAACCGGGCCATTACCCAGTTCTTCTTCGATGTGGAGTCTTACCTGCGGTTTCGCGATCGCTGCGTGACCATCGGTATCGACGTGGAGATAGTGCCGGGCATACTGCCGGTGTCCAACTACCAGACCCTTATCAAGTTTGCCGGTTTCTCCAACGTCCGTATTCCGGGCTGGATGCACCAGCGTTATCAGGGGCTGGAAGACGATCAGAACACTCGCAACCTGGTGGGCGCCAGTATCGCCATGGATCAGGTTCGGGTACTGAGCCGGGAAGGGGTGAAGGACTTTCACTTCTACACCCTGAACCGTTCCGAGCTGACCTACGCCATCTGCCACAGCCTGGGTGTACGTCCGCCGGTCGCCGTCGCGTCGTAAGTATTCCTTTATAAAAAAAGCCCCCGCAGCGTCAGTTGCGGGGGCTTTTTTCATATGTGAGGAGTGATACCAACTCCATTAAGAACCTGATCATATTTTGCGCTGGAGCCCAGAGGTAACACAGTCGCCTCCCTCGACACGCCACTGGTAAATGACACTCACCATTTCAGCCTACTGCGAGCATTCACTGGATGCTCGGTCAGGCTGAAATGATTCATCACGGCGAGACAAGCTCGCCCCATGGGGGCTCGGAAATGCCTTCTGACCGCCAGGGACGGCGGGAATGCCGGAACGGCAGGAGCATTTTCCGGCCATGGCATTTCACGGTCGTGGGAGTCGATCTCTGTTGCCCCTTCTGGAGCACCGAGTGACCCGTAGACGGCGGCAACAGGCCACGCCGGATCATCAAGGAGGATAAAGGGATCTGCTTAACCGACCATCACATGACAGGGATGTCATGTGCTGAGCGCCACAAGGAGGTGCTTGAGCGGGTCGGAGAAGCGGGCCCTTTGTCCGGGATTGAGCTTACAGTCAAAAAAATCGAATGTTTAATCCGATGGATAGAACCCGGATTGGTAATTGACTTGCACACCGTCTTCATTTCACTATTGCGGCTTTCGTCTTGCTCTTGGGTGAATCCGGGGGCAGACAAACAGGATCCCACCTAACAAAAAAGGACTTATTATGCGTATCAAACCGCTGGCGTTCGCCTTGACTGCTGCCTTCGGCATGACCCTTGCTGCTCCTGCTTTTGCCCAGGAAACCCGGGAGTTTTCCGTGTCCACCGTATTGTCTGACGCCTTCCCCTGGGGACAGGCGGCAGAAAAGTGGGCCGAGCTGGTCAATGAGCGTTCCGAAGGACGCCTCACTCTCAAGGTGTATCCCAATGCGCAGCTGGTATCCGGCGATCAGACCCGGGAATTCTCGGCCATGCGCAGTGGCCTTATCGACATGGCGGTAGCCTCCACCATCAACTGGTCGCCCCAGGTACCCGAGCTGAACCTGTTCTCGCTGCCATTTCTGATGCCGGACGAGGCGGCCATCGACGCCATTACCCAGGGCAGCACCGGCGAGAAAATTTTTACCGCCATCGACAAGAAAGGTGTGATGCCGCTGGCATGGGGTGAAAACGGCTTTCGCGAATTGTCCAACTCCAAGCATCCGATCGATAGCCCGGAAGATGTGCAAGGCCTCAAGGTACGGGTAGTAGGCTCGCCGCTGTTTCTGGATACCTTCAGTACCCTTGGTGCCAACCCGACCCAGATGAGCTGGGCCGACGCCAAGCCGGCGCTGACCACAGGCGCCATCGACGGTCAGGAGAATCCGTTGTCGGTGTTCGATGTGGCACGGGTGGATCAGGTAGGCCAGAGTTATCTGACCCTGTGGCATTACATGGCCGATCCGCTGGTTTTTGGCGTGAACAAGAAGGTGTGGAAGTCGCTGTCCGAAGAGGACCAGACGTTGCTGCAACAGGCCGCCATCGACGCCGGAGCCTGGGAAATCGAGAAATCTCGTAACGAGCTCGACGATACCCTGGCCGCCATCAAGGAGCGTGGTGTCGAAGTCACCGAGCTGACTCCCGAGCAGCATCAGGCCTTCGTCGATGCCACCGCCGAGGTGTACCAGAAGTGGACGCCGCGTATCGGTGCCGAGCTGGTTGCCGAAGCCCAGGCGGCCATCGCCGCCCGTTAAGGCTCTTTTTATCCGGCCCGGCCGCGCTGCCGGGCCGCATTAGTTACGTTAAACCTCCAGCCGAGAGTTGTACCCATGTCAAAATCTGCCCCCGATGCCCGCCCCGAGCGCTGGCTGGCGGCCCTTGCCCTGCTGGCTGTTTGTGTGATCAGCTTAGGCAATGTGGTGGTGCGCTATACCACCGATGCGTCCTTTGCCTTTACCGAAGAATTTTCCGTATTTCTGCTGGTGGTACTGACCTTTGCCGGCGCCGCCCTGGCCGCTCGTCGCCATGTACATATTCGTATCGAGCTGGTGGAAGAGTTGCTGCCGGTTCGGCTGCGGCCGGTGCTGTATGTATTGCAGTGGGCCGCTAGTGTGCTGTTGCTGGGCCTGGTGGTCTGGTATGGCGCCTTGTTGACCTGGGAGGAATACAGCTGGGAGTCGCTGTCGCCCGGCCTGGGCTATCCTACCTGGATTTATCTGATCTGGCTGCCCCTGCTGTGTCTGGCCATTATCTGGCGTCTGACCCAGAGCCTGGTGGAACGTTGCCGTATCTCCCTGCAAGCGGGAGGTGCTCATGAGTCCTGATCTGCTGATGCTGCTGGTATTCGGTGGCGCCATGCTGCTGGGCGTGCCGGTGGCCTTTGCGCTGGGTCTGGGCGGCGCTGCCGGTATTCTGGTCGGCCTGTCGCCGGACATGCTGGCAACGCTTGGGACCAATACCTATAACAGCATCGCCAAGTATCCGTTGATCGCCATACCGCTGTTTATTCTTACCGGGCTTATCTTCGAACGTGCCGGGGTGGCGGCCAGCCTGGTGCGTTTTGCCCAGGCGCTGATCGGCCCACGCCACGGTGGTCTGGGGCTGGTGGTGGTGCTGGTCTGTCTGATCATGGGCGGCATGAGCGGTTCAGGGCCGGCAGACGCCGCCGCCGTAGCCATGGTGATGCTGCCGAGCATGACCAAGGCCGGTTATCCCAAGCCGTTTTCGGCGGCCCTGATCGCTTCGGCATCATCTACCGCGATTCTTATCCCGCCGTCTATCGCCCTTATCCTCTATTCGATTGTGGTGCCGGGAGTGGATTTGCGGGCACTGTTTGCCGCCGGTTTGTTCCCCGGCTTGCTGGCGGGAATGTCGCTGCTGCTGCCGGTGTGGTGGCTGGCCAGGCGCAATGGCTGGGAAGATCCGCGCCAGGGCGAACGTCCCGACTTGAAAGAGAGCTTTATCAAGGCCTTGCCGGCCCTTTTTGCGCCTGTGCTGATCCTGGGGGGTCTGCGCTCGGGTTTGTTCACGCCGACCGAAGCGGCGGTGGTGGCGGTGACCTATGGCCTGATCGTGGGGATTTTCGTCTATCGCCAGCTCAGCCTGAAGGATGTCTGGGGTTTGCTGGGCGAGGCGGGCATGGTGTCCGGCGTGGTGATGATCATAATTTCGCTGGCGGGCATCTTCGCCTGGGCCGGCACCACCCTCGGCACCTTCACGCACCTGGCCGAGTCGATGCTGTCGTTGTCGGATCAGGGCTGGGTGCTGATGATACTGATCATGGTGCTGGTGTTACTGGCGGGCATGTTACTGGATGCCATCTCCATTTACCTGATCATCACCCCGATACTGATCCCCCTGATGCAGCATTTTGGCTGGAACCCGGTGTGGTTCGGTATTCTGCTGGCGATGAATATCGCCATCGGCCAGTTTACCCCGCCGGTGGCCATCAACCTGATGGTGACGACCCAGATTGCCGGTATCCGGCTCGAGAAAACCTTCGGTTGGGCGCTGTTCTTCATGCTCACCATGCTGTCGGCACTGGTGCTGGTGATGGTATTCCCCGGCATTGCCCTCTGGCTGCCGGAGTGGCTGGGTTATGTAGTCGGTCCCTGGTAATTTCATAAGCCATATACCTGTAAATCAAAGCCCCCGCAACGCAGGTTACGGGGGCTTTTTTACATGTGAGCGGGCATGCCGGTTTGAATAAACAGCTTATCGTTTCTTAAACCCGAGGCTCAGAGGCAACACAGCCGTCTTCCACGACACGCCATAAACTCATCCCTGAGGGCTCGGAAATGCCATCTGACCGCCAGGGAGGGCGGGAATGCCGGAACGGCAGGAGCATTTTCCGGCGATGGCATGTCACGGTCGTGGGAGTCGTTCTCTGTTGCCTCTCCCTGGGCACCGAGTTGACAGTAGACGATGCCCACAGACGACTCCGCAGCATCAAGGAGGGCAAAGGGATCTGCTCCAGAGACCATCACATGACAGGGAAGTCATGTGCTGAGCGTCACAAGGATGTGCTTGAGCGGGTCGATGGAGCGGACCTTTTGTCCGACTTCTACAGAGCAACCGAATAGAACAGTTATGTAAGTTTTGTATTGAACCACTGCTCCTGTTTATTCGGTGCTTTACTCCTCACCCTTCACGGTAAGCAACCTCAGGGCGTTGAGGGTCACCAGGGCGGTGGCGCCGGTGTCGGCCAGCACCGC
>NZ_MPZM01000066.1 GCF_002936955.1 Oceanisphaera arctica | reverse complement strand
TTGGCAGCGGGGGTGCAGACATCATGGCGGCTTCTCTTCAAGAAAAAGTCGCCAGGGGGAGGCTGGGTGGGGGTGTCTGGGGCTTTCCCCTCACGCCTCACCCTTCACCCCTTACATTTTTTCAAATAAAGGAGCTTACCTTGAAACAGATGATGAAAATGATGGGCGTACTGGCCCTGATGCTGACTGCCGGTCTGGCTCAGGCCCAGAGCGGCAAGATTGCGGTAGTGGACACCAGCGCCGTATTCCAGAACATGCCTCAGCGTCAGGCAGTGGCCAAAAAACTGGAAAGCGAGTTTGGCAGCCGGGTCAAGGAAGTACAGAAGATGGAAGCCGATGGCCGCAGCTTTATCGAGAAGCAGCAAAAGGACATGGCCTTCATGAACGATCAGCAGAAGGCCGATGCCCAGAAAAAGCTGAACGAGATGCAGAGCGCCTATGTGCAGAAGCGTCGTCAGCTTGAGGAAGATCAGGCCCGCCGTGAAAATGAAGAACGTCAGAAGATGCTGGCGCGTATCAAAACCGCCATCGACGAGATCACCAAGGCCAAAGGTCTGGATCTGGTCATAGAGCGGGGCGCCGTCATCTATGTTTCACCTGCCCTCGACATCACCGAACAGGTGATCGGCAAGGTCAGCAAGTAAAAGCCTGGTTTTGATGAGTATTTGATTATGACTATCACGTTGCAAGAACTGGCCCGGCACCTGGGTGCCGAACTCAAGGGCGATCCGACCCGGATAATTAGCCGGGTCAACACCCTGGACAAGGCAGGCCCGGACGAAGTGGCCTTTTTGTCGGACAGCAAATATCACCATCTGCTGGAAAGCACAAAGGCCGGTGCCGTGATCGTGACCGCCGCCGATCAAGACCTGTGCCCGGTGGCCAGCCTGGTGATGGCCGACCCGTATCTCGGCTTTGCCCTGGCCGCCCAGGCTCTGGATACCACGCCGCAGCCGGCGGTGGACATTCACTCCACGGCGGTTATCGCCGACGACGTCGTTCTGGGTGACGGTGTGGCCATTGGTGCCAAGGCGGTGATCGAGTCCGGTGTGGTGCTGGGCGACGGCGCCGTGGTCGGGCCTGGCTGCTTTATCGGTAAAAACAGCACCCTGGGCGCCCGTAGCCGCTTGTGGGCCAACGTGACCCTGTATCACAGAGTCACCCTGGGTGACGACTGTCTGGTACAATCGGGCACCGTCATCGGCAGTGATGGCTTCGGCTATGCCAACAACAAGGGCGAGTGGGTCAAGATCCCTCAGCTCGGCAATGTGGTCATCGGCAACCGGGTAGAAATCGGTGCCTGCACCACCATAGACAGGGGCGCCCTGGGTGATACCCGTATTGCCGATAACGTGATTATCGATAACCAGTGTCAGGTCGCCCACAACGTGGAAATCGGCTATGGCACCGCCATTGCCGGCGGCACCGTGATGGCAGGTAGTCTAAAAGTCGGTAAATATTGTATTATTGGTGGCGCCGTGGTCATCAATGGCCATATCGAGATCTGTGATGGGGTTACCATCACCGGCATGAGCATGGTAATGCGGCCCATCACCGAGCCCGGCATCTATTCTTCCGGTATTCCGTTGCAGCCCAATAAAGAATGGCGTAAAACGGCGGCACGTGTGATGCGCATCGACGATATGCACAAGCGGGTAAACCAGCTTGAAAAGCAGTCAGACAAAAAAAATTAAGCAAAATTGGTAGGGTTACATTTTGAATAACGAACTGAATACCGAACAGAATCAGTTGGATATCCAGGAAATTCTGGAACTGTTGCCGCACCGCTACCCGTTTTTGATGGTAGACAAGGTGGCACATTATGAAATTAGCCCTGAGCGCAAGACCCTGAGAGGCATCAAGAATGTGTCTTTCAACGAGCCGATGTTCACCGGTCATTTTCCGAACAAGCCGGTGTTTCCGGGTGTTCTGATCCTGGAAGCCATGGCCCAGGCCACCGGCATTCTGGCGTTCAAGATGGTGGGCAAGCCCAAGCCCAACGAGCTGTATTACTTCGCCTCCATCGACAACGCCCGCTTCAAGCGTCCCGTGGTGCCGGGAGACCAGCTGGTACTGGACGTGGTTTATCTTAAAGAACGTCGTGGCATAGCCAAATTTACCGGTGTTGCCACCGTCGACGGCGAAGTAGTCTGTACCGCCGAACTGATGTGTGCCAAACGCGAGGGTTGAGTGTGACGGAGCAAAGTGCAGTAATTCATGAAACCGCCATCGTCCATCCGGACGCCAGGATAGGCAAGGGGGTCGAAATCGGTCCCTGGACCCTGATCGGTCCGGAAGTGGAAATCGGCGACGACTGTTGGATAGGCCCCCATGTGGTGATCAAGGGGCCCACCCGTATTGGCCAGCGCAATCGCATCTTTCAGTTCTGCTCCATCGGAGAAGACTGTCAGGACAAGAAATACGCCGGCGAGCGTACCGTTCTTGAGATCGGCGACGATAACGTGATTCGCGAGTCCTGCACTTTTCACCGGGGTACCTCTCAGGACGAAAGCCTGACCAGCGTCGGCAGCCGCAACCTGTTCATGGTGAACGTGCATGTGGCTCACGATTGCCGTATCGGTGACGACTGTATCTTTGCCAACAACGCCACCCTGGCGGGCCATGTGCACATTGGCTCTCACGTGATCTTCGGGGGGCATGCGGCCATTCACCAGTTTGGTCGGGTCGGCAGTCACGCCTTTATCGCCGGCTGTGCCGCGCTGAACAAAGACGTGCCGCCCTATGTGATGGCCGCCGGGCTTTACGCCAAACCCTTTGGCGTCAACTCCGAAGGCCTGCGCCGCCGGGGTTATTCCGCAGAGGGTATATCGGCCATCAAGAAGGCCTACAAGATCATCTTCAGAAGCGGAAAAACCGTGGCTGAAGTGATTCCCGAGCTGGAAGAGCTGAACAAGCTGCAGCCGGAAGTGGGCATCATGATCGAGTTTCTCAAGCAAAACGAGCGCGGTATCATTCGTGCCTGAGGCTCGTCCCTTGCGTATCGGTATCGTCGCCGGCGAAGTGTCCGGCGACACCCTGGGCGCCGGCCTTATCCGCGAGCTGCGGGCGCGCCATCCCGATGCGGTGTTCGAAGGCATTGCCGGACCCCAGATGGTGGCCGAGGGCTGTACCGCCCTGTTCGAGATGGAAGAACTGGCTGTGATGGGGCTGGTCGAGGTGCTGGGGCGATTGCCGCGCATTCTGACCATTCGCAAGCAAATCATCCGTCACTTCATCGACAACCCGCCGGACGTGTTCGTGGGTATAGACGCGCCGGACTTCAACATCGGCGTCGAGCTCAAGCTGCGCAAGACAGGCATCGCCACCCTGCATTACGTCAGTCCTTCTGTGTGGGCCTGGCGGCAAAACCGGATTCACAAAATCAAGGCCGCGACCGACATGGTGCTGGCCTTTCTGCCGTTCGAAAAAGCCTTCTACGACCGCTTCGATGCGCCTTGCCGCTTCATCGGCCATACCCTGGCCGATCAGATGCCGCTGGTGCCCGACACCCTCGGCGCCCGTGAGCGACTGGGGCTCAAGCCCGACGGCCGCTATCTGGCCCTGCTGCCCGGCAGCCGTCATGCGGAAGTGACTCTGCTCAGCCCCGTGTATCTGGAGGCTTGTAAACAGCTCAAGGTGCGCCACCCCGAGCTGGAATTTGTGGTACCGCTGGTCAGTGCCAAGCGGCGCGAAGAGTTTTTGGCCATCAAACAGCAGGTAGCGCCGAACCTGGACGTGATCCTGATAGAAGGCCGGGGGCGGGAAGTGATGACCGCCGCCGACGCCATATTACTGGCATCGGGTACCGCCACCCTGGAGGCCATGCTGGCCAAGAAGCCGATGGTGGTGGGCTACAAGTTCAAGCCGGTCAGCTACTGGCTGGCCAACAAGCTGGTGAACACCGCCTATGCCTCGCTGCCCAACCTGCTGGCGGATAAAATGCTGGTGAGCGAGCTGATCCAGCACGACTGCACCCCCGGCCATATCGTGGATGAGGTCGGCAAGCTGCTGGATCACGACACCAGCGAGTTGATGGCGCAGTTTACCCAACTGCACAAACAGATCCGCTGTAATGCCGATGAACAGGCCGCGCTGGCGGTGCTGGAACTGGCCAATAGAATATGACAGACATTATATGACTGACATTGTTTACCCCCAGGGCGTGCTGGTGGCCGGCGTCGACGAGGTGGGCCGCGGCCCCCTGGTCGGCGATGTGGTCACTGCCGCCGTGATCCTGGACCCGAATAATCCCATTCCCGGTCTGGGCGACTCCAAGAAACTGAGCGAGAAAAAGCGCGAACTGCTGGCGCCGCTGATCCGCGAGCGCGCTCTGGCCTGGGCCATCGGCCGTTGCTCGCCCGCCGAAATCGACGAGCTCAATATTCTGCAGGCCACCATGCTGGCCATGAGCCGGGCGGTGGCGGCCCTGTCGCTGCAACCCGGCTTTGTGTTTATCGATGGCAACCGCTGCCCCAGCCTGCCGATGGCCGCTCAGGCGGTGGTGAAGGGCGACAGCCGGGTGGCCGAGATCAGCGCCGCCTCCATTCTGGCCAAGGTGGCGCGGGATCGGGAAATGATCGCGCTGGATGCGCTGCACCCCCAGTACGGCTTTGCCCGCCACAAGGGGTACCCGACCAGGGATCATCTGGCGGCGCTGGCCGAGCACGGTGTGCTGCCCGAATACCGGCGCAGCTTCAAGCCGGTAGCGGCCCTGCTGGCTGCCGCCAGGGCTGCCAATACCGCCAAGGCCTCAGGGGCGGTGGGCAAATGAGTACGCCTTTCGTTCACCTGCGCATTCACTCGGATTTTTCCATGGTGGATGGGGTGGCCAAGATAGGCCCCATCAACAAGCGCGCCAGCGAACTGGGCTATCCGGCGCTGGCGCTGACCGATCAGATGAACCTCTGCGGCCTGGTGCGCTTCTATGGCGACGCCCACCGCAAGGGGCTCAAGCCCATCGTCGGCACCGACATCTGGGTGCAGAGCGACGAGCTGGGCGAACAACTGTTTCGCCTCACCCTGCTGGCGATGGACAACAGCGGTTACCAGAGCATTACCCGGATTATTTCAAAGGCCTACGAGCGTGGCCATGTGCAGCACAGACCCCTGGTGGACAAGGCCTGGCTGGTCGAGTTCAACGAAGGGATCATCCTGCTGTCCGGCGGGCGCGAGGGCGATGTGGGCATAGGCCTGCTCAAGGGCAACGAGGCGCTGGTCAGCCAGTGTCTGTCCTTCTATCAACAGCACTTTGCCGACCGTTATTATCTGGAGCTGCAGCGCACCGAGCGGCCGGACGAAGAAAGCTACCTGCACATGGCGGTGGCCCTGGCCGAACGCGAAGGCTTGCCGGTGGTGGCCACCAACGAGGTGGTGTTTCTCGATAAAAGCGACTTCGACGCCCACGAGGTCCGGGTGGCCATTAACGATGGTTACACCCTGGACGACAAGCGCCGGCCCCGGCGTTACAGCCCCGAACAGTATCTGAAAAGCCCGGCCGAAATGGCCGAGCTGTTTGCCGACATTCCCGAAGCGCTGGAAAACAGCGTGGAGATCGCCAAACGCTGTAACGTGACGGTGCGGCTGGGTGAATACTTTTTGCCGGACTTTCCCACCGGCGACATGAGCATCGAAGACTTTCTGGTCAAATGCTCGCAAGATGGGCTGGAAAAGCGACTGGCGTTTTTGTTTCCCGACCCGGCCGTACGTGCCGAAAAACGGGGCGAGTACGACGAGCGACTGAAGATCGAGCTGGAAGTGATCAACCAGATGGGCTTCCCTGGTTACTTCCTGATCGTGATGGAGTTTATCCAGTGGTCCAAGGATAACGGCATTCCGGTGGGGCCGGGGCGGGGCTCGGGCGCCGGCTCTCTGGTGGCCTATGCGCTGAGCATCACCGACCTGGATCCGCTTGAGTTCGACCTGCTGTTCGAACGTTTCCTGAACCCGGAGCGGGTGTCGATGCCCGACTTCGATATCGACTTTTGCATGGACCGACGCGACGAGGTTATCGACCACGTGGCCGAGCTGTACGGCCGGGACGCGGTGAGCCAGATTATCACCTTCGGCACCATGGCTGCCAAGGCGGTGGTGCGCGATGTGGGCCGGGTGCTGGGCCACCCCTACGGCTTTGTCGACCGCATTTCCAAGCTGATACCGCCAGAGCCGGGTATGACCCTTGGCAAGGCTTTCGAGGTCGAGCCCAAGCTGCCCGAAATGTACGATCAGGACGAAGAGGTCAAGGCGCTGATCGACATGGCGCGGGCGCTCGAAGGGGTGACCCGCAACGCCGGCAAGCACGCCGGGGGCGTGGTAATAGCGCCGACCCGCATCACCGATTTCTCGCCGCTCTATTGCGACGAACACGGCCGCAACCCGGTGACCCAGTTCGACAAGAATGATGTGGAAGAAGCCGGCCTGGTGAAGTTCGACTTCCTCGGCCTGCGTACCCTGACCATCATCGACTGGGCCCTGGGCATGGTCAACCCCCGGCTTGAGAAGGAAGGCAAGCCACCGGTCGACATCGCCGCCATTCCCATGACGGACCAGGCTTCGTTCAAGGTACTGAAGCGCTTCGAGACCACGGCGGTATTCCAGCTCGAATCTCGCGGTATGAAAGACTTGATCAAGCGGCTGCAGCCCGACTCTTTCGAAGACATGATAGCCCTGGTGGCCTTGTTCCGCCCCGGCCCGCTGCAGTCGGGCATGGTGGACAACTTCATCGACCGCAAGCACGGTCGCGAGGCGGTGTCTTACCCGGATGCCACCTGGCAACACGAGTCGCTCAAGCCCATTCTGGAGCCCACCTACGGCATCATTCTGTATCAGGAACAGGTGATGCAGATAGCCCAGGTGCTGGCGGGCTACTCGCTCGGCGGTGCCGATCTGTTGCGCCGGGCCATGGGCAAGAAAAAGCCGGAAGAGATGGCCAAGCAGCGGGCCGGCTTCGAAGCCGGGGCGACAGAAAACGGCATCGACGGCGAGCTGGCGATCAAGATCTTCGATCTGGTGGAGAAATTCGCCGGATACGGTTTCAACAAATCCCACTCCGCCGCCTATGCATTGGTGTCGTACCAGACCCTGTGGCTGAAAACCCATTACCCGGCCGAGTTCATGGCGGCGGTAATGACCGCCGACATGGACAACACCGACAAGGTGGTGACCCTGGTCGACGAATGCCAGCGCATGGGACTGACCCTGTTGCCGCCGGACGTCAATTCCGGTCGCTATCGCTTCACCGTCAACGAAGAAGGCCATATCGTCTATGGCATCGGCGCCATCAAGGGCGTGGGTGAGGCACCGATAGAGTCGATTCTGGACGCGCGCGAGCAGGGCGGTCCCTTCCGGGATCTGTTCGACTTCTGTAACCGGGTCGATCTGAAGAAGCTGAACAAAAGGGTCATGGAAAAGCTGATCCTGTCCGGCGCCATGGACCGGCTGGGCCCGCATAGAGCCTCGCTGATGGCGACCCTGAGCGAGGCGATGAAGGCAGCCGAGCAGCATGCCAAGGCCGAGGCTCTGGGCCAGAGCGACATGTTCGGCGTGCTGGTGGAAGAAGAGCACATAGAACATGCCTTCGTGGATGTGCCGGCCTGGCCCGACAACGTCTGGCTGGACGGCGAACGGGACACCCTGGGGCTTTATCTTACCGGGCACCCGATCAACCAGTATGCAAAAGAGCTGCGTCATTACACCAGCGGCCGCCTGATAGAATTGCAGGCCACCAGCCGCGATAAAATCACCACCGCCGCCGGCCTGGTGATTGCCGCTAGGGTGATGACCACCAAGCGGGGCAACCGCATGGGCATCCTCACTCTGGATGACAGATCCGGTCGTCTGGACGTGACCCTGTTCTCGGAAGCACTGGAACGCTATGAGTCTTTGCTGGAAAAGGATAAAATCCTGGTCATCAGCGGACAGGTCAGCTTTGATGACTTCTCCGGCGGCCTTAAAATGTCGGCACGAGAAGTGCTTGATATCAGTGACGCCCGTGAGCGCTTTGCTCGTGGTCTGGCGTTGAACATCGATAGAAGCCAGATAGACCAGGGCTTTTTTACCCAATTGCTGGACATACTCACCCCCGTGCGGGCGGGAGTTTGTCCTGTTCGAGTGACCTATTGCCGACCAGGAGCGCGGGCGCAGCTTACTCTGGGAACCGAGTGGCGGGTAACCCCCACCGACCAGATGCTGGCGTCGTTAAAGCAGTTGCTGGGTCAGGATAAAGTCGAACTAATTTTTGAATAGAGGGGACCTATGAGCCACCATTTCCTGGATTTTGAACAACCCATTGCCGAGCTGCAGGCCCAGATTGAAGAACTCCGCCATGTCAGCGAAGGCGAAATGGACATCGACCTGGGTGAAGATATCAAGCGTCTGGAAGTCAAGCGCGACGAGCTTACCAAGAAGGTCTTCAACAACCTGGGCCCCTGGCAGATCTCCCAGCTGGCCCGTCATCCGCGTCGTCCTTACACCCTGGACTACCTGGAGATGATGTTCGGCGAGTTCGACGAGCTGGCCGGCGATCGCGCCTATGCGGACGACAAGGCCATCGTGGGCGGTGTTGCCCGTTTTGAAGGCCGCCCTGTTATGGTCATCGGCCAGCAGAAAGGCCGCGAAACCAAAGAAAAGATCAAGCGCAACTTCGGTATGCCCCGTCCCGAGGGTTACCGCAAGGCGCTGCGCCTGATGGAAATGGCCGAGCGCTTCAAGATGCCTATCCTGACCTTCATCGATACCCCCGGCGCCTACCCGGGCGTGGGTGCCGAAGAGCGCGGCCAGTCTGAAGCCATAGCCCGTAACCTCAAGGTGATGTCCGGCCTCAAGACCCCCATCATCTGTACCGTGATTGGTGAAGGCGGCTCCGGCGGCGCCCTGGCCATCGGCGTGGGCGACCGGGTCAACATGCTGCAGTATTCCACCTATTCGGTGATCTCGCCCGAAGGCTGTGCCTCCATTCTGTGGAAGAGCGCCGACAAGGCCTCGCTGGCCGCCGAAGCCATGGGCATTACCGCCAATCGCATTCACGAGCTGAAGCTTATCGACAACGTGGTAGACGAGCCCATGGGAGGCGCTCACGCCAACCCGTTGCAGATGGCCGAAAACCTGAAAGCGCGCCTGGTTACCGACCTGAGCGATCTGGAACAGCTCGATACCGATACCCTGCTGGAACAGCGTTATCAGCGTTTGATGAGCTACGGTTACTGCTGAGCCAGCCTGGTCCATTGAAATGGACCCTACGACCTTTGTGCCGTAGGGTCGAATTCATTCGACCATGGGCCAGAGTAGTTCGTTCCTGAAGGGGCCGGAGTCAATTAACCCTTAATTGACTCCGGCCCCTTTTTCCTTTCTGATATCGGCTACTCCATATCAACTCACAACACCGGGATGAACATGAAAAAAACACTGATTGCGGCCGCACTCTTCACCCTTGGCCTGAGTGGTTGTGCGACCAGCGATAACGGCGCCCTGTTGGGCGCAGGGCTGACCGCGCTGCAGGGGTTTACCCTGAGCAAGAGTCAGTTGCAGGCCGAAGCCAGCCTGTCCGCCAAACAGATGGATGAAGAAAACAAGCTGGCCCCGGCCAATGATGCCTACAGCAAGCGCCTGGCGAAGCTGACCCGCGGCCTGACCAGCATCGACGGTACACCGCTTGATTTTCAGGTCTATCTGGATGACGAAATCAACGCCTTTGCCATGCCGGACGGCACGGTGCGCGTGTATTCCGGCCTGATGGATGTGATGGAAGATGACGAGCTGATGGCTGTGATCGGCCATGAAGTCGGCCACATCAAGTTCGAGCATTCCCTTAACCGCTACAAGACCGCCTACCTGACCAGCGCCGCCCGTCAGGCTGCCGGTGCTATGGGCGGCACCGTAGGAGCCCTGGCAGCTTCCGAATATGCGGAGATTGGCACCCAGTTTCTCGGCGCCCGCTTTTCTCAGAAAGACGAGCTGCAATCCGATGCCTACGGGGTAGAATTCTTGTGCCAGGTGAACATGGATCCCTACGCCGCCATGCGGGCGCAGCAAAAGCTGATGCAGCACGCCGGCAGCGGCGGCGGCCTCTTCTCCAGCCACCCTTCTACCGCCAAGCGCATCGAGCTGGCCAGAGACGCGGCAGCCAACTCCAGCTGTCGGTAACGGCGTGAGGGGCAGTCTGATGCCGAGCTTTAAACTGGGCGCCGGTTTGCTCCCTCCCCTTAGCTTCGGGATGGCAGAATGACAGCGGGGTGCAACGCAAGGGCCAAAGTGACACCCCCACCCAGCCTCCCCCTGGCGACAACCCGCTGTTGTGCCTGTATCCTCGCTGCCAAGGGGGAGGGGCAAAACAGCTCCCTCCCCTTAGCTTCGGGGATGGCAGAATGACAGCGGGGTGCAACGCAAGGGCCAAAGTGACAC
>NZ_MPZM01000065.1 GCF_002936955.1 Oceanisphaera arctica | reverse complement strand
TGGCCTGGCTGAAGGTGAACGACGTCACCAAGGGCCTGGAGGGCGTGCAGTCGCCGGTCGCCAAGTTCCTGAACGAAGAAATAGTCACCGAGCTGCTGGCCCGTACCGGTGCGGCCGATGGCGATGCCATCTTCTTCGGTGCCGACTCCGCCAAGGTAGTGAGCGATGCGATGGGCGCGCTGCGTCTGAAGCTGGGCAAGGATCTGGATCTGATCGAAAACAGCTGGAAGCCGCTGTGGGTGGTCGACTTCCCGATGTTCGAGGAAGAAGACGATCGCCTGTATGCCATGCACCATCCCTTTACCGCCGCCAAAGAGATGGACAGCGCCGAGCTGGAAGCAAAACCGCTGACCGCGCTGGCTAACGCCTATGACATGGTGATCAACGGGTACGAAGTGGGCGGTGGCTCTGTGCGTATCCACAACAACGAGATGCAGCAAACCGTGTTCCGTCTGCTCGGCATCAATGCCGAAGAGCAGCAGGAGAAGTTCGGCTTCCTGCTCGAGGCGCTGAAGTACGGCACGCCGCCGCATGCGGGTCTGGCCTTTGGTCTCGACCGTCTGGTGATGCTGCTGACCGGCACCGACAATATCCGGGACGTAATAGCCTTCCCCAAGACCACCACCGCATCCTGTCTGCTGACCGATGCGCCGAGCCGGGCCAACCCGGACTCCCTGGTGGAGCTGGCCATTCGCACCGAATTGCCGGCGGCAAAGGCCGACAACACAGCAGGCCAAGCCTCAGATAAGGCAGACAGCTAAGACATGGCACACAAGCACCCGGAATCGGTGCTGATCCTCATTCATACCGAGGATCAGGTGCTGTTACTGCAACGTCAGGACAACCCGGACTTCTGGCAGTCGGTCACCGGCAGCCTGGAAGTGGGCGAAACCCGCTATCAGGCGGCGGTGCGCGAGCTGGAGGAAGAAACCGGACTGCGGCTCGATAACGGGCTGCAGCTGGTGGAAACCGGACACCGGGTGCGTTTTGAAATTTACCCCCGCTGGCGGCATCGTTACCGCCCGGGGGTGACCCACAACTGGGAATACGAATTTTACTTGTGTCTGTCGAGCCCGCAGGAAGTGTGCCTTACCGAGCACCTTTCCCAGCGCTGGGTGCCGTTGGCAGAGGCCCGGGAACAAGCCAGTTCCTGGACCAACAAGCTGGCCATTGACCGGCTGATACAGCGCAAGAATCAAGACAAGAGTTTATGCAAGAACAAGGGAGACGAGACTGATGGCAGGTCATAGTAAATGGGCCAATATCAAGCATCGCAAGGCGGCACAGGATGCCAAACGCGGCAAAATTTTTACCAAGCTGATTCGTGAGCTGACCACAGCCTCTCGCGAGGGCGGCTCCGATCCGGCTACCAACCCGCGCTTGCGGGCGGCCATCGACAAGGCGCTGTCCAACAACATGACCCGGGACACCATAGACAGGGCCGTGAAGCGCGGCGCCGGTGAGCTGGATGGTCAGGTGCTGGAAACCATTATCTACGAGGGTTACGGCCCGGGCGGCACCGCCGTGATGGTGGAATGCATGACCGACAACCGTAACCGCACCGTGTCTGACGTGCGCCACGCCTTTTCCAAGAGCGGCGGCAACCTGGGCACCGACGGCTCCGTGGCCTATCTGTTCGAGAAGAAGGGCGTGATCAGCTATTCGGACGCGGACGAAGAGACGGTAATGGAAGCCGCGCTCGAAGCCGGTGCCGACGATGTGGTGGTGAACGACGATGGCTCTATCGACGTTTATACCCAGTGGGACGAGTTCGGTAGCGTCAAGGATGCACTGGATGCCAGCGGCCTTGAGGCCGAAAACGCCGAAGTGACCATGATCCCCTCGACCAGCGCCGAGCTCGACGAAGACACGGCACCCAAGTTCATGCGCCTCATCGACATGCTGGAAGACGCCGACGACGTGCAGGAGGTCTACCACAACGGCGAGATCTCCGACGAACTGGCCGAGAAGCTGTAAGCCGGCCCTTCGGGCAGCTGTTAGCCGTAAGCTGTCAGCTTTAAGTGGTGTTGGCTGTAGGCACGGCTTTAACCGGGCCTGCAGATAGTCGTCTCTCCGGGCTTGACCCGGAGTCCATGGCAGATTGCACCCTGATCTGCGGTGAGGCTGTAGGCGCCACTTTAGTCGGCGCAATGTTACAGACGGCCGCATATTCAAGGCCAGCTTCGCAGGCCCTGCCGGCTAAAGCGGCAGCTACAGGCCGGAGTCCAGTCTGCAGGCGACAGAACCCTTTAATTTTAATAATTTACTTTCAGCCGGCTCGATCAGCTTACAGCTTACGGCTGATAGCTTACGGCTTATAGCTTAAGGCTTACCGCTTTCTTTCTATGGCAATAATACTCGGTATCGATCCCGGCTCGCGCATCACCGGCTACGGTGTGGTGCGCCAGAGCGGCAATAAAATGGAATATCTGGGCTCGGGCTGCATTCGTATGACCGACGATGAGCTGGCGCCACGACTCAAGAAAATCTACGACGGCGTCAGCGAGATCATCCTGCAATTTCGGCCCGACTTATTCGCCATCGAGCAGGTATTCATGGCCCGTAATCCGGACTCGGCGCTTAAATTGGGTCAGGCACGGGGCGCGGCCATCGTTGCCGCCGCCAATGGCGGGCTGGAGGTAGCGGAGTATTCCGCCCGCCAGATCAAGCAGGCGGTGGTGGGGCAGGGCGGCGCCGACAAGACCCAGGTGCAGCACATGGTGGTCAAGCTGTTGAGTCTGCCCGGTACGCCTCAGGCCGACGCCGCCGATGCCCTGGCGGTAGCCCTGTGCCACGGTCACACTCGGCAGAGTCTGGTCAGCATGGCCGGCCAGGCCAGAGGCATGGTGCGTGGCCGGCTGCGTTGAAAACGTGAGGGAAGAAGCGTGAGGGGGGTATTTTGCTCCCTCCCCTTAGCCATTGAATTGCCAGAATAACAGCGGGGTGCAACGCAAGGGGAGGGTTGGGGAGGGGTTGCTGCAGGAGTTCACGTGTTCTGCGGTGTCTGTGCCTAGTTCAAAAGTGACACCCCCTCCCAGCCTCCCCCTGGCGACAATCCGCTGTTATGCCTGTCCCTCCGCTGCCAAGGGGGAGGAGCCTTTCGGCACAGGCGTTATCTTTTAGTGCCTCACAGCTCACCGAAAAACGGTTCGACTGGATATCCATCCAGTTATTTATTATTCTTGGCGCAACACAGTTTGGTGAACGGGGATCCCCAGTGATAGGTCGGTTAAAAGGTATTATCAGCGAAAAACAGGCGCCGGAAATTCTGCTGGATGTCGGCGGTGTCGGTTATGAAGTGACGCTGCCGATGAGCTGTTTTTACGAGCTGCCCAATATTGGGGAGGCCGCCACCCTGCTGATTCACTTTGTGGTACGTGAAGACGCCCAGCTGCTGTTTGGCTTTAATACCAAAACCGAACGCGCCTTGTTTCGTGAGCTAATCAAAACCAACGGCGTTGGCCCCAAGCTGGCGCTGGCGATCCTGTCTGGCATGACCGCCGATCAGTTCATCTATAACGTCGAGCAGGGCGAAATCGGCGCCTTGGTCAAGCTGCCCGGTGTGGGCAAGAAAACCGCCGAACGGCTGATCGTGGAAATGCGTGATCGGCTCAAGGGCTTTGGCGGTTACGACTTGTTCAACCCGGTTCCCGAAGGCATGGGCTCTGCCGCCACCGTGGCCGACAATGCACGTGACGAAGCCATCGCCGCCCTGCAGGCATTGGGCTACAAGGCAAATCAGGCCGAGCAGATCGTCAAGAAAATCGCCAAACCCGGTCTGGATGCGGAACAGCTGATCCGCGAAGCCCTGCGCAGCATGGTGTAAGGCATGATAGAAGCGGATCGTTTTATCAATCCCGCCCCCCAGCGGGAAGAAGAAGTCATCGACCGGGCCATCCGGCCCAAGGCGCTGGCCGATTATCGCGGTCAGGATCATGTGCGCAGTCAGATGGAAATTTTCATCGAGGCGGCCCGCCGCCGGGAAGAAGCGCTCGATCACCTGCTGATTTTCGGCCCGCCGGGTCTCGGCAAGACCACTTTGGCCAATATCGTCGCCAACGAGATGGGGGTTAGCATCAAGACTACCTCGGGCCCGGTGCTGGAAAAGGCCGGCGATCTGGCGGCCATGCTCACTAATCTGGAGCCGGGAGATGTGCTCTTTATCGATGAAATTCACCGCCTGAGCCCGGTAGTGGAAGAAATTCTCTATCCGGCGATGGAAGACTATCAGCTCGATATCATGATTGGTGAGGGACCTTCCGCCCGTTCCATCAAGCTGGAGTTGCCGCCCTTTACCCTGGTCGGCGCCACTACCCGTGCAGGCTCCCTGACCTCGCCGCTGCGTGACCGTTTCGGCATAGTGCAGCGACTGGAGTTTTATCAGGTGGCGGATCTGGCGCACATCATCAGCCGCAGCGCCGACAAGCTGGGCCTGACCATCAACGACGACGGCGCCTTCGAAATGGCGCGCCGGGCCCGGGGGACACCGCGTATCGCCAACCGGCTGTTGCGCCGGGTGCGGGACTTTGCCGAGGTGAAAGGCAGCGGCGACATCGATGCCACTATCGCCATGCAGGCACTGGACATGCTGGATGTGGACAAGCAGGGCTTCGACTACATGGACCGCAAGCTGCTGACCGCCGTACTCGACAAGTTCATGGGCGGCCCCGTGGGGCTGGACAACCTGGCGGCGGCCATCGGTGAAGAAAAGGAAACCATAGAGGATGTGATAGAGCCCTACCTTATTCAGCAGGGTTTTCTGCAACGCACCCCCCGTGGCCGCATCGCCACCCCCAGAGCCTACCTGCACTTCGGCTTCGACTTGCCGGAATCAAGACTTGGGGAATAGGGAATAGGGAATAGGGAATAGGGAATAGGGATTGGGTAGCCCTTAACCCAGTCCCAATCTTTTCCTGCATCCGCCCTGTCATCGCTTGTCGTGGTCTAAAAGCACTCCCTTCTTTCCTAAATTTGACTCAGGTATAGTAATGGCATCTTTTAGCCCCTATGGCTGAGCGCATGACGTCTGATACAACTTTTGACTGGCCGGTGCGTATCTATTACGAAGATACCGATGCCGGTGGTATTGTTTACAACGCTAATTATCTGAAATTCATGGAAAGAGCACGCACCGAGTGGTTGCGCAGCCTGGGGATTGAGCAAGATGGTCTGCTCGATCAGGGGGTGGCCTTTGTGGTGCGACGAGCAGAGCTGGATTTTCTCAAGCCCGCGCGATTCAATGATGCATTAAAAGTCACCGTGACGGTGAAATTACTGAAACGTGCCTCTATTGTATTTGAGCAGGAAATTCTGGATGATGCCGGCCTTTCGCTGGTTCGGGGAATTGTGCAGATTGCTTGCGTCAAAATTCCTCATATGAAACCCTTTGCCATTCCTGAGCCACTGATGGGAGTATTGTCAGGTGCACGCTGAAATATCGTTTTTAGGTCTTTTTTTACAAGCCAGCCTGCTGGTAAAACTGGTGATGCTGCTGCTGATGGGCATGTCTATTCTGTCTTGGGCGATGATCATCAACCGGCGCAAAATACTGACCACAGCCCAGAATGATTCTACACAGTTTGAAGACAAGTTCTGGTCCGGCTCAGATCTGAGCCGCCTGTATCACGAGAGCAATGCCCGCCGTGACAACCTGGCCGGCATGGAACAGATTTTTTACGCCGGCTTCAAGGAATTCGTCCGTCTGCAAAAACAGGGGCGCTCGCAAGAGAGCATGCTCGAAGGTACCTACCGCACCATGCGAGTGGCGCTGTCGCGGGAAGTGGACCGCCTCGAGACCAACCTGTCGATGCTGGCGACCATTGGCTCCATCAGCCCCTATATCGGTCTGTTCGGTACCGTATGGGGCATCATGAATGCCTTTATCGCCTTGGCGGAAGTACAGCAGGCTACCTTGTCGATGGTGGCGCCCGGTATCGCCGAGGCCCTGATCGCCACGGCGCTGGGTCTGTTTGCGGCCATTCCGGCGGTTATCGCCTACAACCGTTTCAGCTATCAGGTTGAGCGGCAGGAAAACCACTTGGCCAACTTCATGGATGAGTTTTCCACCATTCTCAACCGCCAGGTGGCGGCGGGTAGCCACTGATGCACGGCTATCAACGCAGACGTCGTAAACGCGTTGCCGAGATCAACGTGGTGCCTTATATCGATGTGATGCTGGTGCTGCTGATTATTTTTATGGCGACCGCACCGGTGATAACCCAGGGCGTCAAGGTGGACTTGCCTCAGGCCGAGGCAGAAATGATGCCGGAAGACAGCGACAAACCGCTGGTGGCGTCTATCGATGCCGAGGGGCGTTACTTCCTCGATATCGGTGAAAACCGGGATGAAGCGGTGGACTTACTGGCGTTGGCGGATATGGTGCAGACTCAGCTAAAAACCACCCCCAAGGCACCGGTGGTGGTGAAAGGTGATGCCAACGTGCGTTATGACGCCGTGATCCAGTTGATGGCCACGCTGAAGGCGGCCGGAGTGCCGACCGTTGGCCTGATGACTCAACCGGAGCAGTAGCGGACTCATGACGGAGCAAGGCGGTATTCGCAAATCGTTATTGATTTCGCTGGCGTTACATCTGCTGATTGGTGTGGTGTTGCTGGTCGGAATCGATTTTAGTGCGCCCAAACGGCCAGCTCAGGCGGTGTCCATCATCGAAGCGACCATGATTGATGATGGCATGGTGGCGGCTCAGGCCGAGCGTCTGGCCGAGATGCAGGCGAAGCAGGAACGAGCGAGAGCGGCGGAGCAGGCCAGCACCGATGCGGTGCAGAAAGCGGCGGAAGATGCCGAGCGTCTGGCCGAGCAACAGCAGGCGGCCAAAGAAGCCGAGCGCCTGGCCGAGCAACAAAAAGCATTAGCCGCTCAGCAAACCAAGGCCGAAAATGAACGGCAGCAGGTAGTAGAGCAACAACGCAAGGCCCAAGAGGCCCAGAAAGCGGCGGAAGCGAAGAAACAGGCCGAAGCAAAGGCGGCAGAAGCACAGAAACAGGCCGAGGCCAAAGCCGCAGAAGCCAAGGCGTTAGCCGCGAAGAAGCAGGCTGAAGCCGAGGCCAAGAAGCAGGCCGATGCCAAGGCGGCAGAAGCGAAGAAGCAGGCCGACGCCAAGGCGGAAGAAGCGAAGAAGCAGGCCGAGGCCAAGGCGGCAGAAGCCAAGAAACAGGCCGAGGCCAAGGCGGCGGAAGCCAAGAAGCAGGCCGAGGCCAAGGCGGCAGAAGCGAAGAAGCAGGCCGAGGCCAAGGCGGCAGAAGCCAAGAAACAGGCCGAGGCCAAGGCGGCAGAAGCGAAGAAGCAGGCCGACGCCAAGGCAGCGGAAGCGAAGAAGCAGGCCGACGCCAAGGCAGCGGAAGCCAGGAACAAGGCCGAAGCCGAGCAGGCGCTGAAGGACCTGGAGGCTCTGATGGGATCGGAAACGGGGGGAGCCAGTTCTCCGCCCGCGGCCTCGAAGGGTGACTTTGATCGTCAGGTTGCACTGATCACCGCGGCCATTAAAAGGAACTGGCTGGTCAGCTCGACAATGACGGGCAAGAAGTGTGTTATTAATATTCGAGTGGCGTCCGATGGCTTGATACTCAAGATCGGAGAAGGCAGTGGTGATCGGGCAGTCTGTCAATCTGCGGCTATTGCCATTCGTAAAACCGGTACCCTTCCGATGCCTAAGGATCCCGTCCTGATCAAGCGCTTTCAGGACATCAATATTGAACTGATTCCGGAGTAAACGATGACGAAACGATGGATATGGTTATGGCTGCCGCTGCTGTTACTGACGACGCGCGCACAGGCGGCATTGGATATCGTGATTACCGGTGGCATCGACAGTGCCCGCCCGGTGGCGGTGGTGCCCTTTAAATGGACCGGTGGCGGTGCTGTCCCCCAGGACTTGGCCGAGGTGATCGGTAACGACTTTCGCAACAGTGGCATGTTTCGGCCGCTGGATCGCAATCGGTTGCCACAGCAGGTGGCTGCGGCCTCCGAGCTGAATGCGAGCCTGTGGACTCCGCATCAGGTCGAGGCGGTGCTGGTTGGCTCTATTGAACCGGCCGGTGGCGACCAGTATCGCATCAGCTTTGAACTGGCCGATGTGCTGGACAAGAGTGGTGCCAAGCTGCTGGAAAGCCGCAGTGCCACCGTGCCGGCGGCTCAGTTGCGCCAGTATGCTCACCGTATCGCCGATATTGCCTTTGAAAAACTGACCGGCATCAAGGGGGCCTTCCTGACCCGCATCGCCTACGTGAACGTGCAACACAAGGCGCAGTTTCCGTTCCAGCTGATGATTGCCGATTATGATGGCTTCAATGAGCAGGTGCTGTTACGTTCGCGCGAACCGCTGATGTCGCCGGCCTGGTCGCCGGACGGACGCAAGCTGGCTTATGTATCGTTCGAGAACAAGAAAGCCGAAATTGTGGTGCAGGATATTTATAGTCAGCAGCGCCAGGTGGTGAGTTCTCAGCAAGGCATTAACGGTGCGCCCCAGTGGTCACCGGATGGCAGCAAACTGGCGCTGGTACTGTCGCGTGACGGTCAGCCGGAAGTTTATGTGCTCAACCTGTCCAGTAGGCAGCTGAGCCGGGTGACCAATAATCGCGCCATTGATACCGAACCGAGCTGGGCGGCAGACGGCAAGGCCATTTATTTTGTGTCCGAGCGGGGCGGTCGTCCCCAGGTGTATCGGGCTGACCTGAGTTCTGGTGACACGCGTCGCGTCACCTTTCAGGGTGATACTAATTTAGGTCCCCGTGTGACCAATGACGGCAACAGCATGGTGCTGGTCAGCCGTTCACAGGGACAATACCGAATTGCTCGTCAGGAGCTGGATGGAGGTCAACTGCAGGTGTTAACAGAAACCCAGCTGGATGAATCGCCAAGCCCTGCACCTAACGGCACTATGATCATCTATAGTACCACCTATCAGGGGCGCCAGGTGCTGTCTCTGGTGTCTATGGATGGTCGTTTTAAGGCCAGGCTGCCCGCACGAAATGGTGATGTTCGTGCACCGGCATGGTCACCATATCTCAATTGATCCAACGTAATTTCTAAGGAAATACAATGCAAATGAAAAAACTGCTTCAGAGTCTGGCCGTTGCTCTTCCGATGTTGACCCTGGCTGCATGTAGCTCTACCACCGACTCTGATGCAATGACCGGTACCGACGGCAGCTATCAGAACGGTGGCGCTCAGACTGGCGGCGCGGGCGGTGCCCTGTCGGCCGAAGAGCAGATGCGTCAGCAGTATGAAGCGCTGCGTCGCGAAAATGTGATTTTCTTCGAATTCGATCAGGACGAAGTGACTGGCCATTACGCCCAGGTACTGGAAGCGCATGCCAACTTCCTGCGTTCCAACCCGTCTGTCAGCATCCTGGTTGAAGGTCATGCGGATGAGCGCGGTACTCCCGAGTACAACATTGCTCTGGGTGAGCGTCGTGCCAAGGCCGTGACCAGCTATCTGCAGAGTCTGGGTGTGAGCGGTGCACAGCTGGCTATCGTCAGCTACGGTGAAGAAAAGCCGGCTGATACTTCACATACCGAGTCTGCCCTTTCCCAGAACCGCCGTGCGGTTCTGGTTTACTAAGGTTTAATCCGACGTTATGACATGTAAATTAGCGGCCATTTCGATGGCCGCTGTTTTATCCACATCAAGCTGGGCTCAGGCACCGGTGATGAATGTGGGTAGCAGCGGTACCGTCAATGATCGCCTGGCTGAGCTGGAAAGGGCCTTCAGCGCCAGAAGCCAGGCCCAAATCGATCAGCAGCGGCAGTTCAATGCCATGCAGCAGGAAGTGAGTGAACTGCGCGGCTTGCTGGAAGAGCAGAGCTATCGTCTGGAGCAGGTGATAGAACGCCAGCGTGCCCTGCTGATGGCTCAGCAGGACGCGGCAGAGAAGCCCCAGAAGGCGGCCTCGGCGGCGGCTCAGTCTGGCGGCGAGAAAGAGACCGCCCAGCCCCGGCAAGGCAAGGCGTCAGCCACACCGGCCAGCGGCGATGAGCAGGCGGCCTATGATAATGCCGTCAATCTGGTGTTGCAGGACAAAGACTACGACGCTGCCATTCCCGCCTTTGCCCGCTTTATCACCCAGTACCCGCAATCCACTTATGTACCCAATGCTCATTACTGGCTGGGGCAACTGCTGTTCACCCAGAAGCGATTTGACCAGGCCAAGGCCCAGTTTGCCCGTGTGGTGGAAGCCTATCAGAGCTCCAACAAGCGTGCGGACTCGTTGCTCAAGCTGGGTATGATTGCCAAAGAGCAGGGTGACAAGGGGCAGGCAAGGCAGTACTTCGATCAGGTCTTGAAAGAGTATGGCAATACCGGCGCGGCGCGGCTGGCTCAGGAAAACCTCAACGGCCTCTGAGTCGAGGCCCGACCTGGCGATTTTTTGAGAGAGTCGCTTGATCCTTAATCAAGCAGAATAAAATGATGATTTAGCTGTTGCGCCATAAAATTAAATCCGTATTATAGGCCGCCGTTGGCAGGGTGCTTTAGCAACCCCGCCGAGCGGGTCGTTAGCTCAGTTGGTAGAGCAGTTGACTTTTAATCAATTGGTCGCAGGTTCGAATCCCGCACGACCCACCAGATTTAGTGGAAAGT
>NZ_MPZM01000064.1 GCF_002936955.1 Oceanisphaera arctica | reverse complement strand
GGGATATACGGATGCAGCCTTAACCTGATAACCGAAAATAACGAAAACCTCACTTGCAGGAAATGAGGTGTCCATATATGGGTTCATGGCGTGTCGGAGGAGGCGGCCCTGTTGCCTCTATCATCGTGAAACATCATATTGGTATGACCATCTAACCTTGTCTTTATAATCAAAGGAACCTCCCGGCATGGCACCCAAGGATTTGTTACTGGCACTGGTGGTGATTTGCGTCTGGGGCATGAACTTCGTGGTGATCCTGGTCGGGCTGGACGGGGTGCCGCCCATGCTGCTGGGGGCTCTGCGCTTTACCTTGGTGGCCTTTCCCGCCGTCTTGCTGATCAGGCGGCCGCAGGTGCCCTGGCGCTGGTTGGTAGCCTACGGCGGCACTATTTCGCTGGGCCAGTTTGCCTTTCTGTTCTACGCCATGGCCAATGGCATGCCGGCAGGGCTGGCCTCATTGGTGCTACAATCGCAGGCCTTCTTCAGCCTGCTGTTTGCCGCCGTACTGCTGGGAGAAAGGGTCAAGCCGGTCAATCTGGCAGGCTTGCTGGTGGCGGCGGCCGGACTGGCGGTGATCGGTCGGGGTGGCGACGGCACCATGACCATTCTGGGGCTGGGGTTGACCCTGGCGGCATCGGCCATGTGGGCGCTGGGCAATATCGTCACCAAGAAAATAGGCCGGGTCGATCTTGTCGGTCTTATCGTCTGGGGCAACCTGGTGCCGCCGCTGCCGTTTCTCGGTCTGTCGCTCTGGCTGGAAGGGCCGCAGCAGATCATGGAGGCCCTGCGTCATATCGGCAGTCATACCCTGCTGGCGCTGGCATATCTGGCCTTTGTGGCCACCTTGCTGGGCTACGGGCTCTGGAGCCGTTTGCTGCAGCGTTATCCCACCGGCATGGTGGCGCCGTTTTCTCTGCTGGTGCCGGTGGTGGGCCTGAGCTCGGCGGTGTGGCTGCTGGATGAACACCTCACCTCGGCCCAGTGGGCCGGAGCCTTGCTGGTGATGCTGGGGCTGGGGCTGAATGTGTTTGGCGTGCGCCTCTGGAAACTAGTTTCAGGTAAAGACAAAAGCTCGGTAAAAGGGTAAGATGGCGCCTCACACATTCCGGTGGTGGTTAAAAAGAAAGCACTTTTCAATGTCGAGCGGCTGGCTATACTGAGCCCCGTTTCCGGGATGGGTTCCCTAACCCCATTAATCAAAAAGGTAAAAAATGGTTATTTCTCCTACCCAATATCGTACGGCCCTGATCCGGCTGTCGCTGTTCCATGTCGCCATCATTGCCGCCAGTAACTACCTGGTGCAGCTGCCTTTTACCCTGTTCGGCTTTCATACCACCTGGGGCGCGCTCAGCTTTCCCTTCATCTATCTGGCCACGGATCTGACGGTGCGCATCTTCGGTGCCGACATGGCGCGGCGCATCATCTTTCTGGTGATGCTGCCGGCATTGGCGACCTCTTATGTGTTGTCGGTGCTGTTTTTCGAGGCGCAATATCAGGGGCTGGCTTCTCTGTCCGAGTTCAACCTGTTCGTGGCCCGCATCGCCCTGGCGAGCTTCATGGCCTATGTGCTGGGCCAGATCATGGATGTGTCGGTATTCAACCGGCTGCGGCAGATAAAAACCTGGTGGGTGGCGCCAACCTGTTCCACCATTTTTGGTAATCTGGTCGATACCCTGGTGTTTTTCAGCCTGGCTTTTTATCGGTCTCCGGATCCCTTCATGGCCCAGCACTGGGTCGAAATCGCCTGGGTGGATTACGGCGTCAAGCTGTTGTTCAGCCTGGTGTTGTTCGTGCCCGCCTACGGCCTCTTGCTCAAATACCTGAGCAGCAAGTTTGTCGGTGAAGCCCACACCCGCGTCGAGGCCCGCACCGGCTATTAAAGCCGGGTCAGTGCCTCGATATCGAGGGCCTCGGCATAGGCGTTGAGGTCCTCTTCCGTCACGCCTCGGCCGCGCAGCTGGATCAGGATTCGGTTGGCAATAAGCATCTGCAGCTCCCGGCTGTTACTCTCTTCTTTCATCATGGCGGTTTGCCCCTTGATGCGCTTTACTTTGTAGCCGCCCATGGCTGCCATGCTGGGGTTGGTAAAGAGCACGGCCATGGTCTGCAGCAGGGGAGAGTCTTTGGTGATGCTGAGCTCCAGGCTGGCATTGTCTTTGCGATAGCGGCGAGAGGCGTTGATACCGCCCCCGAAAAAGGCTGCCGAACCGGCTTGGGTATCCACTTTTTCGGCCTGCCAGCCGGTGAGTGGCTCCGGAAACAGGGTGCCGAGTTCTCCGGCCTGCAGCTGGCGAATAAGGGTGGAAACATAGTCGAATTGCGCCGCTGCCTGCGACAGCTCGCCGGCCTTATAGGCCCGGTTACCCTCGGTGATGGCCTGCCTGATTTCGGCATTGGTTTCGGTACGGGTCTCGGTCTCGTCGGCGAACAGTGCACAGGGCAACAAGAGCCCCGCCCATAACCCCACCCATAAACATCGTTTGTTCATCTGCTTCCCTCCGGCTGTCTTTCATCCATCCATTGTAGTCAAGTTGCCATCGGGGGGAGTCAGGGGCGGACCCAGGGAAAAGCGGCAGTAAGTGAAGAAATATGTTTGCAATTACAAATGATAACGATTATCGTTACATTGCTTTCGGGACATGACTTCCACTCTTTCCAGCGGTAGGTGAAGACAGCTTGCGAAGGCACGACATTGCTCACATTGCTTCCAGAGTTTTAGGCCGGCTTATGCCGGCCTTTTTTTAGCTTATTACATTTCCAGTAGTCGCTTCACCAGTTTGCCGATGCCGGTATCGGCCTCGGTGATGTTCTTGGCCAGCATATAGGCCGGGGTGGAGATCACCTGATAATGGCTGTCTTCCACCACATCGGTCACAGCACAACCTATGTGTTCACCACCCATGGCGGTGAAGGCCTCGGCCACGGCGGCTTCGGTGCCTATGGTGCCCTTGACCCCGGCGGGATAGACGCGCGGCATCAGTATCGGCGAGATGCAGCAATAGCCGGCGGGCTTGCGTGCGGCCGCGAAGTCTTTACAGACGCTCAGCACCTGGGGATCCACCTGTGCATCTGCGCCATGCGCGGCGAAGTCGCACAGGTTCTTGGCGGCGCCAAAGCCGCCGGGCAGCAGCAGGGCATCGAAGTCGTCGACCTTTAGTTCGGTGAGGGGTTTGATGTCGCCGCGGGCGATGCGGGCGGCTTCTTCCAGCACATTACGGCTGCCGGGCTCTTCTTCGCCACTGAGATGATTGACCACATGATGCTGGGGCTTGTCGGGGGCAAAACACTGATAACTGGCTCCTTGCCTGGCCAGGTGCAGCAGACACAACACGGCCTCGTGAATTTCTGCTCCGTCATAGACGCCGCAGCCGCTTAAAATAACGGCAACTTTTTTCATGTCAGTCTCCTTGTTTGGCGTTAAGTTTGACATTAATAATCCGTGATCCAGCGCCGGGTGATCTGTCAGAACTATGCTAGCATTTATTTCGCTCAACAATTGCGCAGAACTTCGTTACTGTAGATTTTCCACATTTTAAGATCCGCAAGCAAGATCCATATTTAAATTATAAGATGTTGATAAATAAGAGTTCTATTATTTTATCAAGATCTTGTCTCGATCCGCTTTGCACAGAGTTATCCACAGGCTGGTTTGGGGCCGCCGTGGTGTCGAAGGCCCGGCTGTGGCATGCTAGCGGCCAACGCATTAACGAGAAAAACGTCATGGTTGCCATTCCTGCCAAACCCCTGATCCTGGTCGATGGATCTTCCTATCTGTACCGTGCCTATTTCGCTTCCCAGCAGGCAGATCTGCGCACCAGCGACGGTCGCCCCTCCGGCGCTGTTCGGGTGGTCACCAACATGCTGCGCAGCCTGCACAAGCAGTTTCCCGACTCCCGGGTGACGGTGGTGTTCGATGCCAAGGGCAAGACCTTCCGCGATGACATCTACCCGGAATACAAGGCGCAGCGACCTTCGATGCCGGACGATCTGCGCAGTCAGATAGCCCCGATCCATGCCATCATCAGGGCCATGGGGTTGCCGTTGCTGATCGAGGATGGGGTAGAGGCAGACGATGTTATCGGTACCCTGGCGCGCCAGGCCACCGAGCAGCAGTTGGATGTGGTGATCAGCACCGGCGACAAGGACATGGCCCAGCTGGTGTCGGATCATGTGTTGCTGATGGACACCATGAAGAACAGCTTCATGGATCGGGACGGCGTGGTCGAGAAATTTGGTGTGCCGCCGGAGCTGATCATCGATCTGCTGGCGCTGGTCGGCGACAAGGTAGACAACATTCCCGGCATGCCCGGGGTGGGTGAAAAAACTGCCCTGGCGCTGTTGCAGGGGCTGGGATCCATCGACGACATCGCCGCCAATACCGACAAGGTCGCGGCTCTGGGCTTTCGTGGATCCAAGAGCTTCGCCGCCAAGTTTGTCGAGCATGAAGAGATGGTCAGGCTGTCACGGGTGCTGGCGACCATCAAGACCGACGTAGCGCTGGAATGGGGACCGGCGGAACTGCAGCAAAGCGAGCCGGATAAAGAGGCCCTGAAGGCCCTTTACCGGGAATACGAATTCCGCAATCTGCTGGAAGAGCTGGAGCCCGGCCAGAGCGATGAGCCGGTAAAAGAGCAGGCGCCGGCCATGGCCACCGACTATCAGACCATTCTCACCGAAGAACAGCTGAACGGCTGGGTGGAACGGTTGGCCAGAGCGCCTTATTTCGCCTTCGACACCGAGACCACCAGCCTCAATTACCGGGATGCCCGGGTGGTGGGCGTGTCTTTTGCCGTCGAGCCGGGCCAGGCCGCCTATGTACCTTTCGGCCACGATTATCTGGATGCGCCCGAGCAGCTGAGCGAAGCCATTGTGCTGGGCGCGCTCAAGCCGCTGCTGGAAGACGAGCAGCTCGTCAAGTTGGGCCAGAACCTGAAGTACGACGCCAATGTGCTGAAAAATCACGGCATCGAGCTGAAGGGCATCGGCCTGGACACCATGCTGGAGTCGTATGTGCTCAATTCGGTGCAGACCCGGCACGACATGGACAGCATGGCGGCGTTTTTCCTCAACCACAACACCATGTCGTTCGAGTCCATTGCCGGCAAAGGCGCCAAACAGCTGACCTTCAACCAGATACCGCTGGATCAGGCCGGCCCCTATGCGGCGGAAGACGCCGATATTACCCTGCGGCTGCATCACCATCTGGCCGCGATGCTTGCCGCCGAGCCCGAGTTACTGCAGGTGTTTACTGATATCGAGATGCCGCTGGTGCCTATTCTGGCGCAGATGGAATACACAGGGGTGGGCATCGACAGCGGCCTGCTGGCCATTCAGAGCGACGAGATTGCCAAGCGACTGAAAGAGCTGGAGCTGGAAGCCTTCGAACTGGCCGGAGAACCCTTCAACCTCGGTTCTCCCAAGCAGCTGGGCGAAATTCTGTTCAACAAACTCGAACTGCCGGTCTTGAAGAAAACCCCCAAGGGCGCGCCGTCCACTGCCGAAGAAGTCTTGCAGGAGCTGGCGCTGGACTACCCGCTGCCCAAGCTGCTGATGGAATACCGGGGCCTGAGCAAGCTCAAGTCCACCTATACCGACAAGTTGCCCCAGATGGTGAACGAGCACAGCGGCCGCATTCACACCTCTTATCATCAGGCCAATACCGCCACCGGCCGCTTGTCGTCGTCGGATCCCAACCTGCAGAACATTCCTATCCGTACCGCGGAAGGGCGGCGTATTCGCCAGGCCTTCGTGGCGGCGCCCGGTTACAAGCTGGTGGCGGCGGATTACTCCCAGATTGAGCTGCGCATCATGGCGCATCTGTCCCGGGACAAGGGCCTGCTGGACGCCTTCGGTCAGGGGCTGGATATTCACAAGGCCACCGCCGCCGAGGTGTTCGGGGTGGCGCTGGATCTGGTGACCACAGAGCAGCGCCGCCGGGCCAAGGCCATCAACTTCGGCCTTATCTACGGCATGAGCGCCTTCGGGCTGTCGCGCCAGCTCGGCATTTCCCGTGCTGAGTCCCAGGCCTACATGGATATCTATTTCGAGCGTTATCCGGGCGTGCTGCGTTACATGGAAGACACCCGCACCCTGGCCGCCGATAAGGGTTATGTCTCCACCCTGTTCGGTCGCCGACTGTACCTACCGGAAATCAACGCCAAGAACGGTGCCCGCCGCAAGGGGGCCGAACGGGCCGCCATCAACGCGCCCATGCAGGGTACCGCCGCCGACATCATCAAGAAGGCGATGATCAAGGTCGCCGGCTGGCTGGAGCAGCAGGCCGACGATGAAGTGCGAATGTTGATGCAGGTGCACGATGAGCTGGTGTTCGAAATCCGCGAAGACAAGGTCGAAGCCTTCAAGGAGCAGATCCGCGAGCTGATGGAGCAGGCCGCCAGCCTGGATGTACCGCTGCTGGTGGAAGTCGGCGAAGGCGACAACTGGGATCAGGCGCATTAACTACAGCTGATAGCTATAAGCCGGTCTCTTGGTTACCAATCAGCTTGCTGAATAAAGAGGCAACAGGGTTGCTTCTTTCGACCCGCTTCAGGTAAATGACACTCACCGTTTCAGCCTACTGCGAACATTCACAGGATGTTCGATCAGGCTGAAACAGTTCGTCAGGGCGAGACAAGCTCGCCCCCTTGACGCTCAGCAAATGCCATCTGACCGCTATGGATGGCGGGAATGTCGAAATGGCAGGAGCATTTTTCGACCCTGGCATTTGACGGTCGGCTGAAGCAATCCCTGCAGCCTCTTTTTGACGCCCGAGTTGGCTGTTGGCATCACAAACAGGCAACGCCGGAGCTTCAAGGAGGACAAAGGGATCTGCTCAGCCGACCTTCCGTTTCAGGGACGAAACGGAGAGCGTACATGGATGTATTCATAGCGAGTCGGCGGAGCGGGCCCTTTGGCCTATGTGCTACTTGAGCTCAAAACCAAGCTGTTCTCCTGCTCTGGGTTTGTGACTCAGAAACAGGCTTACCGCTGGGTTCACTGGTATTTGCGAGGCGCGGTCGTTATCATCGAAGGCTGTTAGTCGGGGAGCTGTAAAGCTGAGACGGTATCAATGCCGGACCCGCCGTACCTGATCCAGTTAATGCTGGCGTAGGAAACTAACGGGTAAACAGCAGTTTGCCGGTGGTTCCTTCGCCCGGAGGACCATAAGGATATGCCCAGTCACATGCCCTCACATCACACACATTCAAGTCACAAGCCGATAGTACTCACCATTGCCGGATCCGATAGCGGTGGCGGTGCCGGTATTCAGGCCGACATCAAGGCCATTTCCGCTACCGGCGGCTATGCCTGCTCGGTGATCACCGCCCTGACTGCCCAGAACACCCGTGGCGTCAGCGCCGTTCATCCGGTGCCCCAGGATATGATCCGGGCCCAGCTGGAGGCGGTGTTCAGTGACCTGCAGGTCACGGCGGTCAAGGTTGGCATGCTCGGCGACAGCGCCACCATTCGCACCGTGGCCGAGGTGCTGCGTCGTTATCGCCCGGCCCATCTGGTGGTGGATCCGGTGATGGTCACCGCCAATGGTGACATGCTGCTGGCCGAAGAGGCGGTGAACAGCCTTCGGCAGGAACTGCTGCCGCTGGCCGATGTGATCACGCCCAACCTGCCGGAAGCGGCGGCGTTGATCGGCAGCCCCCTGCCCGCAACCCTGGCAGAGGTCGAGTCTCTGTTCGAGGGGCTGGCCGGCCTGGACTGTGCCGCCGTGCTGCTCAAGGGCGGTTTTCTGCAGCAGGAGTCACGCAGCCCCGACTGGCTACTGAGGGGCGGCGAGGTACGCTGCTTCGATACCCCCAGGGTGATCACCGCCAATACCCACGGCACCGGCTGTACTCTGTCGGCGGCGCTGGCCTGTTATCTCGGCCAGGGACTGTCGATGGATCTGGCCGTGTCCAGCGCCAAGCATTATATCGACAGAGCCATTCTGGCCGGCAGTGGCCTGCGTATCGGTCAGGGGCGAGGCCCGGTGGAACACTTCTTCGATCGCTGAATGCCTAAATAGCGATCACCATCGCAAGCAGAGCCGCCATTACCGGGCTCTGCTTGCGTTTTGTCGGGGTGGCTTGTAGTATCGGCCGCCATAATAACTTAAAAAATATTCGATTAACTGCTTGAAAATCAATCGAAATGCTTCCTTAATATAGCCTGCGTCCTGTGCCGTTCTCCCTCTATTTTTTCGCTAATTCTGTTGCCTGAACAGGCATGGAAATGAGGCCGTTTGCCTATGCTTTTTGCTGTTATTTCGGGTTTTGTGTTAGCGGCGCTGGTGCCCCGCCTGTCGTCTGTTCTGGGGACGAAAATCGGCTGGTGCCTGGCCCTGTTGCCCGCCGCCTTGTTTGGCTACTTTCTGACGTTCTGGCCCGCGATTACCAAAGATCAGGTGCTGCTGCTCAGTCATGAATGGATCCCCAGTCTGGGTATCAACTTCAATTTCATGGTTGATGGCCTCAGCCTGATGTTTGCGTTGTTGATCACCGGCATCGGCACCTTCATCTTTATCTATGCGGGCCGTTATCTGCAGGGCCATAAAGATATTCACAAGTTGCTGATGTATCTGCTGGCGTTCATGGGAGCCATGCTGGGGCTGGTGCTGTCCAGCAACCTGATTTCCCTGTTTATATTCTGGGAGCTGACCAGCTTTACCTCTTATCTGCTGATCGGCTTCAATCACGAGCAGGAAAAAGCCCGCAAGGCGGCGCTGCAGGGACTCTTTATCACCGCCGGCGGCGGCCTGGCGCTGATGGCCGGGTTGATCCTGCTGGGGAACATTGGAGGCAGTTTCGAGCTGAACGAGCTGCTGGCTCAGGGCACGGACATACAGCAGCAACCGCTGTTTCTGGCGATGATGGTGCTGGTGCTACTGGGTGCCTTCACCAAGTCGGCCCAGACGCCGTTTCACTTCTGGCTGCCCAACGCCATGGCGGCGCCGACCCCGGTCAGCGCCTATCTGCACTCGGCCACCATGGTCAAGGCGGGGGTTTATCTGATGGCCCGGCTGCAGCCGATGATGGCCGGCAGCGAAGCCTGGATGCTGACCCTGTCGCTGTTTGGCGGCGTAACCATGACGGTCGGCGCCCTGATGGCGGCGTGCAGCACCGATCTCAAGCGTATTCTCGCCTTTTCCACCATCATGGCCCTGGGCACCCTGACCATGCTGATTGGCATCGGCACCCCCCATGCGCTGGAGGCGGCCATGGTGTTTCTGCTGGCCCATGCCCTCTACAAGGGCGCGCTCTTCATGGCGGCAGGTACCCTGGATCACGCCACCGGTACCAAGGATGTGCGCGAGCTGGGTGGCCTGCGCAAATACATGCCGCAGACGGCGCTGTTCATCACCCTGGCGGCGCTGTCGCTGGCCGGTATTCCGCCCCTGTTCGGTTTTATCGCCAAGGAACTGATGTTCGAATCGGCGCTGGGCGCGCCCTGGTTGTCGGGCCTGTTGATCGGATTGTCGGTGATCACCGCCATCGGCATAGTGGCGGCGGCGGCCCTGGTGGCGATCAAACCCTTTTACGGGACACTGAAACCCACGCCGAAAACGCCCCACGAAGCACCGCTGTCGATGCGACTGGGCTTTACCGTACTGGCTATCGTCGGCCTGCTACTGGGATTGATGCCCGGCCTGGTCACGCCCCTGCTGCAGGCGGCGGTAACCGCCATCGGCGGCGCACCGGCGGCCGAGCCGGAACTGGCGCTGTGGCACGGCTTCAACCTGCCCCTGCTGCTCAGTGCGCTGGCGCTGGTCTGTGGCGGGCTCCTGTACCACTACTGGGAGCAGATACGTGCCCCCCTGGCCGCCGCCCTCAGGCCCCTGGCCTATGGCCCCGAACGGGGTTATGAGCGGATGATGGACGGTCTGGTGGCGCTGGCCCGGTGGCAGACCCGGGTGCTGCAGAACGGCTACATGACCCGCTATATTCTGACCATACTGCTGACCACCATAGCGCTTCTGGCCTATGCCTTCTGGTCTGAAGACGCCTTTGTCTACTCCCTGTCGTTTGAGGGAGTGCGTTTCTACGAGATGGTGATCGCGGTGCTGATGATGGTGGCGGTGGTGTATGCCGGCGCCACCCATCTGCGGCTGGGCTCGGTCGCCGCCATCGGGGTGCTGGGGTTTGCCATGGCGATGATCTATGTGTTCTTCAGCGCCCCGGATCTGGCCATTACCCAGGTGCTGGTCGAAACCCTGACCGTGATCATGCTGGTGCTGGTGCTGTTTCGTCTGCCCGGGTTTCAGGACCTGTCCAGCCCGCTGGTGCGTTGGCGCGATGCGGCCGTGGCCGGGGCCTTCGGCGTTCTGGTCACCATGATGGTGCTCACCGTGAACCAGTCTTCTCTGCCGGGTGAGGGTATTACCGCCTATCTGGTGGAAAACAGCTACGTGGCGGCGCACGGGCGCAACATCGTCAACGTCATCCTGGTCGACTTCCGGGCGCTGGATACGCTGGGTGAGATCTTCGTGCTGGCGCTGGCGGCGATCGGCGTCAATGCCATGATCCGCTTCCGCTGGGAGACCCAGAAATGAGATCCGATAATTCCATCATTCTGCAGACCGCCACCCGTTTGCTGGTGCCGCTGTTGCTGCTGTTTTCCGTCTTCCTGCTGTTGCGCGGCCATAACGAGCCCGGGGGCGGCTTTATCGCCGGCCTGGTGGCGTCGAGCGCCTTTGCCCTGCACCTGTTTGCTTTCGATGCCAGCAGCACCAAAAAGCTGCTGAAGGTGGAAAGCCAGCTGCTGATGGGCGTAGGGCTCTTGCTGGCGCTGCTGAGCGGCATGGTAGGCGTGGTATTCCGGGGCCAGCCCTTTCTCACCAGCCAGTGGGGCACCCTCTATGTGCCGGGCATCGGCGAGCTGGCGGTGAGTACTCCCTTGCTGTTCGATATCGGTGTTTACCTGGTGGTGATCGGCGTGGTGTCGACCATATTGCTGTCACTGGACAAGGTGGAGGAATAAATGGAAAACCTGTTTGCTTTCGTGATTGGCGGTCTCTACGCCACGGCGCTGTTCATGATGTTGAGACGCAGCATCGTCAAACTGGTGATCGGGCTCATGATTCTGTCCAACGCCGCCAACCTGCTGATCCT
>NZ_MPZM01000063.1 GCF_002936955.1 Oceanisphaera arctica | reverse complement strand
CCCCGGCTTTGGCCTGTTCGGCCATGCGCGCCTTGCGCTTCGGCGGCGGCTTTGGCCTGCCGGGTCCTTGACGTTCTTCTTTTTCGCGGGCCAGCCGTTGCTGGCGAGCCTCGAAGCGTTGCTTGGCACGCTCGGCCAGCTCGGCCTCGCGTTGGGCATGGCGAATATCGGCCTTGGCCACCCGGTAATATTGCACCAGGGGTATGCTGCTGGGGCACACATAGGCACAGGCGCCGCATTCGATGCAGTCGAACAGATGATGGCTGTTGAGCTTGTCGTGATCCTGGCTGCGGGCATACCAGTACAGCTGCTGGGGCAACAGGCTGGCGGGGCAGGCATCGGCGCAGTTGCTGCAGCGAATGCAGGCCATTTCTTCTGCCGGCGGCGCCAGCTCGGTCTGCTTCGGCGCCAGCACGCAGTTGCTGCCCTTGATGATGGGCGCGGCGGCGCTGTGCAGGGTAAAGCCCATCATGGGGCCGCCCATGATGATGCGCTGCCCGGGCTCGGGGTTCAGGCCGTAACGTTTCAGCAAATAGCGTACCGGGGTGCCGATGTGCACCCAGGCATTGCCGGGCTCGGCGAAGGCCTCGCCCGCCAGGGTGACCACCCGGCGCGTCAGCGGCTCGTCGTCGATAACGGCCTGTTTGACCGCATAAGCCGTGCCCACGTTCTGCACTACTATGCCGATGTCGGCGGGCAGGCCGTTGCGGGGCACCTGCAGGCCTGTGAGAATTTCAATCAGCTGTTTTTCACCGCCGGACGGGTACTTGGTGGGCACCGCTACTATCAGCAGGTTTTCGTCCCGGTTGGCGGCGCGCAGCGCGGCCAGGGCCTCGGGCTTGTTGTCTTCCACCGCCAATATGGTGGTCTGCGGCTGCACTATGTGGCGCAGTATCTCCACGCCCAGCAGTATTTCGGCCGGGTGTTCGCGCATCAGCCGGTCGTCGGCGCTGATATAGGGCTCGCATTCCACCCCGTTGATGATCAGGGTCTCTATTTTTTTCTTGCGGGGCGTCAGCTTGACGTGGGCCGGAAAACCGGCCCCGCCGAGACCGGCGATGCCGGCCTCGTGAACTCGCTCCAGCAGCACGTCTGCGCTCAGCAAACGGAAGTCGGCCACCGGATAGCGGGGGCGCCACTGATCTTCGCCGTCGGGTTTGAGTACTATGCACAGGCCGTCCAGCCCCGAGGGGTGGCACAGGGGTCTGTCTTCGATGGCGACCACGGTGCCGGAAGTCGGCGCATGCACCGGTATCATCATGGGGTTGAGTGGCTCGGTCAGGGGCTGGCCCCTGAGCACCCGCTCGCCGACTTGCACCCTGATCTTGGCCGGCTGGCCGATGTGCTGGCGCACCTGCAAAATCAGCTCTTCCGGCAGGCCGGCATGGCTGATGGGCGCGAGGTTGGCCGGCGCCTTGCGCTCGGGCGGATGAATGCCGCCATGAAAGTCGTGCAGCTTGCCTGCGTTGAGATCCTGTAACAGCGACATCTTAATCTACCTGCTTGATGGCGATGGGCGGCAGTTGCCATTTCCAGTTTTCGGGGGTGACCGAAAGCGGAATCATTTCGATACAATCGGTGGGGCAGGGATCCACGCACAGATCGCAACCGGTACACTCGTCTGCAATCACGGTGTGCATCGCCTTGGTGGCGCCGACGATGGCGTCCACCGGGCAGGCCTGAATGCACTTGGTGCAGCCGATACACATGTCTTCATGAATAAAGGCGACCTTTTTCTCGGGTTCGGCGGCTTCCTCGCCCATGGCCTGGGGCTCGACGCCCATCAAGTCGGCGATCTTGCGCATGGTGGCGTCGCCGCCGGGCACACATTTGTTAATATCGTCGCCCTCGGCCACCGCCGTCGCATAGGGGCGACAGCCCGGATAACCGCACTGACCGCACTGGGTCTGGGGCAGCAGTTCGTCCAGCTGCTCGACGATGGGGTCGGATTCGACCCGAAATTTGACGGCGGCAAAGCCCAGGATCAGGCCGAAGATGAGGGCCAGCAGGGCCAGCACCGCTATGGCGATTAAAATATTGCTCATATTACAATTTGACCAGTCCGGTAAAGCCCATGAAGGCCAGTGACATCAGGCCGGCGGTGATCATCGCCAGGGCAGCGCCCTTGAAGGGGGCGGGCACATCGGCCCCGGCCAGACGCTCGCGCATGGCGGCAAACAGCACCAGCACCAGCGAAAAGCCCAATGCGGCGCCAAAGCCGTATACCAGGCTCTGCATGAAGTTGTGCTGTTCATTGATGTTGAGCAGTGCCACACCGAGCACCGCGCAGTTGGTGGTGATCAGCGGCAGAAAGATGCCCAGCAGCCGGTACAGGGTGGGGCTGGTCTTGTGCACCACCATTTCGGTGAACTGCACCACCACGGCGATCACCAGAATAAACGACAGGGTGCGCAGATACAGCAGATCCAGCGGCAGCAGTATGTACTGGTTGACCAGATAAGAGCAGGCGGCGGCCAGGGTCAGCACGAAGGTGGTGGCCAGCCCCATGCCGATGGCGGTTTCAAGCTTGCCGGACACGCCCATGAAGGGACAAAGTCCGAGAAACTTGACCAGCACGAAGTTGTTGACCAGCACGGTGCCGACAAACAGCAGCAGGTATTCAGACATGATCACTCGGCGGATAATAAATAACGGCCGGTATTATCGGACTTTATGCCGCGTTTAACAATGCCACAGATGCTGTGGGTATAGGGTCTGTTGATCTCAGACCCTAGGCCGGGACTCAGGAAAAAGTGTTAATTAACATGCCAATAACGGCCAAGGTACAAAGCAGCAAAGAACCGTAGTGCATCACAGGCTTGGAAACCAGGTGCAGAGTATGGGCCGCCACCCAGTTGCCGAGCAGGGTGGCGGGCACCAGCGGCAGGGCCAGTTTGAGGTGATCCAGAGAAAGAAACCCACCCAGAGCCAGGGCGGCCACCGACATCATGGTGGACACCACGAAGAAGCCGGCCAGGTTGGCGCGAATGCGGTGTATGTCGGCCCCGTGCATCACCAGCACTATGGGCGGGCCGCCGATGGTGGTGCTGGTGCCCATGACCCCGGACAGAAAGCCGCCCATGGCCATGTTGGTACGGGTCATCGGCAGTGTGATGTCTTTCAGCCGTACCAGTATCCCGAGCATGATGGTGAGGGCGATAAGAATGGCCAGTACCTGCTGAGAGACCAGCGCCAGCAGCAGCACCCCCAGGGCACTGCCGGGAATACGGGCCAGCAGTGCCGGCGCCAGCAGATTAATCTCCAGTCCCTTGCGAAAGCGCCAGCCGTTCATCAGGCACATCACCAGCAGCACCACCATCAGCGGACCGGGCACCAGCGCCGGATCCAGATAAAACAGTATGGGGGCGGCAACGATGGCCATGCCAAAACCGATGGCGGTTTGTACATAGGCGCCGATAAAGCAGGCCAGTGCGGCCAGCAGCAGCACCATGAAATTCAGATCATCGAGGTTATCCATCGGGTCATGGCCTTGAAAATATAAAATGGGAGCCATTATGGCCAATCGCAGGGGGCGAGGGAAGTCAAGTGGGGCCTGGCCTTGTCGATATTTATAGTTGGGCCCATCCGTTACATCCGTAGGCGGCCATTTATGCGGCGCAAACCTGCAGGCGATTGGGAATCTGCAGGTATGGCGGTTTCTCAGTCCCCAATCCCCAATCCCTAATCCCGGACTTTAAAACAGGGTGTTCGACAGCTGGTACATTTCTTCGTTGAACGGGCGCTTCAGGTGCTTGATGCAGTCGATGATATCGTGGTGGACTATGTGGTTGCTCTGAAGGCCCATACAGCGGCCGCCGTAGCCTTCGAGCAGCAGCTCTACCGCCCGGGCGCCCATGCGGCTGGCCATGATGCGGTCTTGCGCCGTGGGGGTGCCGCCACGCTGAATGTGGCCGAGAATGGTGGCGCGGGTGTCTCGCCCTGTGGAGGCCTGAATATCGTAGGCCAGCCGGTTGACGTCACACATGTTCTCGCAGATGGCGACGATGGCATGCTTCTTGCCCTTGGCGACCCCTTCGTGGATTTGCCGGATAAGCTCGGCCTGATCGAAGGCCACCTCCGGCACTATCACGTATTCTGCACCACCGGCCACGGCGGCGGAAGAGGTCAGGTCGCCGCAGTGGCGGCCCATGATCTCCACCACCGAGATACGGTTGTGGGAGCTGCAGGTGTCACGCAGCCGGTCGATGGCTTCCACCGCCACGTTAAGCGCGGTGTCGAAGCCGATGGTAAAGTCGGTGCCGGCGATGTCATTATCGATGGTGCCGGGAATACCTATGCAGGGAAAGCCCATTTCGGTCAGACACATGGCGCCCATGTAGGAGCCGTCACCGCCGATCACGACTAAAGCGTCTATGCCGTGTTGTTTCAGATTTTCGACCGCTTCTTCACGCACTTTTTCGTTTTTGAACTCGGGAAAGCGCGCCGAGCCCAGAAAGGTGCCGCCCCGGGTGATGACGTCGGACACCGAATGCCGTTCCAGCTGCTCGATCTCACCCCGGTGCAGGCCCAGGTAGCCGCTGTGAATACCGAACACTTCCAGGTTGTGATGCAGGCCGGTCCGCACCACGGCGCGGATGGCGGCGTTCATGCCCGGGGCATCGCCGCCGCTGGTCAGTACTCCAATTCGTTTAATCATGAATCCCTCTTTCATGTTCCGTGTTAATGCCGGTGAATTTCAAATGGTGCCATAGGTGCCGCTTTAGCCGGCGCAACTCTACCAGCAACGCCGTTATCATCGGCTTGCTTCGCAAGCCCTGCCGGCTAAAGCGGCAGCTACAGCCTATATGCAGATAGCACCGTGAACGGTAGGCCCGGTGTTAACCGGGCAAATCCCGACACGCGTTTTATGCACCCGCGCGGATAATGGCGGCAAACTCGTCTGCCTGCAGGGCGGCACCGCCCACCAGGGCGCCGTCGATGTCTTCCATCGCAAACAGGCCGGCGGCGCTGGCGCCCTTGACCGAGCCGCCGTAGAGGATCTGAATACCGGCGGCTACGTTGGCGTTCTGCTCGGCCAGAAAACCACGAATGGCGGCGTGTACGCCCTGGGCAATTTCGGGGGTGGCAGTCTTGCCGGTACCGATGGCCCATACCGGCTCGTAGGCGATCACGGCGTTGGCCAGGGCTTCGATGCCGCTGTGTGCGATGACCTCGTGCAGTTGGCGCTCGACCACGGTCTGGGTTTCACCCTTTTCAAACTGCTCCAGGGTTTCACCGATGCACAGCACCGGCACCAGACCGGCCTGCTGCACGGCGGAGAACTTGGCGGCTACCATGGCATCGCTTTCGCCGTGCAGGGTGCGACGCTCGCTGTGGCCAACCAACACATAATGCACGCCAAACTCCGGATACATGGCCGGGGAGTTTTCGCCGGTGAAAGCGCCCTGGGTATGAATGTCGGCATCCTGGGCGCCGAGCGCGATGACGCTGTCGGTCAGCAGAGCCTGGGCCTGACCGAGAAACAGTACCGGCGGGCACACCGCCACGGCCACATTGGTGGTCTCGGCGGCGGGAGCCTTGAGGGCGTTGATAAGCTCGGCCACCATGGTCTTGCTGCCATTGAGTTTCCAGTTACCCATTACCAGAGTCTGTCGCATTTTGTGTTGTTTCCTGTTCGTTAAATGAGGGCATTATAGGGGCAGGGATCCGGCAAGACCAGAGCCCCTTAGGGCTGCTTAAGCCGTAAGCTGCCAGCGGTAAGTAAAGGCAACTGCAAAACAATCAGCTCCGGGTCGCCTGTTTGTGATGCCAACAGCCAACTCGGGCGTCAAGAAGAGGCAGCGGGGATTGCCTCCGCCGACCGTCATATGCCAGGGACGGCATGTGCCGAGCGTCACAGGGATGTGCTCGAAGCGTGTCGGGGAGGCAACCCTGTTGCCTCTTTATTCAGTAAGCCGATTTGTGCCCAAGAGACAGCTTTACGGCTTGGAGCTTACCGCTGCCCCAAGGGTTTGCCAGGCCAGCCCCAGATACTCGTGCCAGGCGATTTCGCTGCGCTCCAGATAATGGCCCCGGGGCAGATAGGTGTACAAGGGCAGGGTGCCACGGCTTTCCTTGGCGTGATGGCCCACTGGAGCCGCCTGGGGGCTGGCGCCCTGGGCCTGAAACAGCGTCATGGATCGGGGCATGTGACTGGCGGAGGTAACCAGCAGCGCCCGGCGCACGGCAATGAGCGGGGCGATGGCGGCGGCTTCTTCCGCTGTGTCTTTGGGCTCGGGCAGCATCAGCAGGCGGTTGGGCGCTATGCCCAATGCCAGGGCCACGGCACCGTAAAGCTCGGCGCTGGAACGGCCTTCGCCCCCCGCATAGCCGCTCATGATCAGCCGGGCCTCGGGATAGGCATGGGCCAGCCGCACCCCTTCGGTAATGCGCACCAGCCCCGCGTTGCCGAGCTGGCTCAGCAGCGGCAGCGACAGATCCGCCACCTGCGCGGCCCCCAGCACTATGATGTCCTGCACCGGCTGGGCGGCGTCGGCGCCGATGACATGGGGTGGATATTGCGACTCAAGAGGCGCTATCAGCAAGTTGGCCACCGGCCGGGTAGAGAGCAGCAGTAAGGCCGCCAGCGACAGTACTATCAGGGCGTTTCCACTGCGCTTGTGCTGCCTCAGTAGCATAATCAACCCGAAAAAGCCCAGGATCAGCAGCAGAGGTAGCGGTAATAACAGGCTACCCAGCCATTTTTTGGCCAAAAACACCATCTCCATGTACACACTCATTTGTTAACCGTATCGGTTGTGCCAGAATAGCGCCCCCGGACTCAGCAAGAAACACCAAGGTGAGAAGAAAGCCCAAGGTAATAAAGAGCAATACCAATTTCGATGGCAAGAGCGATACCTTCGCCCGCAATATCTATGGCACCACCAAGGGTCGCATCCGCCTGGCGGTGTTGAGCCGGGATATTGATGAGCTACTGGCCGGCTTGCCGGACCGGCCCCTGCGCATTCTGGATGCGGGCGGTGGCTTCGGCCCCCTGTCGCAACCGCTGGCGGCGCTTGGCCACCAGGTGGTGCTGTGTGACTTGTCCGGCGAAATGCTGGCGCTGGCCCGGGAGCAGGTGGCGGAAAAGGGCCTGCTGGACCAGTTCGAGTTTATTCAGGCGCCCATTCAGTCGTTGAGTGTTGAAGACCTGGGCCAGTTCGACCTGATTTTGTGCCATGCGGTGCTGGAGTGGGTGGAAGAGCAGGCCCGGCTGCTGAGTTGCCTGCAGGCACTGCTGGCGGACGGCGGTCATCTGTCGTTGATGTTCTACAACCGGGACGGCCTCTTGTATCACAGCCTGGTGATGGGCCATTTTGATTATGTGCACGCCAATCTGGTCAAGAAACGACGCCAGAAGCTGACACCGGGCTGGCCCTGTCGGCCGGAGGCGGTTTACCGGTGGCTGGACGAGCTGGGCTTTGTTATAACCGGACGCAGTGGGGTGCGGGTGATCCACGACTATATGGTGGAAAAGCGCATCAAGGTGGAGCAGGCCGACGAGGTGATCGCCATGGAGCTGGCCCACGCCCGGCAAGAGCCCTTCATGCACCTGGGGCGCTACATTCACGTGCTGGCAAAGAAAGGCGACTGAAGTCGCCACCCTTGCGTTTACTTTCTGGTCGTCACCCTCGCGCAGGCGGGGGTCCATGATGTCTGTGGTATCAAGAGTATGTTCGGATACGGCGCCGTATGCCCTGGATTCCCGCCTTCGCGGGAATGACGAGAATGAGGCGCGGGAGTGACGACAGAATACTCGTGGCGATGCCGGTGTTTATTGTCGTCACCCTCGCGAAGGCGTGGGAATGACGTAATGGCTGGCGGAGTAGACCCGGTGTCCTCTGCTTACGTTATCGAAACAAGAACTGAAGAGAGCAGCAAGATGACGGAAATGTCCCGCACCCTGCCGGACTGGATTGGCTGGGTCAAACAGGAAAACCTGGGGGTAAACCTGCCCCCGGAACGGCTGGCCTTCTTGCTGGCGATACAGATATTCGGCCGCGGCGGCGAGCAGCCGCAGTTGAGCGAAGCCGAGCTGCACCATGCCTTCGGTTATGTCAGCAAAGGCTTCGAACAGGCCGAAGAAACCCTGGCCAGCCGGGCCAACAACGCCATCAACGATCTGGTGCGCCAGCGCCTGTTGAGCCGTTTTCAGGGCGAGCCGGGAGAGGGTGAGAGCCTGTACCGGCTGACGCGCCTCGGCATTGCCATCGTCGAATTCTTTGCCGCCCAGCGCGAGGTCAGCCAGATAAAGCTGTCGTTGCAGCTGGAGCAGATTGCCCGGGACCTGGACACGGTGGCCGAGGCCATCGCCGGCGATCCTGATGAGCAAGAGTGGGCCCAGGAAGTAGAAGGCCGCCTGAAATATTCGGTGTCCGAACAGCTGGCGCGCATCGACGACACCCAGCGCGCCATGGACGAGCAGCAGAATGCAGTAAAAGCCAACATCGCGGCCCTGCTTAACAAGAACTGGCACGAGGCCATTTCCGCCTGCGAACAGCTGCTGCGTGAAACCGGCCTGACCCTGCGCGAACTGCAAGACACGCTCGACAAGGCCGGCCACGGGCTGCAGCAGAGCCTGCTCAACATCGAAGAGCAGCTGCAGCAGAGCGAGCTCGGCAGCAGTGTGGCGCCCCTGTGCCAGCAACTGCAGGCCCGGCTGGACGCCATTATTCTGTGGGGTAGCCAGTGCATCGAGCTGTGGGCCCGTTACGACCTGCACGTGCACCGCTTTATCCGCACCGCCATCGACATGGACAAGAACCGCGCCTTCAGCCAGCGGCTGCGCGAGTCCATTCGCCAGTTTGAAGATCACAACTGGCGGCTGTGCATCGCCCAGGCCCGGCCGTTGCTGGAGCTGCGTGACGAAACCATGGCCGCCTATGCCGAAGAAGTCACCGGCGAGCTGCCGGTCGAGCTGGAATATCACGACATGGTGGACGTGGCCGCCGAGCTGTCGGGCCGCATTCGCGATCATTTGCAGGCGTTTCCGCTGTCCGGCCAGCCGCTGGACATGGCGGCCGTGCTCAAAGACTATCTGCACGATTATCCTCAATACCAACATTTCGATATTGCCCGCCTGCTGATCGACGAAGCGGTCAAGCTGGGCCACGCCAACGCCGAATGCATGGGCGCCGCCCAGCCGGACTGGCAACGCATCAACGCCCACGGGGCCAAGGTACAAGCACATGTTATCGACCAATACTGATCTCGCCCTGGACCCGCGTCTGGTTCAGGCCATTGCCAACCCGCTGTTTCCGGCGCTGGACAACCAGCTGCGTTCCGGCCGCCACATCAGCGCCGACGAGCTGGAGCAGCATTCGCTGCTGCAGGAGTACTACCCGGAGCTGGAGGCCTTTTACCAGCGCTACCACGTTGAACTGGTACGCGCCCCCGAGGGCTTTTATTACCTGCGCCCGCGCTCGAGCAGCGAACTGAACACCTCTATTTTGTCCGAGCTGGAAATGCTGGTAGGCAAGGTGCTGTGTTACCTCTACCTGAGCCCGGATCGGCTGATCAACGAAGGGGTCTTCTCTCTGCTCGATCTGCAGGAAGAAGTGCTGACCCTGGCCAACGAGACCGCCCTGTTGCGCATGGTGAACCAGCGCGCCGGTGGCAGTGATCTGGATAAACGCAAGCTGGCCGACAAGCTCAAGAGCGCCATTCGCCGGCTCAAGCGCCTCGGCATGGTCAGCGCCGTGGGCAGCCAGGACAAGTTTCGCATCAGCGAGGCGGTGTTTCGCTTCGCCGCCGATGTGCGCACTGACGAAGATCCGCGCGAGCTGCAGCTGCGCATGATCAGAGATGGTGAGGCGGTGGCCGGCCACGACCAGGAAGAAGAGCAGGAGAACGAGCAGTGAGCACCTCAGCGACGCCCGAAAACACCTTGAATACCTTCAGTCGGGGCAAATTCCACTCCCTGACCATGGTCAACTGGAACGGCTTTTTCGCCCGTACCTTCGAGCTGGACACCCTGGTGACCACGCTTTCGGGCGGTAACGGCGCCGGCAAGTCCACCACCATGGCCGCCTTTATTGCGGCCCTGATCCCCGATCTCAGCCTGCTGCACTTTCGCAACACCACAGAGGCGGGCAGCCAGTCCGGCAGCCGCGACAAGGGCCTGTATGGCAAGCTGCAGCGCGGCCACTGCTATTCGATGATTGAGGTGGACACCTCCCAGGGCGAGCGGGTCTGGTTTGGCGTGCACCTGGAGCAGGTGGCCAACCGCGACAACAAGGTCAACCTGACCTCTTTCAGCGTGCAGGGCATCAAGCCCGAGCACACGCCGACTGCGCTGCTGCTGCACCGGCTGGACGACGGCCGCGGCCAGGTGCGCTCGCTGGGCGAACTGAAGGCGGCGGCCCAGCAGGACGGACTGCGCTTTACCCGTTTCAGTACTGTGAGCGAGTATCATAATTTTTTGTTCGACACCGGCGTGACCCCGCGCAAGCTCAAGGATCAGCGCGACCGGGTCAAGTTCTATCGCCTGATCGAAGCCTCCCTGTACGGCGGTATTTCCAGCACCATCAGCCGCAGCCTGAAAGACTATCTGCTGCCGGAAAACGCCGGTATCCGCAAGGCCTTCAACGACATGGAAGCGGCGATTTTCGAGAACCGCCGCACCCTGGAAGCCATACGCGAAACCCAGCGTCAGCGGGACCAGTTCCGCCAGCTGATCACCGAAACCACGCATTACGTTGCCGCCGACTATGTACGCAACAGCGCCGAGAAAAAACGGCTGTCCGAGCAGGCGCTGGCGGCTCGCAAGGCCCTGGCGGAAGAGCGCCGCATTCTGGCCGAAGAAAAGAACCGGCTGATTTATCTGGCCGACGAGCTGGAGCACCTGGGCGCCCGCGAGCGCATGCTGGGTGAAGAGCTGGACATCGCCTCCGAGCATCTGGCGCGGGTGCTGAACGGGGTCAAGCTCAACGAAAAAATCACCGGCTACCAGCAAGAGCTGGACGAGCTGGAAGCAAAGCTCGCCATTCAGGAAGAAACCCTGGCCGAGCTGCAGGACGAACATGCAGAGGCCACCGCCACCAAGGTGGCGGCCGAAGAAGAAGTAGACAGCCTCAAGAGCCAGCTGGCCGATTATCAGCAGGCGCTGGACACCCAGCAGACCCGCGCCATTCAGTATCGACAGGCCCGTCAGGCCCTGGGCGAGGCCAAGGTGCGCTGCGGCCTGCCGGAGCTGAGCCCGGAGCAGGCCAAAGCGCAGGAGCAGG
>NZ_MPZM01000062.1 GCF_002936955.1 Oceanisphaera arctica | reverse complement strand
TCAGCCGGCCCTGGTCGCGGGTCATGCTGTTGCTGGAAGAATGCGCTCTGCCGTGCGGCGAGTATCGCTATGAAGCCGGCCCGCTCGAACTGGAACAGAAGCTGGAACTGTCGGCACCGGCTTGTTCCCGACTCGAAGATCTGGGTCAGGTGGCGGTGGATCCCGCCGAAATTCCCCTGGCCGAGGCCGAGTTCATTCTCTCGGCCGGCAACGGTGTGCACGACTGGCCCCAGTTCCATCGGGCCGCGACCCTGCTCGGTGCCTCGGAAGGGGCCAGCCGGGTGGCGGTGGACGACGGCTTTATGCCCCGCAACCGTCAGGTGGGGGCGACTGGTACCTGGGTCAGCGCCCGCGTTTATATTGCGATCGGCATTTCCGGCGCCGTGCAGCATCTGCAGGGCATCGGCAAATGTGAAAAGGTGGTCGCCATCAACCGGGATGCCGACTGTGACATGGTCAAACGAGCCAGCCTGACCACCATCGGCGACAGCAGCGAGATCCTGGCCGAGTTGATGAAACTGGTCGAAGCCAAATCCCCCCAGGAGGTGAGTGATGCAGCCTGACACCCTGAATATTGCTGTGCTGGTCTCCGAGGGCCAGCACCCGGTATCCGGGCGTGCACGGCGCGCCCATCAGGACGCCTGCGCCCTGGAGCTGGCCCTTTCGCTGCCTCCGTCTCTGAACGGCAAGGTGAGTGCCATTCATGCCGGTGATCCCGAGCAGGATGCCCTGCGCGATTATCTGGGCATGGGCATAGACGGCCTGACGGTGCTGAACCAGACGGCGGAAGACGATGCCCTGGCGGTGCTGACGCCTTACCTGAGCGAGCAGCAGCCGGATATTCTGCTGACCGGGGTGCGGGCCGAGTGCGGCGAAGGCTCCGGCCTGTTGCCTTACCTGCTGGCGGAGCGCCTGGGCTGGCCCCTGGTCACCGGCATTGCGGCCATTGAAAGTATCGAGAACGACGAAGCCAGCCTGTTGCAGGCCCTGCCCAGAGGCCAGCGCCGGCGCATCAAGGTCAGGCTGCCGTTCGTTGCCAGCGTGGAGAGTGCCGCCGCCGAGCCCCGGCAGATTGCCTTTGCCAAGGCCCGGCGTGGCAACATAGCGCGGCTGACGCCAGCCACCGAGGCAGATCTGGCCCGGGCCGAGTGGACCCTGTCGGCGGCCAAATCCAGGCCCAAACGACTCAAGGTGTCGACCGCCAAAACCGCCGCCGACCGCTTCAAGCAGGCGACCGCGAAGGCTCAGGGCGGCAAGGGCCAGATCATCCGGGATGATCCCCAGGCCGCCGCCAAGGCCATCTACGATCTGCTGGTAGAGGAGGGCGTACTGCGCAAGTAAAATGAATAAGGTTTTGTCTTGGGGAAGACAATGCAAAACGCCGGCAAATGCCGGCGTTTTTGTTGTCAGGTCTGCGTAAAACGGGATTGCTTGTCTTGCCACCGACACGCCGTAAACCCATCCTTGGGGGCTCTGCTGCGCCTTCCCTGGCGCAGAAGGTCGGCTGCAAACCAATCAACCCCGTTCACTGGCCAGCATTTTGCCCTTCAGGTGGTCGTCCTGAGCAAAAGACAAGACCTGACCCCCGTGATGCGTGACGCGCGTGACCCGGGTCCGTCAGAGCGTGACTCTGGTTGGAAGCAGGCCGTTCTGCCGCTTTTTTGATGAAGTGCCTGAGGAGTTGTTTGAGAGCAACGAATAAAACAGTGCCCCGAGAGGCAGGTCTCGGGGCATTTTCTGCATTCCTGGTCAATACTGAATGGTTTAGGGAGTAGTTCTGGCAAGGCAATCTTGCTGAACAGGTCGGGAAGGTAAATATGGATATATTGCTTTCGCTTCTCAAAGTCATTGTTATTTTGATTTTTGCTCTGCCCTTGTTCTTTGCCTTGCTGGGTTTGGCGCTGGAAATCATCGGTGGCATTTTAAGATTTATATGGGGTGTATTCGAGCTGATTTTTAATCTTGGCCAGAATGACGACTATGATGGTATTCTGTCTAAAAAGTCAGAGACTATTAATCAGAGTCAAAGCGTAGAGAGCAACATACTCAAGGCAGAGTCAGGTGAACCAACTCCTGAGCCTAAAGATAACCTGATTCTCTTCAACCCCCCTCCACAACAGCCATTTCGTAAAACCGTATCGCAGTCAAACCGCACAAAAAATACCTCATTCAAGAGCAAGGTAAACTGGCGCAGCCAGGGCCTGCTGTCACTCAGTGGTTACCATGTTGGCAAAAGCAAAGGCGTCAAAACCACCCGCCGCCGACAGATACTGGACGACCTGCTGCTTTATGATCCGCTCGACGATGTAGCCGACAGAGTTTATGCCGCCGAGTGGGGAGTGCCGTCATCATCCGCCAGATACATCAAAATCACCGATTCCATCTCATCTTTTATGCACGGCGCCAAAGCTCGGGCCAGTAACGGTGGGCCGGATCTTGGCCAGGCCATTGCCGAGTGGAACATGGATCTGGATTACCTACATCAGCAATACGGAGCTCGCCTTTCCAGTCGCCGCAGTGCCCGCCGGACGGGGAGGGGGCGCTACAGACGGTCAAGGTACTGAGACAGTGCTTTAAATGCCTGTCATGTTGATAGTTTTTCATTATGAGGATGCGCCATGAATTACCTGTTACACCTTGTGTTATCGATGGTTTTGGTTACTCACACGGCAAGTGCGCTGGAAGTGGAGTGGACCTATAAAGACTGGAAAGTTACCAGTCACGACGGCCAGATGATTAGTTACTCTTCACATGGCGATACGGTCTGGGGCAGGGAGTTTGGTTTCTCCAAGCATAAGGGCGATTGCGATAATGACATTTTGTTACTGTCTTGGTCGAGTGCCAACAGTGATGTTGCAGCACTGAAAGGAAGCGATCTTCCCATGTTGTTTCGGGTGGGGGATACACGCTTTGGGCTGAATGTCCCGCTGGTCGGCACAACCCCGCTTACACCTAATACCCTGATCATGATCCTCACTTACATCAAGGCAAACCCTGCTTTGATCGACTTATTGGGCAAGGGTCAGAGTATTGATGTGGATGTGCTCTACCCTGATGAGTTTATGCACGATAGTGACATTGCCGGAGACAGCTTCAGCCTGAGTGGGTTTATTGCCGCCCGGCTCAAGGCGCAGGAATATTGCCAGAAATTGTAAATGTACTGAGCGGCTGCTTGATGCAAACATGGTTTATTTCGGCTTTTTTGCTTGTCTTTGTGGCCGGCTGGCTGCTGCCTGAGCCAAGGGGTATCCCGGCGCAGGGGGCTGACGAAAACAGCTGGAACCCGGAAACCTTCTGGTATGAACCCTGGGGCACTTCGGTTACCCACAAGGGCATTGATATTTTCGCCTCAGAAGGCACGCTCGTGGTGGCTGCAACCCATGGGCTGGTGTTGTTTGTGGGAGAGCTTGGCAAGGGCGGGAAGGTAGTCGTTACGTTGGGGCCAAAATGGCGGTTGCATTATTACGCTCATTTGCAGCTGCAAACAGCAAGGCTCCTGACCATGATACAGGCTGGCCAGTCTCTGGGAACAGTCGGCACCACCGGCAATGCCGCGGGAAAACCGGCTCATCTGCATTATGGCCTGCTTTCTCTTTTGCCTCTGCCATGGTGCAAAACCAACCAAACACAGGGCTGGCTGCGCATGTTTTATCTTGATCCGGGAGCATACATATTTAACCGGGAAACGTGGCATGGGTTCAACTGCTAGGTAAACAAAAAAGGAAAGGTAAAACTCTTTATTATCAGCCGGTTGCTATTTTTTACTTTTTCCAGACAACAGTACGCAATTTGCAATTTGGGGTCAGGTCTCACATTTCACATGGGCCTTTACGGCTCGACTAACTGTCATGCGGCTTACACCAAAATGACTTCCAACTTCTTCGAGCGAATAATGGCCACTGCTTTCTCCTACTTTTACTTTTTGGCACTCAAATTTCGATCCATGTTGAAGTTGCGACTCTAAAGATAACGCCGCCAACACCGGAAAATTAGGAGCTCAGCGAGTAATTTTTCTGAGTGCTTGGCCTTGTTAAGGCCAAGCTAAAATAGGCCTATGATTGCTGTAATAATTGCAGCCCAAACAGCACCACCAGTAATTGAACCAAAGATAGCCATGCCTGGGTTGGCTCGGTAATCAGCTTCCGGGCCATGCTTTGCTACATTTTGAGCATTCATTGCCCCGCGGCTAAACATGCTAAAGATTATTGCAATAGGTAAAGTGATTAGAAATACCTTCCATGACCAGTCCATACTTACTCCTTAAGCACATCGTTTACATGATCTTTGTGTACAAAGACAGTGTCACACCTTCTACGTTGATATTAACCACAACACCTTGATCAATATATGACATCATTTGTTTTAAAAAACCATTTTCTACCACGTTGTCATTATATGAATGGTTTTGTTTGATAAAGTTTACAATATATGAAGGCGGGAATCATGCGGCCCATATTAAAGAGTAATTGATGAACCACCTCAACACTGGACCACGTTTGTGCAGTATCAACATCAATTTTCAGCACCACATGCAGGTGATTAGACATCACCGCATAGGCAGCAATATCAATGGCAATCACCTGAGTTAACAGCAGTAATCGCTGCTCTACCCAGTCTCGGCGATGCTAAAAAGATTGACCAGAATAGTGTTCGACGCCACACAAAAACGCCCTCCTCACCGTGCGACTGACGCAATGATAAAAAGGCGCATCTTCCAAGCTTACTTGAGTAGCACGTGGCCTAGGCATCAGAGCCTCATCAATACATCAAACCCGAACCTTTAAGTGTAGAGGGCCTGAGAAAAAGCTAACCACTTAACATGGGTGGCTTGTTAGTTCTTCGACATAAGAGCTAGTACAATTCCAAGTTGATTTTTCGCATGCTTTCGAAGTTGGCTTCCTTCGCCTTACCAATTTGTTTTGGCGTTAGCCTGCCACTTTTCTTTGCGACCTCCAGTAAAAGGTGGAATCGCATAAATCGCTCGCTGAGATCATAGAAGTGTGCAAATTCTCGTTCAGAATATGATTTTCCAAGTGTTATTGCGGCATGAACGGGATAGCATCGAGTGAGACTTCTCGGAACGTCATCAACTTGGTATGCCTCGCTAATTGCGATCCTGTCTTGATCTGAAAGGAAGCGTAACGAGGCGTCGAGCAAATTCTGATGAACTGTGTTCGGCAACTCTTCTATCGCGCAAAGAGCGGAGCGCTCTTGTTCTTCTGTAGCAACGTACGCACGCGTAGGCAGCGCATTTGCTTGATTCATGAACAGCAACAGCACGAGCAGCAGGAAGTTTCGCATGAATGACAACCCTCTCAATTGTATTGGTGCATAACGCCGCCATAACCGGCAGCCGTGCGCGAAGCGCGCTTTAGGCTGTCCAGCCACGAAGTGGCGATGGTTGATGGCCTTGTTAGGCAATGCTTAGTTTGAGCTGCACTCTTTATGTGAATAACCCCTATCACGGCAGCCCAGATATCTTCTTATTACCTTTGCTTGCTCCTCATTCATTATGGAGTTTTTAGACACTGGAGAATTCAGCCATCGTATGAACTCTTCTCTGCAGGTGAATATTTGCTCTCGAATCACGAGATCACCCAAAATTATAGATACAGGATCCTGCACCTTACTATGAGTTGGGTGACTTATGGCGTAGGCTGAATTGTAGCAAGTACCCCAGCTTGGACTTGCTTCAGGTGGGCCCTTGTCACTATTTATCCATAAATAAAATCCGCCTATCAAAATGGCAAAGAACCCATAAAAAACCACATTTGATTTTGTTTCTTCGGACACTGCCACCCCTCGATTTGCCTAACGCCGCCAGCAGGCGACCATTTGTAGTGTAGCCGAAGGCGCAACGAAAAATGGGTCGCACTGCCTGGCCTTGTTATACGGCATTGCCAAAAAGAACCGCATATATTTCTTTTACTGAACTTAATGCAGTGAAGTGCCCTTTGTTTAGCTCTCTGATATTGGGCCGCTCTGCCTTAAAACCATCTTGATCACCTTTGGTATGCTTGGCGATCTTCATTCCCTCAAGACTAGGCAGAGGCTCTCCGGGCTTACCGCCGAAAAACAGAAATGGGCCCAATTCCAATGTTGATTCATTGAAATAAATCCAGACAACGCAACCCGATGGCTTAACAGCTAGCTTGGTATGAACTTTTTGGCGAGCCGTTTTACCACCAATATATGACGCCTTTAATTGAATGTGACGGACAATTCCATTTTGCTCTGCGATCAGGTCATATCCAGAGTTGTCCACTTCTGGACTAGCAATTTCGAGGGCGCAGTCTCTGCTTTGCCAAGAGAGTTTGAGTAACTCGCCCACGAAAAGGTGCTCTACAAGCTTTTCGCGATATGAAGAATTTTCAGAGTGTTTGATAGTCATCTTTCCGTATAACATTTTAATACTGCGCATGCGCGTTTTTGTTCAATTGCGGCGGTCTCGCCTTCCTAATTAAAGTTATGATTTTATTACCTTAATCAGAAGTTTTAAGCTTTTATATAGAGTGAGAAATGAGCATGCTCATTTTTACTCAGGCCTTGCTCACTATCCCCATACAGAAGCTGTCTAACCTTATGTTCTACCATATATTTTTCTGATGCTTCTGTTCTTTTTGAGCATATCAGCGCAGCAATATGCGCATGGCTGGCTGCTGTTCTTAAATGTACTGTATACAAGTTCAGTATTGTGATAACCAACATCTACGCTACCGCCCCTCGCCGTTCCGGGGCTTAAGCGCATGCCCGTCTTACTTGTTTGGGTCCATTTTTGTCGTATGAGTCTGAAAAGATAAACGAGAAAAGGGTATTTTGCGAGGCGGGTGTGTCAATTTGGTTGGGTTGTGGGCAGTTTGTGGGGGAGAACTTGCCGGTTTTCTGCAATCGGGCAGGGTGCGTAGGGTTGATGGCTGTGGCGGTATGGAGGTTCGCACTGGACCCCCGCCTTCGCGAGGGTGACGGCTTTACGGCGAGTCGGCGGAGCGGGCCCTTTGTCCGATGTGCCGACTCTGGACTTGACCGGCGTTGTTTTCTGAATCTGGGAACTCATGCAACATGCTAAGGTCGCAGGCGGAAAAAAAACCACTATCTGGATGCTGTAATGTCCTGAAAAACACAGGAAACAAAACATGACAACAAACACACTCGGGATTTTAGGGGTTGGTCATCTGGCCACCTACACGGTAGCCGGATTACGCAAGAGTGGTGATCAAAGGCAAATCACCCTGAGCACCCGTAATGCAGAAGCCTCGGCGTTGCTGGCCGAACGCTGCCGGTGTTCCATTGCCGACCATAACCAGGAGGTAGTGGATAACAGCGATATCATACTGCTTGCGGTGAGGCCGGAGAGTCTGGAGGTTCTGCTGGAGGGTCTGACGTTCAAACCGAGGCAGCTGGTTATCTCGGTGGTCGCCGGTGTCACCTTAGCGCAGTTGCGGCAATATCCGGCACTGCAAGAAGTCACCCTGACACGTTCTCTGCCTCCTGCCAGTGCCGAGGTCTGTGCCGGACCCGTGCCGCTGTTCCCTGCCAATGAGGTAGCCGAGCAACTGCTGGGCAACATCGGCAAGGTCATAGTGCTTGAGTCGGAAGCCCTCTTCGATGTGGCGTTGGCCCATGGCTGCCTGCATGGCTGGAGTTATTTTCTGGTGCAGCAACTGATCGACTGGAGCGTTAGCCAGGGTATGAACCAGGAAACCGCACGGGATATGGTGGTTCATTCTATCGGCAGTGCCCTCGAGCTCGCCGAATCCCGGCCCGAGCTCGACTATGGCGATATCGGCAACGCCATAGCGACTCCCGGCACCTTTACCCGGAAGGGCATTGAACAGATAAAAGCTGGGAATGGCTTGCAAGCCTGGAATGATGCGATGGACAGTATCCGTAAAACGTAATGGGGGGAGGGAGATACCATGCTCGGCGTACTGGCTCACCCCACTTACCGAAAACTGTTTGCTGCCCAGGTGATCGCCCTGCTGGGCACCGGGCTGGCCACCGTGGCTTTGAGCTTGCTGGCATTCGAACTCTCGGGGGAGCAGGCGGGCACCGTGCTTGGCACCGTCTTCGCCATCAAGATGGTGGCCTATGTCTTCATTTCTCCTATTGCCGCCGCCATCACTTCGCATCTTCCGCGCCGTCCTCTGCTGATCACCCTGGATCTGCTCAGGGCAGCCGTGGCGCTGTTTCTGCCCTTCGTGAGTCAGGCATGGCAGCTATATATCCTTATCTTTCTGTTGCAGTCGGCCTCGGCCTGCTTTACCCCCCTGTATCAGGCCATTATTCCCGAGATACTGGAGGACGAAGAGCAGTACACCCGGGCCTTGTCGCTGTCGCGCCTGGCCTATGATCTGGAAAATCTGCTCAGCCCTGCCATCGCGGTGGTCTTGTTGTCTCTTACCAGCTGGCATGGGCTGTTTGCGGGCACGGTGGCCGGCTTTGTGGCCTCGGCATGGCTGCTGCTGGTCACGGTATTGCCGGACAGGCAGAGCGCGGCAAAGGCCTCTTTCCACCAAAAGATGACACGGGGGCTGGGTTTGTATCTGGCCACTCCCAGGCTCAGGGGGTTGCTGGCCCTTAACGTGGCGGTAGCCGTTGCCGGTGCCATGGTCATCGTCAATACGGTGGTGATAGTTCAGGCCCGGCTGGGGTTGGCGGAACAGGATACGGCGCTGGCACTGGCCTGTTTTGGGGCGGGCTCCATGATGGCGGCGCTGATGCTGCCGCTGCTGCTGAAACGGTGGCAGGAACGAACCCTGATGCTTGCCGGAGGAACATGCCTGGTGGCGGGGCTGTTGGTGGCCACGGGGATCAAGGGGCTGGCGTGGGTGTTGCCCCTGTGGCTGTTGCTCGGTGTCGGCTATGCCCTGGTACAGACCCCGTCGGGGCGCTTGTTGGCCCGCTCGGCGCACCCGGATGATAGACCGGCGGTATTTACCGCCCAGTTCTCCCTGTCTCATGCCTGCTGGCTGTTTGCCTACCCCCTGGCCGGTTGGCTTGGCAGCGCGCTGGGGCTCGTTCCCACCCTGGTGCTGTTTGCTTGTGCGGCTCTGGTTTCTGTTGTACTGGCCGCCAGATTGTGGCCGGCAGAAGACCCAACGGATATCTATCATCACCATGTTGATCTGCCGGACGACCACCCCCACCTGGCCGGCGGTCTAAAACATCACGTACATCCTTATGTGATTGACGATCTGCACACGCGTTGGCCCAGGTAGGCAGGAGGAGTAGTGGCTTAAGCCTCGCAGGGAGTCGGGGCCAATACCGCCTTGCGTCGATTGGCCGGCCACGACTGGCAGGCGAGGGCGACGAGTACCACCAGGCCGCCCATCCAGGCTTGCTGGCCGGGTTGTTCCGCCAGTACCAGCCAGACCCACAAGGGGCCGAGGAGCATTTCCAGCATCATTATCAGTCCCACTTCCGGCGCCGACAGATAGCGCGGCCCTTGCGTTATCAGGGCGTAAGCCAGGGGGACTACCAGCAGGCCGAGGATGGCCATCCATAGTATGTCCTGGGTCGGCATCACCAGGGTGGGGGCCTGAAACAGGGCGAACAGGCTCACCAGCAGGCCGGCCGGCACCAGCGCCGGGGTCATGTTGGCGGGGCTGGCGGCTCGCTCTACCACGAACTTGGCGGCCATGCTGGCGGCACAGAGCAGGGCGGTGAGATCCCCCAGCAGATGGCTGCCGTCCCGGCTGCCGGAAAACACCAGCGCCAGTCCGCCCAGGCACAGCAATATCGCCAGCCAGGTGCGGCCGGATACGCGCTCTTTCAGTACAAATCGGCTGAGCAGGGCACCGATCAGTGGTGCGGCGCTGAGGATGATCAGGGTATTGGCCACGCTGGTCAGCCGTATCGAGATCACGAAGGTGACGGTACAGACCGCATAGAACAGCGCCGAGCCCAGACCGAGGGAGATCAGCTTGCGGGTGGGACGGTAGCGGCGGGCCCGAAACAGACAGGCACCGCCGATGCACAGGCTGAGCAGCAGCCCGCGCCAGAACAGCAAAATCCAGGGATCGGCGCTGATCAGCCGGATCAGCAGGGCGTCCAGACTCAGCACCGCGACCCCGGCCGAGGTCAGCAGCCCCCCTTTCAGGCGGTTATCCATGGTGTTCTCCCGTTTATCTTGTTGTTATGTCGGCATGGTACCCTGCCTTGTCTTCGGCATGCCTCTGGCTGCGGCAAGGTATTGTCTTAAAACGACCTGCAGGAGGGGGATGGTGTCGGCGTCAAACGGCGACACGGCACCAGTAGGTGCCGTGTCGGATGATGGAATGTGAATGATGGAGTGTTGGATGATGCCCGAGCCAGTCAGGGCGGCCCATCTAATGGCCGTTCAGTACCGGCGCAGGATCAGGGCAGGCGACGCAGGGGAGAGCTCGCCCGCTGGCGCTGCTGCCATTGTTCATCCATGCCCACTTCTGCCACCGAGGGGGCCAGCGGCGTCTTGCCCCGGATCAGATCCGCCGCCCGCTCCGCCACCATGATGGTGGGCGAGTTCAGGTTGCCGTTGGGAATGGTGGGAAAAATGGACGAGTCCACCACCCGCAGCCCCTGTATGCCGTGTACCCGGGTGTCCGGCCCCACCACAGCCCGCTCGTCCGTGCCCATGGGGCAGGTGCAGGAGGGGTGATAGGCGCTTTCTACCGCCTGGCGTACGAAGGCGTCGATTTCTTCATCGGTACGGATGTGCTCGCCGGGCTGGATTTCTTCCGCCCGGTAGGGGTCCATCGCCGGCTGGTTGATGATCTCCCGGGTCAGACGTACACAGGCGCGAAAGCCTTCCCGGTCGTCTTCGTGCTCCAGATAGTTGAAGCGGATTTTCGGTGCCACTTTGGGGTCGGCACTGGCCACCTTGACGGTGCCCCGGCTTTTCGGCTTGTTGTGGCCGACATGCACCTGAAAACCGTGGCCGGAAAAGGCTTCCTTGCCGTCGTAGCGCATCGCCGCCGGCAAAAAGTGGTACTGCAAATCAGGCCATTCCACCCCGGCCTTGGAGCGGATGAAGCCGCAGGACTCGAAGTGGTTGGTGGCGCCCAGGCCGTCTTTTTTCAGCAGCCAGCGGCTGCCTATCTTGAACTTGCTCCACAGCCCCAGCTGGCCGTTGAGGGAGATGGGCTCCTTGCAGCGAAACTGGAAGTAGAACTCCAGGTGATCCTGCAGGTTTTCACCCACGCCGGGCAGTTCGTGCTGGAGTTCGATACCGGCCGCCTGCAGAGTCTCTTTTGCGCCGATACCCGACAGCTGCAGCAGGTGCGGCGAGCCGATGGAGCCGGCGCTGAGGATCACCTCATTGCCGGCCCGTACTTCCTGCACCTGCCCCTGGCGTTCATAGCGCACACCCACCGCCTGCTTGCCTTCCAGCAGCACCTTGTGCACCAGGGCATGGGTG
>NZ_MPZM01000061.1 GCF_002936955.1 Oceanisphaera arctica | reverse complement strand
GCCGCAACAGACCATTCTTACAGCACTCGGTGATCGCTATCAGGCCATTTATTCCTGAATTAGGTGCGGAATGTCGGGTGCCATATCAGCCATCTTTGCGTGCGAGCGCGCGTGTGACACCGGCTACACTGACTGTAAAGGTGACTGCTTTTGTCATCGCACGTTCCCCATGCGGGCATGAGAAGGAGAGTTCGATGACAGATCACAACCACTGGCAGCTGATTCGGGCTGCAGACTTTTGTTGTCCGGCGCCACCCACGGTAACGCGCTTGCAGCATGGCTGGCGGTGGATGCTCCGTATTCTCGGGCTGCACGGCAAGGACTGGGTCGAGCAGGGGGATAATGCCGACCTGCCGGGCTATCGGGAGTTTGAGCGTGAGGACGCGGTCAGTGCCCTTGATGCATTTTTTGCCGACGGGCTTGATGGGGCGGCCGACAACGGTGTCTGTTTTCTGCTTGATCCACCGTTCAGCAGTACCGCCGCCATTGCCCGTGATTTTGCCTGGAAACAGGGCTGGATGATACTGACACCACCGGATATCGACTTGATACGAGAAGTACAGGTCGATAAATGGTGGCAGCAGCAACAGCTGTACAGCGGGCCCTGGCTGATTGATAACCTGGCCCGTTACCTGTTGCGCAGCACCGAGGGATTGCGTTTCATTCGGGCACTGTTGCCCAGGCTGTTGCAGGGAGAGTTTGGCAAGGGGCTGGTGGTGTGCGATAGCTGGGCGTTTTCCTTTCTGCAGCGGGCCTGGCCGCTTGAGCTGCCCCGGGTCTATTGTTTTGCCCCGGCCGGGCAGGAGCTATTACGTCAGGTTGGCCTCAAGGGGTCGGATCGACAACTGGGCCGCCTTGCCGCTCGGGCTCGGGGCAATGTGGGGGTGGCGCTGGCGTTGTGGGCCTGTCATCTGGACCAGAACAGGCAGTTGCCTGAGCTGCCGGTAGACGAGGAAGAAAGCGTCGCCTTCGTACTGTTTGCGTTGTTATTGCATCGGGGCTTGAACGGAGAAGCACTGCAGCAGGTGCTGCCGATCATGGCGCCGGATCAGCTGAATATACAGCTGATCCGACTGGCACAGCTCGGTATTGTCGAACGCAATAAAGAACACTGGCGGCTCAGTGTGTATGGGTACCTGGCGGTACGCGATTTTCTGGGCAGTCGGGATTATCTGCTGGACAGCTTTTAACGGGGGCGGTGATGGAGACAGAACAGGTTGTCGGCTTATTCAGGAATATCACCACCCAGACCCTGATTGAAGCCCTTGTGGTGATAGTAATAGCCATACTGCTGGTATGGTTGAGCCAGAAGCTGTTGCCCTGGCTGGCGAATCGATTGCACAGCAACCGGCGGCTGCTGGTACTGGCGCTGATCCCCACCATTCGGGTTCTGGTCATTGTGGCCGCGCTGATATGGATAGTCCCCTTGTTTATCGAGCCTACGGTACAGAACACGGTGGCGATATTAAGTGTGACCGGTCTGGCCATCGGCTTTGCACTCAAGGATTATGTCAGCAGCCTGCTGGCGGGCATAGTGGCGGCCTATGAGCTGCCGTACCGGCCCGGCGACTGGATAGAGGTAGAAGGCTGCTACGGCGAAGTCAGGCACGTGGGCATGCGGGTGGTGGAAATCGTGACCCCGAACGATACCGTGGTGTTTATTCCTCATCAAAAGCTGTGGACCGGGCTGATTTATAATGCCAACAACGGTGGTGCTAGCCTGATGTGCGTAGTGAGCTTTTATCTGGCACCGGATCACGATGCCCATGAGGTACGCCGGGTGCTGGAAGACGTGGCGCTGACCAGCCCTTATCTCAAGTTGCAGCAGCCCGTGCTGGTCGTGCTGGAAGAGCAACCCTGGGGTACCCACTACCGCATCAAGGCCTATCCGATGGATCCGCGGCAGCAGTTTCAGTTCATGTCCGATCTGACCGCGCGCGGTAAGGAAAGCCTGCGCAAGATGCCGGTGTGCTTTGCCCGCATCCCGCCGGAGCAGTCGATGGACTTGGGCGCGAAGACTGGCCCATGAGCAGGCAGCCCGAGACGCCACGTTAACGGAACCTCGGGCTGATATCCTGCTCTTTGATTAAAAACCAAGAAGCCAGGAAAACTAGAGGACACCCATTGGGTTAGATCCAAGAGAATTCTGAGGACACCCATCGGGTTGGTAGAGAATTCTGAGGACACCCATCGGGTTGGTAGAGAATTCTGAGGACACCCATCGGGTTGGTTGTTTTTTGAACTTCAACTAAGCTTGTGATTAATCAGTTGTACTTGGGGGGCTTTATGACTCGTCCTCGCTCCGAGCTGGTGTCGCCGGCTGATACACCTTACTACCATTGCATCTGTCGCTGCGTGCGGCGCGCTTATCTGTGCGGCGAAGACCGGCTGACCGGTCAGGATTTCAATCATCGTAAACGCTGGGTGCTAGCGCGGTTGCAACAGCTGCAGAAGGTATTCACCATCGACTTGTGCGCCTATGCGGTCATGGCCAACCACTATCATCTGGTGGTGCATGTGGATACCGATGCCGCCGAGGCATTGACTGAGAGCGAGGTGGTGGTGCGCTGGAATCACCTGTTCCAGTTGCCGGTGCTGGTGGCTCGTTATATGGCGGGCACCGCCGACACCAAGGCGGAGCAGCTGGCGGCGCAGGGCATTATTGCCGGCTGGCGCCGTCGGTTGAGTGATTTGTCCTGGTATATGCGCTGCCTCAACGAGCATATTGCTCGCAAAGCCAATGAGGAAGACAACTGCAAGGGCCGGTTCTGGGAGGGACGTTTTCGCTCACAGGCCATATTGGATGATGTCGGTCTGCTGGCCTGCATGACCTACGTCGATCTTAATCCATTACGCGCCGGGTTAGTGAACAAGCCGGAAGACTCGGTGGATGTGTCTCTGCATCAACGGATTCGGCACCATGCACGGTCGAACGAGCATACTCCGGGCGGTCAGACCCAAGGTCTTGTGCTGCTCCCTTTTATCGAATACTTTCATCAAGATAATGAAAAAGGTATCCCTTTCTCCTTTGCCGACTACCTGCAGCTGGTAGACTGGGCGGGCAGGGCGAGGCGGGAAGACAAAGCCGGTGTGATAGCCGAAGATACCCCGCCCATTCTGGCACGCCTGGGGCTGGATGGAGTGGGCTTTTTGGCGGTATTGGAACCCTATCATCTATCCCGCGGTACCGTGATTGGCCGTGGATTGAGCAGAGTTCGCTATGCCAAGGCGCATCACCGACGATGTGTGCAGGGGCCGTCTTTTTCCACATAGAGCGGTGCCGAGCTGCGGCATTGCCGGCTAGGTCAACTACAATCTTCTTCAAACGCTGATACATAAGCGCATCGCTCGTTTTTGCCTATCTGACCGTTCAAACCGTATCCACTAGCCGTATTATCTAAATCCGACCGATCTGACCTTGTTTCCGGTTTGATGATAACTACCACTGATCCCATCAATAAGCTGAAGCATCAAAAGTGGGTGTCCTAAGTGGTCCAAAATACCTTCGTCAGAAGATATAAAACCGCATCGAAAGATGGGTGTCCCAAGAGGGGGGATTTGGCATTATCATGGGGCGGTGCGGGATAATAACAAGGAATTCGAATGCAGAAGAATGATGCGCTGACGCCGGGGCTGATGGTGGTGCACGGTAACCACCTGGAAGAGCTCAGAGAGCTGGCGGTGGCCTGGATGCGGCGTAACCCGCTGGCGCCGCTGGAAAACGAGGTGATACTGGTGCAGAGCAACGGTATTGCCCAGTGGCTGAAGTTGGCCCTGGCCGAGCATCGCAGCGGGGGTATTGCCGCGGCCATGCAGGTGGACTTGCCGGCGCGTTTTCTGTGGCAAACCTACCGCGCCGTGCTGGGTAGCGACAGTATTCCACAACAGTCTCCGCTAGATAAGGCGCCGCTGACCTGGCGGCTGGTGCGGCTGTTGCCCGAGCTGCTGGCCGATGAACGCTTCGCGCCGCTGCGCCGTTTTTTGCAGCATGACGACGACTGCCGCAAGCGCTATCAGCTGGCCGAGCGGCTGGCGGACCTGTTCGATCAGTATCAGGTATATCGAGCCGACTGGCTGGCGGAATGGGCCGAAGGGCGAGACAGGATCATCAGCGCCCGGCGGGGGCCTGTGCCGCTGGATGAGGCGGTATTGTGGCAGCCGGCGCTGTGGCGGGCACTGCTGGAAGACGTGGGCCACGAACAGCTGGCTGGCAGTCGGGCCGGTGTGCATCCGCGCTTTGTGGCGCACCTGCGAGAATGCGAGCAGGCCCCGGCGGGCCTGCCGCGCCGGGTGATTGTGTTCGGTATTTCCTCGCTCCCGGCCCAGACCCTGGAGGCGCTGGCGGCATTGGCGCGCTTCACCCAGGTGCTGCTGTGCGTGCACAACCCCTGTCAGCATCACTGGGGCGACATAGTGCCGGATCAGGACCTGCTCAGGCACCGCTACCGCCGCCATGCCCGCAAGCCGGGACAGCCACTTGAGCTGACCGACAGCGATCTGCATCAGCATGCCCACCCACTGCTGGCGGCTTGGGGCAAGCAGGGGCGGGACTACATCAACCTGCTCGACAGCGTCGACGATCCCGAACACTATCGTGCCCGCTTCGACGCCGTCGGCAGCCGTATCGACCTGTTCGGCGAGGGGGATGTCAGCCATCTGCTCGGCCAGCTGCAGGACGATATGCTCAACCTGCGGCCGCTGTCGGAAACCCGCGATCAGTGGCCGCCGCTGATTGAGAGTACCGCTTCCATTCGCTTCCATGTGGCCCACAGCGCCCAACGTGAGGTGGAAATACTGCACGATCAGCTGCTGGAGTATTTCAGCACCGATGCCAGTCTGCGCCCGCGCGACATCATCGTCATGGTGCCGGACGTCAACGTTTACGCCCCTCACATCCAGGCGGTGTTCGGCCAGTACGGCCGGGAAGACGACCGCTACATTCCCTTTACCCTGGCGGATCAAGGCAGCCGAGGCACCGAGCCGCTGCTGATTGCCCTCGAACACTTGATGCGCCTGCCGGACAACCGCCAGACCGTAAGCGAAATTCTGGATCTGCTGGAAGTGCCGGCCCTGCGCGATCGCGTCGGCATTCAGGAGCAGGACTTGCCCACTCTGCACCGCTGGATTGAAGGCGCCGGGGTACGCTGGGGGCTGGATGCCCAACGCCGTGCCGCCCTGGGGCTGCCGGCGGAGCTGGAGCAGAACACCTGGCGTTTTGGCTTGCGGCGCATGCTGCTCGGTTACGCGGTGGGCTCAGGGGATGCCTGTCAGGGTATAGAGCCCTATGACGAAATCGGCGGCCTGGACGCGGCGCTGATCGGCCCCCTGGTCAGGCTGCTGGATACCCTGGATGCCCTGCACCGGCAGTTGTCTCAGCCTCGTCTGCCGGCAGAATGGGGGCAGGTATTGCACGATTTGCTGGAACGATGTTTTCTGCCCGCCAACGACCGGGATAGAACCCTGCTGGCGGGGCTGACCGAGGCGCTGGAAAGCTGGCAGGAACTGTGCACCGGGGTGAATCTTGACGAGCCGCTGCCGCTCAACGTGGTGCGCGAGGCCTGGCTGGGCGCCCTGGATCAGGGCTCGCTCAGTCAGCGCTTTCTGGCCGGTGCGGTCAACTTCTGTACCCTGATGCCGATGCGAGCCATACCTTTTCGCATGGTCTGCCTGCTCGGAATGAACGACGGCGATTACCCACGCAGCGTGACCCCGCTCGACTTCGATCTGATGGCCGGGGATTACCGTCCTGGGGATCGTTCCCGGCGGGAAGATGACCGCTATCTTCTGCTGGAGGCCTTGCTGTCGGCCCGCGAGCGGCTCTATATCAGCTGGGTCGGGCGCAGCATTCGCGACAACAGCGAGCGACCGCCCTCGGTGCTGGTCGGCCAGCTGAGGGATCACCTGGCCGGTGGCTGGAGCATGACTGGTGGCCGCAAGCTGCTGCCTGCCATCACCACGGAGCACCCCCTTCAGCCGTTCAGCAAGGACTATTTCGGCGAAGAGGGGCCGTTGTTCAGCTACGCCCGGGAGTGGGCCGGGCTGCATCGCAGCCAGATGCCACGGCACGAGGCTGCCCTGCCGCCGCTGGCGTTCGACGAGGCACAGCCGCTGGATCGGCTACAGCATTTTCTGCGCGATCCTGTGGGGCATTTCTTTACCCAGCGGCTCAAGGTGTATCTGGATGAAGAAACCCCGCCCCAGCTGGATGAAGAGCCCTTCGGCCTCAACGGCCTGCAGCTTTATCAGCTGAAACGGCAACTGCTGGAGCAGGCCAGCCAGTCCACCAACGGCCCGGAGCAGGCGCTGGTCCATGAGGCCCGCCGGCTCGAAGGTCAGGGCCTGCTGCCACTGGCCGGTTTTGGCGAACGGTTGCAGATACAGCTGCTGGCACCCTTGCCCGATCAGCTGCGGCGTTTTCAGGTGTTGTGCCAGCAGTGGCCGACGCCGCTGGAGTCACCGTTACCGCTGCGTTTTACGCATGAGGGGATAGAGCTGGAAGGCTGGCTGGGCGGCCTGCATCAGGCCGGCGAACGCCTGGCGCGCATCGAGCTGCAACCGGGCACCCTGATGAACAAGAAAGAGCCCAAATGGCATCGGCTGTTGCGGCCTTTCGTGACCCAGGTGGCCGCCGCCGCCGTCGGCATCGAGCTGACCACGCTGCTGGTGGGGGAGGACGACACCCTGCTGTTTCTGCCGTTGCCTCAGAATAGTGCCGAACGCATCCTGCAGGGCTGGCTGGAAGCCTGGCGACTCGGGCTGGAAGCGCCATTGCCGGTGGCGCTGAATACCGCCATGGCCTGGCTCGGTCAGCAGGACGAGGAAAAGGCCCGCAAAGCCTACGAGGGCGATGATTATCTCTTTGCCGGGGAGTGCCGGCAAAATGCCGCCCTGTCTCGCCAGTACCCGACCTTTGCCGCCTTGAGCGCCAGCGGCGACTTCGCCGACTGGAGCGCACGGCTCTATCAGTCATTGATGGACCATCAACCCGAATCGCTGGAGACAGACCAATGAGCGCACTTTCATCCCGCCCGTTGGCACTGCGGTTTGTGCTGCACGGCAGCCGACTGATCGAGGCCAGCGCCGGCACCGGCAAAACCTTTACCATTTCGGCGCTCTATCTGCGGCTGGTGTTGGGCCACGGTGGTGACGCCGGCTTCGAGCGCGAGCTGCTGCCGCCGGAGATCCTGGTGGTGACCTTTACCGATGCCGCCACCCGTGAGCTGCGTGACCGTATTCGCGCCCGACTGGTGGAGGCGGCGCTGGTGTTTCGTGACGAGGCCAAGGACGATGAGCTGCTGGCGCAACTCAGGGACGATTTCGACCCCGAGTTGTGGCCGGCCTGCGCCCGGCGGCTCGACATCGCGGCCCAGTGGATGGACGAGGCAGCGGTGTCCACCATTCACGGCTGGTGCCAGCGCATGCTGCGTGAGCACGCCTTCGACAGCGGCAGCCTCTTTACCCAGACCCTGCAGACCGATCACAGCGAGCTACTGGCGCTGGTGGTGCGTGACTACTGGCGCCAGCACTGTTATCCGCTGGCGGGTGAGGCGCTGGACTGGGTGATCAGCCACTGGAAAACGCCGGACACCCTGCTCGGCGAACTTAGGCCCCTGTTGCAGGAGCCGGGAGAGGCGAACGAGCCGCTGTCTGCTCTGCTCGATGAACAGTTGCAAGCAAGAGCCCGAGCCTGGGTCGACCTCAAGGCACCCTGGCTGAACTGGGCCGACGAGCTGGAAAGCGTGCTGATGGCGGCCGTCACCGCCAAGCAGGTGGACGGCCGCAAGCTGCAGGCGCGCTATATCAAGTCCTGGTGTGACAAGCTGCGTGACTGGGCCAGAGGTGACGAGACGGCGCTGGATCTGGGCACCGGCTTTACCCGGCTGACTCCCGATGGGTTGTTTGAAGCCTGGAAAGTCGGCGAGCCGCCGACGCATCCGGCACTGGAGGCTATGGTGACGCTTCCCGCACAACTCGATGCCCTGTCCGCGCCTCTGGAGGCTGCGCGCCGCCATGCCGCCGCCTGGGTGAGCCGGCGTTTCGACGAAGAAAAGCGTCGCCGGGCCGAGATGGGATTCGACGACATGCTGTCGCGGCTGGACGACGCCCTGCAGGGGGAGAACGGCGACCGGCTGGCCGAGGTGATACGGGGCCAGTTTCCGGTGGCGCTGATCGATGAGTTCCAGGACACGGACCCGCTGCAGTACCGCATTTTCGACCGCATCTATCGGCTGGCCGAAAACCACAAAAGCTGCGGCCTTTTCCTGATCGGGGACCCCAAGCAGGCGATTTACGCCTTCCGCGGTGCCGACATTCACACCTATCTGAGTGCACGGCAGTCTACCAGCGGGCGACACGACAGCCTGGACACCAACTTTCGCTCGGCGACCGCCATGGTGAGCGCCGTCAACCGGATGTTCGAACTGGCCGAACAGCGTGACGGCGGCAAGGGCGCCTTCCTGTTCCGCAGCGGCGCCGATAACCCGCTGCCCTTCATGCCGGTAAAGGCCAAAGGCCGCAAAGAGCAGTGGTACGTCAACAAGAACAAGAAAGGACACCCATCTGCTGCTGGTCAGCCGGCGCTGACTTTCTGGCAGCTTGAGCAGGACGAGCCGGTGTCGGGCACTGCCTATCGCGAACAGATGGCGGCCAGCGCGGCTACAAAAATTACCGAGCTGCTCAACCTGGGGCGGAAGAATCAGGCCGGTTTTGCCGGTGACGAGGGCTTCACGGCGCTGCAGCCGAGCGATATCGCGGTATTGGTCCGGGACTTCAGGGAAGCCGAGGCCATTCGCACCGCGCTGGCGGGCCGCGGGGTGCGCAGCGTCTATCTGTCCGACAAGGATTCCATCTTCGACAGTCAGGAGGCCCGGGATCTGCTGTTGTGGCTGCGGGCCTGCGCCGAGCCGGAACAGGACCGCTTGCTACGGGCGGCACTGGCCAGTCGCAGCCTGGGACTGACCCTGAACGAGTTGGAGCAGCTCAATCAGGACGAACGCAGCTGGGAGCGGCGGGTAATGCAGTTTCGCGACTATCGCAGTCGTTGGCGCCGTCAGGGTGTGCTGCCCATGGTGCATCAGCTCTTGCACGACTTCGCCCTGCCTGGCCGTTTGATGCAGCGCGCCGATGGTGAGCGGGCCCTGACCAACCTGCTGCACCTGACCGAATTGATGCAGCAGGCGGCTGCTACCCTGGACGGCGAGCAGGCGCTGACCCGTCACCTGGCGGAGCTTCTTGGTGGCGAGGGGCTGGCGGCAGACGAACAGGTGCTGCGGCTGGAAAGCGACGCGGCCCTGGTGCGGGTGGTGACCATTCACAAGTCCAAGGGGCTGGAATACCCGCTGGTGTTTTTGCCTTTTATCTGTTCTTTCAAGGCGCAGAAGAAGGGGAGGGCGGTGCAGCTGCACGACGGCGAACGCCGCCGTCTGGTGCTGACCCCGAACGAAGACCAACTGGCACTGGCCGACCGCGAGCGGCTGGGGGAAGACTTGCGTCTGCTTTATGTGGCGCTTACCCGTGCCCGTCACGCCTGCTGGCTGGGCATGGCCGATATCAAGGTAGGCAATGGTAAAAGTTCGCGCCTGCATGACTCGGCGCTGGGTTATCTGCTGGGTGCCGGGGTGCCCTTGCCTAACAGCCAGGCGCTGGCCGACTGGCTGGGTCCGCTGGCGATGGTGGGGGAGATTGAGCTGACGCCCGCGCCCGAGCCGAGCGCACAGCCGTTGCAGGGCAAGGAAGAAGCCGCCACCGAACCGCACTGGCGTACGCCAGCCCGACCCGCCGCCGAGCACTGGTGGATTGCCTCTTACAGCGCCCTGCGTACCGGCGAGCCGAGTGCGGCCAGACCGACCCGGCGCTTCGAAGATGCGGCACCGGAAAGCCCGGCGGCGTCGACGGTGGCGGACGATGAGCGAGAGTCGGTATTCATGCCGTTGCGCCCCGGTGAAACGCCGACCATGCACCGTTTTCCGCGCGGGCCCAATCCGGGGACCTTCCTGCACGGCTTGCTGGAGTTGGCCGGACGCGAAGGCTTCGATGCCGACTCGCCGGCGCTGGCGGATCAGCTGGCCCGCCGTTGCCAGCTACGCGGCCTGACCGAATGGATAGCCCCGCTGGGCGACTGGCTGCGACAGTTGTTGAATACCCCGCTCTCTGATGAAAAGAGTGATGAAAAGGCAGATGAAAAAGGTGATGAAGTAGGTGAAGACGAGCCGGAGATGACGGCCCCCATACTGGCCGGGCTGAGCGCCTTTCAGCCGGAGCTGGAATTCTGGCTGGAGGTCAGCCGGGTGGATGTGCGCCGCATCGATGCTCAGGTACAGGCGGCCGTACTGCCGGGCCAGCCCAGGGCCGAGCTGCTGCCCGATACCCTGAACGGCATGTTCAAGGGCTTTATCGATCTGGTGTTCGAACATCAGGGCCGCTACTTCGTGGTGGACTACAAGTCGAACTGGCTGGGCAATGACGAAGCCGCCTATACCCGGGGAGCGATGGAAGAGCAGGTGCTTAAGCACCGTTACGATCTGCAGTATGTGCTCTATCTGCTGGCGCTGCATCGCCAGCTGAAGCTGCGACTGCCCGATTACGATTACGACACCCACATGGGCGGCGCCCTCTATCTGTTTGTGCGTCATCCACAAGCCGTTTACCAAGACCGACCGCCCCGCGAACTGATAGAAACCCTGGACGCCCTTTTTACCGGTGATGAGAGTACCGGAGAAGAAGCGACCGGCCAGCCTGACGAGGAGTCATCGAATGAATCAGCCTGATGTGATCACAGAGGCTTCCCTGCACAGCCGGGAGCAGACCTTGCTGCTGCTGGATGCCTGGGTCGAGCAGGGCTGGCTGCGCGCGCTGGACCGGGCCCTGGCCGGATTTTTTGCCGAACTGGAGCCGGACGCCGAGCCGCTGTTACTGCTGGCGGCGGCACTGGCCAGCCATCAGCTGGGTCACGGTCATGTGTGTCTGGATCTCGCCGCCACCCTGGCCAGCCCCGACTTTGCGTTGTCGTTGCCGCCGGAAGGCGACGAGGCGGGCACCACCCCCTTGCCCTCGGTGGTGCTGGCCGAGGTCACCCGCGAGGGCTGGTGCCGGGTGCTGAAGGCAAGCAGCCTGGTGGCCGGAGCCGACGGCGAGCCATCCACCCCGCTGGTGCTGGACGGCGAGCGACTCTATCTGCGTCGTTACTGGCGCTACGAGCAGTCGGTGGCTCAGGCACTGGCGACCCGGTTGAACCAGCAGCCAGCCTTGCCCGGGCAGCTGAGCGAGCAGCTGGAGCAATTGTTTCCCGAGCCATTGGTGGTGGAGGGTCAACGCCAGACCGATTGGCAGAAGCTGGCCTGCGCGTTGGCGGCACGGAGCAATTTCAGCCTCATTACCGGTGGCCCCGGCACCGGCAAGACCACCACAGTGGTGCGGCTGCTGGCGCTGCTGCAGCAGTCGGCGGGCGAACAGTCGCTGCGTATCCGGCTGGCGGCCCCCACGGCAAGGCGGCGGCCCGGCTCACCGAGTCCAT
>NZ_MPZM01000060.1 GCF_002936955.1 Oceanisphaera arctica | reverse complement strand
ACCATAGAACACGTGGAAAACGCTGCCGAAATCGGCATGGAGCACAATCTGGGGCTGACCTGTGACCCGGTCGGCGGTCTGGTACAGGTGCCCTGTATAGAACGCAATGCCATGGGTTCGGTCAAGGCCATCAACGCCAGCCGCCTGGCCCTGCGCGGCGACGGCGAGCACAAGGTGTCGCTGGACAAGGTGATCAAGACCATGCGCGAAACCGGTATGGACATGAAGTCCAAGTACAAGGAAACCGCCCGCGGTGGCCTGGCGGTCAACATCATCGAATGCTGAGTTAAAGCTTTAAGCGGTAAGCTGACAGCTGTAAGTAACAAAAAGCCCGGAGTTCCGGGCTTTTTACTGTCTGAAATTGGTTGTATATACGCTTCAGCTGGCAGAGCCTGTGTAGCAGGACAATGAAATTATGCCGAGGTTGGATTCAGTGTTGTGATTGGTCCAATAAATTGGACCCTACGAAAGGCGGTGTTTGTTGTAGGGTCGACTTATTTTTAGGTGAGAGTATTCGAGCACGGTGTTTATGGAGTACAGGCCGGCCTATAATTTTCGCCTCACGCCTCACGCCTCACGCCTCACGCCTCACGCCTCACGCCTCACGCCTCATACGCAAAAAAGCCCGGCATCGCCGGGCTTTTTTGTCGCTTAAAGCTTACCGCTTCCAGCTCCCCGAAGGGGTTACTTGATCCGCATGCCGGGCTGGGCGCCGTCTTGTGGCTCGAGGATCCACAGGTCCTTGCCGCCGGGGCCAGCGGCCAGCACCATGCCTTCGCTGATGCCGAAGCGCATCTTGCGCGGGGCCAGGTTGGCGACCATGACGGTGAGCTTGCCTTCCAAGTCTTCCGGGTTGTAGGCGGACTTGATGCCGGCGAACACCTGGCGGGTTTCGCCACCCAGATCCAGCTCTAACCGCAGCAGCTTCTCGGCCTTGGGCACGGCCTCGGCCTTCTTGATCAGCGCCACACGCAGGTCGATTTTGGCGAAGTCGTCGAAGCTGATGGTCTCACTGATGGGATCGTCAGCCAGGGGGCCGGTGACCTGTTTGACTTTGGCCTGCTCGGCGATCAGATCTTCCTTCGAGGCTTCGACCATGGCGGCGACCTTGTCGGCGTCGATGCGGCTGAACAGGGCGTTGAACTTGTTGACGCCATGGTCAAGCAACGGCTCGTTGACCGCATTCCAGCTCAGCTCGCAGTTGAGGAAGGCCTCGGCGCGCTCGGTCAGCTTGGGCATGACCGGCTTGAGGTAGGTCATCAACACCCGGAACAGGTTAAGGCCCATGGAGCAAACGGCTTGCAGTTCGGCGTCTTTGCCTTCCTGCTTGGCCAGCACCCAGGGGGCCTTGTCGTCCACATAACGGTTGGCCTTGTCGGCCAGGGCCATGATCTCGCGAATGGCGCGACCGAATTCCCGCTGTTCATAAGACTGACCGATGCGCTCGGCGGCATCGGCAAACTCGGCGTACAGCTCGGGCTCGGCGCAGTCGGCGGAAAGCTGACCGTCGAAACGCTTGGCAATGAAGCCGGCGTTGCGTGAGGCCAGGTTGACCAGTTTGTTGACCACGTCGCTGTTCACCCGGGCCACGAAGTCATCCAGGCTCAGGTCCAGATCGTCGATGCGGCTGGACAGCTTGGCGGCGTAGTAATAACGCAGGCACTCGGGGTCCAGGTGGTTGAGGTAGGTGCCGGCCTTGATGAAGGTGCCCTTGGACTTGGACATCTTGGCGCCGTTCACCGTGACATAACCGTGCACGAAGATGTTGGTCGGCTTGCGGAAGTCGCTGCCTTCCAGCATGGCGGGCCAGAACAGGCTGTGGAAGTAGACGATGTCCTTGCCGATGAAGTGGTACAGCTCGGTGCTGCTGTTCTTGTTCCAGTATTCGTCGAAGCTCAGATCGCCACGCTTGTCGCAGTAGTTCTTGAACGAGCCCATGTAGCCGATGGGGGCGTCCAGCCATACATAGAAGTACTTGCCCGGTGCATCAGGAATTTCGAAACCGAAGTAGGGCGCATCGCGGGTGATGTCCCACTGCTGCAGACCAGACTCGAACCACTCTTCCAGCTTGTTGGCCATTTCTTCCTGCAGGGCACCGGAACGGGTCCAGGCCTTGAGCATGCCACTAAACTGGGGCAGATCGAAAAAGAAGTGCTCTGTGTTTTTCATTACCGGGGTGGCGCCGGATACCGCCGAACGCGGGTCAATCAGCTCTGCCGGGCTGTAAGTGGCGCCGCATACTTCGCAGTTGTCGCCGTACTGATCTTCCGCCTTGCAGCTGGGGCAGGTGCCCTTGACGAAACGGTCCGGCAGAAACATGTTCTGCTCCGGATCGTAGAGCTGGGAAATGGTGCGGTTTTCGATAAAACCATTGCTCTTGAGGCGACCGTAGATCAGCTCGGCAAATTCGCGGTTCTCGGCACTGTGGGTCGAGTGATAGTTGTCGAAGCCGATGTTGAAGCGGTCGAAGTCGGCTTTATGCTCCTGCTGCACGCCGGCAATCATCTGCTCGGGATCCACACCCAGCTGCTGGGCCTTGAGCATGATGGGAGTGCCGTGTGCGTCGTCGGCGCAGATAAAATGAACCTGATGGCCACGCATTCGCTGATAACGAACCCAGATATCGGCCTGAATGTGCTCCAGCATATGGCCAAGGTGGATAGAACCGTTGGCATAGGGCAGGGCGCAGGTGACAAGTATCTTACGAGGTTCGGTAGCCATAATTTCCATTCTGTTGAGTCAATTACGTGGGACAGAGCATGTTACCCGAGTTTTTTTCGGTTATACACACTTTGGCGGCTTTTTCCCGACCAAAGAGCCCGGGGTTGTATTTTGTGATTGCCTGCTCCGGTATATGGCCGACATGCATCCGACACATATACGACATAAAGCCGGCAAAGCCGCATATCGCCTCGGCTCGACGTTTCGCCGCTGCGGGCTTTTTGGTAGAGTGCAGAACAGATTCATCAGCAGGCAACACAGCATGAACAATGAACAGATTAGTGCCCGACTGTCCCAATTTCGGCCCCCGCACTGGGCGCAGGATCCGGTGAGTGCGGGTTTTGTCCGAGATATGAGCCTGGAGCAAGACAGCCTGGTGATTTCGCTGGTGCTGCCTTTCGTCGATTATCGGCTTGAAGCCGAGCTGCGAACCCTGGACGCCGACTTGTGTCGGCTGAGTGGTGCCCGTGCGGTGCGCTGGCAATTGAGCCAGGATGTGGCGACTCTGGCACAAGCCAATGATGCCCAGGCCGTGCCCGGGGTGCGCAATATCATAGCGGTATCGTCCGGCAAGGGCGGGGTGGGCAAGTCCACCACGGCGGTGAATCTGGCGCTGGCGCTGAGCCGACTCGGTGCCCGGGTGGGCATACTGGATGCGGATGTCTATGGTCCTTCCATTCCGATGATGCTGGGCGTGAGCGACGCCAAGCCTGAAAGCGACGATGGCAAGACCATGGCGCCGGTGACGGCGCACGGCATCAAGGCCAACAGCATCGGTTTTCTCGTCGGTGCCGAAGATGCCACCGTGTGGCGCGGGCCTATGGCCAGCAAGGCGCTGGCACAGATATTGCGCGAGACCCGCTGGGGCGATCTCGATTATCTGGTGGTGGACCTGCCGCCAGGCACCGGTGATATTCAAATCACCATCGCCCAGCAGGTGCCGACCACCGGCGCTCTGGTAATAACCACGCCCCAGAACGTGGCGCTGGCCGATGCCACCAAGGGCATCAGCATGTTCCAGAAGGTCAACATTCCGGTACTGGGGGTGGTGGAAAACATGAGCTATCACCTGTGTAGCCAGTGCGATCATAAAGAATTCCTGTTTGGAGAAGGCGGCGGCCAACGGGTATCAGACGAGCACCAGGTGCCGCTGCTCGGTCAGTTACCGCTGGATGTACGTATTTGCCAGCATATGGATAACGGCACTCCTACTCTTATCGCCGAACCCGATGGGGCGCTGGCCCAGGGTTATCTGAACATCGCCGCCCGGGTTGCCGCCGGTCTGTATTTTAGTGGCAAAACCATTCCCACCCGCCTTTATACCCGGCAGGTTTAATCGCATCACTGCCACGCAGGCGTGCCATTTGCGTCGCCAGACGGCAAGGGCCGTCGCTGCCGTGGTGGGATTCAACATTGAGTTAAGGAGTTTTCATGCGTCTTTGTGACCGGGATATCAAGCGTTATCTGGCCGAGGGTCTTATCCAGATCACTCCCGAGCCCGAGCCGGAGCGGATCAGCGGCGTTAGCGTCGATGTGCTGTTGGGCAACGAATTTCGGGTGTTTCAGGACCATACCGCGCCCTATATCGAACTGAGCGGGCCCAGCGCTCAGGTGTCCGAGGCCATCAACCGGGTAATGAGTGACGAAATAGTCATTCCCGATGGCGAAGCCTTCTTTCTGCATCCGGGCGAGCTGGCGCTGGCGGTAACACTTGAATCCGTCACCCTGCCCGATAACATTGTAGGCTGGCTGGACGGCCGCTCCTCCCTGGCACGACTCGGGCTCATGGTGCACGTTACGGCTCACCGTATCGACCCCGGCTGGTCCGGACGCATAGTGCTGGAATTCTACAACAGCGGCAAACTGCCGCTGGCGCTGCGGCCTCATATGGTGATTGGCGCGCTCAATTTCGAAACCATGTCCGGCCCGGCAGAGCGGCCCTACATGAGCCGTGCCAGCGCCAAGTACAAGTCGCAGCAAGGCGCGGATGCCAGCCGCATCAATCAGGACTGAATATCAAGACAGGATAACAATAATGAAAAAACTACTCTACGGCGTGGGGGCGCTACTGCTGCTGTTGCTGCTGGCGCTGGTGATTTTGACTCAGGTGGTGGATACCGACAGGGTCAAGCGGGTATTGATCGAACAAACCCGGGAAAAAACCGGCCGTACCCTGGTGATCAACGGCGACTTGAGCTGGCGCTTCTTCCCCTCCATAGGTTTTACCCTCAACGACACCGCCTTGCTCAACCCACCCGGTTTTGCCGCGGGTAACACCTTGTCCGTCGGTGAAATCAGCCTGGACGTGGCGCTGAAGCCGCTGTTCGATAACCGGCTGGAGATAGGCGAAGCGGTGCTGGGCAATGCGCGCCTGCATCTGATCACCCGTGCCGATGGGGTAACCAATATCGACGATCTGCGCACCCTGTCCACCGCAACCGGCTCGGACAAGAAAGCGGATGCCGCTGGCGAGCCTGACGGCGCCGACGAGTCTCGTCAGCCGATGAGCATCAGCCTGGCCGGTGTGCGGGTGGTGGATGCCGAGATAGTAGTGCAGAACGAAGTCAGTAATACCCTGACGCGCCTCAACCGGGTTAACTTCAAGCTCGACGAGTTTGCTCCCGGCAAGGCGGTACCCCTGAGTCTGTCCGGCAACCTGTTCAGCGATGAGGTGCAGGCCAATATTGATGCTACCGGTCAGCTGTGGCTGGCGCCGGAATTCGACCGTTTGCGTCTGGATGCGCTGAAGCTGGAAGTCGACGCCACCGGCCGCGCCATTCCCGGTACCAAGCAGCTGCGGCTGCAGGGTAACCTGGCCTATGATCTCGACCGCCAGTTGGCCGAATTCAGTGACATGGCTCTGAAACTGGGCGCTCTGGATGCGACAGGGGAGCTGTCGGTGCGCCATATCGCTACTCCCGAGTTGCGTTTCAACCTGAGCACGGCACTACTGGATGTGGATGCGTTGCAGGCTGAATGGCGTACCACGCCGGAAGCGGCATCTGATGATGGTGACCAGACGGTCAGCGCGGCGGCCCCGGCCTCCACGCTGCCTTCTTCCATTGCGGCCAGCGAGCCGGACTTGTCTGCACTCAAGGGCATCAAGGTCGAAGGCCAGCTGGCCGCCGACAAGGTGCTGGTGCAGGGGATTGAACTGGAACAGCTCGATATCAAGGTCAACATCGATCAGGGCAAGGTGAAACTTGACCAGGTGCAGGCTCAGCTATATGAAGGCAAGATTGAAGCCAATGCCGAGCTGGACGTCAATACTCACCCGGCGCGCTTTCGGGTACAGCAGGCCCTGACCGGCGTGAATGCCCGTGATTTATTGACCGCGGCGGCCGGCATCGACTACCTGGAGGGGCGGGCGGATCTGTCTCTGAACCTGAGTGGTACCGGCCTGACTGCCGATGCCATCAAGCGCAGCGTAAAGGGTAATACCGAACTGAAGGTGGCCGATGGCGCCCTGAACGGGGTGAATATTGCGGCGCTGATCCGCCGGGCACACGCCAAGGTGAAAGGACTGCCGCTACCGGCGGAAGACGCGGTCGAGAAAACCGACTTCAGCGCCCTGACCGCCGACTTTGCCATCGCCAAGGGCAAGGTGAACACCGATAACCTGCACATGGCGTCGCCCTTGTTGCGCATCGATGGCGAAGGAGAAACCAATCTGCTAGACGAGTCGCTCGATCTGTTGCTCAACACCGCCATCGTCGGCAGCCTCAAGGGTCAGGACGGTGAAGAACTGAGCGAGCTAAAGAACATCATATTGCCGGTTCGCATCAGTGGTAGTTACCAGGATCCGAAATACAGCCTGGATCTGCAGCAGATATTCGATCTTTATCTGCGCGACAAGGCCGACAAGGAAGCCGAGCGGGTCAAGCGCAAGCTAAACGAAAAGCTGGGTGACAAACTGGGCGATAAGCTCGGCGACAAACTGCCGGGCCTGTTCGATAAACTGGGTCTGTAACTCCAGCTACCGTCGCTTCGGCCTGCGCTCACGCCCTGTGAGCCTCTATCGGGCTAAAAGCGACGGTTTATTTATTCCATCCTGTTTTATACCCGTCGGATTAAGTTAGAGATCTATTGCATCTTAACTTACCTGTTTACCATTACCCATCGGTCTGATGAGGACAGAGTCTTGGAGTCAAACACGGTCTCTCATAACCACACCCCAGTGACAGCCAAGAGGGCGCTCTCGATCATTCCAGCCAGTCAGTTGAGGGTGACAAACTCACTAGGGACAGACTGCCTCGGATTTGATCAACAACGTCAATTAGCCAGCATCACTGAGTGTCTAGATGGCAAGCATTGGCGGCATTTTAATAATGAAAATAATAATATATTTCTAATAAACCATGAATTATATTCATAACATTAAGTGCTAAAGACAGGAGTTAAGTTATGTTGGAGCGGTTTCACCTTGAAGTACTGGCAGCAATAAAAGAGCAAGGAACGTTAACCCAAGCTGCTGAATCGTTAAATTTATCCCAGTCTGCATTGAGTCACAGCATCAAAAAACTGGAAGGCCAGATAAAAACACCTGTTTGGCAAAAAGAAGGTAGAAGCTTGCGCCTTACTCATGCTGGTGAACACATTTTGACTCTTGCCAATCGGGTATTGCCGCAATTTAAACACACTGAGCTGCTATTGAGTCAGATAGCGAAAGGCGAAATGGGTTCACTTCGCATCGGCATGGAATGCCACCCTTGCTATCAATGGCTGTTAAAAGTGATTGAACCTTATCTTGAAAAGTGGCCAAGCGTTGACATTGACGTGAAGCAGGAATTTCAGTTCGGTGGTTTGGGTGCTCTCCATAACTACGAGATAGATATCCTGGTCACTCCTGATCCCTTGTATAAACCCAAGCTGACGTTTATACCGGTATTTGACTATGAACATAGACTCGTCGTTTCATCATCTCACCCCCTTGCCATGCAAAGCTCGATCATGCCCGAACAGCTAAGTGAAGAAGTGTTATTTAGCTATCCGGTAGAGCCTGAGCGGCTGGATATTTACAGTCAGTTTTTAAATCCCGCAAAATGCACGGTCAGAAAACACAAGACAATAGAAACCACGGAAATAATGTTGCAAATGGTGGCAGCAGGCAGGGGTGTCTGTGCACTGCCTGGTTGGTTAGTGGATGAATTTTCCAAAACAATGGCCATTAAAAGCCTTCGGTTTGGTCAACATGGGATTAAAAAACAAATCTTTTTGGGAGTGCGAAAAGGCGAGGAACAGATTAATTACCTGAGTGATTTCATTGCTCTGGCTCAGCATGTCAGGTAATGACTCAGTCTTGCTTTAAATTCATACTGTTTTTCAATAACCCAGCTGCCGGTACTGTCATCTCTCTCACCATGATCTGATCACCGGCGAATGGTGCACAACATCAGCAACTGGCATCAGCATCATGGCCGCCGCACCCAAACCGTTGAACGTGACATACCATTTGCCCGAAAAGTGTTGTCTCACAATGAATCATGAGCACGGTTCATGCATTGATGAGATAAAATCATTTTTGTTCATGTAACTGTCCCTGTATAACATATCTACGCTTAGCTCTAGACATCTGGACTTCCAGGAAACAAAAATCATCAAGCCCAGAAAGAGCAAGGAACAAATTCAGGTTTTATCTCGGAAAATGGATGCCAGAACATGATGAGTAACGACTTTACATTTGCTATAAACAGCATTAGTTTCGATGAAAATTATCGCCCCTCAGACAATACGCGTATTACTACCAATTTTGCTAACTTGGCCAGAGGAGAGAGCCGGCAAGAGAACTTGCGCAACACCTTAAAGATGATTAATAATCGTTTCAATGCCCTGGCGCATTGGGATAACCCCAAAGGGGACCGTTATTCAGTCGAACTTGAAATCATTTCCGTTGATATGGCTATTGGTAATCAAGGCAATGGTCAAACCTTCCCTACGATTGAAGTATTAAAAACTAATATTGTTGATCACAAAATTAACAAACGCATTGAAGGCATTGTAGGGAATAATTTTTCCTCTTATGTGCGAGATTATGATTTTAGCGTGTTGCTGTTGAATCATAATAAGGGTCAATCCAAATTTAGTGTTCCAGATGATTTTGGCGATCTGCATGGGAAACTCTTCAAATTTTTTGTTAATTCAGATGCCTATAAACAGAATTTTATTAAACCACCTGTTATATGCCTCAGTGTTTCGGATAACAAGATCTATCATCAGACTGAAAATCAGCACCCGGTATTGGGTGTTGAATATCAGCCAAATGAATCATCGTTGACTGAACAGTATTTCAAAAAAATGGGTTTGCAGGTTCGCTATTTCATGCCACCCAATAGCGTTGCACCTCTGGCTTTTTTCTTCGTTGGTGATTTGCTTAATGATTACAGTAATCTTGAGCTTATTGGCACCATCAGCACGATGGAAACCTTTCAAAAGATTTATCGAGCTGAGATTTATAATGCTAACGCTGCGGCAGGAAAACGCTATAAACCAAACTTGCAGAACTCGGATCATTCATTAACTCAAATTGTTTATGATCGAGAAGAACGTAGCAAGTTGGCTATCAAGCAGGGGGAATTTGCTGAGGAGCACTTCATTAAGCCCTACCAAGCTATCCTTGAACAATGGTCTGCTAACTACGCTTCCTGAATTCGGGCCTTATAATTAACGAGAATATAAAACGGTATCTATTATGAAAATATTATTACCTACTTCAACTGCGGGCAGCTTACCTAAACCTTCTTGGCTTGCAGAACCTGAGACAATTTGGTCACCTTGGAGATTGCAAGGAGAAGAATTAATTGAAGGTAAACAGGATGCTTTACGTGTGTGGTTGCAAGAGCAGCAACAAGCAGGTATTGATATTGTCAGTGATGGCGAGCAAACACGTCAACATTTTGTGACTACCTTTATTGAACACCTGAACGGTGTTGACTTTGAGAAACGTAAGACCGTAAAAATTCGTGATCGCTATGATGCGAGTGTACCTATGGTCGTTGGCGCAGTCAGTCGCCAAAAGCCCGTTTTTGTTGAAGATGCCAGGTTTTTACGTCAGCAAACCAAGCAACCCATAAAATGGGCCCTGCCAGGTCCCATGACTATGATCGATACGCTTTATGATGATCATTATAAAAGTCGGGAACAATTAGCCTGGGAATTCGCCGTCATACTCAATCAAGAAGCCAGAGAGTTAGAAGCAGCGGGTGTGGATATTATCCAATTTGATGAACCTTCATTTAATGTGTTTTTTGATGAGGTAAATGACTGGGGGATTGCTGCTTTAGAAAGGGCTATGGAAGGTCTTAAATGTGAAACTGCTGTTCATATTTGCTATGGCTATGGTATTAAAGCCAATACGGATTGGAAAAAGACGTTGGGTTCCGAGTGGAGGCAGTATGAAGAAGTCTTTCCTAAGCTGCAAAAATCTAATATCGATATTATCTCATTAGAATGTCAAAACTCTCATGTCCCAATCGATCTGCTTGAACTCATACGCGGTAAAAAGGTGATGCTAGGGGCCATTGATGTTGCAACTAATATCATTGAGACGCCAGAGGAAGTCGCCAACACGCTACGAAAAGCACTTGAGTTTGTAGATGCCGACAAGCTTTATCCTTCTACCAACTGTGGCATGGCACCCTTATCTCGTGGAGTAGCAAGAGGCAAGTTGAATGCTCTAAGTGCAGGTGCAGAAATTCTCCGAAGAGAACTCTCGGCCTAAGGCGTTGTTTTCTAAGTCAGTGAACTATCTGTCTCAGCCATGATCTGATCACCTGACGAACGGACTCAGGAGCAGACAGATCATTTTTTCTGTCAATACTGTGCGGGTGAACGGTTAGTACGGATCGAGGCTGATTATGCCGGTGTGCCGCAACGCTGGTTGCTGGTGCGCCGCGAGCAGGCCACCAATAGAATGCGATCATGATGCGCTTTATCCTGGGTTGCAGCCCTGATATAGCGGCAAAACAGGGGAGGATACGGCTCCCAATTGCCATACATTGCTGATTTTAATAATTTTTCTTTACATTTCATATTTTTATGTCGCTTTCTCATATTTTTGGTGAAGCGTACTAAGACTCATACGGACTGTCATTTTTGTGAAAATATCTCCCAAAATGATCAGTAAGGCACTTAATTTTAAGAAGTTATTTTTTGTTCATGAATCTCAAAAACAGGTGCCAAAATGACTGATAAGCCACTGAAACATAAAGAAAATTTTAGTGTGCTCATGGTCTGTATGGGCAACATCTGTCGCTCGCCTACCGCCGAGGCGGTATTACGTTTGCAGGCGGCACGGGCAGGGGTGGACATGACCATCGACTCGGCGGGCACCATCGGTTATCACAACGGGGCGGCACCCGACAGGCGGGCTCGTGCGGCGGGCGAGCGCAGGGGCTACGACTTCGGTGGTATCATTGCCCGGCAGGTGACGCCCGAGGACTTTGTTTCTTTCGATCTGATCCTGACGGCGGACAGCAGCAATCTGGCCGATCTCAAAGCGCTGTGTCCGCCGGAACATCAACACAAGGTCAAACTGTTGCTGAGCTATTCGGCCGAGGCCGAACAGGAAGTGCCGGATCCCTATTATGGTGGCGATCAGGGCTTTGAACGGGTATTGGATTTGATTGAATCGGCCTGCGAGGGTTTGCTGGCGCAGTTAAGAAAGCGTTGATAACAGTAAACAGCAGGTAAACAAAAAGGCTCCCGAGGGAGCCTTTTTTTAGTGGAGTGAGGTTACTCCGGTTTGGTCATGGGCGCCGAGGCGGTGTTGCGTGCCGCGGTACTGCCGGCCTGGCGGCCGCTGGTAGTAACGGCCTGACGCTGTAGCGGCGGATATTCCGGCTTAACGTAATCCGGCTGTGCTACTACCGTTGGCTTGACCATGGGCGCGGAGGCCTGGCGGGCACGCGAGTACAGACCGGAAGCCGGCTTCGCTTGCGCTTCAACCTTGGGCTCAACGGCTGCTGCCTTGGGCGCTACGGCTTCAACCTTGGGCTCAACGGCTTCAACCTTGGGCTCAACGGCTTC
>NZ_MPZM01000059.1 GCF_002936955.1 Oceanisphaera arctica | reverse complement strand
CGCCAGCAATTCGTAACCGCGCAGGCCGTAGGGCAATACCGCCTGCTGAGCCAGCATGGCTCTGTGTCGGGCCAGCTCATGCAGGCTGAAGCCGGACAAGGCCTTGCCGTCCAGCCGTACCTGTCCCTTGCCGTCGCTGTCACTCAGGCCCGCCGCCCCGGCCAGCAGGCTGGACTTGCCGCTGCCATTGGGGCCGATCAGCAAAGTTAGCCTGCCCGCCAGCAATTCACCGCTGACGGGTCCTACCCGCCGGGCCTGGATAAAGTTCTCAAATTCAAGCATGACGACGTACCAGCAACCAGATGAACACAGGAGCGCCCAGCGTGGCGGTAACGGCACCGATGGGCAGCTCGCCCACCGTGAGCGCCGTGCGCGCCGCCACATCGGCAAGCGTCAGCACCAGGCCCCCGGCCAGCATAGAGGCAGGCAACAGGAAGCGCTGCTTGCCTCCGGCCAGCAGGCGCAGCAGGTGCGGTACCACCAGGCCGACAAAACCGATGGGCCCGGCCATGGCCACGCTGAAGGCGGTAAGCAGACACACCGCCAGCACCAGCCGGGGCTGTAACCAGCGCACATTCAGCCCCAGCAGCCGGGCCTGATTTTCACCCAGCGCCAGCACGTCGAGCCGCCTGCCCTGTCGCACCAGCCAGATCAGGGTCACCAACGCCGGCAGCCACCACCACAACGACAGCGGCTGACTGTGGCCCAGGCTGCCCATCATCCAGAACAGAAAGCTGCGCAGCGAGGCATCGTCGGCCAGATACAGTAGCCAGGTCAGCACCGCGTTGGCGAGAATGCCTACCGCCACCCCGAACAACAGCAGCGCCCCGGCCCCAACCGTCGGCGGGCCAGCGCCAGCAGCAACAGGGTAACCAGCAGGGCGCCGACAAAGGCGGCCAGCGACAAACTCCAGTACGGCAGTGACAGCCCCAGATGCACCGACAACGACAGGGTCAACACCGCCGCCAGACTGGCCCCGCTCGAAATACCAATCAGCCCCGGCTCGGCCAGGGGATTGTGCAGCAACACCTGCAACACGGCTCCGCACAAGGCCAGGCTGGCGCCCACCAGCACCGCCAGCAGGGTGCGCGGCAGGCGCAGATGCCAGAACACCTGCTGCTCCAGCTTGGAAACCGGCTGCCACAAGGCTTCAATGCCCACTCCCACGGCTCCCAGCTGCAGGCTGAGCAACATGACCGTCACCAGCGCCAGCCCCAGCCCCACCAGCCAGTAGCGGTATTTACGTTGTTGTTGTTGTAAGAGTGTCGCCAGCATCATCCTGTTCCGTTATCCAACTGTTCCGTTATCCAGCCCAGGCAAACCAGGCCGGATACTGCTGCCACAGCAGGCGAACCGACATCACCAGCGACACCGTCACCAGCATGGGTTTGATAATCCGAGTGCCTCGGGTGACCACCATTTTGGAGCCCAGCCGGGCGCCGATAAACTGGCCCAGCGCCATCGACAGGCCCGCCACCCAGGCTACCTGACCGCCGAGAATAAAGAACAGCAGCGAGGCGATATTGGAGGTGAAGTTGAGCAACTTGGTGTGGGCCGTGGCCCTGGCCATGCTGAAACCGGCCAGGGCGATAAAGCCCAGCGCGAAGAAAGAGCCGGTGCCGGGGCCGAAGAAGCCGTCGTAAAAGCCGACACCGGTGCCGATCAGCAGGGCGAAGGGAATAATACCCAGACGACAGCTTCGGTCTTGATCCCCTACCCGGGGTGAAAACAGAAAATACAGCGCAAAGGCCGCCAGCAGAAAGGGCAGTACCTTTTGCAGTATGGAGGCATCGATACGCTGCACCAGCAGGGTGCCGAACATGCTGCCGATAAAAGTACAGACCACCGCCCACTTCATGGTGCGCCAGTCAATCAGCCCTCGGCGCAGGTAATAAAAGGTGGCAGAAAAAGAGCCGAAGCAGCTTTGCAGCTTGTTGGTGGCCAGCGCCACCGTCGGCGGCATGCCGGTGGCCAGCAGCGCCGGCACCGTGATCAGACCGCCACCACCGGCAATGGCATCGATAAAGCCCGCCAACAACGCCGCCAGTGCCAGCAACCCCAGGGTGAGCAGATCAAGTTCCATGATGATTCCGAAAGTCAGCACAAAGGCGCATAGACTAGCAGGATGACAAAAGCAGCAACAGCAAAACCCTCTGTCTGACAGTGCTTTAGCCATATGAATGAAGGGGTTGGCTCGGCTTCTGTTCGCCACACCCTGTTTTTTGCCCGGTCTGGCGCAATATCCACCAATTGGATTCTTGTGAATCCCAGCTGGACATTCAAGGTCGTTTAGACTGGCTGTTGGCTGTGGTAACGTAGCCTTATTACCCACGAGGAGAAATGTGTGATGACGGATTCTGTACTGAGCCTGCTACCCAGCGACTTTCCCGATGCCGACGACAGTGCCTTCCTGAACACAGGCGTGCGCCGGCTGGTGCTGGCCGGCGGCTGTTTCTGGTGCACCGAAGCGGTGTATCGCCAGCTGAACGGGGTACTGAACGTGGTATCCGGTTATACGGGTGGCACCAAAGACACCGCCAACTACGATGCGGTATGCAGCAAGAACACCGACCATGCGGAAGTCATTTCCATCGAGTTCGACAGCGCCCTTATCGGCCCCGCCACCCTGCTGAAGGTGTTTTTCGGCATCGCCCACGACCCCACCCAGCTTAACCGACAGGGCAACGATCTTGGCCGTCAGTATCGCTCCGCGGTGTTTTACCAGGATGACGCAGAACGTCAGCTGGCCGCCGACTATATTGCCCAGCTGGAGCAAAATGGCGTGTTCCGGGCGCCCATCGTCACCACCCTAGAACCGTTAACGGTATTTTATCCGGCAGAAACCTATCATCAGAACTATGCGGCTGCCAATCCCAACCAGCCCTACATCGCCGCCGTTGCCCAGCCCAAGGTGGCCAAGGTGCAGCATTTCTTCAAACATCAGCTGAAAAAGGAGCTGTAATCATGGCACAAACTCCCAGTCCCTATGATCTGAGCCCACCCACCGACGAGCAGTTGCAACAGCTTGCCGGGCAGCTCAGTGAGGATGAGAAACGGATTTTGCTGAGTCAGGGTACGGAAGCACCCTTCTGCGGCGGCCTGCTCGATAACCACCAGGAAGGCAGCTATGTGTGCAAGCTGTGCGCGCTACCACTGTTCTCTTCAGCCTGCAAGTTCGAGTCCGGCTCCGGCTGGCCCAGCTTTTATGCGCCCTACCATCCGGATCATATTCTCGAATTGGTGGATATGGGCCATGGCATGCGCCGGGTCGAAATTCGCTGTCGCCGCTGCGACGGCCACATGGGCCATGTGTTTCCGGACGGCCCCGCCCCCACCGGCTTGCGCTATTGCCTGAACTCGGCCTCGCTCAACTTCTGTGCCGACGGAGAACCCAAGCCGGACCCCCTGCGCCGCGGCGAGCGCGATTTTTTGTAATCGTGTGCAGTACCCCTCCCCAGCCCTCCCCTTGCGTTGCACCCCGCTGTTACTCTGAAAATGTCGAGGTCAAGGGGAGGGAGCAAACCGGTGCCATATTCAAAGTTCGGCGACGCGCTGATTTTGCCCCTCCCCCTTGGCAGCGGAGTTACAGGCATGACAACGAGTCTTCGCCAGGGGGAGGCTGGGAGGGGGTGTCGGGAGGGAGCATAAACGCCTCAGTTCGCCTCGAATCTCCGCACGAAGTCTTCTATCACCATGTCGTAGAGCTTGTCCTTGAGGAACAGGTCTTCCACTCCGTGGTCGATGTTCGGGTTGTCGTTCACCTCTATCACCGCCACCCGGCCCTTGCCTTCCTTGATGTCTACGCCGTAAAGACCATCGCCGATGGGCTTGACCGCCTTGAGCGCAGCGCTGATCACAGCCTTGGGCGCCTCGAAAGTGGGCAGGGTCACGAAACTGCCGGAGTCCGCTTCCTTGCCACCGCCGTTGTGGCGGTAGATCTGCCAGTGGCCTTTTACCATAAAGTACTTGCAGGCGAAGATAGGCTGGTGGTTGAGCACGCCGATGCGCCAGTCGAACTCGGTAAAGAAATACTCCTGCGCCAGCACCAGTGCCGACGCATTGCGCAGTATGGCCAGTGTCTCTATCAGTGCGGCCCTGTCCGCCACCTTGTATATGCCACGAGAAAAGGCGCCATCCGGAATCTTGAGCACCAGCGGATAGCCCATCTCCTGCTCCAGCCAGCCCACCGCTTCTTTCTCTTTCGGGTTCACCATCAACGTCTTGGGTGTAGGCACCCCGTGCTTGGTGAAGCTCTCGGCTAGAAACACTTTGTTGGCGCAGCGCAGAATAGACGTCGGTGAGTCGATCACCACCAGCCCTTCGTGCTCGGCCTTCTGGGCGAAGCGAAAGGTATGATGATCGATGGCGGTGGTTTCCCGGATAAAGAGGCCGTCGTATTCCGCCAGCCGCTGATAATCCTTGCGGGTGACAAGCTCCACATTCACCCCGGCCCGCTCACCGGCCTTAACGAAACGTTGGAGCGCCTTGGGGTCGGAAGGCGGCAACTCTTCGTCCGGATTGACCAGCATCGCCAGATCGTAACGGTAACGCCTGGTGGCCTTGGGCTTGCGCCAGATGATACGGGAGTAGGCTTCCAGCGCCTCTGCGAAACGGTCTTCTTCCTCGCCCTGCAGCTCCCGGGGCGACAGGGTCGCCAGTCCGGTCAGCTCCCAGCGCGAACGCTTCTTGAAGGTCAGCTCCAGCACCGGGCAAGGCAGCCGTTCGAACAGCTCCCGGCACAGCGGCTCCAGCCCCGGCTCGGTCACCTGGCCGAAGTAGCTTTTCAGCTTGATCTGTTTCACCTCGTCATCGGTAACCAGTGCCGACAGCGTGTCGGCCACCCCATCGAAACCGAAGGCGAACAGCCCCTTGTTACGCAGGTTGTTGAGCGTGGCTACCGAGGGAATAACATGCTGACCCCGAGCTTCCGCCAGCAGCGAGCAGTAATAGCCATTCGACAGATACTTGCTGTTTTTACACAGGTTGATCACCCGGGTGCGGGGCGCGTTTTTTGCCGGTGGCTGCTTGAGATAGGTCTGAAAGTCGACCAGGTTTTCGCTGGGAAAATACGGCTCCCAGGCGCTGAGTTCATCCACCACCAGGATAAGTTGGGTCATGTGATAATCCGTTAGGGTTGCAGCCGTGATATGAGGTTCACTCTATACGCAAATTACCGTAAACACAGTGAAATTTTCTCGCGGCCAATATCAAATTATCGTATGTTGAGAGCTTCCGTAACACCCTGTCGGTGACCTATGTCCGCCCCCCTCGTCCGCCCCGTCCTCAAGTCCGAACTGAACGAACTGGTAGCGCTTGAAGAACGCTGTTTCAGCCAGGACAGGATCAGCCGACGCAGCTTTCAGCGCTTTATCGAACACCCGCAAGACAAGCTGCTGGTAGCCGAGCAAAACCAGCAACTGCTGGGCTATATTCTGGTGCTGTTTCGCCGCAATACCCGGCTGGCGCGGGTGTATTCCATCGCCGTGGCGCCGGACGCCCGAGGCCTGGGGCTGGGCCAGGCGCTGATGAACGCCGCCGAAACCTGCGCCCAGGAGCAGGGCGCCGTATTCATGCGCCTGGAGGTGCGGGCCGATAACGTGTCGGCGCAAAACCTCTATCAGCGGCTGGGTTACCGCCAGTTCGGGATCTACCACGACTATTACGAAGATCATCAAATTGCCCTGCGCTACCAGAAGCGGGTGCATCACTATCATCCGCTCAGCGGCAGCAAAGAAGTGCCCTACTACCGCCAGACCACTGAGTTTACCTGTGGCCCGGCCTCACTGATGATGGCAGTGAGCGCCCTCAACCCGGATTACCGGCCGGAAATAGATGAAGAGCTGCAACTGTGGCGTGAAGCCACCACCATTTTCATGACCAGCGGGCACGGCGGCTGCGGCCCCCACGGCCTGGCGCTGGCCGCCCACAGACGCGGCTTCAGGGTGTCGCTGACCCTTAACCAGACAGGGCCGCTGTTTGTGAACGGCGTACGCACCGCCGACAAGAAGCAGATACTGGAGCGGGTGCATCAGCAATTTCTGGCCCAGATGGACGCGCTGAATATTGAGCCGGAATATGGCCACTTTACTCTGGCGCAGTTGGAGCAGGGCCTGAGCCGGGGCGGACTGCCGCTGGTACTGATCAGCACCTATCATCTGGACGGTCGCAAGGCGCCTCACTGGGTGCTGGTGTGCGCCATCGACAAGGAATTCGTCTATATCCACGACCCGGATATCGACGAAGCCGCCGGCGAAAGCCCGGTCGACAAACAGTATCTGCCGATAGAACGCAGCCATTTCGACCGTCTGGCCCGCTACGGTCAGCAGGGTTTACGTACCCTTGTCTGGCTGTTCAGGGACTAAAAAACAGATCAACGGTCAAAATCTGTCGGTCACGGCAGGTCGCTGGCAACCACATAAAAACAAAAACCGTTAACTAACAGCCATTTACATAAAAACCGCACGATAAGGCTCAAACTCACCCCATCCGATATCGCTTCCCTTACTCGCAATCCTTTGTATAGTCAGGCCAAGTTATGAACAGTCTGAGAGAGAGTCTGTATGTTGAAAAAACAATTATCGCCCTTGGCTTGCTGCCGCTGATGTTTGCTGCCACCCCGGCCCTGGCCGGTGAAACCCTCAGCACCGTTCTTGGCGGGGGTGCCGGTGGCGCCGCCGGTGCCTTGCTGGGTAAACAGATGGGCGGTGATACCGGTGCCTTGGTGGGTGCTGCCCTGGGTGGTGCCGCCGGTGGCGCGGCCACCGCCAACAGAGGCAACAAGAACGAAGCCGCACTGGGCGGTGCCGTGGGTGCCCTGGGTGGCGCGGCGCTGGGCAAGAACCTGGCCGGTGACACAGGCCAGCTGATTGGCGCCGGCATCGGCGGCGGTGCCGGCTCGGCTCTGGGCGCCAAATCCGGCGACGGCCACCGTCAAGAAGTGCATCACTATCATCACGACAAGCGTTACAATAAGCACAAACATAAACACAAGCACAAACATCACCACGATCATGACTGGGACGATTGATTCCCCGAGATCTGAAAAGGCCCGCCATGCAGCGGGCCTTTTCGTTTATACCAATCAGATATTGAGTCGAAGTGCCAGAGGCAACACCGGCAACTCTGCTGCATCAAGGAGGACAAAGGGATCTGCTCCGCCGACCATCACATGACAAGGACGTCATGTGCTGAGCGTCATAGGGATATGCTCGAAGCGGGTCGTCGGAGCGGGCCCTTTGTTCGGGGTTGATATGACAATCAATCTATTCGATTGTCACCTTGCCGTCATCTCCTTGTTATCAAACTGCCATTATTGGCCGCTAGCCTAAGCTGCATTCATAAAGTGGTCGTAACCCCATGTGAGCAAAGGATAAGTAAAATGAGCCAGTTTGAACTGAAGGATGAACAGAACCACCCCCGCACTCAGGTGCCCGAGTTTACCCAGATAGTTGAACAGAGCCTGAGCCGCCGTCGCTTTTTGGGCGGTGCCGCCGCCCTGGGCGCAGTGGCCTTCTTCAGCGCCTCGCCGCTTTCCCGCGCCATGGCCGCCGCCACCGGTCGCAGCCCGCTGCTGGGATTTGACGCCGTGCCCGCCAGCACCGCCGACGCCTTTGTGGTGCCGCCCGGCTACAAGGCCGAGCGCCTTATCTCCTGGGGCGACCCGCTGTTTTCCAACGTGGCCGACTTCATCAACGGCGGCGGCAACAGCGCCGCCGATCAACTCGGCCAGTTTGGCGACAACAACGACGGCATGAGTTTCTTTCCGGTAGACGACAGCACCGCCATTCTGGCCATCAACAACGAATACTGTAACTACGAGCTGATGTTTCCCCACCAGGGCAAGCAGATGACGGCCGCGGATGTGAAAAAAGCCCAGGCCGCCCAGGGCGTGTCGGTGCTCACCCTCAAGAAAACCGCCGACGGCTGGCGTTTTGCAAAAGACGGCAAATATAACCGCCGCATCCACGCCAATACCCCCATGGCCATCGGCGGCCCGGCCAAAGGCCATGCGCTGCTGCAGACCAGCGCCGACCCCAGGGGTGAGCGCGCCCTCGGCACCTTCAACAACTGCGCCAACGGCATGACCCCCTGGGGCACCTATCTCACCTGCGAAGAAAACGTCAACGGCTACTTTGGCAGCACGGGCCAGGCCGAAATCACCCCGGCCCAGGCCCGTTACGGTATCGGTACCGAGGATGCCGGCTGGCAATGGCACCCGTTTGACGAACGCTTCGATCTGGCCAAGTACCCCAATGAATGCAACCGTTTCGGCTGGGTGGTGGAAATCGACCCGAAAGACCCCTCCTCTACCCCGATCAAACGCACGGCCCTCGGCCGCTTCAAGCACGAAAACGCCGAGCTGGTGATCGATAAAGACGGCCATGTGGTGGTGTATCTGGGCGACGACGAGCGCGGCGAACACCTGTATCGCTTCGTGAGCGACGGCAAGTTCAACCCCGGCAACCCTGATGCCAACCGTGACCTGCTGGACAAGGGCACCCTGTATGTGGCCCGCTTTAATGCCGCCGCAAATAATGGCGAACTCAAGGGCAAGGGCGAATGGCTGGAGCTGACCTTCGGCAAAAACGGCCTGACGCCGGAAAACGGCTTCAACAGCCAGGCCGAAGTGCTTATCCACGCCCGCCTGGCAGCCACCCAGGTTGGCGCCACCACCATGGACAGACCCGAGTGGGTAGCCGCCCATCCCACCGAGCCGGTGGTGTTCTGCACCCTGACCAATAACAAGAACCGGGGCGTAAAAAACAACCAGCCGGTGGACGGCCCCAACCCCCGCGCCGAAAACCATTACGGCCAAATCCTGCGCTGGCAGCCAGCCAATGGCCGCCACACCGCCGCCGATTTCGACTGGGATCTGTTTCTGCTGGCCGGCAACCCGACCGTGCACCAGAACAGCCTTTATGCGGGCTCGGCCAACATCAATGCCGACAACATGTTCAACAGCCCGGACGGCATCGGCTTCGACAAGGCCGGACGACTATGGATACAGACCGACGGCAACTATTCCAACCAGGGGGACTTTGCCGGCCAGGGCAATAACCAGATGCTGTGCGCCGACCCGGCCACCGGCGAAGTACGCCGCTTTCTCACCGGCCCCATCGCCTGCGAGATCACCGGCCTCACCTTCAGCCCGGATCAGAAAACCCTGTTTGTGGGCGTGCAGCACCCGGGCGAAGATCTGGCCGGCTCCCACTTTCCGCTCGGTGGCGACAGCACGCCCCGCTCCAGCGTCATGATGATCACCCGCAAAGACGGCGGCATCATCGGCGCCTGATTAACTTCAGGGACTCGGGAATAGGGATTGGGGATTGGGGAATAGGGAATAGGGAGTAGGGAGTAGGGACTCGGACATTGTAGGCCGGGGGTTCCCCGGGCTACAAAATACCGTCACTCCGGCGAAGGCCGGAGTCCATCTCACAAACATCATCACACCAACAGGCACCACTCAGCGTCTGCAATCAGCACCACTTACAGCTTACGGCTGACAGCTCCCCGAAGGGGCATCGTGATCTTTCACAACCTTTGCTGGTATGCTGTTTTTTCAAAAACACGCAGCCAACTGTGGGGAGCACAATGCAATACAGAAAACTGGGCAACACCGATATCGACGTGAGCCTGATTGGCCTGGGCACCATGACCTGGGGAGAGCAAAATACCGAGGCCGAGGCCCACGCCCAGCTGGACATGGCGCTGGAGCACGGCATCAACCTGATCGACACCGCCGAGATGTATCCCATCCCGCCCCGCGAGCACACCCGGGGCGACACCGAAACCATAATTGGCAACTGGCTCAACGCCCGCGGCAAGCGCGACGACCTGATCCTGGCCACCAAGGCGGTAGGCCCATCACGCAATCCGGTGCGGCCTTCCTACTTTCGCAACGGCAAGGCCTGCCTGGACAGGACCAACCTGATTGAAGCGGTCAACGACAGCCTGCGCCGACTCAAAACCGACTACATCGACCTCTATCAGCTGCACTGGCCGGACCGCAGCGCCAACTACTTTGGCAAGCTGGGCATGGACAGGCTGGAGCAGGAAGAAACGGTGCCGATAGAAGAAACCCTGCGCGCGCTGGAAGAGCTGGTGAAAAGCGGAAAAATTCGCCAGATTGGCGTGTCCAACGAAACGCCCTGGGGCCTGCACCAGTACCTGACACTGGCCGAGCAGGCCGGCCTGCCGCGCATCGTCAGCATCCAGAACCCCTACAACCTGCTCAACCGCAGCTATGAAGTGGGCCTGGCCGAATTCAGCCTGCGCGAGCAAGTGGGCCTGCTGGCGTATTCTCCGCTGGCCTTCGGCATGCTGACCGGCAAATATGAAAACAACGCCCGCCCCGCCGGCGCCCGTCTGACCCTGTACAACCGTTTTCAGCGCTACCTCAACCCCCGCGCCCAACAGGCAAGCGCCGCCTACGTGGCCCTGGCCCGGGAGCACAACATCAGCCCGGCACAGCTGGCCCAGGCTTTTGTAAACAGCCGCCCCTTCGTGACCAGTAACCTGATTGGTGCCACCAACCTGACCCAGCTGAAAGAGAACATCGACAGCGTGAACCTCACACTAAGCCCGGAACTGCTGGAGGCCATAGAAGAGCTGCACCTGCAGATGCCGAACCCGGCGGTGTAACTAAATAAAGCGAAAGTCGTAAGCTTGAGCTGTCAGTTAAAAACCAACACCGAGCCCGGTAGCGGCCACTTCAGTCGGCCGGTGTTGCGCAGCAACACATGGGCCTTCTGGGGTTTTCTAAGCCGCCTGGGTGGCGGTGAACGAGCGGTTTGCTGGGGTTGACCCCCGGGTGACTTTCTAAGCCGCCTAGGTGGCGGTGAACTGGAAATCCGTTCACTGCCGGTAAATGTTGTTTTTCTAAGCCGCCTGGGTGGCGGTGAACTTTGGGGTCGTTCATGGTCAGGGCGTACTGTATTTCTAAGCCGCCTGGGTGGCGGTGAACTTAAAGCTCTGATAATTTCAGAGCTTTTATATTTTCTAAGCCGCCTGGGTGGCGGTGAACTTGTCGCCATCACGAAACACTACAATGTGCCCTTTCTAAGCCGCCTGGGTGGCGGTGAACTGCCGTCAGGATTAGTCGTAACCGTTGTGGTTTTTCTAAGCCGCCTGGGTGGCGGTGAACTATACGCCCGCCGTCAATGGGCCGGGGAAACCTTTCTAAGCCGCCTGGGTGGCGGTGAACACCGGCAAGGACTATTTCTACTGGGCCCGGCCTTTCTAAGCCGCCTGGGTGGCGGTGAACCAGCGGGAGATTTTCGATTACCTGGAGGCCATTTTCTAAGCCGCCTGGGTGGCGGTGAACGAGACGGGCAAAGAGTATGGGTTAATCGTCACCTTTCTAAGCCGCCTGGGTGGCGGTGAACGGCAAGACCCCGACACACGCACCAGCCAGAGCTTTCTAAGCCGCCTGGGTGGCGGTGAACACCCTTGCATACGTCGCCCCGGGCAATGGTGATTTCTAAGCCGCCTGGGTGGCGGTGAACACCCTTGCATACGTCGCCCCGGGCAATGGTGATTTCTAAGCCGCCTGGGTGGCGGTGAACGCTGTCTTTGCTCATGGGGTTTCCTTGTGAAGTTTCTAAGCCGCCTGGGTGGCGGTGAACGGCAAGCCCTCTCCCGCTCACATTCACACCTTTTTCTAAGCCGCCTGGGTGGCGGTGAACTCGGAGCCAAGAGCCTAAACATCACAGTAGTGTTTCTAAGCCGCCTGGGTGGCGGTGAACCC
>NZ_MPZM01000058.1 GCF_002936955.1 Oceanisphaera arctica | reverse complement strand
GGGCCAGAGCGCACAGGCAAACGCCTGTTATGAGTTTGGGCTGAGCCGCGAATATGAACTCTGGCAGCTGGATCCGGCGCCGCTGTGGCCGGTGATGATCGAAGCCTTGCAGGCGGGGCAGGATAAAGCGGTGCTGGCGGCCAATTTTCACCTAAGTTTAGTGAGGGGCCTGTGCCACATGGTGCGCCGGCTGCGTCGGCTAGAGGGCGTGACCTTTACCGCCGTGGCCCTGAGCGGCGGCGTGATGCAAAACCGCCTTGTGCTGGAGCCCTTGATAGAAGAACTGGAAGCCATGGGACTGACAGTACTGACCCAGAGCCAGGCCCCCAGCAACGACGGCGGCATCGCCCTGGGTCAGGCCGCTATTGCCCTTACTCAATGTATGGCTAAACGGTAGGCGCTGCTTTAGCCGGCGCGAATCTGCAAGCGGTGCTGTGCCTGATGATTCGGCACCGTTTGATCCGGCAGCTAAAGCGCCGGCTACAAAAAACGCGAGCCTGTCTGTCACTCCGGGTTATGGAAGAGGCAACAGGGATTGCCTCAGCCGACCGTCACATGCCAGGGATGGCATGTGCCGAGCGTCACACGGATGTGCTCGAAGCGGGTCGGGAGAGGTAACCCTGCTGCCTCTGTATTCCACACGTTGATTTGTGACCAAGAGACAGGGCCTGGGGAGGAAGTAGCTTATGTGTTTGGGAATACCGGCTCAGGTGGTGGCCATTATGGATGCCGATGCGGGGCTGGCCCTGGCGGAGACCGCTGGGGTGCGCCGCCAGATCAATATCGCCCTGTTGGCCGCCGATGGCCGCGACCCTTCGGCCCTGATCGGTGAATGGGTCTTGCTGCATGTGGGCTTTGCCATGGCGCTGATCGACAAGGCTGAGGCCGACCGTGCCCTGGCCTTGTTGGCACAAATAGACTTGTTGGCGCAAATGGAAGAGGGGGAAGAGCCATGAGCCTGACCCATGATTTTCGTGACGCCGGCCGGGTCAAGGCCCTGCTGGCGGCCATTACCCGCGAGGCCGAGCCGGTGGCGGCGCGCCTCGGCCGGCCCCTGCAGATCATGGAGGTGTGCGGCGGCCATACCCATGCCATCTTTCGCTTCGGGCTGAACCAGTTGCTGCCTGCGTCCATCGAGTTTATCCACGGGCCCGGCTGCCCGGTGTGCGTGCTGCCGGTGGCGGCAGTCGATCAGGCGGTTAGTCTGGCCCGTCGAGCTGACGTGATTCTGGCGAGCTTCGGCGATCCACTGCGGGTGCCCGGCAGCCGGGGCAGCCTGCTGCAGGCCAGAGCAGAAGGGGCCGAGGTAAAGGTGCTCTACAGCCCCTTCGATGCCCTCGCGTTGGCCCAGGCCAACCCAGATAAGCAGATAGTTTTTTTTGCCATCGGCTTCGATACCACCATGCCCGGCATCGCGCATTCGTTGCTGGCCGCCGACCGGGCCGGGATCGGCAACCTGCGTTTTCTCTGCCACCACATCCGGCTGATGCCCACCCTGACGGGCCTGCTGGAAGCCGGTGAAATAAAGCTGGATGGCTTTGTGGGGCCGGGGCACGTGAGCATGGTGATTGGCAGCCGGGTTTATGCGCCCATCGCCGAGCGGTATCACAAGCCGCTGGTGATCGCCGGCTTCGAGCCGGTGGACTTTTTGCAGGCCCTGTATCAACTGATACTGCAACTGGCCCAGGGGCGCTGCGCCATCGAAAACGCCTATGGCCGGGTGGTGGCGGCAGAGGGTAACCCGGCCGCGCTCAAGGTGATTGACCAGGTGTTTGAATCGGGCGTAGACAGCCACTGGCGGGGGCTAGGCACGGTGCCGGGCTCGGGCGTGCGGGTGCGGGAGCGATACCGGCATCTGGATGCCTCGACCAGTCTGGCCTCGCTCCCCCCGATCGAGGCCGCTGCCGAACCCGCCTGGTGTAACGCCGTGCTGACCGGCCGGATAAAACCGCACCAGTGCCCGCTGTTCCGCCGCCACTGCACGCCTCAAAACCCGGTTGGCGCCCTTATGGTGTCCAGCGAGGGGGCCTGCGCCGCCTATTATCAGTATCGGCCCGAGCAGTTCCAGGCCGAGAAACACCAGGATAAGGAGACGAGCGGTGACCAATGAGCAAACCACCATCACCCTGGCCCATGGCGCCGGTGGCGGCGCCATGCATAGCCTGATAGACGAGCTTTTTCTTTCCGCCTTCGGTGACGGTCCCTTGCTGCAAAAGGAAGATCAGGCTCGGTTGCCGCTGGCGGAGTTTCTGGCCCAGGGGGATCGGCTGGCCCTGACCACCGACAGCTTTGTGGTGAGCCCGCTGGAGTTTCCCGGCGGCGATATTGGCAAGCTGGCGGTGTGCGGCACCCTCAACGATCTGGCCGTGGGCGGGGCCATCCCTCTGTATTTGACTGCCGCCTTTATCATCGAAGAAGGGCTGCCGCTGGCGTTGCTCGAGCGTCTGGTTGGCTCCATGGCCGAGGCGGCCCGCGAGGCTGGAGTGACCATAGTCACCGGCGATACCAAGGTGGTGGAGCGGGGCATGGCCGACAAGTTATTTATCAACACCACCGGCGTGGGGGTGATACCGGCGGGCCTGGCCCTTGCCATCGGCTCGGCCCGGCCCGGCGACAAGGTGCTGGTGAACGGCCATGTGGGCGATCACGGTGCCGCCGTTATGCTGGCGCGGGAAGATCTGGGGCTGGTGGGGGAGCTGGCCAGCGATTGTGCATCCCTGCATTCATTGCTGCAGCCGGTGCTGGCGCAATGCCCGGGGGTACGCTGCCTGCGCGATGCGACCCGGGGCGGCCTGGGGGGGGTGATGAGCGAAATCGCCGCCGCCTCGGCGGTCGAGATCCGGCTGATTGAGCGCGCGTTGCCATTTCGGCCCCAGACCCTTGCCCTGTGCGAGCTGCTGGGGCTGGAGCCGCTGTTTCTCGCCAACGAGGGGCTGGCCGCCATGGTGATCTGCTCCGAGCAGGCCGAACAGGCCCTGGCATTGCTGCGCGGGCATCCGTTGGGCCGAGATGCCTGCATCATCGGCGAGGTAACGGGTCCGTCATCACCGGGGCGCTTGAGTCTGCTGACGCCTTACGGTGGCGAGCGGCTGCTGGAGGTCCCCCATGGCCTGCAATTGCCGAGGATCTGCTGATCATGCATGAACTGTCGGTGGTCAGGGCCCTGCTGACTCAGCTCAAACCCTATGGGCACAGGGTGATCGACACCATTCGCATCGAAGTGGGCATCATGAGCTGCGTCGACAGCGATCGGCTGCACTTCTGTTTCGACATGGTGAAGGAAGAGGGCGGGCTGGCCGACGCGATACTTTACATCGATGTGGTGCCCGCCCAGGCAGAATGTCGTGGCTGCGGCCGGCACTTTGCCCCGAGCAGGCCGGGCGACGCCTGCCCCTGCGGCGGCTACGACTATACTCTGACTTCGGGACGGCAGCTGCTGTTGACGGAAATAGGATTCGGCTGATGTGTGGTCATTGCGGATGTTCCAGCGAGAAAGCCCGGCTGTCGGAGCCGGGGAGTGAAGCGCATAGTCACCTGCACCAGGATGGTGACAGCCTGCAATTGCAGCAGGCGCTGCTGGCCGGCAACGATGAACTGGCCCGGCAAAACCGCGACTGGCTGACGGCCAATCGCATCACCTGTATCAACCTGATGGGCACCCCGGGCGCCGGCAAAACCCAATTGCTGGAGGCCACCGTCAAAGGGGCTGGTGCCGACTGGCCGCCGATGGCGGTACTGGAGGGGGATCAGCAAACCCAGAACGATGCCCGCCGCATTCAGGCCTGCGGCGGCCGGGCGGTGCAGATCAACACCGGCACCGGCTGCCACCTGGATGCCCAGATGATACAGGCAGGGCTGGAGCGATTGGCGCCGCAGCCGAACTCCCTGGTGCTGGTCGAGAACGTGGGCAACCTGGTGTGTCCGGCGCTGTTCGATCTGGGCGAGCAGCACAGGGTGGCCATGATGGCGGTGACCGACGGCGAAGACAAACCGGACAAATACCCCCATCTGTTTGCCGGCTGCGAGCTGGTCATCATCAACAAAATCGATCTGCAGCCTTATCTCAATGTCGATTTGGAGAAGATTAAAGCATCCCTGCGCCGGCTTAATCTGCGGGTCGAGATCCTGACGCTGTCGGCCAGCACCGGCGAGGGGCTTAACGCCTGGCGTGACTGGCTGTTGAACCGAGCTCATCATGACTAGGCGCTTTCTTGAATCCAGGGATCTGCAACACCTCCATCAGGCACTGGTGCAGGCCGGTTATGAGGTGATAGGCCCCCAGGTCAAAGACGATGCCATTCTGTTTGCTCCCTTGAATAATGTCGACCAGCTGCCCTGGGGTTGGCAGGAGCAGGCCGATGCCGGTTCTTACCGCTTGCAGCACACGGCCGGCCGGCGCGCCTTTGCCTGGAATACCGGCCCCCAGGGCCTGAAACCCTGGTTGTTTCAGCCCCGGCAAAGCCTGTGGCGAGCCGAAAACACCGAAGATGGCCTGTGTTTTCGTGCCGTAGAGCCCGAGCCCAGGCAGCTTGCCTTTATCGGCCTGCGAAGCTGCGATCTGGCGGCGCTGAAAATTCAGGACCAACACTTCCTGGAGGGGCCCCATGCCGACCCCTTCTATCGGGCCCAACGCGAGCAACTGCTGATTGTGGCGGTCAATTGCGGCCGCAGCGCCCACACCTGTTTTTGTGTCTCGACCGGTGACGGCCCCGAGGCACACTTTGGTTTCGATCTACTGCTCGACGAGCTGGATGACGGCTATCTGCTGCAGACCGGCAGCGAACTAGGTGTGGCCATAGCCGCGCAGTTGCCCCTGAAAAAAACCAGTCGCAAGCAAGTGACCGAGGCCAGAGCTTGGCTTGCGGGAGCCCGCCACCAGCAGCGGGTGATGCCGGGCGAGGCCGAGCTGGCACAGCTGGTAGACAGGCTGGATCACCCGCGCTGGCAGCAGGTGGCCGATCGTTGCCTGGCCTGCGGCAACTGCACCCTGGTCTGTCCCACCTGTTTCTGTTCGAAGCAGGAAACCGAGGGCGACATCCGTAACCAGCAGGCCGAGCAGGTGCAGCTGTGGGACTCCTGCTTCAGCGAGCAGCACAGCTACATTACCGGCAAGGTGGTTCGCTCCGAGATCCGTCATCGCTATCGGCAGTGGCTGGTGCATAAGCTGGCCACCTGGCAGCAGCAGTTTGGCCGTAGCGGCTGTGTTGGCTGTGGTCGCTGCATTGCCTGGTGTCCGGTGGCTATCGACTTGGTGGAAGAAGCCCAGGCCCTGCTGGAAGACACACCGCCGGAGGGAAAGCATGGCTGATTTTCTGCCCATGACTGCCACCCTGGCGGCGAAGAAAATGGAGTTGCCGGGGGTCCATACTCTGAGCCTGGCGCTGGAAACCCGGGCGCCGTTCGATTTTGATTTCGGTCAGTTCAACATGCTCTACCTGTTTGGCGCCGGTGAAGTGGCCATTTCCATCATGGGCTGGGACCAGGGCCTGTTGCAGCACACCATTCGCGCCGTTGGCCGGGTAACCCGTCCGCTGGTGGATCTGGAAGTCGGCCAGCAGCTGGGCCTGCGTGGCCCCTTCGGTCAGGGCTGGCCGCTGGCGAAACTGCAGGGGAAGGATCTGGTGTTCATCACAGCCGGGCTAGGCTGCGCCCCCGTGGTGGCGGCCATTCATCATGCGGTTGCCAACCGGGATAAATATGGCCGCATCGTGATACTTCAGGGGGTCAAGCACCATGCGGACCTGCTCTGGCAGGCCCAGTACCGTCGCTGGCAAACGCTGGGCAAGTGTCAGGTGCTGCTGGCCGCCAGCGAGGAGAACCGGCATCGGCACCGCTGGCGCCTGGGGCTGGTCACCGAATTGCTGGAACTGGCCGAGTTCGATCCGGCCAATTGCGCCGTCTTGATGTGCGGACCCGAGATCATGATGCTGGCGGCCCTCAAGCAGCTGGCGCGTCAGCAGGTGGGGGATGATGCCGTCTATCTGAGCCTGGAGCGCAATTTTCAGTGCGGCCAGGGCTTGTGTGGTCATTGTCAGCTGGGACCGTATTTTGTCTGCAAAGACGGCCCCGTATTCCATTATCCGCAGGTCAAGCCCTGGCTGGGACAGGAGGGAGTCTGATGGCAGTTCATCTGCTCGGTGTCGATTGCCAGCTGGGGCATCAGAATATTGTCTGCAAAGACGGCCCTGTATTCCATTATCCGCAGGTCAAGCCCTGGCTGGGACAGGAGGGAGTCTGATGGCTAATCCCAAGCTGACCCTGGCGGTACACAAGCTGACCTCCTGCTCCGGCTGCCAGCTGGCCTTCCTCAATCAGGGGCCGGCGCTGCTGGATATGCTGGAAGAGGTGGAGTTTCTGCACTTTATCGAGGCGGGTATCGAAGGGCCGGAACAAACCGTGGATGTGGCTTTTGTCGAGGGCAGCATCTCTACCCCGGAAGATCTTGAGCGGGCCCGGGCCCTGCGGAAAAACAGCAAGCTGGTGGTCACCATAGGTGCCTGCGCCACCAGCGGCGGCATTCAGGCCCTGCGCAACATGGCGGATGGTCCGGCCTGGAAAGCGGCTATTTATGCCCGGCCGGACTTTATCGCCACTCTGGCAACCTCCACCGGGGTAGCCGAACACATCAAGGTGGACTTCGAGCTCTGGGGTTGCCCCATTACGGTGGAGCAGATGCGCCATTTTCTGCGTCAGCTGCGACTGGACGTGCAGCCCCGGCCCGAGGCCGAAAAGCTGTGCATGGAGTGCAAGCGCCGGCTGCAGGTCTGCGTCATGGTGACCCGGGGGGCGCCCTGTCTGGGCCCCGTAGTGCGCACCGGCTGCGGTGCCCTCTGTCCCGCCTTTGGACGGGCCTGCTACGGCTGCTTCGGCCCCTCCGAGCAGCCTAACTGCGACAGCCTGGCCAACCGCTTCGCCGGCCTGGGTCTGGTGCCCGACGATATTGCCCGGCGTTTCGCCGCCATTCACAGCCACAGCGCGCCATTTCGCGAGCAAAGCCGGCGCTGGCAGTCAATCGATGTGCGGGAGCTGGATGAATGAAAAAAAACAAGCGTCGCATTGCCCTCAAGGTGCCCTTCGTTACCCGGCTGGAAGGAGAGGGCTCGCTGGAGCTGAGTGCCAGAGGGGACAGCATCGACAAATTGCATCTGGCCATCTTCGAGCCACCCCGGCTGTTCGAGAAGTTTCTGGAAGGGCGCGATTATCAAGAGGTGCCGGATCTCAACGCCCGCATCTGCGGTATCTGTCCCATGGCCTATCAGCTCACTTCCATTCAGGCGATGGAGCAACTGTTCGGCATAGTGCTGCCCACGCCGCTGGTGCAGCTCAGAAAGCTGATGAATCTGGGGGAATGGGTGCAGAGCCATGCCTTGCATATTCACTTTCTGGCGGCACCGGACTTTCTGGGTTTCGATCATGCCCTGGCCATGGCCAGGCAGTATCCCGAGGTATTGCGGCGGGGCATGCAGCTGCAGGAGGCCGGCAATGCGCTGATGACCCTGCTGGGGGGGCGTTCCGTTCATCCGGTGGGGTTGCAGGTGGGGGGCTTTGGTCGCCTGCCCGATATGGCGCGCTGGGATGAAGTTCGGCAGCTGGTAGAGCAGGCGCTGCCCGCCGCCGAACAACTGGTGCACTGGACAGCGGGGCTGACACTGCCCGACTACAGCCATGACTTTACCTGGGTCAGCCTGATCGAGCCGGACACTTATGCCATCAATGGTGGTCGCATCACCAGCAACACCGGCCTGAGCCTGGGTTATGAGGATTATGCCGGCCATTTTGCCGAGCATCAGGAACCTCATTCCACGGCCCTGTATTCACTGCTGGACGGCAACGACTATCTGGTGGGCCCGCTGGCCCGGATGAACAACAGCTTCGAGCTGCTGCCCGCCGAGGTGCAGGCGCTGGCTCGGGAATGCGGGTTCGACTTTCCCAATCGCAACATGTTCACCAGCATTCAGGCCCGGGCATTGGAGATCTACTGGGCGCTGTTCGAGGCAAGCCGGCTGCTGGCTCAGGATTGCCCGACCGGTGAGGCCAACGTGCCGGTCACCCCCCGAGCGGGGGAGTGCTGCTTTTGCACCGAGGCGCCGCGGGGCATGATTTATCATCACTACCGGCTGGATGAGCAGGGGAAGCTGTTGTCCTGCAGCATAATCCCGCCCACCAGCCAGAATCAGGCCCGCATCGAGCAGGATCTGAAGTCCTCGGTCACCCGCTTTGGCCTGAGCCACAGCGATCTGGAGCTCAAGCTGTTTTGCGAACGACTGATCCGCAACTACGACCCCTGTATTTCCTGCTCCACCCACTTCCTGCAGTTCAAGATACGGCGCGATTAGCCTGTCTGGTTTCCTCTCGCACCTAGGCCAAAGGGCCAGCTCTGCCGGCCGAGCCGATCCCTTTGTCCTTCTTTGTGATTAGAGTACAGGCCGACAGGGGCATATCTACGGGGATATACCCCGGTCGGATATGAATAGCCTGATTAAAGCTAGACTTCATTGAGGAACACCGGAGGGCGGCAGCATCCGGAAAACACCTTCATGCTCTGCCGCTCTGATCAGGGCTTTGCCACCCGCAAGGCCAACAGCAAACAATCGGCAAGCAAGGGGCTCGCATGGGTTTTGACACCATCCCCAAGACACTGGACCGCTTCAGTCCTCCACCTAACCTGGTGGATTATCGGCAGGCCTGTCGGGATTTTGACTGGCAGAAGGCCAAAAGCAGGATCAAGGATCAGGGCGGCGGCATCAATATCGCCTTCGAGGCGCTAGACCGCCATGTGCAGGAGGGGCAGGGAGCACAGCCGGCGCTGGTCTGGCTGGGCAAGCAGGGGGAGCGACGTACCTTCAGCTACGGCCAGTTGCAGGGGCTCGGCAACCGCTTCGCCAACCTGCTGACCGGGCTGGGTGTAGCCAAAGGAGAGGTGGTGTTCAGCCTGTGTGGGCGTACCCCGCAACTTTTTGCCGCCCTGCTGGGCAGCCTGAAGGCCGGTACCGTGTTCTGCCCGCTGTTTTCCGCCTTCGGCCCCGAGCCGATCCGCTCCCGCATGGAAATCGGCGACGCCCGGGTGCTGGTCAGCAGTGCCCGTTTATACCACAAGAAAGTGGCGCCCTGGCGTAGCGCATTGCCCCACCTCAGGCAGGTGCTGCTCTACGACTGCCAGGGTGATTGCCCCGCCGATTGCCTGGATCTGGACCTCGCCCTGAGTGAAGCCAGCGAGATATTCACGAACTGCCCGACCCGGCTCGAAGACCCCGCCCTGCTGCACTTTACCAGCGGCACCACAGGCCCGCCCAAGGGCGCCCTGCATGTACACGAAGCGGTGATCCATCACGGCTATTCCGCCTGGTGTGCGTTGGATCTGCACCCCGGCGATGTCTACTGGTGTACCGCCGATCCGGGCTGGGTCACCGGCACCAGTTACGGGGTGATTGCCCCGCTGTGCAACCGGGTCACCCTGGTGGTGGACGAGGCGGAGTTTGACCCCGAACGCTGGTACCGCATTCTGGCCGATGAGCGGGTCAACGTCTGGTATACGGCACCAACGGCGATTCGCATGCTGATGAAAGTCGGTGACGAGCTGGTGACCCGGTTTGATCTCGGTGCCTTGCGCTTTATGGCCAGCGTTGGCGAGCCGCTCAATCCCGAAGCCGTGGTCTGGGGGCAGCGGGTGTTCGGCATGCCCTTTCATGACAACTGGTGGCAGACCGAGACCGGCGGCATCATGCTGGCCAACTTTGCCGCCGAGCCGGTCAAACCGGGCTCTATGGGGCAGCCCCTGCCGGGCATCACGGCGGGCATAGTGCAGCTTGATGAGCAGGGGCAACTGACCGAGCTGAACACGCCGGGTCAGGTGGGCGAGTTGGCCCTCAGGCCGGGCTGGCCTTCCATGTTTCGCGGGTATCTGCATGAAGAGGCGCGTTACCGGAACTGTTTCAGGGGAAACTGGTATCTGAGCGGCGATCTGGCCTACCGGGATCAAGATGGCTACTACTGGTTTGTGGGACGCAGTAAGGAGCTGATCAAGTCTGCCGGTCACCTTATCGGGCCCTTCGAGGTAGAAAGCGTGCTGCTGGAGCACCCGGCGGTGGCGGAAGCCGGTGTGATTGGCATTCCGGATGAGGTGGCCGGTGAAGTGGTCAAGGCGTTTGTGGCCCTTAAACCCGGTTATGAACCCGATGACGAACTGCTCAAGAGCCTGATGGCCCACGCCAGAAAGCGCCTGGGACCGGCGGTGGCACCGAGGGAAATCACTATCAAGGACAACCTGCCCAAGACCCGCAGCGGCAAGATCATGCGCCGCCTGCTCAGGGCCCGGGAGCTGGGGCTGCCGCCGGGCGATATCTCCACCCTGGAAAGCGACGAGGGCGAGCGCCATGAAAAGTAAACAAGAGCCAGCCGGCGCCGAGCAGGAGACAAGTCACCTGCTGTTGCTGCTGCAGGAAATGCTGCGCATCCGCCGCTTCGAGGAACGCTGTGCCGAGCTCTATATGGAAGAGAAAATTCGCGGCTTTCTGCATCTTTATATCGGCGAAGAAGCGGTGGCGGTGGGAGTGATGCAGGCGCTGACGGAGGAAGATGCGGTTATCGCCACCTATCGGGAGCATGGCCATGCCCTGGCCCGAGGTTTGGACATGAAGGCGGTGATGGCGGAGATGTACGGCAAGGTGACCGGCAGTAGTCGGGGGAGGGGCGGCTCCATGCATATCTTCGACCAGGCCAAACGCTTTTACGGTGGTAATGCCATCGTCGCCGGCGCCTTGCCGATGGCGGTGGGGCTGGCGTTGGCCGACCAGTTGCAGGGGCGAAACCGGGTTACCTGCTGTTTCTTCGGTGAAGGGGCGGTGGCGGAAGGGGAATTTCACGAAAGCCTCAACCTGGCACAGCTTTGGCAGTTGCCGGTGCTGTTCGTATGTGAAAACAACCGCTACGCCATGGGCACGGCGCTGGCCATTTCCGAGTCGGAACAGCGTATCTTCAAGAAGGCCGAAAGCTATGGTTTGGCCGCCCGGGCGGTGGACGGCATGCAGGTGGCAGAGGTGGAAGCGGTTGCCCGGGCATATTGCGAGGCCATCCGGGCGGGAGGCGGCCCCCGCTTTCTGGAATGCCTGACCTACCGCTTTCGTGGCCATTCCATGTTCGATACCCAGCTGTACCGCACCCCGGAGGAGGTTGAGCAGTGGCAAGGCAAGGGGCCCATAGTGCAGCTCAGGCACCACCTGGAACAGAGTGGCGGTCTGGACGAGGCCCGTTGGCAACAGCTGGAGCAGGCTGTCAGGCTGGAGATCAATGCCGCCGTTGCCTTCGCCGAGCAGTCCGAATTCGAGCCCGAGTCACAGCTGTGCCGCAGCGTTTACCGGGAGCCGCAAGCATGAAGGAGCCGACCATCAGTTACCGTGAAGCGATGCGCGAAGCCATCCGGGACGCCATCCATGAAGACCCGCGGGTATTCGTGATGGGTGAGGACGTGGGCCATTACGGCGGCTGTTATGCGGTGACCAAGGGCCTGCTACAGGAATTCGGCGAGCAGCGGGTGCGCGATACCCCCTTGTCCGAGTCCGGCTTCGTCGGTGCCGGCATCGGCGCCGCCCTGGGTGGCATGCGGCCCATCGTGGAGGTGATGACGGTCAACTTCAGCCTGCTGGCGCTGGATCAAATCGTCAATAACGCCGCCACCCTGCGCCATATGTCCGGGGGGCAGCTGGGGGTGCCGCTGGTGATCCGCATGGCCTGCGGTGCCGGCCGGCAGCTGGCGGCGCAGCACTCTCACAGCCTGGAAAACTGGTATGCCCATGTGCCGGGCCTCAAGGTGCTGGCCCCGGCCACCCTTGCCGATGCCCGTTACATGCTGGCCATGGCGCTGGCGGATCCCGATCCTGTGCTGTTGTTCGAGCATGTGCTGCTCTACAACAACACGGGGCCGGTACCGACGAAGAAACAGTGCCCCGACATGCATCAGGCCGTGGTGCGCCGGGAAGGAGCCGATCTCAGCCTGGTCAGCTATGGCGGCTCCCTGCCCAAGGCCCTTGAGGCCGCCGAATTGCTGCAGAGCCAGGGCATCGGCGCCGAGGTGGTGGACCTGCGTTGCCTGCGCCCCCTGGATACCAGGACCCTGTTCGCTTCGGTCAACAAGACTCGGCGCCTGCTGGTGGTGGACGAGGGCTGGCGCACCGGCAGTCTGGCCGGTGAAATCTGCGCCCTGGTGGCGGAATATTGCTTCTGGTCGCTGGATGCCCCGCCGCAACGGCTGTGCAGCGCCGAGGTACCGATTCCCTATCCCCGGCATCTGGAGCTGGCGGCCACGCCCCAGATCGAGGGCATCGTGGCCGCCGCAATAAAGGTGATGGGCAAATGATAAAAACCGTCAAGATGCCGTCGTTCGGCTCCGATATGGCCAAGGGCATGGTGGCCGAGTGGCGGGTCAAGCCCGGCGATACGGTGCACCGAGGTGACGTGATCGCCACTATCGAGACCATGAAGGGCCTGATCGACCTGGAAGTATTCGATGAAGGGGTCGTCGAGGCATTGCTGGCTCCGGTGGGTCAGCAGCGCCAGGTGGGCGAGCCCATCGCCCATTTGCGACTGGCCGGTGAAGCCGAAACGGCTGAAGTGGTGGAGCAAAGCCCCGAACAAGCTGTTGAGCCTGACGCCATCAAGGCAATGCCTGCTCCCGCTCAGCCGAAGCCGGCTGCCGGTGCTATGGTGCGGATCTCGCCGGCGGCCCGACAACGGGCCGACAACGGGCCGGGCAGTTGGGGCTCGACTGGCGGACCCTGGG
>NZ_MPZM01000057.1 GCF_002936955.1 Oceanisphaera arctica | reverse complement strand
GCACCAGCCCCGGTTGCTGCGGGCACCAGGCCACCTCGGCAGGGCGCAGCTCGCGCAGCCGGCGCAGCAGGGTGCTTTTGCCGGTACCGGACTCGCCCAGCAGGGCCACCCTTTCACCCCGGCGCAGTTCGAGCGAGAGCTCGCGTAGCACCGGGCTACCCGCATAACCCAGGGTATCCTGCCGAAACCGGAACAGACAGCTGTCGGCACTCATTTACGGGGCTGGATCCATGATGCCGATGGCCACGGCGGTGTCACGAATGGGGGCATAATCGTCGTTGGTGGCATTCACGAAGCCTGAACGGGGAAAGGCCGCCAGCAGGTCCGGATCCGTCATCTCCAGCAACGTCTGCTGTACCTTCTCCTTGAAGCCGGCGCCGAAGCGAGCATTCACATCACCGCGAATACTCCACTGGTAGTCGGGATAGCTTGGCGTGGCCCAGATAACCCCGACCTTGCTCTCGTCGATGTTGCCCTTGGCCTTTTCCGCCTCCCACACCGCGTAGTTGACCGCGCCCACCTCGAAGGCACCGGACTGCACCAGACTGATGGTGCGATTATGGTCGCCGGAAAAGCCCACGCGGGAGAATAATTGCTCCGGCGCCTGACCGAAGTGCTGACGCAGGAAGAACTCGGGCATCAGCCGGCCGGAGGTAGAGCCCTTGTCGCCGAAGGTAAATCGCTTGCCGGCAAGCTCTGCGGGTAAATGATCACTCTTGCTCAAACCGGTGCTGTGGTGGGCGATGATATAACTGACGAAGGCGGTGTCTTCCACGCCCTGGGCGATGGCCTCACTGCCGGGCACCAGTGCACGGGCCTGCACGCCGGTCAGGCCGCCGAACCAGGCCAGCTGCACCTGATCGTTACGAAAGGCGCTTATCGCCGCCGGATAACTCTTCACCGGTATGTATTGCACTTCCACCCCCAACTTCTCACTCAGGTAATCGGCTATTTTGCCGAAGCGCTCGGTAAGGTGGCGCTCGTCCTGATCGGGAATGGCGGTAAACACGAAAGGTTCGGCTTGCGCCGGCATCACTGCGCTCAGGCACAGGGTCGCCAGGCCAAGCAGCCGGGCGCGAAAAGAAGAAACAGAAAGAGTCATGGTTCACGGGTCCAAAAGTGCGGGGCCCGCATTATAACCGATGACGGGCCCGGATCAGAGCCCGAGCCAGCCGTTCATCAGGGTCATGTACACCAGGGTGCCCGCCAGAATGCTGAGCAGCGCCTGCCGCCGCCACAATTGCAGCACCGCCACCACGGCCACCGCCATCATCTGGGCGCTACCGTCGGCGGGGCTGCTCCAGTTGTGCACCCCCATGGCATACAGGGTCAGCAGCACCATCATGGCCACTGGCAGCCGGCGTCCAAGAGTCTGAATGCGGCGATGATGGGCGATAAAACTCCGCGCCACGAAGGGAAAGGCACGCAGGCCGAAGGTGACCGCGCCCATGATCAGCGCCGCCAGCAGATAATCCAGCTCACTCATGGGCGGGCCTCCCTCTGTTTTTGCTCGGGCCAGGCCAGCAACACCAGTACCAGCATCACAGAGGCAGCCAAGAGGAAGTACTCACTGACCCAAACGCCCGCCACCGCCGCGGCCACCAGCCCCAGCGCCACGGCTCCCCAGTCTTTGCGGGCTCGAATTTGCTCCACCGCCAGCACGGTAAAGAGCGCGGTCAGGGCGAAGTCCAGCCCCTGTAAGCCCGGCGGCAGGCCGCGCGCCAGCAAGATGCCAACCAGGGTGCCCAGCACCCAGTAGCTCTGGTTAAACAACACCACCAGCAGGGCGGTCTTGCTGTCTTTGACCTGACCGGAGGCGCTGAGCAGGGAATAGGTTTCGTCGGTGATGCCGAAAATAAAATACTGGCGGCCGATCACGCCTTTGGGCAACAGGTGATAAAGCGATAGGCCGTAAAACAGATGCCGAAAGTTGACCAGCAGCGAGGCCACCGCCAGATCGATCCAACCGATGCCCGCCGCCAGCATGCCCACCGCCAGATATTGCAGGGCGCCGGCGTAGACGATGATGCTCATCAAGGGCGCCCAGTACCAGCTGAGCCCCGCATCGACCCACAGCACGCCGAACACGGCGCCCAGCGGCAAATAGCCCATCATCACCGGCAGGGTGAGCGGCAATATGCCGCGCCAGCTCGTCATTGTGTTAACTCCAATATCCGTAATACGTTAGAAAATAAGGGATTATACCAATGCGTATAAAAGTCTGACCGTTTTTTGAATTCGAGCGCAGAGGCAACACAGCCGCCTCCCTCGACACGCTACGGGGAATGACACTCATTGTTTCAGCCTGCTGCGAACATTCACTGGATGTTCGGTCAGTCAGAAACAAATCGTCCCGGCGAGACTAGCTCGCCCCATGTAAGCTCGGACATGCCGTCCCTGGCATTTCACGGTCGTGGGAGCCGTTCTCTGTTGCCTCTTCTGGAACTCCGAGTTGCCTGCAGACGGCGCCAACAGGCAACGCCGGAGCATCAAGGAGGGCAAAGGGATCTGCTCCACCGACCATCACATGACAGGGCCAACAAAAGCTCCTGCAATGCTGGCACTCCCGCCGTCCATGGCGGTCGGATGTCATGTGCTGAGCGTCACAAGGAGGTGCTTGAGCGAGTCGGTGGAGCTGGCCCTTTGTCCGACTTTTATACTGGAACGCCATAATACAAAAAAGGGAGCCGAAGCTCCCTTTTTATACTGTTTTAAACCGTTTCAACCGATTACAGCGCCTTGAGGATGTTATCCACGCTGTCTTTGGCATCACCGAACAGCATGACGCTGTTTTCGCGGAAGAACAGCGGGTTCTGCACCCCGGCGTAGCCGGTGTTCATAGAGCGTTTGAACACCACCACCTGCTGGGCCTTCCACACTTCCAGCACCGGCATGCCGGCGATGGGGCTGGCCGGATCTTCTGCCGCCGAGGGGTTGACCGTGTCGTTGGCGCCGATCACCAGAACCGTGTCGGTATCGTTGAAATCGTCGTTGATCTCGTCCATTTCCAGCACGATATCGTAAGGCACCTTGGCTTCCGCCAGCAGCACGTTCATGTGCCCGGGAAGACGACCCGCCACCGGGTGAATACCAAAGCGCACCTTCACACCGGCCGCACGCAGCTTGGATACCAGTTCCGCTACCGGATACTGGGCCTGAGCCACCGCCATGCCGTAGCCGGGGGTGATGATGACAGAGCTGGAGTTTTTCAGTATGTCGGCCACGTCTTCGGCGTTCATTTCGGTGTACTCACCTTCCTCTTCTTCACCACCGCTGCTCACGGCGCCGTCGGAGCCGAAGCCACCGGCGATAACGGACACGAAGGAGCGGTTCATCGCCTTGCACATGATGTAAGACAGAATGGCACCGCTGGAGCCCACCAGAGCACCGATGACGATCAGCAGGTCGTTGGACAGCATGAAGCCCGCCGCCGCCGCCGCCCAGCCCGAGTAGGAGTTGAGCATGGAGATGACCACCGGCATGTCGGCACCGCCGATGCTGGCCACCAGATGCCAGCCAAAGGCCAGGGCAATCAGGGTCATCACCAGGAGGGCGAAGGTAGAACCTTCCACCTGTACAAACCAGATCAGCAGAATGGCAGAGAGCACCACCGCCAGCAGGTTCAGCTTGTGACGGTGCGGCAGCATCAGCGGCTTGGACGACACCAGGCCGCGCAGCTTGCAGAACGCCACGATGGAGCCGGTGAAGGTAACGGCACCGATAAAGACACCGAGAAAGACTTCGGTGTTGTGGATGTTCAGCATGGCGCCGGTCATGTCGCCGTGGCTGATGTAGGTGTTGATACCCACAAATACCGCCGCCAGACCGACAAAGCTGTGCAGGATGGCGATCAGTTCCGGCATCTCGGTCATTTCGACCTTTAACGCCAGACGAATACCGATGGCGGCACCGATGCCCATGGCCACTATGATCCAGCCCAGGCCGGTGACCTCGGGGTTGAAGATGGTGGCCAGCAGGGCGATCGCCATGCCCGCAACACCGTACCAGTTACCGGCCTTGGCCGACTCCTGCTTGGACAAACCACCCAGGCTCAGAATAAAGAGCACGGCGGCAATAAGGTAAGACGCAGTTACAAGTCCTTGTGACATTTCTATTAACCCTTCCTAAACATCTTCAGCATACGGTGTGTCACGGTAAAACCGCCAAACACGTTGATTGACGCAATCAGTACCGCCACAAAGGCGAGGAAGGTGACAAAGCCACCGGCACCCACCTGAGACAAAGCGCCCACCACGATAATCCCGGAAATGGCGTTGGTAACCGACATCAGCGGGGTATGCAGCGAGTGCGAGACATTCCAGATCACGTAATAACCCACGATGCAGGCCAGTACGAACACGGTGAAGTGAGACAGAAACTCCGCCGGTGCTACCGCCGACAGCCAGGCGAACAGCAAGACGCCCACGCCACCCAGATAGTACTTGAGGTTGCTCGGCTGCTTGGCGTGAGGTTCGGCCTTCGGCTGTGCCTGAGCGGCCGCCTTGGGCGCGGCAGACACGCTGATGGCAGGCGGCGGGAAGGTAACTTCGCCGTCTTTGACCACTGTCATGTTGCGCAGCACCACGTCGTCGAAGTCGACCTTGATGTTGCCGTCTTTTTCCTTGCACAGCAGCTTGGCCAGGTTGACCAGGTTGGTGGAATACAGGGTAGAAGACTGGGTCGGCAGGCGACCGTTGAGGTCGGTATAACCGATGATCTTGACGCCGTTGTCGGAAACGAACAGCTCGCCGGGTTTGGTCAACTCGCAGTTGCCGCCATTTTGCGCCGCCAGATCCACGATCACCGAGCCCGGGTGCATGTTCGCTACCATCTCGGCGGTAATCAGCTTGGGCGCTGGCTTGCCGGGGATAAGCGCCGTGGTGATGATAATGTCGACTTCTTTGGCCTGGGCCATGAACAGCGCCATTTCGGCGTCGATGAAGGCCTTGCTCATTTCCTTGGCGTAACCGTCGGAAGAATCCGCGTCTTCTTCGTAGTCGAGTTCCAGGAACTCGCCACCCATGGAGTTGATCTGTTCTTTTACCTCGGGGCGGGTATCGAAGGCGCGCACTATGGCACCGAGCGAGCCGGCAGCACCGATGGCGGCCAGACCGGCCACACCGGCACCAATCACCAGCACCTTGGCAGGCGGAACCTTGCCGGCGGCGGTGATCTGACCGGTAAAGAAGCGACCGAATTCGTGGGCGGCTTCTACCACTGCACGGTAGCCGGCGATGTTGGCCATCGAAGACAGGGCATCCAGCGACTGGGCGCGAGAAATACGCGGCACCATGTCCATGGCCATGACGGTGACGCCCTTGTTCTTGAGCTGTTCAACCAGCTCGGGGTTTTGCGCCGGCCAGATAAAGCTGACCAGAGTGGTGCCTGCCTGCAGCCGCTCTATTTCGTCGGCGGTAGGGGCATTCACCTTGTAGATCATGGCGGCTTGCCAGATTTGCTCGGCAGCGACCAGTGTGGCCCCAGCCGCTTCATAGGCTGCATCGTCAAAGCTGGCCTTGCTGCCCGCACCCTGTTCGATACTGACCTCAAAACCCAGTTTACGTAACTGTTCGACCGACTTGGGGGTCGCTGCCACCCGAGTCTCGCCGCTAAGCGTTTCCCTTGGAATCCCGATTAACATAATAAATCCCTGATTAATGTTGATATCGCACCGGATAAGCGAGGCGCATCCGGTTTGGGACAAGCTGTTCCTTCAACTTTCAGGCAGCCTTGCCATTAATTATTTCAGGCTGAATAACGCAGTCCAGCCTGGTATGCCTTACCTGACTATACCAAAACGACGCATTGATATTTTTTAATGCTGCAAACATCGAAATCTCGATATTTATCGCCAAAAAGCGTGACAAGATAAGGAGATAGCACAAGAAGAAGACAACACCACAAGCACTATACTGCCTCTTTCATAAAAAGATAAATCGATCTTTCCTCGAGGCTTAATAGGCTATGACTTTCAATCCCTAAAACATCATCAATTGAAGATTGGCAGAGAAGAATTTAAGCGAGCTGGATCACAGAAATAACAGCTGTAAAACAAACAGGGGCCAAAAGCCCCTGTTTGTTTGTAATTCAGCGAAACAATCGTCTTTTCAAATCGTTGTTATTTCACAAACAGATACCAGTAACCGAACAGCAGGTTGAAACCGGCAAAGAACAGGATGCCGACCCAGCTCAGGGTCTTCATGCCGCGGCCCAGACGATACTGCTCCGGCACCAGAGGCAATGCCATCAAACGGTAGTTCAACCAGGCAAATACCAGGGCGCTGACAAAGGCGGAGATCATGGCAAATTCCAGCATCGCCAGCAGGGCGCCCTTGAAGAACATGATGATCAGAGCGCCGATAATGCCCATCACCACCATCAGCGGATAGGTATAACGGCTGCCGTTACCGGTGGGGCCACTACCAGCAGGCTGACCGAACTGCACAAAGCATTCGCTCAGCGCCCGGCTGTAACCGTCGAGCACCGTCACAGTGGTGGAAAACATGCACAGGAAGGCAATCAGCGCAATCAGCCAGCGGCTCCACTCCCCCATGACACTGGCATAAACGTCCACCAACTGGTGCGCGAAGGCGATACCGGACGTCGCCAGGCTTTCACCGCTGCCATGCAGCACCAGGGTGCCCAGCGCAACAAAGGCGAGCGCCAGCAGGGTAGAGGTAACATAACCCACGTTAAAGTCGACCAGGGCGTCCTTATAATCCAGCGCGCCACCCAGGGCTTTTTTCTTCTGGCGTAACCAGACGCTGTTCCAGGACGAAAGCTCGATGGGCGCCGGCATCCAGCCCATCAGGGCCACCAGAAAACCCACCGAGGCCATGTTCCAGGGGCTGGGCGAGACAAAATCGGGCTGCGCCACGCCGCCCTTGTTCAGGGCGATACAAACTGCGGTGACGGTGGCGACGGCCAGACCCACGATAATCCACTTGGTCACCCGATCCAGCGTCTTGTAATGACCGGAGATCAAAAACACCAGAGATCCCGCCAGCACTATCATGCTGAGCTGAGTCACGTTGAGGCTGTCGCCGATGAAGAGCCCGAGTATGCTGCCACACAACATGGCCACCCCGGCGGTGCTGATTACGGAGGCAAGGAGGTTAAGCGCGGTGAATAGATAGAGGTAACCCCGGCCGATACGGTCATAGCCCTGGATCAGGCTCTCGTCTGCCGCCATTGTGTAGCGGGCACCAATTTGAAAGAAAGGATACTTGAGCAGGTTGACCAGCAGGATCAATCCCACCAGCTGCCAGCCGTAAATGGCACCGGCCTGGGTGGACGCCACCAGATGAGAGCCACCGATGGCGGCGGCAGCCCCCAGGATTCCCGGCCCCAGCACTCTCATATAGTGACTTATGCTGCGTGGAGCGCCATCTGCCACATCGACCAACTCTGCCATCTTGCTTTCCTGCCTTTTTACTTTGATTTTAAAGCGAAAAAGAAAGTAAAAGGCCACAGCAAAAAGGAGAAATCAACTGCTTTTTCGAATGACACCCCGACCCACTAAAAATTAAAATCTTAAATAATGGTTATTTTTAGGTTTTAACTTCAACAATAAAACATCACGCCCTGCATATTGTCTTAATACCCGAAAAGTACCCTATATAACGCTAAATAATATTTTCAGCATATTACACTACTCATCGCCCTACTCATCACCCCATTCACCGGCCAGCAACCAGCGACCGGCAACGGGGTAGCTACCATGCAGAGTAAAGGGAACCGACTCTCTGCGCCCCTGGTTATCGACCTGTAACGCCAGGTGCAAATGAGGGCCCGAGCTGTAACCGGTATGGCCGGACGCCGCCACCCGCTGCCCGACTTTCACCTTGTCACCTTCTTTCACCTGCAGCGAGCCGGTTTGCAGGTGGGCATAGAGGGTCATGGTGCCGTCTGCATGACGCAGCCGCAAATGGTTGGCCTTGCCCCGATACTTTGCCTTTAAGCCTCCACCCACATGATGATCCACCGCCGCCATCACCACGCCGTCCCGGGTGGCGTAAAGCGGGGTGCCAATAGGCAGGGCTATATCCAGGGCATAGCGATTGGACGGTTTGTTATGGCTGAACTCTCCGTTAAAGCCCTGAGTAACCCGGTAACGACCGGCGACCGGCGAAGCAAGGTCTATCGTTTCGGACAAATAGGATCGCGATAATGACCGGTTAAAGACGGTGTTAGATGGTACCAGGCTGGATCCGGCAATTTTCTGCACTTTCTGTACTTTGAGCCCGGGTTGTGCTTTGACCTCGGGCCGCAATGCGTGGTTACTGTAGGCAAAGCCATAGTCGTATTGCCAACTACCGGTGGCTTTGGCCGCCAGCTTGCCGATAAATTTTTCTTCTCGCGGGGGCAGTCTGATTACCTGCTGCATCTGGCTGGGGATATTGACGTTCTTTTCCTGAGAGAAGCGAAAAGTCAGCTCGGTATTGATGGCCAAGCGATTCAGAGCGAAAAAATAGTGGCCGTCTTTTTTCTCGACCACCCGCACCAGCACTCCGTCGCGATTGATCGCATCCTGATGAGCATTCGAATGGTTGATGGCACGCAGCTGATTGTCGGTGTAGTGCACCATACCGTTGACGTCCTGATAACGGTAGATACTGGCCTGAGACAGTGGTGACCACAGTAATAAGGTACTCAGCAGGCAAATCCATGAGCCTCTCATTCTTCATCCTTGTAGAACAGAGTATTTGGTTTTCAGTATAGGAGGAAACCTTCTACCTTTTCATCAAAATCGCATCTTCAAAACCGGAAGCGCTCTGATAATAGTGACGCCGACGGCCGCTTTCTATATAGCCACAGGAAAGATACAACGCCTGAGCCGAGGTATTCGACTCCCTCACTTCCAGCCAGAGCTGAGTAAGGCCTTGCTGTTTACAGAGTCGCAGATAATGATCCATCAGCTGGCGACCCAGCCCCAGCCCCTGCTTGTCGGGTGACACGCAGATGTTCATCAGCGTACTTTCATCTAGGATGCGGTCGGCAATAAAGTAACCCAGCAGCTGACCCTGCTCTTGAGACGCTTGTTCTGAAAACCCCTTATCCTGAAACCCCTGTCCTGAAAGCCAGAGCGAGCCGGTAAAGTAGCGTTCGCCGAAGCTGTCGGCCAACAGGCTACGGCTCCAAGGGTGGCCATGAGCCGCCTGCTCTACCAGCAGCATGGTGTCCAGGTCGTCGGCACTCAGTGGGCGAAACAGAGGCTGCATAACCGGCTCCAGAGTTCGCGTTTTTTGGCGGGCGTCAGCGGCAGGCAATCATGCCAGCCAAATGCGGCAGTATCGCCTGTCAGATTTAGCCCCAACATTGCCTTCGCCGACGGCATGCCGGCCGCCAGCCAGGTAGCTTCATCCATCACCTGCAGCTGGGTTTCATGCAACGACAACGCCAGTATCAGATCGGTGCGCAATAAAGGCGGCAGCAGCTTACCCTGCCCGGTTACGAGCAGTACTTCTGCCATCTCGAGGGGGGGAGCTGGTGCATGTGGCAACCGCTCGGGATGAGCACAGCGCCAGGTGGGCAGTTTCAGCAATTGCCATAATTGCGATTGTAACGGCGTCATAGATACTCCATAACGCAAAAAGCCAGCTGTTAAGCTGGCTTTTCGAGAAGAAGTTGGCAGGGGCGGAGGGATTCGAACCCCCAACCGTCGGTTTTGGAGACCGCTGTTCTACCAATTGGAACTACGCCCCTGCAATACGAGGCGAATTATAACGATAGGCTTTTAAAGGTAAAGCGCTTTTTAGCGGGTACTGGTTCGTTCGCTTATCTTTTCACCGCATTGAGGTCTACGGCTCGTCAGATTTTGCTTTGAGCACACATTTCTCTATAATCTGCTCGATTTGCAAGTGCTCGGAGTGAATGGAATAAATGCTCATTTCTGTACCCGAACGTCTGGCTGGTTTTACGCTCGTTCGTCGTGAAAACGGCGGCGCTTGCAATTATTTAGCTCTAATGGCCCCCTTCAGGGGCTTTTTTATGGTCTTCACTTTACACCTTAAAGAGCGTTGCTGATGGCAAACCCCCTATATCAAAAGCATGTAATATCCATATCAGACTTCACCCGCGCCGAGCTGGAGTTGATCATCGACACCTCCGTGATGCTCAAGAGCCACCCTCGCCCCGATCTGCTCAGGCATAAAGTGGTGGCCAGCTGTTTTTTCGAAGCCTCTACCCGAACCCGACTGTCGTTTGAAACCGCCATCCATCGCCTTGGCGGTTCCGTGATCGGTTTTTCCGACAGCGGCAGCACCTCACTGGCCAAGAAAGGGGAAACCCTTGCCGACTCGGTGAAAATAATCAGCTCCTACAGTGACGCCTTTGTGATGCGCCATCCGCAGGAAGGCGCCGCCCGGCTGGCAGCCGAGTTTTCTTCGGTGCCGGTGATCAACGCCGGTGACGGCTCCAACCAGCATCCAACCCAGACGCTGCTGGATTTGTTCACCATCTACGAAACCCAGGGCACGCTGCAGGGACTAACGGTAGCCTTTGTCGGTGACCTCAAGTACGGCCGTACCGTGCACTCCCTGACCCAGGCGCTGAGCCTGTTTGGCTGCAAGTTCTACTTTATCGCTCCCCAGGCCCTGGCCATGCCCGACTACCTCTGTGACGAGCTGACCGAAAAAGGCATCAACTTCGAGTTCCGTGACAGCATGGAAGAGGTGATGGACGAGCTTGATATTCTGTACATGACCCGGGTACAGAAAGAGCGCTTCGACGAAACCGAATATGTGCATGTGGCCTCCAAATACGTGCTCACTCCCGAGGTGCTGGACGGCGCCAAAGACAGCCTCAAGGTGCTGCATCCCCTGCCCCGCATCGACGAAATCTCCGCCGAGGTGGACGACACGCCTTATGCCTATTACTTCGAGCAGGCAGAAAACGGCGTCTATGCACGCCAGGCGCTGCTTGCCCTGGTACTGAACGAGAGCCTGTGAGAGACATGATGAACAAGAGCCAACTGCAAGTCGAAGCCATTCACAACGGCACCGTGATCGATCATATTCCCGCCGGTCAGGGCATCAAGATCCTGCAACTGTTCGGTCTGGTACAGACTCATGAGAAAATCACCGTCGGCCTGAACCTGCCCTCCAAGGCGCTGGGTGCCAAGGACATCATCAAGGTGGAAAACACCCGCCTGTCCGCCGCTCAGGCCAACCAGCTGGCGCTGTTTGCGCCTGACGCCACCGTTAACCTGATCGAAGACTTCGAAGTGGTGGAAAAGCTGCAGCTGCAACTACCCGAGCGGGTAGAAGGCGTGTTTTCCTGCCCCAACTCCAACTGCATCAGCCATAACGAACCGGTGACCAGCAAGTTCAAGGTGCGTGCGGTGGCAGGCCAGGTACGCTTTCGCTGCAACTACTGCGAAAAGTCGTTCCACCAGGATTTCATGGCTTTATAACAGCAGAAATCCGTCAGCCATAAGTGCTCAGCTACCCGTGTGGTCTCTTGGTTTTGTCATCGCCAATGTATTCGGCGCAAACCATCGGGCTGCACGGAGTTAACCAGCAAGGCCTCCGACTTCACCCCTGGCGCTATGTGTTTGCAGGCGCCAATTTATTCGGCGCAAACCGTCAGGCATAGCACAGAGACAGCTGGCTTAAGTTCAGTCGCCTGCCCCTCACAACCGGCGTTTTAAGTTGCCAAAGCCGGTAGTGCACGCCAAGCTGTGTGCATCGGTATTTCAAGGCTTCAATTCCATGACTCTGCTCCACACCCTGCAACAGCATTTCGGCTTTTCCTCGCTTCGCCCCGGCCAGCAACAAGTGATCGATACCCTGATGGCCGGCCACTCGGCGGCGGCGATTTTTCCGACCGGATCCGGCAAGTCACTCTGTTACCAGCTACCCGCGCTGCTGTTACCGCAGCTGACGCTGGTGATATCCCCCTTGCTGGCGTTAATGCAGGATCAACTGGCCTTTCTGTCGCGGATGAATATCCCCGCCGCCAGCATCGACTCCACCCAGAGCTGGGAAGAAAGCCGCCAGATCATGCAGGATGTCCGCGAGGGCCGCATCAAGGTACTGATGATCTCCGTCGAACGGCTGAAGAACGAGCGCTTCCGCCAGTTTATCGGACAGATACCGATTTCGTTGCTGGTAGTGGACGAAGCCCACTGTATTTCCGAATGGGGTCACAACTTTCGCCCCGACTACCTCAAGCTGCCCGATTATCGCCGGCAGCTCAATATTCCTCAGGTATTGCTACTGACCGCTACCGCCACACCGAACGTTATCGATGATATGCAGCGAAAATTCGGCTTGTCTCGTGAAAACGTGGTGATCACCGGCTTTTATCGGCCGAACCTGCACCTTGAAGTAATACCGGTTACCGAAGCAGAGAAAATGCCCGCCCTGATCGAACAGCTGATCGAGGATCCCGCCCAGCCCACCATCGTTTATGTCACCCTGCAACACACCGCCGAACGGATCGCCGAACGACTGACGGCGGCCGGCATTCAGGCACAGGCTTACCATGCGGGCATGGATCAGGATCGACGTCGGCAGCTACAGCAGGCGTTTATGGCGGGCAGCGTGCCCTGCATCGTCGCCACCATTGCCTTTGGCATGGGCGTGGACAAGGCCGATATCCGTCGGGTGATCCATTACGATCTGCCTAAATCCATCGAAAACTACAGTCAGGAAATCGGCCGAGCTGGCCGGGACGGCCAGCCATCGCGCTGTATCCTGCTCGGCAATCAGGCCGGACTCAATGTGCTGGAAAACTTCGTCTACGGAGATACCCCCGAACCGGATGCCATCAAGGCCTTACTGCATGAACTGCAGCTAGCCGGCGAGCAGTGGGAACTGATGCCACTACGGCTGTCGAACAGCACCAACATTCGGCTGTTACCCCTGAAAACCCTGCTGGTCTATCTGGAGCTGAATCGCATTATAGAACCACAATACAGCTATTTTGCCGATTATCGCTTCAAGTTTATCAAATCACGGGAAGAGATCCTCAGCCGCTTCAATCCAGAGCGTCAGGCATTTCTCACCGCCGTCTTCAATGGTTCTCCTCTGGCCAGAAGCTGGTGTCAGGTCAATTTTGATGCCATCTGGCAGCAAGACGGCGGCGAAAGAAAGCGGGTGATCAGCGCGCTCGACTACCTGCACCAGCAGGGTCTTGTCAGCCTGGAAAGCAAACAGATGATCGAAGTCTATCGGGTACTGCAGAACAATTTCGATCTGCAAACCGAAACCAGCCGGATTCATGATCTGTTTCAGCAGAAGGAGGCGAGCGAAATCACGCGTCTGGCAGAAATGATCGGCTTCTTTGAGAGTGACTCTTGCCTGAGCCATCGGCTGGCCGCCTACTTCGCCGATCATCAGGCACCTGTGCGCTGTGGCCACTGCTCGGTCTGCGCCGGTCAGCCGGTGCAACTGCCCCTCCCCAAACGACCGCCACTGCCAACTGCCGAGCAGTTGCAGCACTGGTGCCAGGGCTTACAGGCCGACAGCCAGCAGACCCTGAGCAACCACACTCTGGCCTGCTTCTTATGTGGCATTACCACTCCCTTGCTCAACCGCCTGAAAGCAAAAAAGCAGCCCGGCTTCGGCCAACTGGAACAACAACGTTTTGGCGAAATACAGCAGCTTTTGAGCCAGTTCGGCTGATACCTGCAATCCTTAATCACCGGGAACGATGATAGGAATATCGTGCCGTATTGACTGATGAACAGATAGCAAAAAGCCCTGACCGTTAAGTCAGGGCTTTTATGTCATGGCAGGGTGGCAAACGCACCGCGTTTGC
>NZ_MPZM01000056.1 GCF_002936955.1 Oceanisphaera arctica | reverse complement strand
GGTGACGAGAACAGAACCCTGGCGCTGGCCGCCCATCTGCGCGAGTTGGGCTGTTGGGTGGGTGCCATACGTCCGCCCACTGTGCCCAAAGGGTCGGCCCGGCTGCGCATTACCCTGAGCGCCGCGCATCAAACCGAAGATATCACGGCACTGGTGTCAGCACTGGAGCAGGCAGTGCGGCAGGAGCAGATGTAATGGCTATCGAACAAGTCACCACCGAATTGACCGAGCCTCAGGCGGCGGAGTGTATCGACAAACAGAAGGTCGCCGCCGCCTTCGGTCGCGCCGCCCACAGCTACGAGCAACACAACGAGCTGCAACGGCGCAGTGGCAACGCCCTGCTTGCACGACTGCCAGAGTGGGCCGACACGGGGCTGGATCTAGGCTGCGGCAGCGGCTGGTTTGCCCCCCGGCTCAAACTAAAAGCCCGGCAACTGCTGGCGCTGGACTTGTCGCCCGACATGCTGCAACAGGCGACCAAAAAAGCCGACATCACCCCCATTTGCGCCGATATGGATGCCATGCCGCTGCCCGCGCAGAGCCTGGACTGGATTTTCGCCAACCTCTGCCTGCAGTGGAGTGCCGATCCGGCCGCCTGGCTCAAGGGCTGGAGCGAACGGCTAAAACCCGGCGGCGTGCTGGTGTTTTCCACCCTGCTGGCGGGCAGCCTGCACGAGCTGGAAAGCAGCTGGCAGCAACTGGACGGCCATGCCCACATCAACCGCTTTATCGCACCCGACACGCTGGAGCAGCAATTAACGGCCACCGGCCGGCGCTGGCAGCTGGAGCAGGTGGACGAGCAACTCTGCTACCCGAAATTGAAAGGGCTGCTGCTCGATCTCAAGGGCATCGGTGCCAACCGGGTCAACGGCGACCGTCGCCCCGGCCTGATGGGCAAGCAGGCCTGGCAGCGACTGAATCTCATCTATCCTAAAAACAATCAAGGCCACTGCGTGGCCACCTATCGGCTGGCGTATGGAGTCATCTATGGTTAAGACATTTTTCATTACCGGTACCGACACCGAAGTGGGCAAAACCTTCGTGACCCGGGCACTGATGCAGGCCGCCGCCGAGGCGGGCAAGAAAGTGTTGGGCTACAAACCCGTGGCCTCCGGCTGCGAGCTGATTAACGGCGAGCTGAAAAACAGCGACGCCCTGACCCTGCAGGCGGCGTCGTCCATCAGGCTGCCCTATGCCATGCACAACCCCTATGCCTTTGCCCCGGCCATCGCCCCCCATATCGCCGCAGAGAAGGCCAGTGAGACCATCAGTATTCACCATATCGGCGAAGGGCTGGCCCGGCTGAAGGAAACCGCCGTCGACTGGATTTTTACCGAAGGCGCCGGCGGCTGGCGACTGCCGCTGGACGAACAGCATCTGTTGTCCGACTGGGTAAAGAAAGAACACCTGCCGGTGATCCTGGTAGTAGGCGCACGCCTGGGCTGCATCAATCACGCCCTGCTGACGCTGGACGCCATTCGGCACGACGGCCTGGTGGTGGCCGGCTGGGTGCTGAACCGGGTCGATCCCGAGATGAGTCATTACGAAGAAAACGCGGTTACCCTCAAGCAACGCATCAAGGCGCCACTGCTGGGCGAAATCCCCTGGCTGGATGAAGAGAGTATGAACAGCGCCAACAACTTTATAGATATTGCACCTTTGCTGAAATAATTCATCATGGCCATCTTGAATTTCGCCCGTTCGGACATATTATGTCTGCATACTCGTTGAAGTAAGGAAAGTTATGAAGCGCATTCTGTTGTTTATTGCCACCAACCTGGCCGTGGTGCTGGTGCTGGGCGTGGTGTTGAACATCGTATTTTCGATGCTGGGAATCGATCGTAGCAGCGTCGGTGGCCTGTTGGTGTTCTGTGCCGTGTTCGGCTTTGGTGGCTCGACCATCTCGCTGCTCATCTCCAAATGGATGGCCAAGCGTACCTATAACGTGCAGGTGATTGAAGAGCCCCGCAACGAAATGGAACACTGGCTGATGACCACGGTCACCCGTCAGGCCCAGCAGGCCGGTATCGGCATGCCGGAAGTGGGCGTGTACGACTCGCCGGACATGAACGCCTTTGCCACCGGTGCCAGCCGTAACAACGCTCTGGTGGCGGTGAGCACCGGCCTGATGTACAGCATGAGCCGGGACGAAGCCGAAGCGGTACTGGCCCACGAAGTGAGCCACGTAGCCAACGGCGACATGGTGACCCTGACCCTGATCCAGGGCGTGGTGAACACCTTCGTGATGTTCTTCGCCCGCATCGTGGCCAACATCATCAGCGGCTTCTTCAGCAATAATAGTGAAGAGGAAGAAGGCGGCGGCATGGGTGGCCTGGCCTACTTTGCCATCGTCATGGTGCTGGAACTGGCGTTCGGCGTTCTGGCATCCATCATAGTGATGTGGTTCAGCCGCCAGCGTGAATACCGCGCCGACGAAGGCGGTGCCCGCCTGGCCGGCAAAGAGAAGATGATCGCCGCCCTGGAGCGCCTGCGCCGTGGCCCAGAAGTGGAGCTGGAAGGTTCACTCGCCGCGTTCGGCATCAACGGCAAGCGTCACAGCGAGCTGTTCATGAGCCACCCGCCGCTGGAAAAACGCATCCAGAGCCTGCGCGAACAGCGTTAACCGATTGCAATAACCCTGTAGTTTGATCTCTTTTAACCCCGGCTTGCCGGGGTTTTTTTATTGGTGATTCTGAGGGGGAAAAGCAGCGTACCGATCATGCCGGTTTATCTCGACAATCAAAACCATACAAATAGTATGGATTGTGGGGCTGGTTTGCCTTTATCGTCACCCTCGCGAACGCGGGGGGCCAGAGCCTTTGCAGACGACCAGCAGTCTGACGGTTCTGCGCCACAGGTTCCGGATTCCCGACAGAGCCACGCCTGTTAGGCTGCATTACTTAAGCACTTGCAAATAGCGAAGCGGTTTTTTCATTTTTAACGCTTGTTCCTTGTTATTTTCATGCCAAGCGCCTTTAATGGCTTAAAACAAAAACAAGCACGGACAGCATGATAAAAACCGGACGTTATCGACGCTTTTGGCTGATAGAGCTGATTAGCTTTTGGGAAGGCAGGCTCACCGCTAGTCACTTGCGGCAGTTTTTTGGCCTGAGTCGGCAACAGGCCAGTAAAGATATCAATCAATATCTGCAGGAGCAGCCGGGCAACCTGTTCTATTGCCCTTCACGCAAAGGCCATTTGCCGACCGAACAATTCGCCCCCTTATATATTTCCGGCGATGTGGCCGAATATCTTAACTGGATGACAGGCCAAAGCGCCCATTCCATGCCCGAGGCGGCAGACTGCTGGTTGCCACACTTGTCTTTGACGCATCCGCCCCGCAACGTCAGCCCGCAGATTATCCGCTCCCTGGTGCAGGCATTGCGTCAGCAACAACGGGTAGAGGTAGACTATGTGGCCGTGTCTCGCCCCGATCGCAGTGGCCGCATTATCGTGCCCACCGCCTTCGTCAACATCGGTCGGCGCTGGCACCTGCGCGCCTGGTGCGAAAGAGCACAGGGCTATCGTGACCTGGTGCTCAGCCGCTTTCGTGGTGAGGCCAGTCTGGAAGGACCGCCGCTGACGCCACTGCCCGCCGATGAAGCCTGGCATACCGAACTCACCCTGCTCCTTACACCCGATCCCCGGCTGACCCCCGAGCAACAAGAGGCGTTGGCCCTGGATTATGGCATGCACAACAGCCAACTTCGCCTGACTACCCGCGCCGCTCTGGCCAATTACCTGCTGCAGGACATGCAAATCAACATAAAAATGCTCGACGGCAATCCTGCCGCTCAGCAATTGATTCTGGCTAATATCGACGACATCAAGCCTTGGCTCTTTAGCTGATCCCCACGGCAACCTGTCGCCTGAAGCGACATGTTTATATAACCAGTGTTGGCGCAAGCGGTAGAAAAAGGGAGAGTAGGGTAATGTATAACAAGGAAGGGATGCCAAATGGATGATTTTTCACCGTCAGACTTGAAAGCAATTTTGCACTCAAAACGTGCCAATTTGTTTTATCTGGAACACTGCCGGGTAATGCAAAAAGATGGCCGTGTACTTTATCTGACAGATGCAGATAAAGAGAACCTCTATTACAACATTCCCATCGCCAACACCACGGTATTACTGTTGGGCAATGGCACCTCTATTACTCAAGCGGCCATGCGGATGCTGGCACAGGCTGGTGTGTTAGTAGGTTTTTGCGGCGGCGGTGGCACACCGCTTTATATGGGAGGAGAAGTAGAGTGGTTAACCCCGCAAAGTGAATATCGGCCAACAGAATATCTGCAGGGTTGGCTGAGTTTCTGGTTTGATGACGGCAAGCGTATTGAAGCTGCGCAGCAATTTCAGCAGGGGCGCATCGACTTTTTGCGGCAGGTTTGGCAGAAAGACCGTGACCTTAAGCAAGAGGGCTTTGACTTCAACGACAGCCAGATCCAGAAAGCGCTGGATACCTTTTATACTCGCACCGCCGCCGCAACCAAACCCACAGACCTACTGCTGACGGAAGCCCAGCTAACCAAAACCCTCTACAAATACGCAGCTCAGGCCACCGGACAAAGTGGCTTTACCCGCCAGCATCAGTCGGTGGATAAAGCCAATGACTTTCTTAATCACGGTAACTATTTGGCTTACGGCTTGGCGGCCTGCTGTTTGTGGGTGCTAGGGATCCCGCACGGCTTTGCAGTGATGCACGGTAAAACCCGCCGCGGCGCATTGGTGTTTGATGTAGCGGATCTGATAAAAGACGCTTTGGTGCTGCCCTGGGCGTTTGTCTGTGCCAAAGAAAACGCCACCGAGCAGGAGTTTCGCCAACAGGTATTACAAGCCTTTACCGATCACAAAGCCCTAGATTTTATGTTTGATACCGTTAAGGCCATCGCCCTGCAAGGCCAAGCCCCGCAAGCCATTGAGGAGCAGCAGCTATGATGGTGATCTTTGTTTCCCAGTGCGAAAAAAAGGCCCTGCCCAGAACGCGCCGCGTGTTGGATGCCTTTGCCAACCGCATTGGTGATAACACCTGGCAAACCCTGATCACCGAAGATGGGCTGCACACCGTTAACAAGATGCTACGTAAAACTGCCAGTAAAAGCTCGGCCATCAGCTGCCATTGGATACGGTCACGGGCGCGCAGTCAGCTGTTGTGGATTGTGGGTAATAAAAAGAAATTTAATGCCGAAGGCGTGGTGGCGGTGAACAGTACCGAGCAAGACCTGTTGAGTAGTGATGATGAGCATAACTGGAAATATCTGCCGCTAATCAAAGCTTTCACAGGATTGGCAGCGTTATTACACGACTGGGGAAAAGCCACTAAATTGTTTCAGGATAAGCTCAATCCTCAATCAAAAAACAGCTTTAAGGGAGATCCGTTGCGCCACGAATGGATCTCCAGTCTACTGCTGATGGCGTTGATTCAATCCGGCAAGGCGCCAGCACAAGATCACAGCTGGCTTGAGCCTCTGTTGGATCAGTCGATTGATGAACAGCAGTTAAAAGCGGCCATACCTGTGTTGTCGCAAGAATATACCCCTTTTCATAACCTGCCAGATGCCGCCGCCGTGTTGCTGTGGCTGGTGTTGTCTCATCATCGGTTGCCCAAGCCCGACAATAAGGCCAATTTTGGTGATAAAGCCAATGATACACCGCAGCAATTGTTACAGCGGCTAAGCCAGCAGTGGGGCTATGAAAATCGCTTCGATGATGCTGAATTTCAGCAACGTTTACCGGACTGCTTTCACTTTCCACAAGGCTTGTTGTCATCTTCGTCTCGCTGGATGAAGGCGCTTAGTCATCGAGCCCGACAACTGCAAGCACATTTGCCGTTATTTGTTGATGCCATAAAGGATGGTAGCTGGCGCACCATTGCCCATCATGCAAGGCTGTGCCTGATGGTGGGTGATCACTATTATTCGTCACAAGACCAGGCGAAAAATTGGCCGATCAGTGTCAACTTGTTTGCCAACACTCACCGCGATGGCCCAGAGAAAGGCCAACTGAAGCAACAGCTGGATGAGCATCTCGTCAATGTGGCCAATGTCGCCGTTAATACTTGTCGAATGTTACCGCGCTTTGAGCGTGACACCCCAAAAGCGGAAGATGTTCAGCAGCTCAAACCGTCCAGAAACTTACCCCCAGCACTAACAAAACAGTTCGGCTGGCAGGATAAGGCGGTGACGGCCATTAAAGAATACCGACAAGAAAATGACGATAAAACCAGTGGGTACTTTATCGTCAATATGGCCAGCACAGGCCGTGGTAAAACCCTGGCTAACGCCAAAATCATGCAAGCGCTGTCGGATGATCAGCAAAGCTTGCGCTTTATTCTGGCCTTGGGATTGAGAACGCTGACCCTGCAAACCGGTGATGAGTACCGTGATCGTATTGGTTTGGCAGACGATGAGCTGGCGGTGTTGATCGGCTCAAAAGCGATTTTAGAGCTGCATCAGGGTTCTGCTGAACCGTTGGAGAAAGAAGATCAGCCGTCTGAAGAGGAAGACTCCGGCTCTGAGTCTTGCGAGCCCTTGCTGGATAAGCAGGAAGACGTGGTCGGCTATGCCGATGATGAACGTTGGCAAAACCTGCTGCCGGAAGAAGAGTTAACCACGGTTCTCACCAGTCGAAAAGAGCGCGCCTTGCTCTATGCGCCCGTGCTGGCCTGCACCATAGACCATATTATGGCCGCCACCGAAACCACCCGCGGTGGGCGTTATATCCTGCCCAGCCTGCGTTTGATGTCCTCAGATTTGGTGATCGACGAGATTGACGACTTTACCGGGGAAGATCTCGTTGCCATTGGCCGGCTGATCTACCTGGCAGGCATGCTGGGGCGCAAAGTCATGATTTCTTCGGCGACCATTCCGCCGGATTTAGCGCTCGGTTATTTTAGCGCGTATCAAAAAGGCTGGGCGCTGTTTGCCGCCAGTCGTCATCAGCACGGTCAGGTTGCCTGTGGCTGGACCGATGAATTTAAAACTCAGCTGGTTACGGTGAACCAAGGTGAAGCCGCCACAGCCAACTATCAAGCAGCCCACAATACTTTCGTAGAAAAACGGGTAGCCAAACTGCGTGCAGAGCCGGTGAAGCGTCGTGCCGAGATAGTGCCTTTGGTTGCTCCCTCAACCGGTGACACCCATGAGGCCAGCTATTTCGCTGCCATTCAGCAAGCAGTGCTTGCCAAACATCATCAACACCACGTTCAGGATAATAAAACCGGGCGCAATGTTTCCTTTGGTGTGGTGCGTTGCGCCAATATTTCACCATGCGTGGCGTTAACCGAATATCTGTTGGATGCCTCATGGCCAGATGACGTGACCGTACGCGTGATGGCTTACCACAGCCAGCAGGTATTGCTGTTGCGTCACGCTCAAGAGCGGCATCTGGATCAGGTATTGAAACGCAAAATTCCGGTCAATGACCCTGAGGGAGCTTTTCATCATCCGGTGATCCGCCAGCATCTGGATAGTGGTGACCGTCAGCATCTGATTTTTGTGCTGGTTGCCACACCGGTAGAAGAGGTAGGGCGTGATCACGACTTCGACTGGGCGGTAGTAGAGCCTTCTTCTTTTCGATCCATTATCCAATTGGCTGGGCGGGTACGTCGTCATCGTGAGCCAGCTAATAACGAAACCCCCAATATGGGGCTGTTACAGTTCAACCTGAAAGGCTATCGGGGTGAGAAAAAAGATGTCTTTAGCCGCCCGGGATATGAACAGGGTGACTGGCAGCTTAATCCATCCAAGAGCTTGAATGATGTACTGGATGGCAAGGCTTTGCAGCGTGGTGTTGATGCTGCTCCCAGAATTATGAAAGATGATGCTGCACCCTCTAAGCAACTGGCGGCACTGGAGCATTTTGTTATTAGCCGTACTTTGGGTTGCCATTATCTGACGGGGGAATCGCAAGGCCGAGATCCTGCTCACAGTCCGAAAAGCCTTTGGGGTTACACCGATGATTACTGGTGGATGACGGCACTACCACAACAGTTCAACCGTTTTCGCAACAGTGCCCCTGGGCTCAACCTTTATCGGGTAATAAACGAAAAAGGGGAGGCGGTGTTTCAGCTTTACGACCGAAAAAGCGGCTGGGTGAATGTCGAGCGACTGCTCGGCATCGAGCATCAGCCATTAAGTGCACAAAGAGCCGAGCGCCTTTGGCTAGTACGCGACTATACAGCGCTAATAGCTGAACAGAGTGCGTTAAGAGACGACGAGGTAGAGCGCACATCGCAACGGTTAGGGGAAATCAGTTTGCAGCATCACAAGGACGGTAACCGCTATCGGTACAACGATCAGTTGGGATTGGTAAAGGCTTGATAAGCAAGCCGCTCCATGGGGGGGAGCGGCTCATGGGCTGCCTGTGTGGCAGTAAAGCAAATAAAGAGTACATAGTTTTCTAAGCTGCCTGCTTGGCAGAAGGGCGATTTTATCAGGCGCAAGTGTGATCGCCAACTATTCAAAAAATGCCACCTTCAGAATATATAATAATGAGTAGATAATGGTTTATCATTTTTCTGGGGTGCTCTACTCTTGCTCCATCGTTTAGTGATAGAGGAATAGAAAATGCTTGATGCGACGATAGAGGCCTTCTTTGCCGAGCGAAAAGAGGCTTGGCTAAAGAAGAACCTTAAAGCTTCCATGGAAGAACATGAAGTGCGGGAGCTAGAATTGGAGTGCGAAGAGATTTTTGCACTAAAAAACTGGCTGCCTAATGCGGCTAAGCGAGCAGGACAAATTTCTCTGGCCTCGCATCCCTGTACCTTCAGTCACCCCAGTGCGCGTAAAAATAAAAATGGCTATGTCAGCTCTATTATCGCCAAGGCTGACCGTGCTGTGGATGGCTTTTTACGCAGTGGCAATTTGCAGACAGAGCCCGATGCGCTGGGTAATGCAGCGGCACTGGATGTGTACAAATTTCTGACGTTAGTGATGGCGGATGGGGATACTCTGCTTGATCACCTGCAGCGTGATAGTGAACTGGCTAAAAACTTATTAGCCAGTGCAGGAGGAGATGCGGCTGAATTAAAAAGTGGTTTTCTTGCTATGGTTGCGACCAAAGATGAAGCCGTTACCAGTTCTAAAATAAAGCAGGTTTATTTCCCGGTTGCAGAAGAGGCTGCGGACTATCACCTGCTTTCAATTTTAAGCAATTCAGGCCATATGTTTGAAATGCGTAAGCGGCTAGATCGGCTGCGATTTTCAGAAGAGACGAAAGCGGCCAGAGAACTGAGAAAAAGCAATCATTTTTCTGAAACAGGTTATCAGGAAATTTATAACCTGACCACTATCGGTTATGGCGGCACTAAACCACAAAACATCAGCGTGCTGAATAACCAGAATGCGGGAAAAGCCCACCTGTTATTGTCCATGCCCCCCGAGCTTTCCCCCAGAAGCGTACGCTTGCCCACGCGTAATTTCTTTGGCGATGTGCTCTACTCGAAACAGTTGCAACAGACTTTTCAGGCATTTCATCGACTGTTAAGTGCCGATTACAACAACCTGCATATCCGCAATGCGCGTGATTACCGTATTCAGGAATATCTTGATCAATTGATCCTGAATATGTGGCAGGTGCGTAACTCCTTTGGGGAGCAGCCCCATGCTCGGCCTGAGCACTTAGTGGGTTACCAAAAACAGTGGCTATTTCCTGAGCATGAAGCCGAGCGCACCATAGAGGCCCCTTGGTTAACCACCTTGATTGAAGATGCAACTCGCCACTTTATTCATAGTTATCAAAAGGTAGCGGCTAAGTCAGCGATTCAGTTGGGCGATACCGAACTGCAGGCGTTTTCCCGTATTATCGAACAGAACAAGGAGGCTCTGCTATGAGTACCCGTCGCCTTCTGGTGCTGCCGCACCTGAATATTCATAACGCCAATGCGCTTTCCAGCCCCTATACCATTGGCTTTCCTGCCATGACTGCCTGGCTGGGTTTTGTACACGCGTTAGAGCGCAAACTACAAGCCGCCGGTTACCCGACTCTTAAACTGGTTGCTACCGGTGTGTTCAGCCACCGGTGTGATTTGCAAACCTATCAGGGGCCCGGTGATTTTGTGCACTCCATTATTGGCACCGCGAACCCCTTGGATAAAGACGGTAAACGATCCGCTTTTATTGAAGAGGCGCGTTGTCACCTCGATGTGAGCTTGCTTATAGAATACCGTGCGGCAGCTAGCGAATTGGATCGCGTTGAGCGTCCCGAATTTATCCAGCTGTTAGATAGGCTGTTAAATCGCATGAAAGTGGCGGGTGGTGATCTGCTCGGTTTTAATGAACCGAAGATGACCGCCGTGGATGACCGTGATGATAAAGCCGTGCGTAGCCTGATACTGAGCCTGATGCCAGGTTTTGCCCTGATTGAGCGTCGTGAACTCATGCAACAAGCAATGGCAGAAGGGGCAGATGCACTTGATGCTCTTTTGGAACACCTCACCATACACCACAGCTGCACGCAGGACGAGTCAGATCAAGTCACTTGGCATCGTCAGCGCAAAGTAGGCAACGAGGGTGAAAAGCTGGGGTGGATTGTGCCTATTGCCACCGGTTTTCAGGGAATTAGTGAGCTGGGAGAAGCTAAAAATCAGCGTGACTCCGATACACCACACCGCTTTGCCGAAAGTGTAGTCACTCTGGGGGAGTTCAAAATGGCGCACCGGATTAGACATTTGGATGAGGTGTTGTGGCACTACCATGCCGATCTCGGCAGCAATCTTTATCTGTGTCAGCAGGCACAACTCGAAACAACAACTAATAATGACGGCTTTTACTAAGTCGGCTTAAAGAAAAAATGGAGAAATAACATGGCTAAGAATGATACAGCGTCGGTATTGGCATTTGAGAAGAAACTGGTACCTTCAGATGGTTTTTTTTATGGCGCCACTTGGGCTGATAAAAATAATGTTACCCCGCTGGCGCTACAAGAGAAATCGGTACGTGGCACCATTTCAAACCGCTTGAAAGCCGCGGTAAAAAATGATCCCGCAAAATTGGATGCCGAGGTTGAAAAGCCCAATTTGCAAACCGTTGATGCCTGCGCCCTGGGTACCGAACAGGATACGTTGAAGCACTATTTCACTCTGAAAGTGTTGGGCGGTGTTGAAACCCCATCGGCTTGTAATAATGCCGCTTTTAAAACCAGCTACCAGCAGGCCGTCAAAGCCTATATCGAAAAAGAAGGCTTTAAAGAGCTGGCGCGTCGTTACGCAGTCAATATCGCCAATGCTCGCTTCTTGTGGCGTAACCGGGTCGGTGTTGAGCAGCTTGAAGTGCAGGTTAAGGTGTTAAACAAAGGCAAAGAGCAAAGCTGGACGTTTGATGCAACCCAATACAGTACTCGTCATTTCGATTATGGCGACCAACAGATCCAGGAACTTGCCGACAACATCGCTCAGGCACTTTCCGGTGGCGACAGCTGTTTGATGATGGAGATCAGCACCTTTGCCCAACTGGGTAAGGCTCAGGAGGTTTACCCATCTGAAGAATTAGTGCTGGATAAAGGTAAGAGCAAAAAGAGCAAGGTGCTGTATCAGGTGCAAGGCCACGCGGCCATGCACTCACAAAAAATCGGCAACGCCCTGCGCTCAATCGATACCTGGTATCCGGCCTTTGCTGATGAAGAAAAAACCGCAGGCCCGATTGCCATTGAGCCCTATGGCGCCGTGACCAATCTGGGGACCGCTTTTCGCACTCCCAAAGAGAAGCAAGATTTTTATAGCCACTTTGACAAGTGGGCGCGGGGCGACGAGTTGCCCCGTGTAGAGGATGAACACTATGTGATGGCGGTTCTGGTACGTGGTGGTGTCTTTGGCGAGAGCGAAAAATAGGGGTAGAGCATGAATTACTACCAAGATATCACCTTGCTGCCGGATGCGGATATTGCCTTGGGTTTTCTTTGGCAAAAAATCTACCAACAGGTGCATATCGCACTGGTCGAGCAGAAGGTGGACGATCAGCATAGCGCTATCGCAGTCAGCTTTCCCGATTATGGCAGCAAAGGCTTCCCGCTGGGTAATAAACTGCGGGTGCTGGCCAAAGATCAAACGCAGTTGGAAAAACTGAACCTGGCTGGATTTCTCAGCCGGTTTGAGGATTACACCCATCTTAAGTCGATTCAGCCGGTGCCGGAGTCGGTAACTCATATCGCGTTTGTTCGCAAACGGGTAAAAGGCGAAGCCCGTATCGAAAAAGATATGCTTGCCAAAGCTCAGCGTTGGGCAGAAAAGTCGGGGCAAACTATGGAGGAGTGCTTGCAACAGCTGGAAAAAAGCAAACCGAGTGCCGAGTCCAAGTTGCCTTTTATCTGGATGGAAAGCCAGGAAACCAAAACGCGAGCTCCCTCAAGTTCCGCCAAGTTTCCGATTTTTATTGAACGGATAGAGTTGCAAGGGGCAAACGATGGACGTTTTAACTGCTACGGCTTAAGCGCAGTACAAGGCGAGCAAATCGCTTCGGTACCGCACTTTTGACCTAAAAAATGGCTCTTTAAAAATATGCTTTAAAAACAGATGGTTACAGTGTTGGTGAAAATAAGAGTATTTCTTCATATTCTTATCCAAGCCTTTGTTGTAACTATTTTTTGTGTTAGTTTTCTACTGTTCACCGCCACCCAGGCGGCTTAGAAATCATTCACGAAATCGACCCGGCCAACATGATCGTTCACCGCCACCCAGGCGGCTTAGAAAACTCACCGGCTGCTGCGCAAATGCTCGGTCAAGTTCACCGCCACCCAGGCGGCTTAGAAACACATCACCAATACGACCAGCCACAGGCCAGCGTTCACCGCCACCCAGGCGGCTTAGAAAATGAAGCTGACCTACTACAAGCGCGAAATCGAGTTCACCGCCACCCAGGCGGCTTAGAAAGGTACCAGAGAACAGCGAATACATGCGATTGAGTTCACCGCCACCCAGGCGGCTTAGAAAAAACCAGGCACCAAGCCAGGCACCGTTCACTAGTTCACCGCCACCCAGGCGGCTTAGAAAAGTAGCCGCCGGCTGGTTGATAGCTTGCTGAGGTTCACCGCCACCCAGGCGGCTTAGAAACGGTGCAGGTGGGCCTTGTCGTGGTGCTAGCACGTTCACCGCCACCCAGGCGGCTTAGAAAATCAAGCAAACCCTGGCAAGAAGGAAACGAGAGTTCACCGCCACCCAGGCGGCTTAGAAAAGGCTTCGGCGGTTTCGCGAATGTGGCGCAGGGTTCACCGCCACCCAGGCGGCTTAGAAAGCGCTTGCTGCCGGACCCGTCGATGTAGGGACGTTCACCGCCACCCAGGCGGCTTAGAAACAGCTGGGCGTGGTTCGGCCATTTGTTGAGGTGTTCACCGCCACCCAGGCGGCTTAGAAATCCAACGCGGTGAACAGCCTGCGCGAGCTGAGGTTCACCGCCACCCAGGCGGCTTAGAAAGTTTACATTGTGCCGATGATGTGTCGCGAGCAGTTCACCGCCACCCAGGCGGCTTAGAAAGTCATGCGCTGGCTGATTTCTTCCACCCAGGCGTTCACCGCCACCCAGGCGGCTTAGAAATCCACCGCCTCCGTGCTGCCGGTCACCACGCAGTTCACCGCCACCCAGGCGGCTTAGAAATGAATAGCGGTCGCCGTGTTCGCGTCGTCCACGTTCACCGCCACCCAGGCGGCTTAGAAAGATGCCGTAAAAGTATTGTCAGCCGTTGATCCGTTCACCGCCACCCAGGCGGCTTAGAAAAACAGAAGCAAGATATGATTGGGGTATCAGATGTTCACCGCCACCCAGGCGGCTTAGAAAGCCGCAAAGCGAGCCATTGCCGTAGCTGAGAAGTTCACCGCCACCCAGGCGGCTTAGAAAAAGTGGATTGGGAGCTTGAAAAAGCGGGAGCAGTTCACCGCCACCCAGGCGGCTTAGAAAGTTTGCCAAATGGCTTGCATCTTTAAATAAAAGTTCACCGCCACCCAGGCGGCTTAGAAAGATATATAGGCGGGAATAACACGCGACCACAAGTTCACCGCCACCCAGGCGGCTTAGAAAGCTAATATACATTCTTTATTACCGCCCAATATGTTCACCGCCACCCAGGCGGCTTAGAAATCTTTCGCCAGCTTGTTTTTATTGATCCCGTTGTTCACCGCCACCCAGGCGGCTTAGAAATTTTCGACAGCTGAGAGCTGCGGGGCGGAATCGTTCACCGCCACCCAGGCGGCTTAGAAACCTCGTGCGAGTGGTGTGTCTGTGGCGTTCCAGTTCACCGCCACCCAGGCGGCTTAGAAAGGTCTAGGCGATGAGGGATACCGCAGCCGATAGTTCACCGCCACCCAGGCGGCTTAGAAAACCAACGTCAGCGTATACAAGGCGGGTATGTTGTTCACCGCCACCCAGGCGGCTTAGAAAACGCAACTTACCCAGCGGTGTGAGTACTATTTGTTCACCGCCACCCAGGCGGCTTAGAAAATGATTGAAGGTGCGGAGCTGAGCGAGTATCAGTTCACCGCCACCCAGGCGGCTTAGAAAAAACTCGAATGGACGCGCCGAA
>NZ_MPZM01000055.1 GCF_002936955.1 Oceanisphaera arctica | reverse complement strand
GTACACCGGCCTGGTGCGCCAGGGCGACCGAGTCGTCGGTGCTGCCGCCGTCCACCAGTATCAGCTCGGCAGATGCGTCATAGTGGCATAGCTCCCTCAGGGTTTCGGGCAGGGAGTCGGCTTCGTTCAGCATCGGCATGATGATCGACAGGCTCATGACGGTCAGGACTCGTCGTGCAGGGCGCCGCCGCAGCTGCTGCCCTGGCCGGCGGTGCAACCATAACAATGCTCGGCTACCCGTATCGGCTGGCCTTCCAGCTCCCGGTGCAACAGATCCTGCAGGTGAGGTCGGCTTTCTGCTTTACTACCTTCTTTGCCCCCCTTTTTACCGTCATCCGGCAGTCGCAGCCCCAGTTGCTGGTTGAAGTCGCAGTCGTACAGGTAACCCTGCCAGTCCACACTCACCAGGTTGCGGCACATCAGGCCGGGCAGGTTGGCGGCGGAGAAGTTGTCTTTCAGCAGGCGCAGATAATCGTGAAACTGGCGCTTGCTGATCAGGTAATCGCCGAACCGCTTGATGGGCATGTTGGCCAGGGCGAACAGGTGATTGAAGCGAATGTCGAAGTGCTCCATCAGCTCACGGCGATAGGCCGCCTCAAGCCCCTGCTGTTCGGGGGGCAGGGTCGGCCCCTGGGGGTTGTAAACCAGGTTCAGCACCAGCCCGGAGCCGGGCTGGCCGTAACCCAGCTTGTTCAGCTGTTGCAGGGCGGCGATGCTCTTGTTGAAGGTGCCCTTGCCACGCTGGCGGTCGACGTTATCGATCTCAAAGCAGGGCAGGGAGGCCACGATTTCCACCTGCTGTTCGGCCAGAAAGTCGGCCAGGGTTTCCTGACCCGGCTCGAACAAAATGGTGAGGTTGCAGCGGTCGATGACGGTCACGCCAAGCTTGCGGGCGGCCACCACCAGCTCGCGAAAGCGAGGGTGCATCTCGGGGGCACCGCCGGTCAGGTCCAGGGTGTCAAGCTTGCGCGCCTCCAGCACCTGGGGGATCAGCGCCAGATTGGCGTCGTCCATCATCTCGGTGCGGTGGGGGCCGGCGGCCACATGGCAGTGCACGCATTTCATGTTGCACATGTAGCCCATGTTCACCTGCAGCGTATCCAGCGCCTGGCGGCGAACGGCAGGGAAGTCGGTCAAATCAAGCAGGGGCAGTGTGTCTCGCATCGTGATTCCTTTATCGAGTGGGGCCGTTTTCCGGCTTGTCGCTTGTGTCATCATCCGATTTGGCGACGTAGGCCCTGGCCAGTGATCGTATGACCGGTAATTGCCGTTCGAAATTGCGACAGCCCTTGCACATCATGGTGTGCAGCGCCAGTGACAGTTTTTCGCCGGTGCTCAGCGGACGTTCCTGGCTTTCGGACATCAGCCGGGTGGCTTTGTGACAGCTCAGCATGCGCAGTCTCCTTGTTTTTGCCATGTGTTTTCCAGACATTCGCGCAGTCGCAACCGAGCCCGATACAGCAACACATTGAGGTTGCTGACGGTCAGATTCAGCTCGCGGCAGATCTCTGGGCTTTCCAGGCCGACAAACTCGCGCATCATGAAGGTGCGGCCCTGATTGGGCGGCAATTTATCCAGACACAGCTCGAACAGGGTCCAGAACTCGTCGTCTTCCCGGCTGCTTTCGGGAGCGCTCCATTCCACCGGTCGCTCTTCCCTGTGCCACATGCCCCGTTGATTGAACAACTGCTCTTCCAGATCGTTAGAGTCGTCACCGCCGAGACTGGCGATGGTGACCAGGCGCTGATTTTTGCGGATCACATCGACAATCTTGTGTTTGAGGATGGCAAATACCCAGTTCTTGTAGGCGGCGCGACCGTTGAAGCTGTCCGCATACTTGAAGGCGCCGAGCAGGGCCTCCTGCACCGCGTCTTCTGCAAGCTGAGCGTCTTGCAGTTGCAGAGTGGCAAAGCGCAGCATTTGGCGGCGCAATTCATCGGACAATAGTGGGTCTGAAGTGCTATGTCTCTGATCCATAATGACTCTTTTTTGTGGTAGCGGGTCCTTCCCATTGATTAGACTCTAACGCCACCGGCGTTGTGCTACCAGCATTGTCTGTGTTGTTATAACCATGTCGTTAAACCACGGTATTTAAACCAATGTTGTTATGACTCAGTCGTGGCCAAAGCAGGTTTTATTACAGTACGGATGAATTCAGGGGAAGATAACCTTATGCAGCAGGGAGCAGGCTTATGAGCCAGTATCGAATTTTCAAGGTGGAAGATGCCATCGCCTATGTGCGAGAGGCGGCGGGGCAGGGAGGCGAGGTGCCCTTGCAGGGCGAGGAAATCGGCGACGGCAACCTGAATCAGGTGTTTCGGGTGTGGAAACCGGGCGAGTCGCGCGGCTTTATCGTCAAGCAGGCGCTGCCCTATATTCGCTGCATCGGCGAGTCCTGGCCGCTAACCCGGGATCGGGCCCGTATCGAGGCACAAATACTGCTGCGCCATGGCAGTGTCTGCCCGGAATACACGGTAGAGGTGTTGCACCACGACCCTGAGCTGTCGGTAATGCTGCTCGAAGACTTGTCCGATCACCAGGTGTGGCGTCAGGCCCTGCTTGAAGACGCGTCTTTTCCCGAGGCGGCGGCGCAGCTGGGCCGGTATCTGGCCCGGGTGCACTATCACAGCAGCGCCTTTCATCTCGATTATCAGGCGCAGCAGGCGGCGCAGATCGCCTTTGCCAACCCCGAGCTGATGGCCATTACCGAGGAAGTCTTTTTTGTAGACCCGTTTCGGGATCACGAGCGTAACAACGTCGAGCCCTTGATCCGCGCCGAGGCGGAGCAACAGTGGGCCGATGCGGCGTTAAAAGTGAAGGTTGCCACTCTCAAACACGACTTTCGCTGCAAAGGCGAGGCCCTGCTGCACGGCGACTTGCATACCGGATCCGTGATGGTGGCGGCCGGCAAGCTCAAGGTGATAGACGCCGAATTTGGTGGCTATGGCCCCATGGGCTTCGATCTGGGCGTGATATTTGCCAATCTGCTGCTGAACTTCTGCAGCCAGCCGGGGCGGCATCCGGCCGATGCCGGCCAGCGTTATCAGCACAGACGAATAGAAGAAATACTCACCCTGTGGCGTAGTTTCAAGGCTGATTTTGTCACTCTGGAGGCCAAGAGCCCGGATCCGGCGCTGGCCGAGCCGGGGTATGTGCAGGCCTTTATGCGACGAGTATGGCGAGACGCGCTGGGTTATGCGGGTTGCGAGATGGTTCGCCGCACCATCGGCATCGCCCATGTGGTGGATCTGGACGGCATCGAAGACCCGGACCGGCGCGCGCCCTGTCAGCGGCAGGCGCTGGCGCTGGGACGTACCCTTGTCATGGAGGCAGAGCAATTGGACGAAGAACAACTCAGGGTGCTATTGCTCGAATGGGTGAGCTAACCGAAGACCAAGCGGTCTCTTCGTGACACCCCCACCCAGCCTCCCCCTGGCGACAGGCCGCCGTTACGCCTGTATCTCCGCTGCTCAGGGGGAGGAGAAAAAAGACCGCGATCTCTTCAGGAAACGCTGGTTTATTCCCTCCCCTTTAATGCCCAATATACAGGACTGTTGCGGGGTGCAACGCAAGGGGAGGGGTAGGGTGGGGTGTCTGTACCGTTTTTTCTTTCCGGTTAAATTTTGTAAGGCTCCACGCTGGTGCCTTGCAGCGAATAGGCGGCGTCCCCCATTTCATGGCTGGCGCCCACGGTGCGCAGGGTGCCGGTGACCCAGACTGCATCCCAGAGATCGTCCACCTGGGCCCCGGCCGGATACTCCACATAGACTATCTGGTTGGTGGGTGGCGGCGGCACATGGATGCAGGCGCCGAAGTAGGGCACCAGCAAGAAGGCGGTCACCTGCTTGCTATCGCCTTCCAGCGGCACCACAAAGCCGGGTAGCCGTACCTTGCGGCCGTTCAGGCTCGGCACCACCTTGCCGACGGGCTGGCCGGGAATGGCGAATTCATCATCGTGATCCACCTCGGGAAACGGCGGCGGATTCAGTTGCTCTTCCAGCGGGATCAGGTCGTCCCATTCCAGCAAGCTGTAGTCGTCGGCCCAGGCTCGGGGGACCAGCAGAGCCAGGGTGGCGAAGCAGATGGCAATTATCTTCATCAGGGGTGGGTGCGTCTTCAATGGTTGATACTCATTCCGTCGTTAACCGAATAAAAATAGGCCCGTACCGCCGGCAGCAGGCCGATGGTCATGCCTGCCAGCAGGGTCAGACCAATAAGACGCCATTCGCCCGCCTCGGGCAGACCCGGGTACAGCAAAAGACCATATTGGGCCTGCACCAATGGGGCCAGCAGTTGCAGCGAGCCATATAGTAGCGCCAGACCCAGCAATACGCCAAGGGCGGTGAGCAGCGCGGCCTCCAGCGCCAGCAGGCCGAAGAGGTGACGTGGGCCAGCCCCCAGGGCGCGCAGTATGGCCAGCTCCCGGCGTCGGGCCGAAAGTCCCGCCAGCAGAGTGGTGAGCATGCCCAGCAGGCCGGCCACCACCACAAACAGGGCGATGAAGGCGATGGCTTTTTCTGCGATGCCAAGCAGACTCCACAGCTCGTGCAGGGCGCTGCCCGGCAGTATGGCCGACAGCGGCTCGGCCCTATAACCGTTGATGGCGCGTTGCAGCCCGAACACCTGTACCTTGTTGCTCATGCCCACCAGAAAGGCGGTAATGGAGTCGGGAGTAAGATCGGCGGCGCGGGCCTGCTCGGGTGAAAGAGTCAGGGTCTTGCGGCCGCTCTGCCAGCCGAGATGGATGGCTTCCAGCCCGTCCAGCCGCACGTGTACCGTTTTGTCGACCGGGGTGCCGGTGGGCGCCAGAATGCCGACCAGGGTAAAGGGCAAGTCGTCGTGCAGGCTGAACGAGGTGTTGCCGGCGCCGTGGGCAATGATCAGGGGATCACTTAATTTGTAGCCCAGGGTTTGCGCCACTTCGGAGCCGATCACCGCCTCGAAGGTGTCGTTGAAGGGGCGACCCTCGGCCAGCTGCAACGGCTGGTTGCGACCATAGGCGTAATGGCGGAAATAGTCCTGATTGGTGCCCAGCACCCGAAAGCCCTGATGGGAGTCACCCAGGGCGATGGGAATGGTCCAGGCAACGCCCTTGTGCTTGCTGATGCGCTGATAGCTGTCCCAGCTGATGTTGTTGGTGGGATTGCCCAGGCGAAACACCGAATACAGCAGCAGGTTTATCTGGCCGGTACGGGCTCCGACGATGAGATCGGTGCCGGACAGGGTACGGGCGAAACTCTCTTTCATTTCTACCCGCACTTTTTCGACCCCCACCAGCAGCATCACGCTGATGGCGATGGCGGCCAGGGTCAGGCCGGCGGTCAGGCGCCGGGCCCAGAGACTTTTCAGTGCCAGTATCAACATCTTGCGTGCTCGTTCAGTTCAGAAAGGGAAACCACCCGGGAAAACAGCGGCTCCAGCGCCGGGTCATGGCTGACAAACACCAGGGTGCTGTGCTGGCGACTGCATTCCCGGAACAGCAGTTCGATAAAGGCGGCCCGGCTGTCGGCGTCGAGCGCGGAGGTGGGTTCGTCGGCAATCACCAGTTCGGGGAGGCCTATCAGTGCCCGCGCCGCCGCCACCCGCTGTTGCTGGCCGATGCTCAGCTTGTGCACCGGCTGCGTCCACAGTGCCGACGGCAGCTGCAGTTCGTTCAGCAGTCGTTCGGCCTCGGCGGTGGCGGAGGCCTGCAACTTACGGCGCTTGTGGCGGGAGAAGATCAGGGCAGAGGTGACGTTTTCGGTGACCGACAGAAAGGGCAGCAGGTTGAATTGCTGAAAGATGTAGCCCAGATGATCGGCCCTGAAACGGTCCCGAGCCCGGCCCGAGAGGCGCGACAGATCCCTGTCCAGTACCTTCAACTGGCCGCTGTTGGCCTGCTGTATGCCGGCCAGCAGGCCGAGCAGGGTACTCTTGCCGCTGCCGCTGGGGCCCTTGATAAAGAGCCGCTCACCGGCGGCTAGTTCAAAATGCGGGATCTGCAGAATAGCTTGCTGGCCGGGCCAGGCGAAGCGGAGATCCCTTATCGATATCAGTGTGCTCATGGGCTCTTACCAGCTGAAGGCGGGCTGGTTGGGGGTGAGGGTGCTGGCAATCTGGCCAGAAGGCACTATGCCCTGCAGCTCGACCCGGGTCAGGCTGGGAAATTGCTCGAACAGGGTGGTTGAGAGACTGTTCAGCGCCTGGGGCTGCTGGCACTGATAGCGATACTGGACCAGCACGTCGTTGTGGCCATCTTCATCTTCATGGTGCTCGTGTTCGTCTGCAGCTTCATGGGCGTGATCATGATGGTCTGTCTGTTCGTGCTCGTCCAGCTCATGGGAATGGGCGCCTTCCTCAACCAACTGGCTGTCGATAAGCCTGCAGGCGGCAGTCTCGGGCAGGCTGAACAGCATTTCGGCCTGTTGCACCCGGCTCAGGGCGGCGGTTAGTTGGGCTTGCTCGGTATCGTCGGCTGGCAGGTGTTCGAAGCCGACAATGTCGGCCGCCGGCGCCAGCAGTTCCAGCACCAGCTGTTGTTGATCCAGAGCCAGGCTGAGGCGGCCGAAGCCGTGCTCGTGTACGCCGGGTAAACTCTGGGCGAACAGGCTGAAGGGCAGCAGGGGCATGGCGAAGGCGAAAGGTTTGAGGGACATAACAGACTCCGATAAATTTTGTTATGTTATAACGTCTTCAGCTGGGGCTGTAAAGAGGCCATGTTCCGTTCGAATGAAGTCGATAAAGGCCTGCTCGGCCCGGGACAGGCGGCGGTCGTTGGGCCAGGCCAGACAGAGGTCGAGAAAGTAGGGCTCGGCAAAAGACACCGGGAACAGGTCGGGGTCGTCCTTGATCGCCATGCGTAGAAAGGTGGTGATGGCAAAGCCCTGACGCACCACCGCCTTGAGTAGTGGGATCAGGTTGCTCTCGAAGCCGATATGGGGCTGGATGCCGGTCTGCTTCGCCATCTCGTCGATATATTCCCGGTGAAAGAAGCCGTGGCGAAACACCGCCAGTTCCTGCCCGAGAAAGTCGTCGATGGTGATGGACGCCTGATGCCGGGCCGGGTGGTCGCCATCGACCACCGCCACCATTTCTTCTCGCAGCAGGGGCAGGCCGGTCAAGGCCGGCGGCAGGGAGGAGGTCAGTACTATGCCGAGGCCGAGCTGGCCTTGGCACAGCCGGGCTAGCAGATCCTGAGTGCCGGCCTCAATAACCCGAATCGACAACCCCGGATACTGGTGCTTGAACGCCATCAGCAGCGGCGGAAAATAAAAGGAGCCCAGCATGCTGGGAATGCCGATACAGACTTCGCCGCTATTGAGGTCGTGTAGCGCCGCCATGTCCTGCTCGGCCAGGGTGAGGGCATTGAGGATCAGCTCGGCGTGTTGATAGAGCCGCTCACCCTCTACGGTGAGTTGCAGGCGGCCCTGGCGGCGGTCGAACAGGGCGATGCCGAGCCGTTGTTCCAGCTTCTTGATGGTCATGGTAACGGCGGGCTGGGCCAGGTGCAGCCGCTCGGCGGCGCGGGTGATGTTGCCCTCTCGGGCCACGGCGGCAAACTGGCGTAACCATTTGGTTTCAAGCATAAGGTCTGGTTATTTTTTTCATAAGTTTTATATATTTCATTTATACGCAGGTGGGGATTAAGGTCAAGGTTCTGATCCGGGAGTAAGCCATGATCGATCTGAAAACCCCACTCTGGTGGCGTGCCACCCTGGCATTGGGCCTGGGCTCCATGCTGGTGTTCATCAACCTCTATCTGACTCAACCCCTGTTGCCCCTGCTGGCCCGGGACTTCGAGCTGTCGGCATTGTCCGCCAGCTGGGCCTTGTCCATCTCGACCCTGGGGCTGGCCATCGGTCTGCTGTTCTGGGCGCGGGTCGCCGACCGGCTTGGGCGCAAACCGGTGATGCTGGGCTGCTTGCTGGTGGCCATTCTGTTGAGCCTGCTGATGGCGTGGCTGCCGGGCTTTGGCTGGCTGCTGGCGGTGCGGGGCCTGCAGGGGTTTTTTCTGGCCGGATTGCCGGCCACGGCGGTGGCCTATATGGGCGAAGAGTTTACCCCCAGGGCTCTGGTCACCAGCATTGGCATCTACATTGCCGCCAACTCCCTGGGCGGTATCGCCGGACGGGTGTTCGGCGGCCTGCTGGCCCAATGGGGAGAGCAGTTGGGAGAGTTGGGGGGGGAACAGTGGTTCGGTGGCTGGCAGACCAGCTTTCTGGTATTGGGTGCACTCAGCCTGCTGTTGTGGCTGCCGTTGCTGAAATGGCTACCGTCGTCGCAGAATTTTGTGCCGACCAGCAAAGGCGGGGGCATGAGCGCGCTGCTGGGCCATATCCGCAACCCGTTGCTGTGGCCCGTGTATCTGGTGGGCGGGCTTAACTTCATGGTGTTTCTGAACCAGTACACCTATGTGGCCTTCTATCTGGCGGCGCCGCCCATCCACATGGCGCCGGCGGCGCTGGGCTTGCTGTTTCTGACCTATCTTACCGGCACTTTCGCCTCCGGCATCAGCGGCTGGCTGATCAACCGCTTCGGGCTCTGCCGTACCCTGCTTGGCGCCATCGGCATCATGGCGGTTGGCAACCTCGGCCTGCTCAGCGATCGCTTGCCGGTGATCCTGCTGGCGCTATTGGTAGACAGCTTCGCCTTCTTTCTGGCCCATGCCTGTGCCAGCAGCTGGGTAGGGCGCAGCGTGCAGCAACACAGGGCCTTGGCGTCTTCCTTGTATCTGGTGTTTTACTATCTGGGTGCCAGTCTGGGCGGGCTTTATCTGTATCCCTTCTGGAGTTGGGCCGGGCTGCCCGGGGTGGCGCTGGGCATGATGCTGGTGTTGCTGGTCACGGCGGGCTTCAGCCTGCAGTTACTGCGGCGGGAACGGTTGATGGCAAACACCTCTGGTACGCAAAGTTTCTCGTAGGGTCCAATTTATTGGACCGCCAGGCCGGCATGCAGCGCCGCTGGTCGAATGAATTCGACCCTACGGAAAACACCGTATCGGGTGCTAAATCTCTTTATCTTTGAAGTAATCCGTGGGAACGGGTATCACCTCGCCTCGGGCTATTTCGAGGACGATGGTGTCGGCCAGGCTGCGTTGATGAAACTTGACCTGATAGGGCGGCAGGGCCAAGGTCAGCTCGGGTGCGGGGCCCTGTAACCCCTTGGTGTTGAAGGGCACCTCGGGATAGCTCTCCTGCAGCAGTGTGAGGTTGCCGACCACGATTTCGCCGTGTTCCAGGCCGTACCGGTGCTGCTTGCCGGCCTTGGGGGCGGCAAGCTCGATGCAGGGAATGGGTCCGAAGGGGCTGGCCAACGGGTGATGGAACTGAAAGGTGATGATGGGTCTGTTACCAATCATGCCCTCGACCAGACAGTCCCCAACCCGGGCCAGGGCGCTGCGCAGCCGTAGGTACTCTTGCTGGTCCGCCGCCCGATAACAGATATGATCCATGGGCCCCAGCGTCGTCGGCAGGCCATGGTCGAGCAGGCCCTGCTCCAGTTCATCCAGAAACTGGCGAGGTTCGCCCAGCAGTTCATCCAGTGTCGGCATCGGCGGCTCGGTGATGATGGAAAAGATAGAGAAATGTTACCCCAGTCCCCGGGCTTTGGCTAACGTCCAACGGGTTAACACCGTAAAAACGGTGATAGTTCAGTCGATTAGCATATAACTATCAGTTATTAGTACATGACAAAGAGGATATTCTTACAGGGTCTGATAATATTTAGTTACGTTACCTTAATGTTGAGCCGCCATGAAACTGCAGCAGTTACGCTATATCGTTGAAGTTGCCAATCACAATCTGAATGTGTCCGCTACCGCCGAGAGCCTTTACACCTCTCAACCCGGGATCAGCAAGCAGGTGCGGATGCTGGAAGATGAGCTGGGCATCCAGGTGTTTGAGCGTAGTGGCAAGCATCTGACTCAGGTGACACCGGCGGGCAAGGATATCATCCGTATTTCCAGCGAGATCCTCGGCAAGGTCGAGAGCATCAAGGCGGTGGCGAGCCAGCATACGCATCCGGATCAGGGGTCGCTCAACATTTCCACTACCCACACCCAGGCTCGTTATGCGTTGCCGGATGTGATCAAGGGCTTCATCAAACGCTATCCCAAGGTGTCGCTGCACATGCATCAGGGCACGCCGGTGCAGATCAGCGAGTCGGTGGCCAAGGGCTCGTCCGACTTTGCCATTGCCACCGAGGCGATGCATTTGTATCAGGACCTGATCATGCTGCCCTGTTACCACTGGAATCGCTGTATTCTGGTGCCCAAGGATCACCCGCTGGCCACCATCGACAAGCCGGATATCGCCGACATCGCCCATTATTCGCTGGTGACTTATGTGTTTGGCTTTACCGGTCGTTCCGAGCTGGACATTGCCTTTAACAAGGCCGGTTTCGAGCCCAAGGTGGTGTTTACCGCCACCGACGCCGACGTGATCAAGACCTATGTGCGGTTGGGAATAGGCATAGGCGTGCTCGCCAGCATGGCGGTAGATCCGGTGCACGACACTGATCTGGTGGCAATAGACGCCAGTCACTTGTTTGCGGCCAGCACCACCAAGATAGGTTTTCGCAAGGGGACCTTTCTGCGCAGCTACATGTACGACTTCATGGAGCGGTTTGCGCCTCACCTCACCCGCGAGCGGGTAGACAGAGCCACCGCCCTGAAATTACCGGATGAGATCGACAAGCTGTTCGAAGACGTGGAGCTGCCGGTACGCTGACCGCCTGTCTCTTCGTCATAATTCAGAACAGGAGAACAGCTTGGTTTGAAGCTCAATGTTTGCACATCGGACAAAGGGCCAGCTCCGCCGACTCGTTATGAATACATCTATGTACACTCTCCGTTTCGTCCCTGAAACGGAAGGTCGGCTGAGCAGATCCCTTTGTCCTCTTTGACGCTCCGGCGTCGCCTGTTGCCTCTTTATCCTGCTAGTTGATTTGTTTGCAGCTTACCGCTTACGGCTGATAGCTTAAGGCGTTATTCCCCCAGGCCCTTGCCGGCGTCTTCTTTGGCGATCAGCTCGATTTTGTAGCCGTCCGGATCTTCCACGAAGGCGATGACGGTGGTGCCGCCCTTGACCGGACCGGGCTCGCGGCTGACCTTGCCGCCGGCGACGCGGATTTGCTCGCACATGCCGTAGATGTCGTCGGCCTCGATGGCGATATGGCCATAGGCGTTGCCCAGATCATACTGCTCTGTACCCCAGTTGTAGGTCAGCTCCAGCACAGCTTCGTCTTCTTCCTTGCCGTAACCAACAAAGGCCAGGGTGTACTGGTATTCGGTGTTTTCGCTGGTGCGCAGTAGTTTCATGCCCATGATATCGGTATAGAAGGCGATGGACTTGTCGAGATTGCCGACGCGCAGCATGGTGTGCAGTATACGCATGATTAACACTCCCAGAGTGGTGTGGATGTATAGGTCGGGTGTTTCCCTTCATGGCGTTCAGCCATCGGGATATTGTTTTTCTTTAAATTCGCATAAATCTTCGATCACGCAAGAGCCGCAGCGCGGCTTGCGGGCGATGCAGGTATAGCGCCCGTGCAGGATAAACCAGTGGTGCACGTCCTGCTTGAACTCCGCCGGTACCCATTTCAGCAGCTTCTGCTCCACTTCGTCCACGTTCTTGCCCGGCGCAAAGCCGGTGCGGTTGGACAGCCGAAAAATATGGGTGTCGACCGCTATGGTGGGCCAGCCGAAGGCGGTGTTGAGCACCACGTTGGCGGTTTTGCGGCCCACGCCGGGCAGGGCTTCCAGCGCTTCCCGGTTTTCGGGGACTTCGCCGCCGTGTTGTTCCTGCAGTATGGCGCAGGTCTTGATAACGTTGACCGCCTTGGTGTTGAACAGGCCTATGGTCTTGATGTGTTCCCTGACGCCCTCTACCCCCAACGCAAGCATGTCGACGGGAGTGGGGCCGGCGGCAAAGAGGCCTATGGTGGCCTTGTTCACGCTCACGTCCGTGGCCTGGGCCGACAGCAGCACAGCGATCAGCAGTTCGAACGGATTGCGAAAATTCAGCTCAGTGGTGGGATGCGGATTTTCTGCCCGCAACCGCTCCAGGATCTGACGGCGTTTTTCCATGTTCATAACGAGGTGACTCGTGCTCGGGTGACTTCGGTCTTGGGCGCCGGTGCCAGTCGGGCCGCCAGTCGGCCGTCCAGCCAGTTCTTGGCGGCGATCATCAGCCCCAGGCCGATAAAGGCGCCGGGGGGCAGTATCGCCAGCAGAAAGCCGTTGTCCAGATGCAGCACGTCGATGCGCAGACTCGCGGCCCAGTCGCCCAGCAGCAGCTCGGCGCCGTCGAACAGGGTGCCCTGGCCCAGCAGTTCGCGCAGGCCGCCCAGTACCAGCAATACGGCGGTGAAGCCCAGGCCCATCATCAGGCCGTCCAGTGCCGCCAGCCCCGGCGTGGTCTTGGAGGCGAAGGCTTCGGCCCGGCCGATGATCACGCAGTTGGTGACAATCAGCGGAATAAAGATGCCCAGCGACTGATAAAGCCCATAGGTATAGGCGTTCATCAGCAACTGCACGCTGGTTACCAGGCTGGCGATGATCATCACGTAGATGGGAATGCGCACCTCATTTGGCACCCACTGGCGTACCAGGGAAACGGTGAGGTTGGAGCCAATCAACACCAGCATGGTGGCGATGCCCAGCCCCATGGCGTTGGTCAGAGTACTGGTCACCGCCAGTACCGGGCAGAGGCCGAGAATTTGCACCAGGGCCGGGTTATTGGTCCACAGCCCCTGACGGACGATGTCTTTATATTGTTCGCTCACAGGGATTCTCCACAAGAGGGGGCCTGAGTCAGCAGCCGGGGTTGCTGGTTGACCAGCAGCAGCACCTTGTGCACCGCCTTGACCACGGCTCTGGGGGTGATGGTGGCGCCGGTAAAGGCGTCGAACTGGCCGCCGTCGCTGCGTACCGCCCAGCGGGTGTCTTCTTCACCCAGCATCGACTGGCCGTTGAAGTCGAGCACCCAGGGGGACTTTTTCAGCTCGATCTTGTCACCCAGGCCCGGGGTTTCATTATGGTTGAGTACCCGCACCCCGTTCAGGGTGCCGTCTACCTTGACGCCGACCACCAGCTTGATCTCGCCGCTGTAGCCGTCGGGCGCCACGGCCTCGATGGCGTAACTTTGCGGTTGGCCGTCTTTCATGGCGGTGAAGACGGGCAGGGGATCAGAGGTACCCAGAAACTGTTCGCTGCTCAGCATGACGCAGTGATCGAACAGGGGTTCGTCGTGGCTGTCGGCAGGCAGCAGTTCGTCCAGCACCCGTAACAGCTGGGCCTGCTCCTGCTCTATGATGGTGTCTCTGGTCAGACTGTGGGTAAAGGCCACGAAGGCGGTGCAGCCGAGGGCGAACAGCGCCAGCGTCAGCCCGTTCTTGCGCATCATTTCCAGCATCAGCGGGCCGCTCCGTAGGTGGTGGGTTTGGTCAGCGCATCGATCATTGGCACTGTCATGTTGGCCAGCAGCACGGCGAAGGCCACCGCATCCGGATAGCCGCCGAAGGTGCGGATCAGGTAAATCAGCAGGCCGATCAGCACGCCGTAGATCAGGCGGCCACGGAAGGTGGTGGAGGCCGACACCGGATCGGTGGCGATGAAGAAGGCACCGATCATGGTGGCGCCCGACAGCAGGTGCATCATGGGGCTGGCGGTACCGTCCGGGGCAATCATAAAGCCAACCAGACTGAACAGCAGCAGGCTGCCGATAATGGCCACCGGAATGGGCCAGCTGATGAGTTTCAACCGCAGCAGCATCAGGCCGCCGGCCAGATAGGCCAGATTGACCCACTGCCAGCCGATGCCGGCCAGGCCACCGAATACCGGGGCGGCCAGTATTTCGCCGCCGGTATGGCCCTGGGTAAAGCCGGTTTTAAGGGTGTCGAGCGGGGTGGCCATGGTGGTGCCGTCGGCCAGCTCGCGCAGCTGGTGCGGGCTGAAACCGTCCAGGGTAAAGCCGGTGAAGATGGCGGACAGGCTGTCGGCGAAGGTCACCGGATACAGCTGTAGATCCAGTGGTGGCAGCCAGCTGGTCATGTGCAGCGGAAACGACACCAGTAGCAGCACGTAGGCCACCATGGCCGGATTGAACAGGTTCTGGCCTATACCGCCATAAAGATGCTTGGCCACGATAATGGCGAAAGCGGTGCCGATCACCACCAGCCACCAGGGTGCCAGCGATGGCAGGGCGATGCCGATCAGCAGGGCGGTCAGCAGTGCCGAGTTATCTCTGAGCTGGCTCAGACGACGGCCGCGCAGGGCCAGTACCAGGGCCTCGGCACCGTAGGCGGTGAGCACCGCCAGCACGATTTGGATCAGGCTGCCCCAGCCGAAAAACCACCACTGGGCGGCAATGCCCGGTATCAGGCAATAACAGACCCGCCGCATCAGGGTGGCGGTGTCGAGCGGAGCGCGATCATGGGGTGAGCTGCTGATTGTAAACGCCATTAGGACTCGTCTTCTCGATCGGATGGGGTGGATGCCGCCTGTTTCTCGGCCTCTGCCTGGGCGGCCTTACGCGCCTTGGCACGGGCGACGGCGGCCTTGATCGCCGCGGCTTTCGCTGCTTTCTTGGCAGCATCGGCATCGGCATCTTGCGGTGCAGGTTGGATCTGTGCCTCGGTGTTTGCCGGCTCTGCATCTGTGCCGGATGCCGGTTTTGCCGTAGCAGCGGCCTGTTCGGCCTTGCGGGCCTTGGCACGAGCGACCGCCGCCTTGATGGCCGCTTTTTTATCGTCTGCAGCGGCGTTCTCAGCCGGAGCTTCCGACTTGGGCGCGGCACCGCCTTCCTGTGCGGCTTTACGGGCCTTGGCTCGGGCGATGGCAGCTGCTACGGCGGCTTTCTTGTCGTTAGCCGCGGTGCCATCATCTGCTGCGCTGTCGGTCTTCTCCGCCGGTGCCTCGGCCTGAGGCGCGGCAACGCCTTCCTGTACGGCTTTGCGCGCCTTGGCGCGGGCGATGGCGGCGGCCACGGCAGACTTCTTGTCGTCTGCAGCGGAGCCATTGTCGGCTGCGCTGTCGGTCTTCTCCGCCGTTGCCTCGGCCTGAGGCGC
>NZ_MPZM01000054.1 GCF_002936955.1 Oceanisphaera arctica | reverse complement strand
CAATATGACAACCTTACCGGCTTTTTCATTTCTGCGGTTTACCAATACCCCGGTTTACTGACCCTTGTTCAGTACCGGGCGGGCGTACATCGACAATACCAGTTCCTTCAGCTCGGCCGGGATACGGGCCATGTGCTGCTCGAACGCCAGGGCTTCGGACGCATCCCCTTCAACCCTCTGGCCGGCGGCCAGCAGGTTACTGGGAAAGAGGTGATAGTTGGCATGGATCTGCTGATCGATGGCCGCCGCCAGCTGATCCGCATTTTCGAAGTCGCCGCGTACCGGCTGACCGAAGCTCACGTGTACCCGTCCCTTCTGGCCGATAATACCCTGCACTATGCTCTGAACGTCTTCGAACTCGCCTTTCTCGTAGGCGCCATGAGTCGCCTTGGCATAGAGTTCGCGGGCCTTGGCCAGATCACCAGGATCGTACTCGTAAGAGATGGAGACAGGCACCAGATTCAGGCTCTTGATGTAATCGCCGAAGGGGATTTTCTGCCGTTTTCCTTCCATATAAAACATCTTGAGGATGGCCGGATCGGTTTTATCGTTCCCGTCCTTGGCACGCCCTTCTTTCTGGGCGATCCAGATGGAATGGTTATCGTCGAGAGAGTGACGCAGATAGGCCGAGAGTTCGCTGAACGCCTTCATCATTTCCCGCGGGCCCTTGGCCGAACGCTTGACGATGAAGCTCTTGTTCAGCTTCATCAGCTCGGCGGCACAGGGCTTGCGCAACAGGTTATCGCCGATGGCGATACGCACCGTGTCCAGCCCGTTGGTGTGCAGACCCCAGTTGACGAAGGCCGGGTCCAGCGCGATGTCCCTGTGGTTGGAAATAAACAGATATCCCTCATCGGGATTAAGCTGCTCCAGGCCGGAATAACTGACCTCGGAAGTGGTGCGCGCTATCATCTTTTCCATATAGCTCGCCACTTCCAGCTGGATCTGGCGAATGCTGTCGAGCTTGCGCCAGCGCCAGCTCAGATACAGGCGGATCAGCGCCTTGATGAAAGAGCCACCGATACCGGACAGGGTGGAAAAACGGTATTTGGCGATGGCGCCGATAAACTCGTCATCGCGGATTAACCGCTGAATGGCGCCGGCAACTTCGTCGTCCCGATAGGGACGAATGTCTTTAAATAAATCTGTGTCTGAAACCATGACAATATTGGGGTCCTGGGGCAAAAAACGCCCAGATTTTACACCCTTTAGCGGCAAACTCTAAGGATAATGCGTAAAAACCGCCTTAACGCCAGATCATCAGCACACTGGCAGCAGTCAATATGGCCATCGAAACATTAAAACGCCGCCAGTCCTGCGGCGTTTTCAGCCAACGCCGCAGATGAATGCCAAACAGCGCCCAGACATGGCCGGTGATGATGCCGAACAACAGAAATATCGCCAGCACCCCGGCCGCCGAGGGCCAGTACTGATCGCCGGCCAGGGTAAAGCCGCTGATCGCCGACACCGCCATCAGCCAGGATTTGGGATTGAGAAACTGAAACAGAACCCCCTGTCGCCAGCCCATGCCCTGCTCGCCTTCGCCGGCAACCGGCGGGCTGGCGCGGCCAATCTTCCAGGCCAGCCATAACAGATAGCCGCTGCCGAGGATCTTGAGCGCCCATTGCAGGGGTGGCCACAGCAGAAACAGCTGCCCGAGCCCCAGGGCGGTGAACAGCATCAGCAGCTGCAGGCCGAGCATAATGCCCAGCAACAGCTTGAGGGTGGGGCCGTAGCCGAACCGGGTACCGGAGCTGGTGAGCAACATATTATTGGGCCCCGGCGTGCCACAGGCAGCGAGGGCAAAGCCGGCTGCAGAGCCGAGCAGGGCGAGATCCATAATGTACCGGTCAAATAACGGTGAAGAATCTTGTTTTACTCGATTTTCTGCGCGGCGCCCAGTATTTTATCGGCTCATGGTTTTATCGACATCAATACCGTCCCGGTGGCATGCCCACCCAGTGTAATAGCAGGAAACTATGATTCACCCCAGCCGATTCCATTCCCCCTGGTGGGCCCGCAATCCGCATGTGCAGACCATTATGGCCAAGTACCTGCATCGCACGCGCATCGACACCCGTCGCGAGCGTCTGGAGCTGCCGGACGGGGACTTTGTCGATCTGGCCTGGGCACTGCCGGTACTGGATGAACACCGGCCGCTGGTGCTGCTGTTTCATGGGCTGGAAGGCTGTGTCGAGTCCCATTATGCCAGGGGCATGATGGCGGCCCTGCACCGGAAGGGCTGGCAGCCGGTGCTGATGCACTTTCGCGGTTGCAGCGGCGAACCCAACCGCTACCTGCAGGCCTATCATTCCGGCGCTATCGAAGATCCTCATTATGTGCTGGAACTGTTGCGCCAGCGCTATCCGGAACGGCCCATGGCGGCCATCGGCGGCAACATGCTGATCAACTATCTTGCCGAGCACAAGCGTCATCCCTTGTGCGCCGCCGTGGTCATTTCGGCCCCGCTGCAACTGTCGGCCTGCGCCGATCGTATCAACTCGGGCTTTTCCCGCTTCTATCAGCGTTACCTGCTCAACCGAATGAAGTTCAACTGGCAGCAACGACTACGGCGTCATCCGCATCATCGATGGCAGGGCAATCTCGCCCGGATCCACAGCCTGCGCGAGTTCGATGACAAGATCACGGCGCCGATACACGGTTTTAACGACGCCGAGGATTATTATCGACGCTGCTCCGGTCTTTATAAACTTTCGGGTATCAGCACCCCGACGCTCGTTATCCACGCCGCCGACGATCCCTTCATGAACGATGCGGTAATCCCCGACGCCAGCGAGCTGCCGCCGGCGATCACCTATGAACTGAGCCGCACCGGTGGCCATGTCGGCTTTATGCATGGCCAGCCCTGGCGCCCTCTCTACTGGCTGGAACAGCGGGTTCCCCAATGGCTAGAAAAACAGTGGCTGGAAAAACAGTGGCTCGCCGGACAATGGCCCCCTTATCAGGAGAAAGCATGATTATTCCATTTACCGAATTGGGCGAAGACACGCTCAATAACCTGATCGAACAATTCGTACTGCAGGAAGGTACCGAATACGGTGAGCAGGACATATCGTTAAGTGAAAAAGTTATACAAGTTAAACAACAACTTAAGTGTGGGGAAGCCGTCATAGTGTATAGTGAACTGCACGAGAGCGTTCACATAGTACCGGCGGCACAGTTCCGTAACAAACCTTGACCTGCCCCCGGCCCACTGCGTATAAACATTCACAGTTTAATCATTTTCAGGGTTCGTTATGTCTGCCAAGCACCCCATTATAGCGGTGACCGGTTCCTCGGGTGCCGGCACTTCAACCTCGACCGAGGTATTCCAGTCCATGTTCGCCCAGCTGGGGGTCAAGGCCGCCATGCTCGAAGGCGACAGCTTTCACCGCTATACTCGCCCGGAGATGGACGTGGCAATTCGCCGGGCTCGGGAGCAAGGCAGACATATCAGCTATTTCGGACCGGAAGCCAACGACTTCGAACTACTTGAGCACTTTTTCAAGGAGTATGGCAACACCGGCACAGGCCAGTTTCGTCGTTACCTGCACACCTTCGACGAGGCAGTGCCCTTCAATCAGATGCCCGGTACCTTTACCCCCTGGCAACAGCTGCCGGAAGACACCAACCTGCTGTTTTACGAGGGTCTGCACGGCGGCGTGGTTACCGACGATCAGAATGTGGCGCAACATGTGGATCTGCTGATCGGCATGGTGCCCATCGTCAACCTGGAGTGGATCCAGAAGCTGATCCGCGACACCGCCGAGCGCGGCCACTCCCGGGAGGCGGTGACCGACTCCATCGTCCGCTCGATGGAAGACTACATCAATTTCATCACGCCCCAGTTTTCCCGCACCCATATCAACTTTCAGCGGGTGCCGACAGTGGATACCTCCAACCCGTTCAGCGCCAAGGTGATCCCCAGCGCGGACGAGAGCATGATGGTGATCCGCTTTCGCGGCATAAAGAACGTGGACTTTCCCTATCTGCTGGCGATGATCGACGGATCTTTCATGTCCCGACGCAACACCATAGTGGTGCCCGGCGGCAAGATGGGTTTCGTCATGGAGCTGATCCTGCGCCCCATGCTCGAACAGCTGCTGGAAACCGGCAAGATCCGTTAATACCTATTGTTTTAAGTATCTGGTTATATTTAGCACTCCGACTTCAGAGGCAACACAGCCGCCTCCCTCGACGCGCCATAAACCCATCCTTGGGGGCTCAGAAATGCCATCCCTGGCATTTCATGGTCGTGGGAATCGTTCTCTGTTGCCTCTTCTGGAATATCGAGTTGCCTGCAGACGATGCCAACAGACAGCTCCGAGTCATGAAAGAGGAAACAGGGATTGCCTCAGCCGGCCGTCACATGACAGGGCCAGCAAAGGCTCCTGCAATGCTGGCACTCCCGCCTTCCATGGCGGTCGGACGTCATGTGCTGAGCGTCACATGGATGTACTTGAAGCGTGTCGGAAGAGGTAACCCTGTTACCTCTTTATGTAGCAAGCCGACTTCCCGGAATGCTCTGGTATTGTCATGCCCCCCGGCAAGGCTGCGGCCTGCTCAGGCGTTGCGGATTTCAAAGGAAGACTCGACGGTGACCGCCTTTTCCAGCATTTTCATCACAGAGCAGTACTTGTCCATCGACAGCTCGACGGCTCGGGCCACCTGCTTCTCGGCCAGACCCTGGCCGGTGACTACAAAATGCAGGCGAATGGCGGTAAAGACCCGGGGCGGGTTTTCGGCACGGTCTGCGTCCAGCTCCACTTCACAGCCGGTGACCTGCTGACGCCCCTTTTCCAGAATGGACACCACATCGATGGCGCTGCAGCCACCGGCGCCCAGTAGTACCGCTTCCATCGGGCTGGCCCCTTTGCCCGGATTGGTACCGTCCAGCACCATCTTGTGACCGGACTCGGATAAGCCCTCAAAACACATTCCTTCCAACCAGGTTACCTTGGCTTTCATAACATCTCCTCACTGAAAAATCGCATATTAGCTTATCACTCCGGCGCCGACGAGCGGGATAAAAGCCTCAAGGCTCTTGATGGCGAGGCACAAGCCTTTTATGCTAGCGAATTATCTACGCAATTAGGCAAGGCAGCCTGCTCGCCAGGCGTTCAGCCCGAGTCAATCAAGAGGAAAGTCCATGGTTATTGGCAAGCCCCAAAGTGATCCGACCCTGGAATGGTTTTTGTCACATTGCCATATTCATAAATATCCGGCAAAAAGCTCTCTTATCCATGCGGGTGAGAGAGCCGAAACCCTGTATTACATCGTCAAGGGTTCGGTTTCCGTGCTGATAAAAGATGAAGACGGCAAGGAAATGATCCTGTCTTATCTGAACCAGGGTGACTTTATTGGTGAGCTGGGGCTGTTTGAAGAAACAGATAATCCACTGCGAACCGCCTGGGTTCGTGCCAAATCTCCCTGCGAAGTGGCCGAGATTTCCTACAAAAAGTTTCGCCAGCTGATCCAGGTGAACCCGGAAATCCTGTTGCGCCTGTCGGCCCAGATGGCCGAGCGACTGCAAACCACCAGTCAGAAGGTAGGCGATCTGGCCTTCCTGGACGTGACCGGTCGCATCGCAGAAACCCTGCTCAGTCTGGCCCGTCAGCCGGATGCAATGACCCACCCGGACGGCATGCAGATCAAGATCACCCGTCAGGAAATCGGCCAGATCGTAGGCTGCTCCCGGGAAACCGTCGGCCGTATTCTGAAGATGCTGGAAGAGCAGAATCTGATCTCCGCCCACGGCAAGACCATAGTGGTATTCGGCACCCGTTAAACCGCATTTTCACCACAGATAACCGAAAAACCCGGGATTTCCCGGGTTTTTTAGTTTGTGAATAGGCTGGGCTATCAGTATCGAATCTACCGGCTGGTGAAGCGGCTCCGCCAATTCGAAGGAACTGACAATTTAGTCAATTTATTGATCGTTCCCGGACATAGACACTAATAAAAACCCGGGAAAGTCCCGGGTTTTTTATTTAATCAATCAGACCGTACTGGTCCCGCAATATCGCGATGATATCCGCCTTGGGATTATCGGACAATTCCAGTTTCTGACCGGTAACCTTCTCGGCGATACCCACGTAGGTACGGGAGATATCCATCAATACCTCGACCGGCAAGGCATTATCGCGTGCCAGCGCTTCCCGCTCGGGCATCCGCTCTTTATTGAGCAGAATATCCGGATCCGGGAAATGATTGAGCAACAGCTGGCGGAAGTCTTCTTTCGAATTTTCCACGATACGCCCTTCGCGATAGGCCGGGCCGTCCCAGATACGGGACGAGTCGGGCGTACCCACTTCGTCCATATAAATCAGCTTCTCGGTACCTGCCGCGTCACAGACGTAACCGAACTCGAACTTGGTATCGACAAACACCTGATCGATTTTGGCCAGCTCCTGGCTTATCACGTCGAAACCTTCCTTCAGCAGACACTCGTAACGGGCGATATCGTCCGGGCTGCGAAAGTTGAAGGCGGCGAAGTTGTCTTCGATATTCTGGCGGGTGATGTTGACGTCGTCCGCCTCCGGCACGCCGGGAATGCCCTTGAGAATGCCCTTGGTGGAGGGGGTCATCAGCAACTCGGGCAGCTTCTGGTCCTTTTGCAGGCCATCCGGCAGGCGGATACCGCAAAACTCGCGTTCACCCTTGGCATAGCTGCGCCACATGGAGCCGGTAATGTACTGGCGGCAGATGGCCTCGATCTTCACCGGGGTCGCCTTCTGCACTATCCACACGAAGGGATGAGGGATATCCAGAATATGGCTATCGGCCAAGCCCTGCTCGCGGAACATCTTGAACCAGTGGTTGGAAATGGCGTTGAGCGCCGCGCCCTTGCCGGGCACGCCCTGCATGCCGCCCTCGCCGTGCCAGATGCAGTCGAACGCTGAGATGCGATCGCTGATCACCATGATGGCCAGGGGCGCATCGGCGGCCACGTCATAGCCTTTTTCCTGGATCAGCCGGCGGCTGTCTTCTTCGGTCAGCCAGTAAACAGAGCGCACCTTGCCACTGTGCACCGGTTGCTGGGTACGGATCGGAAGGTCGTTGTTAACGGCCAATACCTTGTCTGCGAGACTCATCGCGTATGTCCTGTGTGTGGAGTGTTGAAGCGCTGCCAAACACCGCCGCCGGGTTATTGTATTTATATGGAAAGGCGAGGCTGCCGGCGGCGCTATCTTATCAGATGTGAGAAAGCGGCAATAGCCGCTGCAGCACCACCAGTAAAGAGGGCGTAGCGGGTGCCAGCCACCAGCAGCCCGCCAACAGAGACAACAACAACAGGTTGGCCAGCGGAGAGCGCCATTCGGTGATTTTCAGCGCGGTGCCAAAAGACTTCTTGAGCCGCCGCCCTTCCAGATCGATGCTGTATAGCTCATCCAGCAACAGGTGGATCATGGCGCCGATAAACACGAAAATACCCACCTGCCAGGCCAGCTCGGCCGGCAGCCGGAACAACTGGCTGCTAATCACCACTCCACCACCGGCAAACACCAGATTGGCCAGCAGCGAATGCAGGGTGCCCCGATGCACGGTAAAGCGGGCAAAGGCCCAGCACAGGGGATAACGCACCAGCACATAGGCCCCCGCCCCCAATACCAGGGTATCGACAAGCGGCAAATATTGTCGGCCATAGAGCAGCGCCAGCATGGTGCCGAGAATGCCGAACAGGCGAAAGATGATACGGATGGAGCGAGAAGAGTCGGCGTCTATGTCCGGCATAATCCCGCCCAAGCTGCCGGCCAGCCACAGCAGGCCCGCTTCGGGCAGGGTCACCAGCTGGGCCCAGGCCATGGCGCCCGCCAACAGGCCGCTGGCCACCGAGGCCACCTTAATATGAGTTCTGAAATCCGCCATCGACTACATCCCCGGCTGAGAAAGGCGGCGAGTGTAGCATGGGAATACTGGATAAAAAAACAGGGCCCGAAGGCCCTGGGGTGATAGGCAGAAAAGGATGGGCCTTAGAAGCTCAGCTGGCCTTCCAGCATGTAGGTACGGCCGGGCATGGGTACACGACCGACCGGGCTGACGTCGGCGCCACGGAAATAGGCATCGTCATCCAGCAGGTTGTTGACGCCCAAGCCCACATTCAGGGTCATGTCGTTGCCGAGCGGAATGTCCCGACCCAGACGGCTGTTGACCAGGGTATAGGACGGTAGTTCACCGGCGCTGCCATCGGGAGTTTCGATGACGGTATTATCCGCATCGCTGAAGCTCGCACTGGCATAGAGCGCGCTGGCACTGGCGGTCCACAGTCCGGTCTTGTAAGTGGCATCGGCACTGATGTGGTGACGCGGCGCGTTGGGTAGAGCCTTGCCCCGGTTGGCACCGGTCCGTTGTTCGCTCTCGAGCAGGGTATAACCCAGTCCCAGCGCCAGCTCATCAGTCGCCTGCCAGCGTCCCTCCAGCTCTATGCCCTGCTGACGGGTCTCACCCAGGTTTTCATAAACACTTTGCGCCTTGTTGTACTGGATCTGATCCTCGTAATCGATGCGGAACAGGGTGGTGGTGGTCTGCAGGCTGTCGGTCGGCTGCCAGCGCGCGCCCAGCTCGTAGTTCCAGGCGGTTTCGTTGGCCACGGCGCCCTCACGGATCACCTGAGCGGTCTGCACCGGCACCAGGGAGCGCTGGGCATTGGCGAACAGGAACACTTCGTCGGTAGCCTGCAGGCCCAAAGTCAGGCCGGGCAGCCATGCGGAGGTATGGTTGTCGCTGATGGCGCCGGAATTGTCATCCCGGTAATCGGTGCGTACTTCTTCGTAACGGATACCGGGGGTGATGGCCAGGCGGTCATCCATCACACGCACTGTATCACTGACATAAGCGGCGTAGGCGTTGGTGGCGAATTCCCAGTCCCGTACCTGATCATTGTAACTGCCGTCGGCCAGTTCCAGACGGTTGACGTCAAACTCGACCTCTTCCCGTACATAGCGGCCGCCCAACATCAGGGTGTGATTGGCCAGCTGCTTGGTGACTCTAGGCTCTGTGCCATAAACGTTAAAGATGCGGGGTGAATCGGCCACATGGCTGGCATTGGCCTCTGGATCGGCCCAGTTGCCCCCTGATGTCAGATCCTGACCGAAGAAGAAGGTCCTGTCCGCTCTATGGGCGAAGTTGCGCCACTCGAACTCCAGATCATCGGCCGGGGTGTGGATCCAGGTCAGGTTGGTGCGCCACATATCGGCATTATAGCCGTCATGAGGCCGTTGAGACTGGTTGCGGTTGGCCTGGTAAGCGGTGGGGCTCAGGGCGCCGGGCAGATCGGCGGTCACGTCGTAATACTGCAGCTGGGCCTTGAACTCGTTGATGTCGTCCGCGAAGTAGTCGACATCGAAGATATAGTTCTGCACTTGTGTGTCGGAGTGATCGCGAAAGCCGTTGCCCTTCTGCAGGTTGGCCTGAAACTGCAGGCCCAGGTTGTCGGTGACGAAGCCGCCGGCCCGGTAGTAGGTATCGGTCATGACGTGGCCGGTGTCCTCGGCGATCAGCAGCCGCTCGCGCAGGGTCTGCTCCATCTGGTTGGGTATCGGCTTGGTGACCAGGTTGAGCACACCGCCCACGTTGTTGGGACCATAGTGTACGGCGGCGCCGCCACGGACCATATCCACCGCCTCCAGGCTGGGCAGGGTCACCGGAAACAGCGACACCCCCACATTGGTATAGGGGCCGATAGCAACGGGGTAGCCGTCTACCAGCAGTTGCACCCGCTCGCTGCGCAGCGGGTTCAGGCCGCGCACCCCGATATTGGGCAATATGCCGGTACCTGTTTCGTCCAGCACCTGAATACCGGGCACCTGGCGCAGGGCATCTTCCAGGTTGAGGGCACCGCGTTCGTGCAGTTCTTCGCTCTCCACCACGTTACGGGCCCCGGTGTAGGTTTTGGCGTTTTCTTTGGTCGGGGTGCCCAGCCAGTCGCCCTCCACCACCACCTGCTCCAGCTGGCTGGTGGCCACAGCCTCGGCGGCGACCAGCGGCATGGCCGGCATCAGCGCCAGGCTGACCAGGATACTTAACGGACGACGGCTGAAACCGGTGGCGCGATTCACTTCCCCTGCAAAACCCATAAAACAAACCTAAATGATAATGATTGATGTTTGTGTATTATTTTTTATTGGGTTTACTTTTTCAATAAAAAAATTGAACTTTTTATCTGCCTCGCTGACAGCGAATGCCATCAAGAACACGGCTCCCCACCGTTCACGCCACCCGTCATCTTCTGTAATTCACCCACAAAACTCATGGTTGCACTCACATACAAATAATAATAATTTGCATTCAAATTCAATGAACGACTAACCACATGCTGACCATCAACCCGTTAAAAACCCGCCTGCGTCAAGGCAAGCCCGTCTACGGACTGCTCAATTCCGTGCCTGGCCCCTGGCTGGCCGAGATGATTGGTCGTGCCGGCTATGACTTCGTGATCCTGGATATGGAACATCTGCTGGTGTCGGAAGAAACCCTGCGTCACAGCCTGCAGGCGGTGCTGCTGACCGGCTGCACCCCGCTGGTGCGGGTACCCGGAGTCGACGCCAAGCTGATTGGCCGACTGCTGGACGCCGGCGCCCGCGGCATAGTGCTGCCCCAGGCAGACAGTGCCGACACCGTTGCCCGGGCCATCACCGCCTGTCGTTTTCCGCCGCTGGGCTGTCGCGGCATCACCGGCGGCCCCATCACCGGTTTCGGCACCCTCCCCCTCGACGAGTACATCCGGCTCGCCAACGACAACATCATGGTGGTGCCAATGATCGAATCCCGGGCCGGTATAGACGCCCTGCCCGGGATACTGGCGCTCGACGGCGTCGACATGGTGCTGGAAGGCGCCCTGGATCTGGCGCTGAACATGGGGCTGGGGCCCTCCCCCCAGCATCCGCAGGTGGAACAGGCCATCGGACAACTGGCGGCCCAATGCCTGGATGCCGGCGTGCCCTTCTGTGCCAACCCGCGCAGTCCGGAGCAGACCGCCCGCTGGCGTCAGGCCGGCATTACCACCTGGCTGGCGGGGGAAGACAGGGGCTACCTGTTCCGCGCCCTCGCCGACCGGCTGTTCGCCCTTCGCCAGGACATCTGAATGCTGACCTGATACCGAGCGGCTAACAGAAGAGGTTGGCTTGCAAACCAACTTTCTCCGCCATCACTCGTGACCCGTATTCCCTGAACCTGAGGACAATTATGCAATCCCCCATCGTGATCCTGACCCATGTGGTCAACCCGGCCGTCATCGACGGCTTCATTCCCGCCGCCCGCCGCCTCGGGCATGAGGTGATACTGGTCACCGACCAGGGGCTGGCGCACCGGGAGCGCCTGACCGAGGTGCGCATTCTGGAGTGCGACGTGTTCAATCCGCTGGCGATACTGGATCTGCTGACCGAGCAGGCCATCCGTCCTGCCGCCCTGTTCTCCAACAGCGATCACCTGCAAACCGCCGCTGCCATCGTCGCCCGCGCCCTGGATTTACCGGCCAAGGACTGGCAGGTGTGCTACCGGGCCAAGGACAAGCTGCGTATGCGGGAACGGCTGACCAGCCTGAGCCTGCCCAGCGTCTGGTCCCATCAGCTGCAACCCGGTGCAACCCCCCAAACCGACTGGCCCTATCCTTTGGTGATCAAGCCCAGTCAGGGCGTGGCCTCCCTCGATGTGTGCCGGGTCGACAGCCAGCATGAGCTGGCCACCCTGCTGGCCGAGCGTGCCTCTTCGGTGCCTTTGCTGCTGGAACAGTTTATGGAAGGCCCCCTGTTCACCCTGGAGACCCTGGGCGACGGCCACGATCTGGTGGCCATCGGCGGCTTCGATGTCGGACTGTCCGCACCGCCCCACTTTATCGAGACCGACGCCCGCTGGCAGGGACCGGTAAGCCTGGCCTGGCAACAGCAGGCGCTGGAGCAGATTCGCCGCTTCGGGGTCGGCCTGGGCGTTTGCCACAGCGAGTTTATCCTCACCGCAAAAGGCCCTGTGCTGGTGGAGATCAATTACCGCAGCATCGGCGATGGTCGCGAGTTCCTGCTGGACCAGTTGCTGCCCGGCGGCTGGTTCGAACCCATACTCCGACTGCACCTGGGCCAGCCTTTGCCAGCCATCACGCCCTCGACCCGGCAGGCACTGATCCGGTATCTGGTCGCCGAACGCAGCGGCCTGCTTCTCCTAGCACCTACCCCGCCCTCTCTGCCCGGACTGAGCTACACCGCCCTCTGCCAGCAGGGTGACAAACTGCTACTGAGCCACTCCAACAAAGACTACCTGGGCGTGATCTATCTGCAGGCCGACACGGCCGAGGCACTGAAGCTGCTGCATCAGGACGCCATGACCGCCATCCACTGGGAGATCAACTGATGACAGAACAGCAACGCATCTGCCGGCGCATCATGGATGCCTGCCTGCGGGAAGATGTCCGCCAGATCCGCAGCCAGGGCCGGAGCCTTGAACGGGACGGTCAACTCTGGCTCGAGCTCGATCATCTGGGCACGCCCCTGCGCCTGCCGGTGGCGGAGTGCGACTATATGCAGCCCCTGCGTGCCACCGCCAGTCACTGGTTTTACCGGTCTGAGGGCCAGTGGCGGCAGGAGTCCGGCCACCGCGCCTGGCTCGGCCGGCTGATGGCCGGACTGGAGCCAGACGAGCAGGCTCTCTACCAGTCCTACATGGAAGAGGCCGATGCCGCCGTCGAACAGGGCGAGCTGTGTCGTCAGTCCTTTGCCGAGCAGGCCGAGGAGCTGGCCTATTTCGGCACAAACTGGGGAGAGCGGCTGTTGCACGCGGACCAGCTGGCCAGCTTTCTAGATCATCCCTACTACCCGACCGCCCGGGCCAAGTTCGGCTTCAGCCGGGAGCAACTCAGGGCCTATGCCCCCGAGTTCGCTCCCGTGTTCGAGCTGAACTGGCTGGCGCTGCCTGCCGCCCGGGTGACGCTAACCGGCCCCCTGCCGGACTGGTGGCCCGATGTCGAACAAGTGGGGCTGGCCGCTAGTCTGGCCCACAGCCATGTGCTGCTGCCGGTGCATCCGCTTACCTGGCAACAACTGGGCCCCATGCCCGCCGATGCCCTGCCTGCCCCCGAAACCTTTCTGCCGGTGGTGCCGACCCTGTCGGTCCGCACCCTGGCCCTGAAAGACCACCCCACCGAGCACCTCAAGGTGCCGCTGGACATGGCCACTCTGGGGCAGAAAAACATTCGCCTGATCAAGCCCAGTACCCTGTACGACGGTCACTGGTTCGCCCAGTGCCTGACCCGACTGGAGCAACAAGACGAACGGCTGCAGGGCCGTTATCGCCATGTGGACGAATCGGTAGCCGGTCATCTGGGTGATGACAAACTCTATGCTTTCCTGCTGCGCCGCTACCCGGAATTTGAGCCCGACGAAACCCTGGTGCCGGTGGCCGCCCTGTGCAGCCCCCTGCCCGACGGCCGTCCCTATATCGCCGGCCTGCTGACGCAGCAGGGTGGCCTTGGGCTGGAGGACTGGTGGCAGCAGTACTGCGCGCTGATGGCCGAGGTGCATCTGCGACTGTGGCTGAAGTACGGTATCGCCCTGGAGTCGAACCAGCAGAATGCGGTGCTGTCTATCACCCCGAACCAGCCCCTGAGTCTGGTGATGAAAGACAACGACGCCGCCCGGCTGTGGCCGACACGCTTCAACCATGCCTGCCCGGAGTTGGCCGACCAGCTCGACGAGCTGAAAGACGCCCGCATCCTGGTCGACGATGAACTGGCTCTGGGCCAGATGTTCACCACCATCACCCTGCAGCTGGATCTGGCTGCCGTACTCGAAGGGCTGGCCGAACAGGGATGGCTGAACAGGGAAGCCGGCTATCGAGTGCTTCGCCTGAGCCTGCGCCGGGAGCTGGATGCCCTGCACCGAGAAGGACTGGACACCCGACTGGCCGAAGCCCTGCTGTTCAACGCCGAGCATCAGTACGTCAAGTACCTATTGCAAAGCGGCAGCCTGCTCAGCAAACAGGGCTCGGGGGCGGCGGATATTAACAAATTTTACGGCCTGTCTGGACCCAATTTCCTCCGGGGAGACACATGAACCGACTGCTTCCCGCCGTGCTGGCCTGCCACTTTCTAGCGGCCTTTACCGTGCTCGGCATGCCGCTGTTCATGCCCCGCCTGGTGGCCGAGTTCGGACTGGCCCAGACCAGCCCCTGGGTCGGCGTGCTGTACAGCCTGCCCGCCGTGCTTACCGCCCTATCCGCCCCCCTATGGGGGCGGTTCGCCGACCATTTCGGCCGCCGGGTCTCGCTGCTGCGGGCTCTGGCCGGACTGAGTCTGGCCTTCCTGCTGGCTGGAATGGCGCCGTCTTTAAGCTGGTTCACCCTGGCGTTGATGCTGCAAGGGCTGTTCGGCGGCACTCTGGCTGCCGCCAACGGCTACCTGGCAGTCAATCTGAGTCGGGAGCAGCTGGCCCACGCCCTTGGCTGGACTCAGTTCACCGCCCGCCTGGCGCTGGTTTGCGCTCCCGTCGGACTCGGTCTTCTGGCCGACGCCTTTTCGGTGCGCCAGCTCTATCTGTGGCTGGCCCTGCTGCCGTTGCTGGCGCTGGGACTGGCGCTGAAGCTGCCCGGGGAAGGCCAGTCGGTAACGACAGCGGCTTCCAGCACCGGCGATAACGCCGTCCCCAGCCATTGGCTGTGGGCCGCCATGGGGCTGCAGTTTCTCTTTTTCTTCGCCATGGTCGCCACCTTTCCCTATTTTCTGCCCTATGCCGAGGACCTGATCGCCGAGCCGGCGCTGATCGGCCTGATCTACAGCCTGCCGCACCTGGTTTACCTGCTCGCACAGCCACTGGCGCACCGCCTGCAACTTGGCTGGCGGCCGGCTCTGGCCTGGGGGCTGGCGCTGCAGCTGCTGGCCTGCCTGTGGCAGTTTCAGCTGCACAGCCTGCCGGCCCTGCTGGCGGCTCGCCTGCTGTTCGGACTGGGTATCTGGCTCGGCTTTCAGGGGATGAATCCGCTGATCGGTCGGCTGACCCGCAGCCACAACGCCGGTCGCTGGTTCGGCAAGCTGGACGCGGTGGGCAAAGCCGCAGGCGTACTGGGCGGCCTGGTGGCTGCCTGGCTCAGCGCCGGGTTCGGCCCCCACACCCCCTTTGTCGCCGCCGCTCTGGCCTGTGCCGGCGGCCTGCTGTTACTCAATTTTTTCACCATGGAGACGCGCACCGATGGACACCCAACTCATCTCAACCCACCGCTTAAGTGATCCCCTGCTAGGGGCTGGCCGAACATCAGGCCATTGGCTGCCTGCTGAACTGCTACCTGCGGGAATTCGCCCTGCCCGTCGGTCAGGTGGAATGGCAGGCGGGCGGCGATCTGCCCAAGGCCCTGACCAGCCTCCC
>NZ_MPZM01000053.1 GCF_002936955.1 Oceanisphaera arctica | reverse complement strand
GCTGACCGCCCGCTTACAATCCGGCGCTCTCTGGTGGGGACAGTGCCTGCTGTGTCGGCACGACTGCGAACAGCAGGCGCTGATCTGCCGCCAGTGCCGGGACGAACTGCCGCTGCTGGAACGCCCCTGTCCGCAATGCGCCTTTCCGCTGGCGGTGGAAGATGCTCACTGCGGCCAATGCCAGCGCCGACCGCCGCCCTGGCAACGGATGCAGGTGTTGGCCGACTTCGAGTCGCCTTACCCTCGCCTGATCCACGACCTCAAATATCATCAGCGGGCGCTGAACGGTCGCCTGCTCGGCCAGCTGCTGGCCCGGCGACTGGAGCCTCCCTATCCGGAGGCCATTCTGCCGGTGCCCCTGCACTGGTGGCGACAGCTGCGCCGAGGCTATAACCAGGCCACCGAAATCGCCCGTGGCCTGCAGGAGGTACTGGATATACCGGTGGATACCCGAACCTTGCGGCGGCTTCGCTCCACCGCTTCCCAGACCCATCTCAATCGCCGCCAACGGCGGAAGAATCTGCACGGCGCTTTCAGCGCCCGGCCCGTGGCGTACCGCCATGTGGCACTGCTGGACGATGTGATCACCACAGGCACCACCATGATGGAGCTGACCAGGCTGTTACATGCACAGGGCGTCACCCGGGTGGAAGTGTGGGCCACCTGCCGGACTCTTGAACACTGACGACTATTCAAGCGACGGCAACAAGAGTATGATAAAAGTTGAGTTTTTTAGTCAGGTTTACGAGGATAGCGATGATTACGATTTCCGAAACCGCCCAGGAACATTTCCGCAAACTGTTGTCGCAACAGCCGGAAGGCACCAATATTCGGGTGTTTGTGGTTAACCCGGGCACTCCCAACGCCGAATGCGGCGTTTCTTATTGTCCGCCCGATGCCGTCGATAATGACGATATGCATCTGCCGTTCGAGGGTTTTGAGGCGGTCGTGGATCAGCAGAGCGTCTCTTTCCTGGACGCCGCCGAAATCGATTTTGTCAGCGACCAGATGGGCTCTCAGCTCACCCTTAAAGCACCCAACGCCAAGATGGCCAAGGTGCCGGAAGATGCACCGCTGGCGGATCGGGTCGAGTATGTGCTGCAGTCTCAGATCAACCCGGGGCTGGCCAGCCACGGCGGCAAGGTGGTACTGACCGAAATCACGCCGGATGGCTTGGCCATTCTGCAGTTCGGCGGCGGCTGTAACGGCTGTTCCATGATTGATGTCACACTGAAAGATGGCATCGAAAAGCAGTTGCTCGAACTGTTTTCCGGCGAAATTACCGGCGTGCGCGATGCCACCGATCATGAGCGCGGCGAGCACTCCTACTACTGAGTTCACCACTCGGGTAGTAAAAAGGGAGCCATTATGGCTCCCTTTTTTGTGCGCAGCTTCGGCGAGTTATACCCATTTGAAGAAAGATCTGATCATTATTTTAAATCTGAGCTCAGAGTTATCTGTAGACGGTGCCAACAGGTAACTCCCTGGCATCAGGGAGGATAAAGGGATCTGCTCCGCCGACCCTCCGCGCCAAGGATGGCGCGGCGGAGCCTACATGGAAGTATTCACGGCGTGTCGGAGGAGCAGGCCATTTATCCGACCTTTACAGAGCCACCAAATAGATCAGTTATTTAATCTGTTTGGTATTATTCCGCCTTGCGATCCCGGCTCAGCAGGGAAATGGCCGCTTCCCTGGCATTCTTGCCCTGATACAGCACCTGATAGACCTGCTCGCTGATGGGCATTTCCACGCTATAACGAGCCGCCAGCTGATGCACTTCGGCGGCATTGCGATAGCCTTCCACCACCTGACCAATTTCGGCCATCGCAGCCTGCACGTCCTCTCCCCGGCCCAGGGCCAGACCAAAACGGCGGTTGCGCGACTGATTGTCGGTGCAGGTCAGCACCAGATCACCCAGCCCGGCCATGCCCATGAAGGTTTCCTGTCTGGCGCCCAGCGCCACACCCAGGCGCTGCAGCTCCACCAGACCACGGGTGATAAGCGCGGTACGGGCATTGGCACCGAAGCCCAGGCCATCGGCCAGGCCAGCGCCGATGGCGATGACGTTTTTCACCGCCCCGCCCAGCTGCAGCCCCACCATGTCGTCGTTGAGATAAACCCGGAACGAGCGATCACAGTGCACCAGATCAGCCAGATATCTGGCAAAATCGCCGTCGGTCGAGGCCAGCGAAATGGCGGTGGGCAGCCCCATGGCCAGCTCTTTGGCGAAAGTGGGGCCCGACAGCACCGCCAACGGGATCTGGTCACCCAGAATGTCACGGGCCACGTCCTGCAACAGGCTGCCGGTGGTCGGATCCAGACCCTTGGTGGCCCAGGCAACGCGGCTGTCTTTACGCAAAAACGGCTTTATCTGTTTCAGCACATCGGCAAACACATGGCTGGGCACCACAATCAGCAGATCGCGACTGGCCTGCACCACCTGCTCCAGACTGGCTGCCGGGCACAGGCTGTCGGGAAAAGTGGCATCGGGCAGAAAGACCTTGTTGCAACGCTCGGCGGCCAGGGTGGCCACCTGCTCGGGCCTGTGGCTCCACAGCAGGGTCCGGTGGCCATTACGCGAGATGGCAATGGCCAGTGCCGTACCATAGGAGCCGGCACCCAGAACCGAGATGGCGGCATCCTTATGCATCAGGCATCCGCCTGCTGTTGCTGGGCGCGCTGTACGTGCGCGGCAAACAGGGCATCGAAGTTAACCGGTGCCAGGTTCAGCTGCGGGAAGGAACCGCGGCCCACCAGGCTACCCACAGTTTCACGGGCATAGGGGAACAGGATGTTAGGGCAGAAGGCACCCAGGCAGTGGGCCAACTGCGGTTCGGCCATGTTGCCGATGGTGAAGATACCGGCCTGCTGAATTTCACACAGATAGGCGGTTTCGCCCTCGCCCATGTGGCAGGTCACGGTCAGGGTTAGTACCACTTCGAATACGTTGTCACCCAGACGGGCGCTCTTGGTATCCAGGTCCAGCTTTACTTCCGGCTTCCATTCTTTCTGGAATACCAGTGGCGTGGACGGCGCTTCGAAAGACACGTCCTTCAGATAGATACGCTGGATCTGAAATTCAACCTGTTGCTGGGCCTCGGTGTTGGCGCCATTTGCTTCTTCAGCCATGGAGATATCCTTATTTATTGGGTTGAAAGATTAACGTTTGGTTACCGGCAGGTTCTGGGTGCGCCAGTCTGCCATGCCGCCACGCAGGGCGTGAATCTGTTTGAAGCCAGCCTTGGTCAACAGGCGACCGACACCACTGGTGGTCATGCCGGTTTCGCACACCAGTACCAACGGCTTGTCCTGATACTTTTCTATCAGGTTCAGGTTGTTGGCCTTGAGCTGAGCGGCAGGCACGTTGATGGCACCGGCAATATGTCCCTTGCGGAACTCCTCTGCGGTACGCACATCCACCACCGCGGCGTTCTGCTTGTTGATAAGCAGCACCGCTTGCTGGGAGGCGACTATCTGCACCTTGGTCAGTTTGGACATCAGGGTCATATAGATGATCACGGCTACCAGGCCCAACCAGACCATGGCCAGCATAGGGTGACGGGCGGCAAAATCGAGGTACTCTTGCATAATGTTACTTCTTTCGAGTCAAAATACGGAAAAGCCCGAGTATACATGTGGCATCGGCAAATAACAGCAGCCCGAGTCCAATCGCCTCTCCACCTTTCTCTCCACCGGAACTGCCGTCGGCCTTCGGCTGGAGCCCAAATCGGCAACTGTAGTAACATGGCGAGAGTTTCGGCCTCTTCGACCTCAACTTTCAAATAACAACATAGGTTTACACTATGAACTCGACCAAAAAGCCCCTGGTTCTCATCATTATGGATGGCTGGGGATATAGTGAAAAAACGGAACATAACGCCATTCACACCGCACGCACCCCGGTGCTCGACGGCCTGATGAAGAACTGCCCTTCCATGCTGATTTCCACCTCCGGACACGATGTGGGTTTGCCCGATGGCCAGATGGGCAATTCCGAGGTGGGCCACGTCAACATCGGTGCCGGTCGCATCGTCTATCAGGACTTGACCCGCATCGACAAAGCCATCGAAAACGGGGATTTCTTCACCAATCCGGTACTGACTGCCGCCGTGGACGGCGCCGTCGGTCAGGGCAAGGCCGTGCATATCATGGGTCTGCTATCGGCCGGTGGCGTACACAGCCATGAAGACCAGATCGCCGCCATGGTCCGGATGGCCGCCGAGCGTGGTGCCGAACGCATCTACCTGCATGGTTTTCTTGATGGGCGGGACGTTGCCCCCCGCTCCGCGCAAGCGTCCATCGAACGTTTCGACACCCTGTTTGCCACTCTGGGCAAGGGTCGCCTGGCTTCCATCGTTGGTCGCTACTTCGCCATGGACAGGGATAATCGCTGGGATCGGGTACAAAACGCCTATGATTTGCTGACCCAGGGCCGGGCCGAACATCACTTTGCCACCGGTGTCGAGGCGCTGCAAGCCGCCTACGCCCGGGAAGAAAACGACGAATTCGTCAAAGCCACCACTGTGGGTGAGCCGGTCGCCATGCAGGACGGCGATGCGGTCATCTTCATGAACTTTCGCGCCGACCGGGCCCGGGAGCTGACCCGCGCCTTCGTGCAGGATGATTTCACCGGCTTTAAACGCACCAGACGACCGGCTCTGAGCAACTTCGTGATGCTGACCGAATATGCCGCCGACATCCATACCGCCTGTGCCTATCCGCCGGAATCGCTGCCCAATACCCTGGGTGAGTGGTTGGCGGCGCACGGCAAGACCCAGCTGCGTATCTCCGAAACCGAAAAATACGCGCACGTCACCTTTTTCTTCAACGGCGGCCGGGAAGAGTGCTTCGCCGGCGAGCAGCGCGAGCTGATCCCCAGCCCTCAGGTGGCCACCTACGATCTACAGCCTGAAATGAATGCCGAACTGCTCACCGACAAGCTGGTTGCCGCCATCAGGAGCCAGGTATTCGACGTCATCATCTGCAACTACCCCAACGGCGACATGGTCGGCCACACCGGGGTGTTCGAGGCTGCGGTCAAGGCCTGTGAGGCGGTCGACCGCTCCATCGGCCGGGTGGTGGAAGCACTGGAAGAAGTGGGCGGCGAAGCGCTGATCACCGCCGATCACGGCAATGCAGAGCAGATGGTCAACCCGGTGACTGGCCTGATACAAACCGCTCATACCAACCTGCCGGTGCCACTGATCTACGTGGGTCGCGATGCCGTTCCGGCAGAGAAGGGACGGCTCTCGGATCTGGCGCCCACCATGCTGACTCTGCTGGGGATGGAAACACCCACGCAAATGACTGGCAAGCCTCTGATGGTTCTGAAATAATCAGGCCCATATGGGCAAACAACGACTGATCGTTTCATTATTATTGATAAGCACCGGCCTCATGGCCGGTGCTTTCGCTTGGGCGGATGAAAGCAAGGATCTCAAGAACGTTCAGGGCCAGATAGCCAGCCAGAAACAAGACGTACAGCAACAGAAAAAGCAGCTGGGCCAATTACAGCAACAGCTCGCCATAGATGAAAAAGCCATTTCCAACCTGGCCCGGGAGCTGAACCAGACTCAGCACAAGCTGAAAGAAAACGAAACCGCCCTCGCCCGGCTGGACAAAGAGCACCAGACCCTGGGCAAGCAGGCCGAGCAACAGCAGCAGTTGCTGGCGGAACAACTCAGGGCCGCCTATCAGAATGGTCGCCACGATTACCTGAAATTGTTGCTCAACGGCCAGGACAGCACTGAGATAGATCGATTGCTGCACTACTATGCCCATCTCAACCAGGCGCGAGCCGACGCCCTGCAACAGCTGACTCGCACCCGCGAGCAACTGGCCGATAACCGCCGCCAGGCCGAGCAGAGCCGCAACCAGCTCAACCAGCTGCTGGCCCGACAAGAGACCGAACGGCAAAAACTGAACGATCAACAGGTCAAACGCAGCCAGACCGCCAAACAGCTTAATGCCGCCCTGGAGCAGAGCAATCAGCGCCTGACCAACCTCCAACAGGCTGCCGGTCATCTGGAGCGGCAAATCAAGGCCGCCCAGGAAAGAGCAGCCCGAGAGCAGGCGGCGCGTGAGCAAGCGGCCCGGGAACAGGCCGAACGCAATCGGCTGGCCCGCCAGCAAGGTGGCTCCGGCAAAACGCCTGTGGTCGCCAAAACCACCGGCAGCTTCGCCGGGCTGGCCAAGGGCACCCTGCCCTGGCCGCTCAAGGGATCACTGATCCATCGCTTCGGTGGCGCCCGTACCAGCCAGCTGAACTGGAAAGGCCTGTTGATCGGCTCTCCAGTCGGCAAGGAGGTCAGCGCCATCGCCAGCGGCCAGGTGGTTTACGCCGACTGGCTCAGTGGTTTCGGTATGGTGATGGTGATCGATCACGGCAAGGGCTACATGAGCCTCTATGGGCACAATCAGTCGCTGCTGCGCAATCCCGGTGACAAGGTCAAGGTCGGTCAGCCCATCGCCCTGAGTGGCGAAAGCGGCGGCCAGGACAAGCCCGGCCTCTACTTCGAAATCCGTTATCAGGGTCAGGCCATCGATCCTCAGCCCTGGCTGACACGGGGCTGACGTTAACGCGCGCCTGCAGCTAGCACGTCGCCGATTCCAGTTCATCAATCAGCCACAGCGCTTCGGTCTGATTAATGCCGCAGACGTCGGCCATGGCCTTGAAAGTACCGCACACCGCCGGTCGTTCCGGCTTGCCGAACAGCGCGCAACGCATATCTTCCAGCAGGTGCAGACAGGGCTCACCTGCGGCCTTGCCATTGGGCATGCCCGGCAGCGGACCACTGATACTGGGGGCGATACAGCAGGCACCGCAATTGCTTCGACATTCCATCACACGACCTCTCGACAGGGCCGGCCAGTATAACGGCTTGTGCCTGCTCACTGTAGTGCCGGTGCCTTAGCTGGCCGGCGATCTCTAGCCGGGCAGGAAGGCCGCCAGCGCCGAGACGTGGTGATCGACTACCCCCAGTTCACGCAAGGCTTGTTCCAGATTGAGCAGATAGTCCCGGTTACTGCCGCTGGGACCCCGGGCCAGGTCAATCTGGGTGGCCATCGCCGCCAGCGGGGCTTCGCCCAGAAAGGCGGCATTATCTTCGGTTGCCAGGTAAATCAGCCCTTCCACCGCTTGCTGTGCATCGAAATGCACTGGCACCAGCTCGCGCAGGTAACCGTTTTTCTCCCGCATATCCAGCTGGGTCAGCACCTCGGGTCGAATGCGATAGGCCATGCCATCACAGCGTGCGTCGGGATCACGAGTCAGGGTCACCACCCGCCCGGGTGCATCCGGGGTACCGCGATGATCATGAGAACCCTGCCAGAACCGGCGGCACCAGCCGTGGATCCAGGCCGGCTTGCGCTCCAGAAAGGGAAAGTCGGCCTTCCAGATCAGAGAGCCGTAGCCGAACAGCCAGAAAGAGTCGTGTTGGTCGAAGTGAGTCATACGGAGATTGTGTTGGCTGGTGTCGAATGTCATGGCAAACCTGTTCCTTTTCATATCGAACCTTCATGATGCTACGCCTTGCCGCCCTTGTCGAATGCCGGTCAGACAGAACCGGCTTCATGGTAAACTGGCGTTTTTTCATGACACAGGATGTTCACCATGCGCCTGACCGTTCACTGCCTGAATCAGCTACCGGCCATTCACCGTCGCCACGCCGACATCATCTTGCAGGGCAGAGCCCTGCCCGAGCAGGCGGTATTCTATCTCGCCACCTTCAACGACAAGGCCGTGGCCTTGGCCTGGCGTCAGCAAGATCGGCTCGACTTTATCGCGGTGCGTGATATTACCCGCCGCCGGGGCATAGGCCGGGAGCTGCTGCGCCAGATCAGGCTAGAAGCGAAGGCCGCCGGCTTGAGCCGACTCGACTGCAACCCGGCCCAGGCACCGGAAGAACAAAGAGCCGGACTCGCCGCCTTTTTAACCAGCCATGGCTTCAACACCCAGGCAGGAATGCTAAGCTATTGCCTAGAAAAATAGCGGCCTGGACAGATAAAGGTCGATAGCAGAAGGAAACGGTGATGAAGACGAGAACCGAACGGGACTCCATGGGCGAGGTACAGGTACCTGACCAGGCCCTTTATGGCGCCCAGACCCAACGAGCCATCAACAACTTTCCGATCTCCGGCCAGCCGCTGCCCCCGGCCTTTATTTATGCCATCGCTCGTATCAAAGCCGCCTGCGCCCATGCCAACGGCCAACTGGCCCGACTGGAGCAGGACAAGGCCGACGCCATTATTCAGGCCGCGGGCGAGATTATCGATGGTCGCTACCCGGATGCCTTTCCCATCGATGTCTATCAGACCGGCTCCGGCACCAGCACCAACATGAACGTCAACGAGGTGCTGGCGCACCTGGCCGCCGCTCGTCTGGGCAAGGCGGTGGGCGCCAATGACGACGTCAACATGGGCCAGAGCTCCAACGACGTCATCCCTTCCGCCATTCATGTCAGCGCCGCCCTCAGCCTGAGCCGCGAGTTGCTGCCGGCCCTGCATCAGCTGGAACAGGCCACCCTCACCAAGGCAGAGAAGCTGCAGAGTCAGGTAAAAACCGGCCGTACCCACCTGATGGATGCCATGCCGTTGCGCTTCGATCAGGAGCTGGGCGGCTGGGCCACCCAGGTACGTTATGGTCGCGAGCGACTGGGAGGGCTGCAAAGCCGGCTGCAGCAACTGGCGCTGGGCGGTACCGCCATCGGCACCGGCATCAATGCCGATCCACGCCAGGCCCAGTTGGCCTGCGACTATCTCAATCGCCACACTGGGCTCGATTTCTGTCCTGCCGAAGACTACTTCTACAGCCTGAGCAGCCAGGACACGGCGGTGGAGCTGTCGGGGCAACTCAAGACCCTGGCCGTAGCGCTGATGAAAATCGCCAACGATCTGCGCTGGATGAACTCGGGCCCCCTCACCGGCCTGGCCGAGATTCAGCTGACCGCCCTGCAACCGGGATCGTCCATCATGCCCGGCAAGGTCAATCCGGTGATACCGGAGGCGGTGGCCATGGTGGCGGCCCAGGTAATTGGCCTGGACACCGCCATCACGGTTGCCGGCCAGTCCGGCAACTTCCAGCTCAATGTCATGCTGCCGCTGGTGGCCAACAACCTGCTCACCATGACGCAACTGCTGACCAACGTAGCCCCACTGCTGGCCGACGCCATCGCAGGCTTTACCGTCAATCAGGAGCATATCGATCAGAGCCTGGCCAAAAACCCGATTCTGGTGACCGCCCTCAACCCTGTGATCGGCTACGACCGGGCGGCGAAGATCGCCAAGCAGGCCTATGCGGAAAACAGGCCAATACTGGAAGTGGCGCTGGAAGAAACCGAACTGTCGGAAGAGGAATTGCGCCACCTGCTGGATCCGGCGGCGCTGACCAGAGGCAGCCAGCAGGAGTAATACCAATCCCAGTAATGATCTGATCATATTGAGGCCCCAGACCAGAGGCAACACAGCCGCCTCCCTCGACACGCCATAAACCCATCCGTGGGGGCTCGGAAATGCCGTCCCTGGCATTTCACGGTCGTGGGAGCCGTTCTCTGTTGCCTCTTCTGGAACACCGAATTGTCCGCAGGCAGTGCTAACAGGCGACGCCGGAGCATCAAGGAGGGCAAAGGGATCTGCTCCACCGACCATCACATGACAGGGACGTCATGTGCTGAGCGTCACAAGGAGGTGCTTGAGCGAGTCGGTGGAGCGGGCCCTTTGGCCTCCTCTTTCGCTGCTACCGAAGGCCAAGGGCCAAACAAAAAGGGATGCCTGGGCATCCCTTTTTTCGCTTACATCCGACCCTTCATATCCGGTCGGTTACAGGATGATGTCCTGCAGCGCCTTGTTCTTGCGAGACAGAATATGAGTTGAACGGATACGACGCACGGTGCGCGACTTGCCACGGATCACCAAAGTCTCGGTGTGGGCGTAGTAGCCATCGCTGCTGATGCCTTCCAGCAAGTCACCCTTGGTGATGCCGGTCGCCGCAAACAGCACGTTGTCGGTACGCGCCATGTCTTCCAGCTTCAGCACCTTGCCGACTTCGATACCCATCTGCTTGCAGCGTTCGATCTCTTGCTGGCCCAGCGCCAGATTCTCTTCGGTCGGTCCCTTGACCTCATAGCGCGGTACCAGGCGAGCCTGCATGTCGCCGTCCAGCGAGCGCACCGCCGCTGCGGAAATCACGCCCTCGGGGGCGCCGCCAATGCCATAGAGCATGTCGACTTCGCTCTCGGGAATACAGGCGAGAATGGACGCCGCCACGTCACCGTCGGGCACGGCGAATACCCGTACACCCAGAGCCTGCATGGTCTTGATCGCCTTGTCGTGACGCGGCTTGGCCAGGGTAATCACGGTAAAGCGGGACAAGGGCTTGTTCAGTGCCTTGGCGACCGCTTTGATGTTTTGCTCTATCGATTTGGTTAAATCGATAGCGCCTTTGGCTCGGGCGCCGACGATCAGCTTTTCCATATACATGTCGGGGGCACGCAAGAAAGCACCCTTTTCGCCGACGGCAATGACCGCCAGCGCGTTCGACTGGCCCATGGCCGTCATTCGGGTGCCTTCGATGGGATCGACCGCGATGTCGACATCATCACCGCCGAGACCCACTTTTTCGCCGATATAAAGCATAGGCGCATCGTCGATTTCACCCTCGCCGATCACTACCTCGCCACTGATTTCGATTTCATTCAGTACATGACGCATGGCCGCTACGGCAGCACCGTCGGCGATATTCTTGTCGCCTCGTCCCAGCCACTTGTAGCCTGCCAGGGCGGCGGCTTCAGTCACTCGGGAAAATTCAATGGCCAATTCACGTCTCATGAAGATTTCCTACTCGTTCAAGTTATCGCTATTTACCCAATCTGCGCTTCTGGAAGATACGGTAAACATCGGGGATCTGCTCTACATCATTCACACACACACCCAGGTCTTGCAACTTGCCGTCCTTGATACCGTATACCCAGCCGTGTACCGACAGCGACTGACCCCGTTTCCAGGCATTTTGCACTATGGTGGTGTGACACAGATTTGCGACCTGCTCCACTATGTTCAGCTCGCACATGACATCGCCCCGCTCTTTCTCATCTTTGATGCTTTCCAGAGCTTCCTGATGCTTGCAGTACAGGTCCTTGATATTGCGCAGCCAGTTGTCGATAAGTCCCAGTTCCTGGTTCTTCATGGCCGACAGAACCCCACCGCAGCCATAGTGGCCGCAGATGATGATGTGTTTCACCTTGAGCACTTCAACTGCGTATTGTACCACCGACAGACAATTGAAGTCCGTATGCACCACCAGGTTGGCCACGTTGCGATGCACAAATACATCGCCGGGCAGCAGGCCGGTCAGCTGGTTGGCGGGGACCCGGCTGTCGGAACAGCCAATCCACAGATATTCAGGCGTCTGTTGCAACGCCAACTTCTCGAAAAAGGTCGGATCTTCCGCTTTGATCCTCTCTGACCATTCCTCGTTGTTGTGAAACAGATGCTCCAGTATTTTCATGGGATTGTCCTGCTTTTATCTGATCAAAAATAAATTATCGACGGAAAAAAGGCCCCTGCGGGGCCTTTCACCATGACCTTGTTGTTACTCAGGCATCCATGGCCGTTTTCAGCTTTTTCAGTGCGCTTTTTTCAAGCTGGCGAATACGCTCGGCAGAGACCCCGTATTCGTCGGCCAGGGTCTGCAGTGTGGTCTTGTCGTCTTCTTCCAGCCAGCGGGCCTGAATAATATGCTGGCTACGCTCATCCAGCGTGGCCAGAGCCGCGCGCAGACGACGATTGGCCGTTTGCTCCCAGTTGGCTTCCTCCACCTGGTGGGCCACGTCCGAGGCATGATCCTGCAGATAATGCACCGGCGAAAAGCTGGTGTCCTTGTCATCGTCATCGGACGCCAGATCGAAAGCCTGATCCTGTGCGCTCATGCGCGATTCCATCTCCAGCACTTCGGAGGGGAGCACGCCCAGATTCTGGGCTACCATTTCCACTTCCTGCTGGTTGAACCAGCCCAGACGCTTCTTGGACTTGCGCAGGTTGAAGAACAGCTTTCGCTGCGCCTTGGTGGTGGCCACCTTGACCACGCGCCAGTTACGCAGCACGTACTCGTGAATTTCTGCCTTGATCCAATGTACCGCGAAGGACACCAGACGCACGCCCACCGTGGGGTCGAAACGTTTGACCGCCTTCATCAGACCGATGTTGCCTTCCTGGATCAAGTCAGCCTGCGGCAGACCGTAGCCGGAATAACTCTTGGCAATGTGCACCACAAAACGCAGGTGCGACATGATCATCTGGCGGGCTGAGGCCAGGTCGCCATCGTTCTGCAGCCTCTCGGCCAGTGATTTTTCCTCTTCCGCGCTCAGCACGGGAATGGTATTGACTGCCTGGATATAGGCCTCCAGGCTACCCTGGGGAACCAGGGCAAAGTGGCGCTGAAAATCTGTTGTCATTAAACTCGCATTCATTACATGACTCCGTATCAAAACAGCCGCGGCTTACCGCCCTGCCATGACGTTGGTGGTCTGGCTGTGCACACATCTCATGGATGAGGGCGCAACGGAAAATGTATTTATCTGGGAATAAATGTCAAGCGGATCGCCCGTTTCTGCCCCCATGAGACCACAATAAGGGCATCAAGTTCAACTCGGCTCTATTGCGCGAATGTGACGCCGCACCGAAAATCCGGATGCCAGCAGGCTGAGCAGGATCCCGGTCAGCACAAGCAGCAGGCTTTCCTGTGCACCCAACCCCAGCAAATCAAAATCACTCTGATACAAGGCCGCCAGCGCACTCACCTTGTGGCTGAGCCAGAACACCATCACCAGGGTCAACCACCAGGCCAGTAGTCCGCCGATAATGCCGTACCAGAGCCCCACATATAAAAAGGGCCGCTGAATGAAGCTGTCGGTCGCCCCCACCAGCTTCATCACCTCTATCTCGTAACGGCTGTTGAGGATGTTAAGCCGCAGGGTGTTACTGACCACCAGCAAGACGCCGGCCAGCAACAGGGTGGCCATGCCCACCACCGCCTGCCGCAACAGATCGACGATGCCCGACAGCCGGGCCAGCCAGGCCATGTCCAGACGAGCGGTAGCCACTATGGGCTCGGCACTCATGTCCGCCAGCAGCAACTCGGCAGCATCCGGCGACCGGCCGCTCTCGGACAGGTTCAGAATAAACACCGCCGGCAGCGGGTTGGCTTCCAGCAGCTCCAGCGCCTCGGCAAAACCGGCGGCGCCTTTGAAGTCGGCCAAACCCTGGGCGGCGCTGATATAGGTGGTTTTTTCTATCTCGGCCATGGTCGCCAGCCGCTGCTGCAGTTCGGTAACCTGGGCCTCGGTCGCATTCTGTTGCAGATACAGGCTGATCTGCGCCTTGCTCTGCCAGAATTCGCTGACCGACTCGGCATTTTTCAGCAGCACGTAAAAACTCGCCGGCAATGCCAGGCTGACCCCCAGCACAGCGATGGTCATCAGCGAACTCAGCGGAGTACGCCACATCTCACCCAGGCTGGCGAATAACTGCCGCAGGTGATCTATGCCATACATAGCCAGACGCTGCGGCCAGGACAACTTGTGCCTGCTCATACGCCCTCCTCCGTCTGCATACGACCACTATTCAGAGTCAGGGTACGATAACGCTGGGAGTTGATAAGACCGGTATCGTGGGTGGCAATCAGCACGCTGACGCCGACTCGATTAAAGGCTTCGAACAGGCGCAGAATTTCCATCGACAGCCCGGGATCCAGATTGCCGGTCGGCTCGTCCGCCAGCAACAGTGACGGCTTGTTGACGATGGCCCGTGCAATGCCCACCCGCTGCTGCTCACCGCCGGACAGCATGGGCGGAAAGTAACGGTCTTTGCCGAGCAGACCGACCTTGTCGAGCGCCGCCGACACCCGGCGACGAATATCCTGGTGGCTATAACCTTCGATCACCAGCGGCAGCGCCACGTTGTCGAACACGGTACGAGCGTTAATCAGGTGATGGTCCTGAAAAATCATGCCAATACGGCGACGCACATAGGGGATGTGGCCACGACCGATACGACTGACATCCTGGCCGTTGAACAGCACCTGACCGTCGGTAGGTCTTTCCATCACGCTGATCAGCTTGAGCAGGGTGCTCTTGCCGGCCCCCGAATGGCCGGTAAGATACGCCATCTCCCCCTTGTCCAGGTGGAAACTGACCTTCTGCAGGGCCTGAAAGCCCCCGCTGTATACCTTGCTAACCTGCTCGAAGCGGATCATTTATTCTTCCTGAGTGAAAAGAGCGTCGATGAATTCCCGGGAATTGAAGGGCCGCAGATCGTCGATTTTTTCGCCTACCCCTATGTAGCGAATGGGGATGCCGAATTTGTCTGCCACCGCAAAAATAACCCCACCCTTGGCGGTGCCGTCCAGCTTGCTCAGGGTAATGCCGGTAATGGGCACGGCCTCGTTGAAGACCTTGGCCTGACTCAGGGCATTCTGGCCGGTGCCGGCATCCAGAGTCAGCATGATCTCGTGCGGCGCCGCGCCGTCGATCTTCTGCATCACCCGCACGATTTTCTTCAGCTCGTCCATCAGGTGCGCCTTGTTCTGCAGGCGACCGGCTGTATCGGCAATCAGCACATCGACCTTGCGCGCCTTGGCGGCCTCGACCGCATCATAAATGACCGAAGCGGCATCGGCGCCGGTATGCTGGGCGATCACAGGGATCTCGTTACGCTCACCCCATATCTGCAGTTGCTCCACCGCCGCTGCGCGGAAGGTATCGCCTGCCGCCAGCATCACCGATTTTCCTTCAGCCTGGAACTGGCGCGCCAGCTTGCCGATAGTGGTGGTCTTGCCGACGCCGTTAACGCCGACCATCAGGATCACGTAAGGTTTATGCTCGCTGTCGATCACCAGCGGCTTGTCTACCTTGTCAAGGATGGCGCCCATCTCTTCTTTCAGCAGCTCATAAAGCGCCTCGCCGTCTTTAAGCTGACGGCGACTGGCCTGACGGGTCAGGTTGTCGATGATCGACAGGGTGGTTTCCACCCCCAGATCGGCGGTCAGCAGCTGGGTTTCCAGCTCTTCGAACAGCTCATCGTCAATCTTCTTGCCACTGAACAGACCGAAGAAGCCGGAGCCCAGATTTTGTCTGGTTTTCAGCAGCCCCTGCTTGAGACGGGCAAAAAAGCCCTGCTTGGGGGCTTTTTCGGCCTTTTTAGCGGCGGCTTCGGCTTCTTCTGCCAGCCGGGTCTGCTCGGCCGCCTCTTCTTCGGCGGCGAGACGCGCTTCTTCTTCAACCGCCTGCCGTGCTTCTTCTTCCGCACGGGCCAAGGCTTCCGCCGCCAGTCGGGCCTGCTCGGCCGCCTCGGCTTCCACCGCCAAGCGGGCCTGCTCGGCCGCCTCGGCTTCTGCTGCCAGACGGGCCTGTTCGGCTGCTTCGGCTTCCGCCGCCAGGCGGGCCTGCT
>NZ_MPZM01000052.1 GCF_002936955.1 Oceanisphaera arctica | reverse complement strand
CACTTTTTAACTCTGTGCATGGGGCCGCGTCGCGACCCTCATCAACTTCAGCAAGGTTAAGCTCTAGCAGCTGAGCTATTCCTGCAAAACACTTTTTAACTTTTTTAAAACACCGGTCTGCTAACCCATGTTTTTCAATTTGGAGCGGGAAACGAGATTCGAACTCGCGACCCCAACCTTGGCAAGGTTGTGCTCTACCAGCTGAGCTATTCCCGCAGTAATCTTTAACTCTGTGATGGGGCCGCGTCGCGACCCTCATCAACTTCAGCAAGGTCAAGCTCTATCAGCTGAGCTATTCCCGCAAAACACTTTTTAACTTTTTAAAACACCGGTCTGGTAACCCATGTTTTCAATTTGGAGCGGGAAACGAGATTCGAACTCGCGACCCCAACCTTGGCAAGGTTGTGCTCTACCAGCTGAGCTATTCCCGCAATAATCTTTTAACTCTGTGCATGGGGCCGCGTCGCAACCCTCATCAACTTCAGCAAGGTTAAGCTCTATCAGCTGAGCTATTCCCGCACTCTGTATAACCTGTAGTAATCAGCGGCTTGCTTCACAATTGCGACTGGCTACGGGAGGCGAATTATACGAGCCGATTAATCGAATGCAAGATTTTTTTCTCACTTGCATTCCGTTTGGCGAAAACATCGGCAAAAGGATAAAAAGCACTCAGATTTTGAACACCGTCTCCCGGTAGAACTGCAGTTCGGCGATGGACTCGCGAATATCATCCAGTGCCTGATGACTGCCTTTCTTGGTGAATTGCTCCAGTAATGCCGGCTGCCAGCGACGCACCAGTTCCTTGACGGTGCTGACGTCCACATTGCGGTAATGAAAGAAGGCTTCCAGCGTCGGCATGTGCCGAACCAGAAAACGCCGGTCCTGACCGATGGAGTTGCCACACAGTGGCGACGCCAACTCCGGTACCCATTCACGCAAAAACGCCAGCGTCTGCGCCACCGCGTCGGCCTCGCTGACGGTGCTCGCCTGTACCCGCGCCACCAGCCCGGAGCCGGTATGGGTACGCACGTTCCACTCGTCCATCTTGGCCAGTTCGGCCTCGTTTTGATGGATAGCCAACACCGGCCCTTCGGCCAGCACGTTCAGCTCTTTGTCGGTAATGATGCTGGCGATTTCAATAATCTTGTGTTCATCCGGCTCCAGGCCGGTCATCTCCAGATCGATCCAGACCAGGTTTTCTGCGTTTTGGCTCATGTTATCTCTCGAAGCTCGGTGGCAATAGGGACAAGTTCTAACGGGAAAGTGTATCATAGCCGGCAATGAAAGCAGGTTCGAGGATATCGTGACCAAGAGAAGAAAACTCAGCAAAGGCCAGTCTCGACGGGTCAGTGATAATCACAGTCGCCGCCTGAAGCGCAAGCCGGCAGACACCATAGATGACAGCCAGCTCGGCCCCCAGCAGGATGGGCTGGTGATCAGCCGGTTCGGTCAGCATGCCGATATTGAAGACGGTGAACGGCAGATCCATCGCTGTAACATGCGGCGCACCCTGTCGTCACTGGTCACCGGCGATCGCGTGGTCTGGCGCCCGGGTCTCGATACCAGCCAGGGCATCAGCGGCGTGGTAGAAGCGGTGCATCCCCGGCAAACCGTGCTGACTCGTCCCGACTTCTACGACGGCATCAAGCCGGTCGCCGCCAATATTGACCAGATAGTGCTGGTGTCATCGGTGTTGCCCGAGTTGAGCTGTCACGTGATAGATCGCTACCTGGTAGCAGCCGAAGATGTCGAAATGCCGCCGATGATAGTGCTGAACAAGGTCGACTTGCTCAGCGCGGAACAGCGCCAACAGGCCGAGCTGGCACTGCAGCGTTATCGCGATATCGGTTATCAGGTGTTGCTGGTCAGTTGTGATACCGGCGAAGGTCTGGAAGAACTCAAGCTGGCATTCAACAACCATACCAGCATCTTCGTCGGTCAGTCCGGGGTGGGTAAATCTTCGCTGGTCAATGCGGTGATGCCCGAAGTAGAAGCCGTCACCGGCGCCGTGTCCGACAACTCCGGGCTGGGCCAGCACACCACCACGACCGCTCGCCTCTATCATTTTCCGTCCGGCGGCTCGCTTATCGATTCTCCCGGTATTCGTGAGTTCTCGCTGTGGCATCTGGCTCCGGAACGAGTGGCCTGGTGTTTCCGCGAGTTTCGGGACTACCTCGGTGGCTGCCGCTTTCGCGACTGCAAGCATCGAACCGATCCTGGTTGCCTGTTGCAGCAAGCGAAAGAAGAGGGACGCATTCATCCCGAACGCTTCGAGAGCTATATGCGCATCATGGATGCCATGGCCGACAAACCCACGCGCCATCATCCTACAGCCTGATTATCACCGTCATTTTTCGGAATCACCATGACAGACCATTTGAAAATTCTGCTGCAATATCTGCTCCCCAAACACCTGCTGTCCCGCCTCATTGGCCGCCTGGCCGCGATGGAAGGCGGCAAGCTGACCCAGTGGCTGATCCGTCGCTTCATCCGCCAGTATCAGGTGGACATGAGCGAAGCCCGGCATGAAAATCCGGCCCACTATGCCAGCTTCAACCACTTCTTTACCCGTGCCCTGAAAGAAGACGCCCGCCCACTGGTGTCCGGCGAACAAGTGCTCGCCATGCCGGTGGACGGCGCCATCAGCCAGCTCGCGCCCATCTCTCAGGGCCGTATTATCCAGGCCAAGGGCCACGACTATAGCGCCCGAGCCTTGCTGGGGGGCGACAAGGCGCTGGCCGAACCCTTCATGGGCGGCGACTTCGCCACCATCTATCTGGCGCCAAAGGACTATCACCGCATTCACATGCCGGTAGACGGCGTGCTGAAAACCATGATTTACGTGCCAGGAGAACTCTTTTCGGTCAACCCGCTGACCGCCTCCCGCGTGCCCGAGCTGTTTGCCCGCAACGAGCGGGTGGTGTGTATTTTCGATACTCCGGCCGGCCCCATGTCACTGGTACTGGTGGGGGCGACTATCGTTGCCAGCATCGAAACCGTCTGGGCCGGCACAGTGACACCGCCTGCAGGCAAGCGGATTCAGCGCTGGGATTACGATCCGGCCACCGCTCCCCGTCTGGCCAAAGGCGACGAAATGGGCCGCTTCAAACTGGGCAGCACCGTGGTCTGTTTGTTTGCTCCCGGCAAAGTTACACTGTCTGAACACTTGCTGCCCGGCACCCCTACTCGTATGGGAACCGAGTTTGGCAAACTGAATCAGGATTAACCTGAATAGCCGCGGCCAGAGTCGATGGCCGCGGCCTGAATTTTCTTTTTGTTGAGAGCCAACCGTGTTTGCGCCCATCCTGTTGTTGTTAGCATTACTATTCCCAGCCCCCCTGTTGGCCGATCAGAGCGTTGCCGATATCGAAGCTCTGCTGTCGGAAGTCCCCGAGGGTGATAAACCCGAACTGAAGAAGCTGCGCGACGATTATAACCAGGCCCTGCAGCTGGTGCGCGAAGGCGATCGTTATAAACAACAGGCCAAAGATCTCAAGAAATTCATGGATGAATATCCGGCCGAACTCAAGAAGCTGGAACGACAGCAGGCCAGACTCAAGCCGACGGATACCGGTGATATTCCCCAGCTGGATGAAGAAGCGGTGCAACAGGCTCTGGTGGATGTGCAGGCCAAACGGCTCGAACTCAGGCGCCAGCGTGAGGAGCTGACCAACGCCCTCAACCTGCAGGAACTGAGCAACAGCGGCCTGCACGACTTGCTCGACGATCTGCGTCAACAACTGCGTAGCACCCAGCAATCTCTGGATAAGCTGCAATTTGTCGAGAGCCAGGGGCGACAACAAACCGCCACTCGCATCCTCATCATGGCGCGAGAACAGAGCCTGCAACGCCGGATCCAGACGCTGGAACTGGAACAACTGTCTTCCGGTAACCGAGACAGTATCAACCGGCTGAAGCTGGATATACTGCAACGCCAGGTACAGGACCTGGACGTCACCATAGAGGCCCTGCAGAATCGCCAGAACGAGTTGCGACGCGCCACCACGGAAGCGGCCATTGCGGAAAGTGATCGGCTGCTGGATGAAGTGGAAACTGACTCTCTGCTGCTGGCCGAACAACAGGCGGCCAACCAGCGCCTGTCCGGCCTGCTGAGTGAAAAAAGCCGGGAAGTGGAATCGCTGCAGCTGGAATATCAGGCGGTGGAGCGGGCCGCCTCCGAGCTGGCCGACATGAAGGTCAACCTCAAGGAACAGCTGGAGTGGTTGCAGGTCAGCCGTGGTTTTGGTGAAAATCTGCGCACCCGCCTGAGCGAGCTGCCCTCCCCCTATTCCCTGCCCCAGCTCGAGGCCCGTATCGTACAAAGCCGGGTCGACAAATATGGCTATCAGGAATCGCTCGATAATCTGAGAAACAACAACTACCGCACCGAGTTATTGCTGAGCGACAAGGCTCAGGGGATCACCCAGCTGCAGCGGATGCAGATCGACGAACTGCTATCTACCCAGCGTCGGCTGCTGGAACGACTGATCAGCGCCACCGACAATCAGATCCATGAACAGACCCGCCTGAAAGTCGCCTACAGCCGGCAAAACAGCCAACTGCAGGAGATTCGAGCCCTCACCGACGAGCGCCTGTTCTGGCTACCGGACTTGCGTCCCATCGGCAGCCAGTTTCCGGCGGCACTGATGGAAACCTTGGGCTGGCTGCTGACGCTCTCGACCTGGACCGCCCTACCCCAGACGCTGCTACAGCAAGGCGGCGCCAGCCTGACCCTCTATGGTCTCAGCTCGCTACTGGTTGTCTATCTGTGGATCCTGAGCCGCCGCAGCCTGCGCGCCTATCTGGACAAAATTAGCCCCAATATCGGCAACGTGACCCAGGACAGATACGACTACACCTTCAATACCCTGCTGCTCAGTCTGCTGACCGCCATGCCGATACCGGCCCTGCTGTCGCTGCTCGGCAATGCGATCGACTCGCCCTGGGCTCCGCAGGTAGTGGTCGCCCTGGCGGATGCCTTGCATCAGCTGATGCTGCCCGTATTTATCCTGCTATTCGCCGGCAACCTGATGATGAGCAAGGGGCTACTGGTGGTGCACTTCAACTTGCCCCATGATCGGGTGCGGCGGGTCTGGCGCCAGTTCCAGACCCTGATGCTGGCGCTGCTGCCCGCCTTGCTGGTGTTTTATGTGGCTCAGGAATATCGGGAGTTCTCCCTGTATGACACCCTGGGGCGGTTCAGCTTTGTGGTGATCTGCCTGCTGACCAGTCTGTTTTCCTGGCGCCTGTATCGGGAAGACCTGCCGCTACTGGTCTCGCCACCCCGACAGGAACAACTGACTCTGGTCAACCATATGCTGTGGGGGCTGCTGATCTTAGCGCCCCTGCTGGCCCTGGTCGCCACCATAATGGGCTATCTGTTCACCGCCCATACCCTGCTGCGCCAGCTGGAAATCTCGGTGCTGGTGGGCATGAGTTTTCTGATGTTCTACAACCTGGTGCGCCGCTGGATGCTGATCCAGCGCCGGCGGCTGGCCTTCGATCGGGCCAAGACCCGACGGGCCGAAATACTGGCCCAGCGCAAGGAAAAAGAGGAAAGCACAGATAATCCGACCAGCCCCGAGGCGGAAGCTGCCGCCGTGGACGAGGTGGATCTGGACACCATCAGCGCTCAGTCTCTGGGGCTGCTGCGTTCGGCGCTGATGCTGGGCTATATTCTCAGCCTGATGCTGCTGTGGTCCGAGATCAATACCGCCTTCAGCTTCCTCGACAGCATAGAAGTATGGCAGGTCTCCAGCTCCCTGGCCGGGGAAGACGCCCTGTTGCCCATCTCGCTCAAGGATCTGGTGATTGCACTGTTCGTGGTGGTGCTGACCTGGATAACAGCCCGCAACCTGCCGGGTCTGATGGAGCTCAGCGTGCTGCAGCATCTGGACTTGTCACCGGGTTCCGGCTTCGCCATTACCACCATCTCCAAGTATCTGGTGTTGATAATCGGCGCCTTCACCACCTTCGCCATGCTCGGCATCGACTGGTCCAAGACCCAGTGGCTGGTGGCGGCGCTGTCGGTGGGCCTGGGCTTTGGTCTGCAGGAGATCTTCGCCAACTTTGTTTCCGGCCTGATCATACTGTTTGAAAAACCGATCCGTATCGGCGACACCGTGACCATTCGCGAGCTGACCGGCAGCATCTCCAAGATCAAGACCCGCGCCACCACCATAGTGGACTGGGACAGACGCGAGATCATAGTGCCCAACAAGGCCTTCATCACAGAGCAGTTCGTCAACTGGTCGCTGTCCGATGCCATCACCCGGGTCAGGCTGATGGTACGAGTACGGCTCGACACCGACATAGAACTGGTGCGGCGCATCACCCACGAAGCCATTAGCGAATGCAGCCGGATCCTGGAGAACCCGGCGCCAGAAGTGTACCTGGTGGAGCTGACCGACTCGGCGCTGGTCTACGAGGTACGGGTCTATGTGGAAGACATGAGCCACCGCATGCCCATGACCCACGAGCTGCATAACCTGCTGCTGACCCGGCTGCGCCAGCACAACATCAAGATACCGCACCAGCAGGTGGATATCCGGGTGCTCGGCGAGCAACCCATGGCTTCCCTGTTGCGAGGTACCGATGCCAAAGCGGTCAAAGAGTAGCGCAAGCAACTGGAGTCCGCAGCCGGAGGCAGGCAGCGCCGAATAGCCCGGTGCTGCCCTTGCTTTTTCAACCCGATCGGGAGTAAATAAGGTACCACTCCCGATCGGAGTTCTGCTCATGTTCATCTTGCGCCTGTTCGCCCTGACACTGCTGCTGAGCGGTTGTGCCGCCCCCTACGACTATGCCGAAGACACCAACTTCCAAAACTTCACCAGCGTGGCGCTGGCGCCCGACAGCGATACTCACTCGCTCGATGGCGCTCGTATCGGTACGGCGGCCGAAGCCATGTTGCCGGCTCGCGGCCTGCGCCTGACCACACCGGATCAGGCCTCGTTATGGCTGCATTATCAATTGCTGCAAGAAACCCGACTGCTGACCACAATGCCGCGCATGCTCTCCCGCCATGGGGACTTTTGGGATGATGAGGAAAGAGTCTATGGCGCCGTGCGTCAGCAGAGACTGGAGCTGTGGCTGACACAACCGCACAGCGGCAAGGTACTGTGGCGCAGCAAACACCCCAAGGCCTTTCCCGCCGAGAATATCAATGGTGCCGAGCGCAGCCGACGCATCGAACAGCAGGTCGTGGAGCTACTGCAGAATTATCCGCCCCAGCCGTGAGGCGTGAGGCATCACTCGCCAAACCGTTGCAACTGCATCTCCTGCAATCGGCTCAGGGTGCGGCGAAAGGGAAAGGCCAGCGCACCCTGGGTGTATAACTCGCTCAGAGGCACCGCCGCTTCAATATAAAGCGGAATGCCGCGGTCATAGCACTCGTCGACCAGGGCGATAAAGCGCCGCACGCCGTCGTCTTGTCGAGACAACACCGGTAACTGGCGATCTCCCGCCGCCACCTGCGCTATGCCGTCCTCGGTGCCGCGGGCGATGGCGGTTTGTTGCCCGGTGCCGGTGAGCCTGGGCACCTCGCCCAGCAGAATATGATGAAAGCGGTCGCACAGCTCGATGAAGTCCGGCGCCGCCAGCGGTTGTTCGCACAGGTCGCGATAACGACACCAGAGCACACCAGCAGAGCGTTGCATCACCCTTATCTGCCGATGGCCGAGCAATAATGGCGCCAAGCTTCCCTCCTCCGGCCTTTCTTCCTCCTGCGTTAGCGTCGCGAATACCGCCGCCAGCGCATCGGACTGGTTTATCCAGTAGCGGGGTTGCAACCGACCCGGGTGCAGCCGGTGATCTTCGTCGCCGTCCACGCTCACCAACTGCATATGGCGGTTCATGGCCGCGACCGCCGGCAGAAAGCGCTCGCGATTAAAGCCCTCCGCATAAAGGCCGTCGGGCGGCTGATTCGAGGTGGTAACCAGCACCAGCTCTTGCTCGAACAGCTGTTGCAGCAAGCGGCCCAGCAGCATGGCATCGCCGATATCGCTGACGAACAGCTCGTCCAGACACAGCACTCGTACCTCAAGCGCCAGCTCTTTCGCCAGCAAGGTGAGGGGATCTTCCTGCCCGGTGAGCTGAAACAACCGCTTGTGTACCCAGCGCATGAAGTGATGAAAATGCAGCCGCTTCGCCGGCACCGTCAGGCCCAGGTAGAAGCGGTCCATCAACCAGGTCTTGCCCCGCCCCACAGGCCCCCACAGATAGACGCCGCCAATATGCGACTCGCCGGCCTGCAGCTGCCGATAGCAGCGTTCCAGACACTCGGCGGCCCCGTGCTGGGCCGCGTCATCTTTAAAACCGGACTCAATCGCCTGCCGATAGGCGGCATAGGGAGACAAGGCTGGCATCACATCCTCTATCTGGTCGGGAGCAGCCGGCTATTATCCAAACTGACAATATTGGCCGGCGGCACGGATACAACAAAAAAGCCTGCCCGGACGGAGCCGGGCAGGCTTTTAACCCAAGGGGTATTCGATCAGGCCAGCGCTTTCACCAGCTCCAGCACGTCCAGCTCGATACCGTCCAGCTCGGCATCCCAGTTGGGACCGATGCGTACGCCGTCTTCGGACATGTCTTCTACCCAGACTTCGAGAAACTCGGGCAGGGTGATTTCGAAGGGTTCATACTCAGCCCATTCGTCTACACACTGCACTTTTGCTTCATTCTCGGTAGACCACACCGGCATGACTTCGGTATCTTCAAACTCGGACGAGTCGCAAACGACCCACTCCTCGCCGAAGCGCAGCCCCCACATCACCCGGTTGGCTGTGACTTCATCGAGAAAACGCTGGTAATTTTGCTGGTGGCTATCGCTCATGTTGTTCACCTTTGGGCTGATAATGGGGAATATACCCCTGATGGGGCGATACTGAACCAAATCCCCCCTAGACTCAATCAAAAACAATACTAAAACGGCGCCGCACAAGGGTCTGCGGTTCATGCATAACCATAGGAGGTGGAGTATGAAATTACCCGCCAAAAACCGGGTCGCCAGCCTGGATGTAGATGCTCAATATACCTTTACGCCGGCCTGTCCGGACGAACTGCCGGTACCCGGCGGCGATACCATTGCCGACGAGCTTAATCGCCAGGCCAACTTTGCCGGCTGGCGGCTAGGATCCAAAGATGCCCACTCACCTCAGGCCCTGTGGATCAGCAGCGATCAGCATCCGCCATTCAGTCCGGTGGCAGGCGCCAACATGGACATTCGCTGGCCCCGCCATGCGGTGCCCGGCACCCGAGGCTTCGAGCTGCTGGACGGCCTGCCCCACCCGGCCGACTACGACTTTTTCGTGTGGAAAGGCGTGGAGCCGGACATGCACCCCTACGGCGCCTGTTATCACGACCTGGCCGGGCGCATGAGCACAGGACTTATCGAGTTTCTGCACAGTAACAAGGTCAACACGGTACTGGTCGGCGGCCTGGCCACCGATTACTGTGTGCGCCATACCGTGCTGCAACTGCTGGACGCCGGCTTCAACGTGGTGGTGAACCGCTCCGCCATCCGCGGCGTGGCGGATGAGTCCAGCCGACATGCCATGGCCGAAATGCTCCAGCACGGCGCCCATTTCGTGCACGACAGCGCCCAGCTGGAGCAGACTGATGACTGAGCCCGTTATTCGCTCTCTGCTCGACACCGACCTGTACAAGTTCACCATGATGCAGACGGTATTGCATCAGTACCCGGCCGCCGAGGTGGAATATCGCTTTCGCAGCCGTAACCTGCAGCTGGACTTCGGCGACTGCGTCGAAGAGATCGAAGCCGAAATCGAGCACCTTTGTCAGCTGCGCCTGACCGAAGACGAGCTCGCCTATCTGGGCCGGCTCGATTACATCAAACCCGACTTCATTCACTTTCTGCGGCTGTTCCGGCTGGATCGACGCTTTATCCACCTGAGTTGCCACCAGGGTCAGCTGGACCTGAAAATCCAGGGGCCCTGGCTGCACACCATACTGTTCGAAGTGCCGCTGCTGGCGATCATCAGCGAGGTCTATTGCCGGCACCATCACCCCAAACCCGACTGGCAACAGGTCCGGACCAGGCTGCAGGACAAAATCAGCCTGGTGCAAGACAGCCCGGATAATGAAGACTTCCGCTTTTCCGACTTCGGTACCCGCCGTCGCTATTCCCGCGCCTGGCAGCAAGAAGTGGTGACCGAACTCGCCCGGCAGTTACCGGTGCAGTTTGCCGGCACCAGCAACCTGGATCTGGCCCGACGACTGGGGCTCAAGCCGGTCGGCACCCTGGCCCATGAATTCATGCAGGCCTTTCAGGCTCTGGGGCCCCGGCTTATCGACAGCCAGAAGATGGCGCTGGAAGCCTGGGTGCACGAATACCGGGGCCAGCTCGGCATAGCACTGACCGATGTGGTGGGCATGGACGCCTTTCTGCGCGACTTCGATCTCTACTTTGCCAAGCTGTTCGACGGCCTGCGTCAGGACTCCGGCGACCCGGTGGAATGGACCGAAAAGGCCCTGGCCCACTATCGCCGCATGAACATAGATCCGCGCAGCAAGACCCTGGTCTACAGCGATGGCCTGACCATGCACAGCGCCCTGGATCTGTACCGGCAATTTCGCGACCAATGCCGTCCGGCCTTCGGTATCGGCACTCACCTGACCAACGACATCATGAGCCATTCGCCCATCAACATAGTGCTCAAGATGACCAGTTGTAACGGTCAGGCGGTGGCCAAGCTGTCGGACAGCCCGGGTAAGGCCATGTGCGAAGATCCCGGCTACCTGGCCTATCTGGCGCAGGTGTTCGACGTTGATCTGGCCACGGTCAAATAATCGCAAACTGTAAACTTATAGTTACGATTGCTGTAAACCCGGCTCGGGCGTTGTCCTTCTCAATCGTCTGCCACCTCTCTACATTAGAGACTGAGATTGATTGAGAGGTGGGAACGCCCGATGAACGCGACCCGATATGTGGCCCGCAAACCGGACTCTGATGGTGTCATCCATTACAGCGGTGAAGAAAATGCCATCTGGCACACCCTGATCGAGCGCCAACTGGCGTGCGTGAAAGGGCGGGCCTGTGATGAATACATGGCAGGCCTGGCCCGACTGGCAATGCCGCACGACCGCATTCCCCAGCTCGACGACATCAACCGGGTGCTGGAGCCCGCCACCGGCTGGCAGGTCGGCCGGGTGCCGGCGCTGATTTCCTTCGACCGCTTCTTCGAGTTGCTGGCCAACCGGCGTTTTCCGGTGGCCACCTTTATTCGCAGCCGTCAGGAGCTGGACTACCTGCAGGAGCCGGACATCTTTCACGAGCTGTTCGGCCACTGCGCCCTGCTCACCAACCCGGCTTTCGCCCGCTTTACCCATACCTACGGCCAGCTGGGACGCGATGCCAGCCCCAAAGATCGGGGGTTTCTGGCACGGCTGTACTGGTTTACCGTGGAATTCGGCCTGCTCAACACCCCGAGCGGACGCCGTATCTACGGCGGGGGCATCTTGTCTTCGCCGGGCGAAACCCGCCATGTCTTCGAGTCGGACATGCCCGAGTTTCGCCCTTTCGATATACTGGATGTGCTGCGCACCCCCTATCGTATCGATATCATGCAGCCGGTCTATTATGTACTCGACTCCATCGACGATCTCTTTGCCATCGCCGAGATGGACATCATGGCCGAGGTGCAAAAAGCCCGCGGCCTGGGGCTGTTTGCCCCCACCTTTCCAGCCAGACAAAACGCCAGTTAAAGGAGTAAACATGACCGAACTTGCCCAACAACACTGCGAGGCCTGCCGGGCCGATGCCCCCAAAGTCAGCGATGCCGAGCTGGCCGCCCTGATGAAAAATCTGCCGGACTGGGCTCCGATGGCCCGGGACGGGGTGCTGCAGCTGGAGCGGGAATTCAAATTCAAGAACTTCAAACTGGCCTGGGCCTTTACCAACAAGGTGGCCGAGCTGGCGGAAAGCGAGTTTCATCACCCCACCATCACCCTGGAATGGGGCAAGGTCACCGTCACCTGGTGGACCCACGCCATCAACGGCCTGCACCGCAACGACTTCATCATGGCGGCCAGAACCGATTTATTGCTGGATTGATGTGCGCCTGCGGTAGGGGCGAATTTATTCGACCTGCAACGCAGCATAGTGACTGTGTTTTACCCCCCTTGGTCTCGGCATAATACCAATCCCAGTAATGATCTGGTTATATTAAGGCCTCAGATCAGAGATAACACAGCCGCCTCCCTCGACACGCCATGAACCCATCCGTGGGGGCTCGGAAATGCCGTCCCTGGCATTTCACGGTCGTGGGAGCCGTTCTCTGTTGCCTCTTCTGGAGCACCGGGTAGCCCGCAGATGGCGCCTACAGGCCACGCCGGAGCTTCAAGGAGGACAAAGGGATCTGCTTCACCGACCAACACATGACAGGGAAGTCATGTGTTGAGCGCCACAGGGAGGTGCTTGAGCGAGTCGGCGAAGCGGGCCCTTTGTCCGGGATTGATATCGCAGTCAAAAAATCGAATGTTTAATGTGATGGGTATCAGTTGGCAGTCAGGGTGCGACCGTCGGCGGCGAAGATCACCAGCTCGCCATCGGCCTTCAGCTCGATACGCTGAGCATGGCCCAGAATATCCAGCATGGTGCGCTCTTGCGCCATCTGCTTAGGAGTACACATCATCATGGTACTGGCCATGTCTGAGGTGCTGAGCTTGTCGCCTTGCACCTGATAGCTGCCGTTGAAGCTGTTGCAGAAGGCACGCCCATACAGCCGGCCGTCATCACCAAAGTTCAGGCTACCCTCGGCCTCTTCTGCCGCCGGTACGGCCACGCCGTTAAGGTTACGCACCTGCCACTCGCTACCCTGCAGCAGGGCGCTCAATTCATTTTCGCTCACCTGCTGCAACACCAGATTACCCAGCTCGGTCAGGCCCGCTTCGGCAGAAACGTCCACCGGCGCACTACGCCAGCTCACCTGACCGTCTTCCATAATGGCTGTGCTCAGGCTGTAGGCCCCGCTCTTCATGCCTTGGGTATTCACTGCCAGAGTAAAGGGAATCGGCAGTTGTCGGCCGTTGAGGTCGATACGCTGCTCGGCGATAACGGCGCCGTTGGCCACCGAGGTATCACGCACCGTCACCACTGCCACGCTGTTCGGTGCCAGCGCGATACGAGACAGATAAGACAGAGAGCCGGTCAGCCGATGCTGCTGAGTCACTTCATTCTGTGCAACACAGCCGCTCAGGGCGGTCACGGCAACCACGGAAGTCAATGCGATAGAAGTCAGTCGATTCATCAAAACGCCTCATTCAAAAAGGAAACGTCGTCCCTGAGCAAAAGGGCGCATCCGGTTGCGACCTGCGAATTAGAGTAAAAACATGAATACTGTAGCGACTTCCAACAGCAAATGCGTCATCTATCATCCCACGCCGCATCAACCTCATGTAAAACCGCCTCGTCGCGACATGATGTGACTCTGACATGAACTAAAAGTCGTCATATCAATACAGACCGCGGTAAAAAGGCAGCGGAGTGAACTGATAGCGATACAGTCAGGCAACGCCGGAGCTTGAAAGAGGGAAAAGGGATCTGCTCAGCCGACCGTCTGCGCCAGGGCCGAAAAATGCTCCTGCCATTTCGGCATTCCCGCCATCCCTGTCAGATGGCATATCTGAGCCCACATGGGGCGAGCTTGCCTCGCCGTGACGAGCAGTTTCAGCCTGACCGAACATCCAGTGAAGGTTCGCAGCAGGCTGAAACTGCGAGTGTCATTTACTTTCGCGTGTCGGCGGAGCTGGCCCTTTGTCCTTTTGTTAATAACCAATCCTCACACGCCCAACTTGTCGCGCAGGCTGTAGTAGGCGGCCCCCATGGCGCTGAACGGCACCTGAAAGCGACGTCCGCCGAAGAAGGGCAGGTGCGGCAGCTTGGCGAAGGCATCGAACCGCTCGGCCTGACCCTTGAGCACTTCCGACAGCAACCTGCCCGCCAGATGGGTACAGGTCACCCCATGGCCACTGTAACCCTGCATGTAATAGACATTGGGCTCCAGCCGTCCAAACTGGGGCAGGCGCGACAAGGTCAGCAGGAAATTGCCGCTCCAGCGATAATCGATCTTCACGCCCTTCAGCTGGGGGAAGGTTTTCAGTAGCTTGGGCACCACCAGCCGCTCTATATCCTCCGGATCCCGGGCGCCGTAGACCACGCCGCCGCCGTAGATCAGCCGGCGATCGCCGGTGAGGCGGAAGTAGTCCAGCAGGTAGTTGCAGTCCTCCACACAGTAATTGTTGGGGATCAGCCGTGACGCCTGCTCTTCACTCAGGGGTTCCGTGGTGATCACCTGACTGCCGCAGGGCATGGCCTTGGCCGCCAGCTTGGGCTCCAGATTGCCGAGATAGGCGTTGCCCGCCAGCACCACGAAATTGGCTTCTACCCGCCCTTTGGCGGTCACCACCGTCACCGGATCTCCGTGCTTGATGTCGACGGCCGCCGACTGTTCGAAGATGCGCCCGCCACGCTGACGTATGGCCTCGGCTTCGCCCAGCGCCAGGTTGAGCGGATGAATATGACCACCTAGGTGATCGAGCAGCGCGCCCTCATAGGCCTCTGTGTCTATTTCTTCGCGTACCTGACCGGCATCCAGCAGCTCCAGATCCTGATGGCCGTAACGTTCCCAGTCGGCTTTTTGCGCGCTCAGCTCTTCCAGCTGCCGCTTGTTGAGCGCCGCGAAGATGCCGCCGGGACGAAAATCGCAGTCGATCTTGTACTGCTCGATGCGGCTGCGAATGATGTCGCCGCCCTCGAACATCATGCTACCCAGCATGCGGGCGGTATCCTGGCCGTAACGGGATTCGATTACCCCGATATCCCGGCTGTAGGAATTGACGATTTGTCCGCCGTTGCGGCCGCTGGCGCCGAAGCCGATGCGGCTGGCCTCCAGCAGCACCACGTCGAAACCGGCCTCGACCAGAAACAGCGCGGTAGAGAGCCCGGTGTAACCGCCGCCGACCACACACACATCGCAGCGGACATCGTCGGTCAGTTGCGGCCAGGGCGCATGTTGATTGGCCGAGGAGGCGTAATAGCTGTTTACATGCTGCATTGTCGTCTCCTTAATCCAGAGCCAGCCAGGTGGTCTTGAGTTCGGTGAATTTTTCCAGCGCGTGCAATGACTTGTCCCGGCCATTGCCGCTCTGCTTGACGCCACCGAAGGGCACCGTCATGTCGCCGTCATTGTAGTTGTTAATGAATACCGAGCCGGCCTTGAGCTTGCGGGCCAGCCGATGGGCCCGGCGCAGATCCGAGGTCCAGACCCCGGCACCCAGGCCGTATTTGCTGTCGTTGGCCAGGCGCACCGCTTCTTCCTCATCGGTGAAGGTGGTGACCGCCAGTACCGGGCCGAAGATTTCTTCCTTGGCTACCGTCATGTGCGGGTTGACCTGCTCCAGCACGGTCGGCCCCATGAAGTTACCGTCCTGACTGCGACCGTCCAGACTCAATACGGCGCCCTGATCCAGCCCTTCGGTGATGTAACGGCAAACGCTGCCATGATGATCGGCGTCGATCAGGGTGCCCATGGTCGACTCGGGATCGAGCGGATCCATCGGCTTGAAGGCCTCGGCGGCTTTTTTCAGCTCGGCCATGAAGCTGTCCTTGATGCTTTCCTCCACCAGCAACCGGGTGCCGGCGATGCACACCTGCCCCTGATTGTAGAAGATACCGGCGGCGGAAGCTTTCGCCGCCTTGACCAGATCCGGACAATCGGCAAACACCAGGTTGGCGCTCTTGCCGCCGGCTTCGAGCCAGATGCGTTTCATGTTCGACTGACCCGCATACTCCATCAGCAGCCGCCCCACCCCGGTAGAACCGGTAAAGGTCAGGCAGTCCACATCCTGATGCAGCGCCAGCGCCTTGCCCGCCTCGTGCCCCAGGCCGGGCAGCACATTGAGTACACCGTCGGGCAGGCCGGCTTCTTTGGCCAGGGCGCCGAGACGAATGGCGGAGAGCGGGGATTTCTCGGAGGGCTTGAGGATCACGGAATTGCCCGCCGCCAGCGCCGGGCCCAGCTTCCAACAGGCCAGCAAGAGCGGGAAGTTCCAGGGCACTATGGCCGCCACCACGCCGATGGGCTCACGACTGATCAGCGCCAGCGCGCTGGGGTCTGTGGGGGCGATTTCGCCGTAGACCTTGTCCACCGCCTCCGCATACCAGCGAAT
>NZ_MPZM01000051.1 GCF_002936955.1 Oceanisphaera arctica | reverse complement strand
ATGGCGCGGATTTGCCCGGCGCTGTGGCCCGACTCGCGCAGCAATTTCGTGGTAACGGCGGCATAGGCCTGGCCCAGTTCGGTGTCCAGCTCGCCCCATTGCCGGGCCGTGACGGCACCGCCACCGGCCAGGGTCAGCAGTCGGTGGCGCAGGGTCGGCTCGAAGGGGCTGTTGGTGCGGGCCAGCAGTGTGACACGATCGCCATCGGTTTCTACCAGCACGGCATCGATGCCGTCCAGGCTGGTGCCTGACATGATACCGATAAAGAGCTCCATGGTTACCAGCTGCTCGGCACGGTTTGCACCGGGCTGACCGGTACGCTGATCACCTCGTTTTCGAATGGTTGCGGCTCGGGTTCTACTTCCACCACCGGCACAGGCTCGGGAGCTGGCGGCGGCACATCGGGGGTACCGCCACAGGCGGTCAGGGCCAGCGTCAGGCCAAGCCATAGCGGCTTGCGCAGGGTGGTTGTGTACATCGGGTATTGCTCCATGAAAGAGGACGGTGGCAGGTGGTGGATATGGTCGACCCATTCTGGCTGACTTCGGTATTGCTGGTGCGGAAGGTCAACAGGATAATATTTGCTGTCAAACTATGAGTTATCAAGCTACGGATTATCAAACAAGGTTGCCACAGCCGGCCACCGGCTGCCAGCATGACGCCACAAAATAAATAACGAGGGAATACCATGGCCTACTGGCTGTTCAAAACCGAGCCCGATACCTTTTCCATCGACGACCTGGCGCGGGCCAACACCCTGTGGGAAGGAGTGCGCAACTATCAGGCCCGTAACTTTCTGCGTGACGAGGTGCAGGTGGGGGATAGGGTCTTCATTTATCATTCCAGCTGCAAACAGGTAGGCATCGCCGGTATCGGCAAGGTGGAGCGCGCCGGTTTTCCCGACCCGTTCGCCTTCGACCCGACTAGCCCCTACTTCGATGATAAATCCAACCCGGAACAACCCCGCTGGTATGCGGTGGAGCTGAGCTACGAGCGCCATCTGCCCTTGTTGCCGCTGGCCGCGCTCAAGGCCAACCCGGCGTTAAGCGGGCTGCCGTTGGTGCAGAAGGGCAGCCGGCTGTCGGTGATGCCGGTGAGCGAGGCCGAGAGGCAGGCCATCCTGGCAATGGTGTGAGTGGCGAGTCGCCTCAGGGGTACTGTTCAAAGAACGACAGCGCGGCTTCCAGTGCCTGCTGGCGCTGACGATCCCGTTCGATAAACAGCTCGTGGGATGCCTTCTTGATGACCTGTGGTGCCCCGCCATGGCAATGTGCGAGGGCCTGGCAGAAGCGGTTCTGGGCTCTGTTGTCCACCACCACATCGTTACCGGCCTGTAACACCAGCAAGGGGGTGGTAATACGGCCCGCCTTGGCGATGGCGCTGTCGCCGGCCTGCAGTGACTGTTGCAGCCAGTGCAGGCTGGCGCCGCCCAGCTGTAATTCGGGCCGTTGCCGATACAGATCGCGAAACAGCTTGTAACGCGCTTCGCTGTGGGTCAGGTCGTTGTCTTTGAAGGGCACTTCCACATAGCCACCGCCCTGACCGGGGGCGTAGCAGGCCTCGTGGCCCAGCCAGTGGCAACCGGTATCGAGTGCGCCGAGCAGGCCGTCGACCAGCCAGCGCGGCATAGGCCCGAGGTAAATGCCCATCATGGGTGACGACAGCGCCGCCGCCTGCAGTCGAACCTGGGTTTCGCTCAGCCACAGCGCCGAAATGGTGCCACCCATGGAGTGGGACAGCAAATAGAGGCTGTCTACCGGCTCCAGTAACACCACCTGCTGCATAAACTGCTCCAGATCCTGCACGTAGTCGTCAAAGTCTGCCACGTAGCCCATCAGCGGATCCTGCAGCAGCCGGGGCGCCAGACCCTGACCACGGTGATCATAGAGATAAACGTTATAACCGTTGTTGAACAGATCAAAGGCCAGCTCCTGGTACTTGAGATAGCTTTCGGTACGGCCATTGACCAGCACGATGGCTTTTTGGTGCTCGGGGCGGCTCAGACTGGCGTAGGGTAATTCCAGGCCATCGGTGCCGACGAAGTGGCCCTGTTCCGCCTGCCGTTGCCAGAAGGCATTCAGCCCGGACTGACCCAGATCGCTGAGTTCGGCTTCGGTGATCAGACGAGGGGCGGCGATGGCGGTATTCATAAGCAGGAAAATCCCGATCAGGAACAGGCGAGCGAGCATAGATGGCTCCGGGCGGTTCGCTATTGGACAAGGTGAGTAGCAGTGTAGCGTGAAAGGACGGGGGATTACACAATGCCTGGCGTGAGGCGTGAGGCGTGAGGCGTGAGGCGTGAGGCGTGAGGCGTGAGGCGTGAGGCGTGAGGCGTGAGGCGTGAGGCGTGAGGCGTGAGGCGTGAGGCGTGAGGGGCTTTGACTTTTCACCCCTCACGCTTTCCCCCTCACCGGATTTACTTCCGCAACCGATAGACCTTGAGCACGTTGGGGGTAACCCGGATCTTGCGCATGATGTTGGCCAGATGGATACGGCTCTTGGTGGTGATCAGCAACTCGACCACGTAGACCCGGCCGTCCTTTTCTTCGGTGGCGATGCTGTGAATATTGGCACCGGTGGCGGCAATAACATTGGCCAGCTCGGCCAGGGCGCCCTGGTGGTTGATGAGCTCGATACCGATTTCGGTCTTGAATTCGAAATCGAAATCTTGCTCCATGTCCCACTGCACCGGCAGGTACTTGTCTGGTTCCTTGCTGTAGCCACGGATGTTCTTGCACGATTCCAGATGCACCACCAGCCCACGGCCGGGGCTGATATGGGCGACGATGGGGTCGCCGGGAATCGGGCGACAGCAGTTGGCGAAGTTGAGCAGCATGTCGTCGGCGCCACGGATCGGCATCTTCTTCATGGCCTTGGATCGTTCTGTCGGCATCTCGTCCGGCTTGCTCAGCAGGCGGCGGGCCATCACCACGCTCATGGCATTACCCAGACCGATATCCGCCAGCAGACTATTGATCGAACCATGTTTGGTGTCTTTCAGTACCTGTTCGATACGATCGGCCGGAATGTCTTCCAGGTTTTTGGCGCCCAATGCATGATTCAGCAGCCGCTTGCCCAGCAGCACCGACTCTTCGGTACGCAGGTTCTTGAGGAACTGACGGATCTTGGTGCGGGCGCGCGAGGTCACCACGAAGTTGAGCCAGGCCGCATTGGGGCGGGCGCTGGGTGCGGTGATGATTTCGATGGTCTGTCCCGAGTGCAGCGGCTGGCTGAGCGGGAACGGCTGGCGGTCGACCCGGGCGCCGACGCAGGCATGGCCGATGTCGGTGTGCACCGCATAGGCGAAGTCGACCGGGGTGGCACCAGAGGGCAGCTCCAAGATTCGGCCTTCCGGGGTGAAAACGTAGATTTCATCCGGGAACAGATCGGTTTTTACCCCTTCGATAAACTCGAACGAGGAGCCGGCGCTCTGCTGCAGTTCGAGCAGACTTTGCATCCAGCGCTGGGCACGTACCTGAGCCGTGGTGTCGGAACGCTCCTGGTCCTGCTTGTAGGCCCAGTGAGCCGCGACCCCTTTATCGGCCATCTGATCCATGTATTCGGTACGGATCTGCACCTCCACCGGCACGCCGTGCGGCCCCACCAGCGAGGTGTGCAGCGATTGATAACCGTTGGTCTTGGGAATGGCGATGTAGTCTTTGAAGCGACCCGGGCGCGGCTTGTACAGGGTGTGCATCTGGCCGAGCACCCGATAGCAGGTATCGATGTCTTTTACGATGACCCGAAAGGCATAGATATCCATGACTTCATGGAACTGCAGCTCTTTCTTCACCATCTTGTTGTAGATGGAGAACAGGTTCTTTTCCCGACCCTTGACCTGAGCTTCGATGCGGGAGTCGTCCAGCCGGCCACTGACCTCTTCCAGAATCGACTGGATGATTTCGCGCCGGTTGCCTCTGGCTCGGCGTACCGATTCGCGCAGCACCCGGGTGCGCATGGGGTAGAGCGCTTCCAGCCCCAGCTCTTCCAGCTCGTTCTTGATGCTGTGAATGCCCAGTCGGTTGGCGATGGGCGCATGAATTTCGAGGGTTTCGCGGGCGATGCGGCGGCGTTTGTCCGGACGCAGGGCGCCCAGGGTACGCATATTATGGGTGCGGTCGGCCAGCTTGATCAGTATGACCCGGATATCCTGGGTCATGGCCAATACCATCTTGCGGAAGTTTTCGGTCTGGGCTTCTTTGCGATCCCGGAACTTGAGCTTGTCGAGTTTGGAAACGCCTTCAACGAGTTCGGCCACCGCCGTGCCGAACTGTTGTTCGAGCATGGTTTTGGTGACCGGGGTATCTTCGATGACGTCGTGCAGCAAGGCGGCCATCAGGGTTTCGTGATCGAGGTGCATCTCTCCCAGAATGCGCGCCACCGCCACCGGATGGGTGATATAGGGTTCGCCGCTGGAGCGGGTCTGCCCCTGGTGGGCGTCCCGGGCCACCACGTAGGCGACCTTTAGCTGCTCCACCTGCTCAGCCGGCAGGTAACTGGTGGCAAGCTCCTTGAGAGATTCAAATAGATACAATTAATACCCCGACAGTCGATGCCGATTATACGCAATTCAGAGGCAAGGCCCGTTCAGACTGGAACGGGCCGGCCGGCACAGGCTGGAGGACACACCGGATTTAGATGCGGCCTTCGGCGATGGCGGCAACGGCAGCCAGTTCGGCAGCTTCCATTTCCTGCTGCTCCTGGCGATCCTGTACATCCATCACCGCATGGTTAACCAGGCCTTGTTCTATTTCCCGCAGGGCGATAACGGTCGGCTTGTCGTTTTCCGGGGCGACCAGCGGATCCTTGCCTTGGGTGGCCAGTTGGCGGGCGCGACGGGAAGCAACCAGAACCAGATCAAAACGGTTGCCTACCTGCTCAACAGCATCTTCAACAGTAACGCGTGCCATAATGGACTCCAATGATTAAAAAAGGTGCAAAATTCTAATGGATCTTAGCTTATTCCGCCAGTAGTCCGGAAAGCAAGTCCTGGAAACGTATCGCCTGCTTGCCACTGTTGGCACGCTCGGCTTCGATAATGGAGCTGAGCTGGTTCAACGCATGGTCGAAATTGTCGTTGACCAGCAGATAGTCGTATTCGTCGTAGTGGGACATTTCCGACACAGCCTTGTCCATGCGGCCCTGGATGACCTCGGCGCTGTCTTGCTGACGCGCATTCAGCCGGCGTTCCAGCTCTTTCCGGCTGGGCGGCAGAATAAAGATGGATTTGGCGCTGGGAGACTGGGCGCGGATCTGGCGGGCGCCCTGCCAGTCGATATCCAGCAGAATATCGATACCTTTTGCCAACTGGGCATCGATCCACTCGCGCGAGGTGCCGTAGTAGTTGCCGAACACTTCGGCCCACTCGTAAAAGGCACCGCGATCGATCAGCGCCTTGAACTGAGGCTGGTCCACAAAGTGATAATGTACACCGTCAACTTCACCCGGGCGCGTGGCTCTGGTGGTATGAGAGACGGAAACCTGCAGCTTGCCGTCGGCGCTGGGGCGTTCCAACAGCGCCTGGATCAGGCTGGATTTGCCTGCGCCGCTGGGGGAAGAAATAATAAATAAGGTACCGATGTGCGCCATAATGTCGTGCCCGTTCTGGGGTTATCTGCCAGCGCCGAGCATGGGGCTGGAACCAAGGGCGGCAAAGCTTACCAGAAGACGACAGATAAAAAAATGGCCGTTGTAAATACAACGACCAGTCAAAGGTAACTATAGCTTGCTGCGGAAGTGCCCTCCACGCAAATTGCATTATGATCAGCGGGCCGCTTCGGCTCTATCAGTTTTTACCTGATAAAAACCTCGTAAAAACCGAGTTATTATTCAGGGTGAAGGATACCGACATCACCATTGCCTCTGAACGAGATGCAACGGCTTCACCGGAGCATTCAGCTTTCCGGAGGATTTTTCCGGACCACATCAACCTTGTGCTGTTCCTTGGTCCACTTGCCCTGAGGCTTGTCGATGTACTGAAAATGCTCGTTGGTAAAGCTGCCCTGGTTGCAGGTGGTGCGATAGAAGGTAGTAGGTACTTTTTGATAATCCAGCACCTGATTGAACACGCCTGGGCCTGTCATGTTGTACACCCCTTCAATCTGGTTTTCCTGAATATTGGTCAGCACTTGCTCGATCAACCGGGCCAGGTTGGGGTTGTCGGGCTTGCTGGCTATGAAGTAGTTGGTCAGCTCGTTGTTCTGACGAATGATATACAGCTCTTGGTGCTCCGGCTTGATGATATAGCCAAGCGGCCATACCGCATGGGCGTCGATATCCAGATACACACCACCATGTTTTTGCAGCACCAGCAGCCGCCAGAAATCCGCCTGAGCGGCCCCGATCTGCAGCCGTGAGTAGGCCTCGAATATCTCCGGTGAATAGTTGTCCCTGATGAATTCGGCCCGGGCCTCGGTGATCATGAAACGATACTCGAAGGTCGGCGAAATGATCCGGTTGAACAGATAGTTGAGATACACCGGCAGCGTGGCCTTGTTGGTGTAATTGGTCTGCCAGATGATGCGGGGAATAGGCCTGTCTTCTCCCCTCAGCAAGGCGCCGGAGCGTTCCGGCAGGGTGAAACGTTTGTTGGGTAGCAGGGCATGAAAGCCGTAGCTCAGCACCTTGGTAATATTGGCAAAGAGTTTGATCAACCGGCTGGTTACTAGTATATGCGCCGTCACTGGAGCTCCTGTGGCAAGTCGTGGAGTTAAAACCCGATTTATTTTAGCATGTCCGGCCTGCAGACCGACCTCTGACGGTCCACAAAGATAGCATAACCCCCACTAAAAGGAGCTTCCCGTGCCGGCCAATAATAATGACCAGGCTTTTCTGGATATTCTGAATCAGCTGACCGTGGATCAACTCAAGCCCCGATTCAAGTCATGTCGGGCCGCCGGCACGGCACCGGCCCGCAAGGCGGAGCTGATAAGCGGGATGAAGTCGTGGCTGTCCGGCAGCGGGCTGGAACTTGTGTGGCAGTCCCTTTCGTCGCTGGAACAGCAAGCAGTACGCACCAGTCTTTACTGCAGCGACGGCTGGTTTGACGAGCGCCGTTTTGCCGCCGAATTTGGCAGTTTGCCGGCCTGGTTTACCGAGCGTTATCACTTTTACCATACCTCGGCCGAGCAATATAAACTGGGGTGGTTTTTCTATCCGCCGGGACGCTACCAGAGTGGGCAGCGCATTCCGGACTGGCTTCAGGAGCGGCTCAAATCGGTGGTGTCGCCACCGGAACCAGCGAGGTTACTGCCCGATGAGTTGCCAACCCCGCTGCCCGCCAATACGGTGATAGTGGCACGGGAGCGAGCGGCAGCAAGAGAGTTGCGGCTGATGCTGGTATTGCTGCAGGAGGGGGAGATCAAGGTCAGCGATAAAACCGGGCTGCCAGGCAAGGCGCTGCTGCAAAAAATCTCGACCCGGTTGGAGGAGTATTATCCGGACGATCCCTGTGAAGATGCCCCGGGTGTTGCTCATATCAAGGCCTTTGGCTGGATCATGCTGTTGCAGGCCTCACGCTGGGTACAGCGAAAAGCCGGCCGGCTGGTGCTGACTGCCGAGGGGCTTAAGCAACTGTCGGCTCCGCTGCATCAGACCCAGAGGCAATTGTGGCTGGATTGGCTGGATAGCCAGGTGCTGGACGAGTTTTCCCGCATCGAGATTATCAAGGGACAGACTGGCAAGGGCGCACAGAGCCTGACGCCAGTGCCTGATCGCCGGCATGCGATGGCGGCGGCCCTGACCGAAAGTCCGGCCGGCGGTTGGGTTTCCTATCCGGCCTTTTCCCGTTTTATGCTGACCGGCGGCCATGAATTCGAGATTACCGAGGATGTCAGCACCCTTTATATTTACGAGCGCCATTACGGCACCCTTTACCATGCCGAATGGGAGGTATTGCAGGGGCGATATTTGCGCTGCGTGCTGCTGGAATATGCAGCCACCCTGGGGCTGATAGATGTGGTGCTGGCGCCGCCCCAGCAGCCGGATCCCGACTACGACTTTATGTGGGGTGCCGATGACCTTGAATGCCTGAGCCGGTACGACGGCCTGCTTTATGTGCGGCTGAATGCGTTTGGTGCCTATTGTCTGGGGCTGACCAGAGACTATGAGGATCCGTCGGCCAGCCGGCAAACGCCTCTGACCATACAAAAAGGTTATCGACTGCATTTCAACCAACCGCCGAGCGAGGCCGAGCTGTTGCTGATAGAAGGCTATGCGGATGGCCCGGACGAACATGGTTGGCGGCTGTCGCAGGAGAAAATGCTGACCCTGCTGGAAAATGGCGGCAGCCTGGCGCCGCTGCGCGACTTTATTAACAAGCGAGATCCCCAGCCCTTTTTGCCGCAAGACAGTGAGCAACTGTTGGCAAGCTGCGAAGCCAATGCCCGAGCGGTGACTCCGGCAGGCACGGTGATGCTGCTGTACTGCCGGGACGAGCAGACGGCGACAGCCATTGCCGCCCATCCGTTAACTGCAAATCTGTGTCAGGCGGCGGGCGATAACCGCTTGTTGGTTGAGCCCCGTCGGGAGCAGGACTTCCGCCGGGCCCTGCATCAGGCCGGTTATGGTATGGCGGCGGGATAACCAGGTTCAGCTCAGCAGCGCCAGCAGGCTGTCGGCATCCGAAGGCAGGCCGGCGCTGCCGGCGTCGCTGAACAGGGCATCGGCCAGCGCCTGTTTTTGTTGCTGCATCTGCTGGATGCGCTCTTCCACTGTATCGGCGGCCACCAGTTTGTACACGAATACCGGCTTGTCCTGCCCGATACGATGGGCCCGGTCGGTGGCTTGATTTTCCACCGCCGGGTTCCACCAGGGATCCACATGGATGACTACGTCGGCCGCCGTCAGGTTGAGGCCGCTGCCACCTGCCTTGAGGCTGATCAGAAATATCCGAGCTTCACCTTGCTGAAAGCGATTTATGGCCTCCTGGCGCTTGCGGGTTTTGCCGGTGAGTTTGCTATAGGAAATATTCTGCTGCTTGAGATCGGCTTCGATCAGGCCCAGCACCTCGGTAAACTGGGAAAACACCAGAATATGACGACCTTCTTCCAGCATCCGGGGCAGGGCATCTGACAGCCAGTCCAGCTTGGCATGCTCCTTGATGTCGGCGGCTTTTTCCAGCTTGACCAGTCGAGGGTCGATACAGGCCTGACGCAACTTGAGCAGGGCATCGAGAAACTCGATGTGGCTGCGGGCCATGCCCTTCTGGGCAACCAGGGTGCGCAGCCGCTTTTCCATGCTGACCCGGATACTTTCGTACAGCGCCCGTTGTTTGCCCTGCAGCTCCACATACTGGGTGATTTCGGTTTTTTCCGGCAGCTCTTTTACCACCTCGGCCTTGGTGCGGCGTAGCATAAAGGGTGCCAGCCGCTGGCCCAGCTCCTGCTGACGCTGCCGGTTGCCATCGGTTTCGATGGGCTGGCGATAGTTGCGGTTGAAACGGCTGCGGCCACCGAGCAGGCCGGGCAGCACGAAGTCCATCAGCGCCCACAGCTCGCCGAGGTGATTTTCCAGCGGCGTACCGCTCAGGCACAGGCGCAAACCACCCTTGAGCTCGCGCACCCGTTGGGCGACCTTGGTGATGGGGTTCTTGATGGCCTGGGCTTCATCCAGTACCAGCACGCCGAAGTGTTGCTGTGCGTAGTGTTCGCTGTCTCGCAGCAGCAGCGGATAGGTGGTGATCACCAGGTCATGGTCGTCGATCTGCTCGAAGGCGGCGTGCCGCTGGGGGCCGTGGATGATCAGTACTCTGAGGTCGGGCGTAAAGCGGCTGGCCTCGTGCTGCCAGTTGCCGACCAGGCTGGTGGGCGCCAGTATCATGGCCGGTTGCTGCAGCTGGTCGGTTTCCTTGAGATGCTGGATCAGCGCCAGGGCCTGCAGCGTCTTGCCCAGCCCCATGTCGTCGGCGAGGATGCCGCCAAGGCCGTAACGATGCAGGAAGCCCAGCCAGTTCAGCCCCTGCTGTTGATAGGGACGTAGCTCGGCGCGCAGCCCGGCCGGTACCGGTACCGGCTGCAGGCCGGTGAAGTTCTGCAGCTGCGCCATCATGGCCCGGGTTAGCGGCGCCTGACGAGCGTCCAGCTCCAGGCCCTGCAGTTGCGCCGCCTGAAATCCGGGCAGGGTCACGGGCTGATTGAGCCGGCTCTGGTCGAACAGCTCCATCAGCAAATCGCGCAGGGTCCATAACGGCTGGGTATCTACCCGCAGCCAGTCGTCGCCGACCGGCAGCAGCAGTTCGGCCGGCATGTCGGCCTGCAGCCAGGCGCCGATCACCTCCATGGTGTCGAGTTTGGTGTCGCCCAGCTGCAGCCCGAGCGAGAAATCGAACCAGCCGCTGTGCTGGTCTTGCAGTTCTATATCGAAGCGGGCGTCGTGTATCTCGAACCGGTAATCCGGTGCCTTGCCGATGCGCCAGCCCTGACGTTCCAGTTCGGGAACGTCCTGCTCCAGCAGTGCCTGCCATTGGCGCACGATCTGGATGTCATCATGGGTATCCGGCGTCCAGAGTTCGTCCAGCTCGGCGCTCGGCCAAAGACCCAGATCGTACAGCTGATCGCAGTAGCCGTTTTCGGCCGCTTTATTCCGTTTAACCAGGTACTGGTGGCCGCCATGATCATGGATCTGTGCCTGTTCGGGAAAATTGGAAAAATAGCAGGGGCGCTGGACGATACCAGAATACTCGAAATGCAGCTGCGCCCCGGGTTGCGGCAACCCCTCCTGTGTTTGTGCCATCGTCAGAGTCAGGTGCGGAATTGGGGTATCGGCGGTGACAAGCTCCGGCTCCTGTTCCAGCGGCAGCTGCTCGGGAGTAAACGCCCGGCGCAGGTGGGCGGCGGTGATGGCCATTTGCTCTTTGGGAACCGGTGGCATGTCGCACAGATGAGCAATCCGATCACTGCTGAGGGGGGTGATAATGTCACCAATAATCGCTTTTTTCCTGTTCAGATAGCAGGGTGGGTTAACGGCAAGTAGCTGCCAGTCGGTTAACCCATCCAGTCTGGCAACCAGCTGCTGGCCGGCGTTGGTCTCTTGCCACGCCCAATTCAAGGCGCGTGGCTCGGCTTGCTGTAATGGTTGATTGCCAAATACCGGCATTAAACGCTGGCTGCTTAACAAGCGGGTCAGCGCCAGATAACCGTCCTCCCCCTGAAGGGAAAGCATGGCACTGTTGTATGTCAATGCAGGCAGTTGCTTCAGGGTGATGAGGTCTTCCGGCAGGTAAAAGTCCGGCGTATCCCATGACAGGTGATAAGCATTCACATAATAGGATTTTTGCTGGCCCCAGCTGCCGTCTTTTTTCAGATAGCTTTTGTACAACGCCAGTACAAACTGGCCCTGATGGTGTTCCAGCCGATACAGCAGGTAATGCCGAGCCGGTTGCAGCTCGGTCGTACCTGTGTCCGGCGCCGTGTCGGTCGGCAGGGCCGCCAGCCACTGCGTCAACGATGATTTGCCGGGGGCCTTGTCCGATGCTTTTGCCTTGTCCGGTGCCTTCGTGTTGTTCGGTGACTTTGCGTTGCCCGGTGCCTTCGCTTTGCTCAGCCACTGCATCCCCGCCGCCACCCCGTGTTTGCAGTTGTATCCCACCGGGCAACTGCAGTCCGAGGTCAGCGTATCGCCTTCCCAGAACAGGAACACTTCATAGGGGTAAGGCTCTGTGCCCCGTACCTCGGCAATAATCTGCTCATGCACTTCGTCCAGATTGGAAAATATCACCTTGTTCTGGCGAAAGTAGGCTTCGCCCCGCTTGAAGGCCGCGGGGTCGGTCAGTTGCTGGATGTCGTCGAGGGTGAAGTGCATTGGTCGCTGCTCTGATGCTGATCTGGATTAAAGGTCGGCGATTACTTTAATACGGCGGCAGGCGGCAGACAAACGGAGGCTGGGTAGATAGCGGGATCGGTAATAAAAAAGCCCTGACGAGTCAGGGCTTTGTGTATCAACGAATCAGTGTGAACATTACTCGATATTCTGAATTTGCTCTCTCATCTGCTCGATAAGCACCTTGAGTTCGACCGCCGAGTTGGTGATGTCGGTGCTGATCGACTTGGAGCCCAAGGTGTTGGACTCGCGGTTGAACTCTTGCATCATGAAGTCCAGCCGTCGGCCACAGGCGCCGCCTTTTTTCAGGATCTTGCGGGTCTCGCCGATGTGGGTGACCAGGCGGTCCAGCTCTTCGGCCACGTCCACTTTCTGGGCCAGCAGCACCATTTCCTGCTCCAGGCGCTGGGGCTCCAGTTCGATTTTGGCTTCTTCAAATCTGTCCTGCAGGCGCTGGCGCTGCCAGGCCATGATGGCGGGCATCTCTGTCTTGACCTTGGTCACTTCCTGATCGATGCCGGTAAGGCGCTGTTCGATCAGCTCTTTCAGCTTGTCGCCTTCGCTGGCGCGGGCGGCGAGGAAGTCGTCGACTACCTTGTCCAGGCAGGCCATCAGCTGATTGCTGAGGGCGTCCATATCCTGTGCCTGGGCTTCCATCACGCCCGGCCAGCGCAGAATGTCAACCGGGTTCAGGCTGCCCTGACCGGCTTTTTCCATCACCCAGGTGGCGCCCTCGATCAGCTGTTCGGCCAGCGGCTTGTTCATTTGCAGCTGACCCTGGTTGGCCAGATTGGACTCGAAGCGCAGGCCGCATTCCACCTTGCCCCGTTGCAGGCGGGCACGCAGTTTTTCGCGCACCAGTGGCTCCAGGCTGCGGAACTGCTCGGGCAGCCGGGTATAGGTTTCCAGATAGCGCTGGTTGACCGAGCGGATTTCCCATACTGCGGTGCCCCAGTCTTGCTTGAATTCCTGCCGGGCGTAGGCGGTCATGCTGTGGATCATGTGATTCCCATTCTGTGTTGCACGTTAATCGGTCAAGTCTGACACAGGCCGCCGCTTCCGCCAATGGCTGGCCGCATGCAATGGCCGGCCAGTTTCTCTATAATGGCGGCGTTTCGCCCGCCGGGCGGCGCGATTTTATTCCTATTGGAGAATGCCATGTCTACACGAGCCTGCGGACGCGCGGTCGATGAAATACGACCCGTTACCATCACTTCCAATTATACCCGTCATGCCGAAGGCTCGGTGTTGGTGGAATTCGGTCATACCAAGGTGCTGTGCACCGCATCGGTAGAAAAGGGCGTACCGCGTTTCTTGCGTGGCAAGGGCCAGGGCTGGGTGACGGCGGAATACGGCATGCTGCCGCGTTCGACTCACAGCCGCATGCATCGTGAGGCGGCCAAGGGTAAGCAGGGCGGTCGCACCATGGAAATTCAGCGTCTTATCGGCCGTTCGCTGCGCGCGGCCATGGATCTGAACAAGCTGGGTGAGTACACCATTACCGTGGATTGCGACGTGATCCAGGCCGATGGTGGTACCCGCACCGCGGCTATTACTGGTGCCTGCGTGGCGCTGGCTCATGCGCTGACCTGGATGAAGGAACAGGGCATGATTGCCACCAACCCGCTCAAGACCCTGGTGGCCGCCATCTCCGTGGGTATGGTTGACGGTCTGGCGGTATCGGATCTGGAATATACCGAAGACTCCACCGCCGAAACCGACATGAACGTGGTGATGACCGCCGAAGGCAACATGATAGAAGTTCAGGGCACCGCCGAAGGCGAACCCTTCAGCCACGAGCAGCTGCTGGCCATGCTGGCCCTGGCCCGCAAGTCTATCGACGAGCTGGTGGAGCACCAGCGTCGGGCGATTGAAGGCTAAAAACGCCTGTAGATGAGTGGGCGGTAAAAGGGATTCGCTCGGCTGGCCATCTGCGCCAAGGATGGCGCAGCTGAGCCCCCATGGATGGGTTTACGGCGAGCCAGCGGAGTGAGCCCTTTTACCGACTTTCCACGATTAAGGACATTCCCAGTTCTCTCAGTTAATGCTGCCTTGCACGGTGGCAACCGATATTTTCCAAACCAAATATCATTTGGAGAAGTACAACCAATGAAAGCCTACCAGCGTGACTTTATCGAATTTGCCATGGCCAAAGAGGTGCTTAAATTTGGCGAATTCACCCTGAAATCCGGGCGCAAGAGCCCCTACTTCTTCAATGCCGGCCTGTTCAGCAGCGGCCGTGATCTGGCTCGTCTGGGCCGTTTCTATGCTGCCGCCCTGGTTGATGCCAATACTCAGTACGATGTGCTGTTCGGTCCGGCCTACAAGGGCATTCCCATCGCCAGCGCCACCGCGGTGCAGCTGGCGGAAGTGCACGATCAGGACGTGCCCTACTGCTTCAACCGCAAGGAAGCCAAGACTCACGGTGAAGGTGGCAACCTGGTGGGCAGTCCGCTGGTTGGCCGCATTATGCTGGTGGACGACGTGATCACCGCCGGCACCGCCATTCGCGAGTCGATGGACATCATTCAGGCCAACGGCGCCGAACTGGCCGGAGTGCTGATTGCTCTGGACCGCCAGGAAAAAGGCAAGGGCGAACTGTCCGCCATTCAGGAAGTGGAGCGGGATTATAATGCCGAGGTGACTGCCATCATCACCCTGGCCGACTTGATTGAATACCTCGCCGAGCAGCCGGGCATGACCGAGCATCTGGAGCGGGTACGGGCCTACCGGGAGCAGTACGGAATCTAAATAAAAAAAGCCGCGTTCAGCGGCTTTTTTATTGATGAGACAGGACTCAGGCCTTGTCTTCCCTGAACAAGTGCACATCCATCTGCGGGAAGGGGATGCCGATGTCGTTGGCGTCCAGTTCGTTCTTGATCTTCTCCAGCAGATCGAACTTCAGGTTCCAGTAGTCTTCGGCCTTGACCCAGGGGCGCACGATAAAGTCCACGGAGGAAGCGCCCAGGTCGCTGACCGCGATGCGACAGCTGGGATCTTGCAGTACCCGGGGATCTTCGCTGATGATGCGGGTCAGCACCTCCTTGGTCAGCTTCAGATCGGCGCTGTAAGACACGCCGATCACCAGATCGAGCCGGCGAGTTTTCTCTTTGGAATAGTTGATGATGTTGTCGTTCAGGATCTTGCCGTTGGGCACCACTATCATTCGGTTGTCCGGTGTCATCAGTATGGTGGTGAAGATCTGTACTGACTGCACGGTACCGGCGGTGCCGCCCGCTTCCACATAATCACCGGCCTTGAAGAAACGAAAGCCAATCAGCATCACACCGGCGGCAAAGTTGGACAGGGAGCCTTGCAGTGCCAGGCCCACGGCCAGACCGGCGGCACCGACGATGGCGACGAAGGAGGCGGTTTGCACCCCGACCCGGCTGAGGGCGGCGATGATGATGAATGCCAGCAGGCCGTATTTGAGCAGGCTGGTGACGAAGTCGGAGATGGTGTTGTCTACCTTGCGCGCCTTCATTACCCGGTTCATGCCGCTGGTGAGCATGCCGACCGCCATGAAGCCGATGATCAGGGTCAGCAGGGCGGCGGTAATGTTCACCGCATATTTTATCAGTAGCTCCTGGTTGTTCAGAATCCAGCTTTGGGCCTGATTCAGTATATCGGCGTTGAGAATCTCTGTTTCCATCGGCTTGCCTCTTGGTGTGTTTGGGGCGGCGCCGGATGCTCAGACGCCATGTGGTTCAGATGGTCACTGCTGCCAGTTGTGGCTGCAGTAGCTGCCAGTGGCTGTCGAAGTGATGAGTGGGTTTAATGCGGAACTGACTGCGAACGTACTGATTGATACGCCCTTCCACATACGCCAGCAGCAGGTTGGCCAGCACCTTTTCGTCTTCGGCGAATCCTTCACCTTCGTACAGGCGACGCTCGCGCATTACCTGCTTGAGCTGGGTATCCAGTCGGTCGAACAGTTGATTGATACGAGCCAGCAGCCGTTCGTGTTCGCCTTGCAGGGCGTCACCATTCAGCAGTCGGGTAATGCCCGGGTTGCGCTCACAAAAGCCCAGCACCAGCTGCATGATGTAACGCAGGCGCAGGGCGCTGTCTTTTTCATCCTGCAGGATCAGGTTGATGCGTGAGAAGAGAGTGTCTTCGATAAAGTCGATTAATCCCTCGAACATCCGGGCCTTGCTCGGAAAATGACGGTATAGCGCCGCTTCCGATACCCCCACCTCGGCCGCCAGTTTGGCAGTGGTGATGCGTTGGCCCGGGCTGGTTTCCAGCATGTGGGCCAGGGCCTGCAAGATTTGTTCACGACGATTTTTTTTGTTTTGAATATTGGCCATAGGCGAACTTAACTCGGTTATTGGCGACCGGAAGAGCCAAAACCGCCTTCTCCCCGTTCGCTTTGGTCAAACTCGTCAACGAGCGTAAATTGAGCCTGCACCACGGGCAGGATCATCAGTTGAGCGATACGCTCACCCGGCTGAATGGTAAAGTGTTCCGTACCACGGTTCCAGCAGGATACCATCAACTGTCCCTGGTAGTCGGAGTCAATCAGCCCTACCAGGTTGCCCAGTACGATGCCGTGTTTATGCCCCAGACCGGAGCGGGGCAGTATGGTGGCGCACAGGCCGGGATCGGCAATATGAATGGCGATACCTGTGGGCAGCAGTTTGGTTTCACCCGGTGCCAGTTCCAGCGGTGCGTCCAGGCAGGCGCGCAAATCCAGGCCGGCGGAGCCCGGTGTAGCATAGGCGGGCAGGGGGAAGTCGGTGCCTACACGGGGGTCGAGAATTTTCAGCTCAATGGGTGTCATGATATTTTTCTGCAATTAAGGTGAGAAGGTGTCTGGCCAGCTCGGTTTTGCCGGCCAGGGGTAATTCGGTCTGCCCGTCAGGCCAGAATACGGTCAGGGCGTTGTCGTCGGCGTTGAAGCCCTGGCCCGCCTTGGCCACGTTGTTGGCCGCAATCATATCCAGCCCTTTGCGGCTGAGTTTATCTCGGGCGTATTTTTCCACATCCCGGGTTTCGGCCGCAAACCCGACGGTAAAGGGCTTGTTCGGCAGCGCCGCCACATTGGCGACGATATCCGGATTCTTGGTCAGTTCGATGACCATGGTATCGGCCGCGGTCTTCTTTATTTTATGGCTGGCCACCGTCTTGGGGGCATAGTCGGCCACGGCGGCGCAGGCGATAAAAATCTGCTGGGCGTCGATGTGCTCCATCACCCGGTTGTGCATCTGGGCGGCGCTTTCCACATCAAACCGTTGCACACCTGTCGGGGTCGCCAATGAAACCGGGCCGCTGACCAGGGTCACCTCGGCACCGAGTTCGGCGGCGGCAGCAGCCAGTGCGAAGCCCATTTTTCCGGAACTGTGGTTCGAAATAAAACGCACCGGATCCAGCGCCTCGCGGGTGGGGCCGGCGGTCAGCATCAGCTTGATACCGGCCAATGACTGCTTTTTCGGTGCAAAGTGTCGCTCAATCAACGCCACCAGCTCCATCGGCTCCAGCATGCGACCCGGACCGATATCGCCACAGGCCTGGGCACCCTGGGCCGGACCCCACACCAGGGTCTGGCGCCGGGCCAGGGTGGCCAGGTTGTCCTGGGTGGCCGGGTGGCGGTACATCT
>NZ_MPZM01000050.1 GCF_002936955.1 Oceanisphaera arctica | reverse complement strand
GGCCAGCAGCGCGGTGGCGAGGCAGATCCAGGGCCAGTGGTGGCGCATCAGGTCGCTGGCGCTCATCAGCACATTGGTGGTCCAGGGCAACTGGTCGCGGATGGCCGCGAACATGTCCTCGAATTTGGGGAACACCACCACCAGCACGAACAGCATCACCGCCACCGAAAACAGCGCCAGAAACATCGGGTAGGAGGCGGCGCTTTTCAGTTGCTGACGGAGCTGCTCACGGCGATCATCCAGTTCGGCCAGGTGCTGCAGCACCTTGTTCAGGAAGCCGCCGCCTTCGGCGGCCGCCACCAGGTTGACATAGGTCGAATTGAACAACCGGGGATGATGCGACAGGGCCTGGGACAGGGGCTGACCATCGGCTATGCGTTGTTCGAGATCGGTCAGCACGGCGTGCATCGCCGGATGCTGGGTCTGCAGCCTTATGGTTTTCAACGCCGGCAGTATGCTGGTGCCGGTTTCCAGCAGCAACGAGAGCTGCTCGCTGAAAAACAGCCGGTCGCTCGCCTTCAGCCGTGGCTGAAACAGGCCGGCGAAGGGGCTGGGTCGCGCCGTTGGCGCTGGTTTGTCCTTTTTCATGGTCAGTGGCATCAGGCTGCTTCCTCAGACATTGATCACCCGGGTGATTTCTTCGGCCGTGGTCAGGCCGCGGAGTACGCGATCCAGCCCATCCTCGAACAGAGAGGGAATCTGCTGTTCGATACGATAGGCCTCCAGCGCGTCCAGGCTGGGGTTCTGCAAAATAAGCTGCTGCAGCGTTGGCGTGGTTGGTATCAGTTCATGGATGGCGAGCCGGGATTTGAAGCCCGAGTCGTAGCATTCGCTGCAGCCACGGCCCCGAGACAGCATCACGCTGCCGTCGGTGGGCCAGCCGTGCTGCTGGCAGATCTCTACCGGCGCCAGATACTGGGTCTTGCAGTGGCTGCAGATGGTTCTGATCAACCGCTGGGCAACGACCCCGGCCAGCGCCGAGGACAGCAGGTAGGGCTCTATGCCCATATCGATCATGCGCACGACGGCGCCGGCACTGCTGTTGGTATGCAGGGTCGAGAGCACCAGGTGGCCGGTCAGCGCGGCCTGTACCGCGATGGAGGCGGTTTCCCGGTCGCGGATTTCTCCGACCAGCACTATGTCCGGATCCTGGCGCAGCACATGACGCAGTATCTTGGCGAAGGACAGGCCGATTTTGTCCTTCACCTCGTTCTGGTTGACGATATCGAGTTGATATTCGACCGGGTCCTCTATGGTGACGATATTCTTTTCGACGCTGTTGAGGTGATTGATGGCCGCGTAGAGGCTGGTAGTCTTGCCGCTGCCGGTTGGCCCTGTGACCAGGATCAGGCCATAGGGACGCTTCAACATCTGCCGGTATTGCGTCAGGCTGTGCTCGCTCATGCCGAGCTTGTTGAGATCCAGCAGCGAGTGCTGTTTGTCCAGCAGTCGCAGCACCACTTTTTCACCGTACAGGCCCGGCAGCGAGCTGAAGCGCAGATCGACCAGGCGGTTGCGGGTCTGAACCTGAATACGACCGTCCTGGGGCAGGCGCCGCTCCGAGATATCCAGACTGGCCATGACCTTCAGCCGCGACACCAGTGCCGGCAGCAGCTCCATGCGCAGGGCCATGACCTGATAGAGCAGGCCGTCGATCCGAAACCGCACCCGCGCCGTGTTGCGCCCCGGTTCGATATGAATATCGCTGACATTGTCGTTGACGGCGCGCTGCAGTATGGAGTTGACCAGCCGGATGACCGGGCTGCCCTCGGCCAGCTCGTCGATTCGGGCATAGTCGTCTAGGTGGGTGTTTTCCACCAGCTCCAGATCCTGATCCTGCGGCTCCATCAGGTCCAGCGATTCATCCGTCAGCAGGTTGTCGTTGCTGTTGGTATCGGCATAGACGCTGTTCAGGGTTTCCTGAATGTTTTCATGGCAGGCCAGCACCGGCCTGACATGCAACCTGAGCAGTTCTTCCAGTTCGGTGAAGGCCGGCATATGCTGGGGGTCGGCGGTGGCGATCAGCAGCTCGTGGCGCAGCCGGAACAGCGGCACTATGTCCAGTCGCTTGCAGGTCTGGGCCGGGATCTGCAGCGCGATATCCGGATCGTAAAGACCCGGGCGCAGTTTGATGAAGGGCAACCTAAGCTGCCTGCCCAGTGCTTCCAGCAGCAGTGACTCCTCGATCCAGCCTTTTTCCAGCAGAATTTCTCCCATGCGCTTGTTGAGCTTGTCCTGCAGGCCGATGACCTCCTGTAGCTGCTGCTCGCTGATGGCGCCGCGAGACAGCAGAATATCGCCCAGGCGCACCGGCTCTTCCGGCCTGCCGGCGGCGGGCGACAGTATTTCCTGGGACAGTTCTTCGAGGTCAATCTGGTTGCCGATGCCGGTGAAATCGAGCACTTCCCTGACCGTGGGTTGAGCATGGGTGGTTTTGAGCCAGCCGCCGAGCGCCGCCAGCTGTTCGCCAATGTCCAGCAGGCACTCCAGGGCGGCGCTGTGGATGCGTTCGATATGGGTCAGATCGATGATCTGCTGCCACTCACCACGCTCGATGCAGCCTCTGGAGCAGTCTGTCAGTGCTTCGAGCACCCCGGGTTCCGTCAGCTTGCGGGTCGGGGTGATATAGGAGATGACGCCAATTTTGGTGTGCATGACCGGCTGCAGGTCCGGTGAGACAGCACCGGAGGCAGAGGCTTGCGAGCCACTGCCCGGAGGCGGCTGAACGGCGTTGTGATTGGTCTGAAGGGCCATCTGCTATCAGTATCCTTGTTTCAGAAACTCAGCCAGGGGTATCGGCTTGCTGAACAGGTATCCTTGTCCGTAATCAATACCGATATCGATCAGCTGTTGCCGGAGATCGTCGGTTTCGACGAATTCCGCTACGGTTTTAAGTCCCATGGACTGCCCCACCTTGTGAATGGCTTTCACCATGATGTGGGCCGTCGGATCCTGGGCCATGGCGCGGATGAAAGAGCCGTCAATTTTCAGATAGTCGATGTCGAGTTCACGCAGGTAACTGAAAGAACTCAGACCGGTACCGAAGTCATCGAGCGAGATGCTGCACCCCATCTCGCGCAGTTCGGCAATAAAGAGTTTGGCCTCGGACAGGCTGCGGATGGCGGTGGTTTCGGTTACTTCAAAGCAGAGGCGTCTGGGATTGATGCCGTGTAACTCGATTCTTTCGACGATCTTCTTGATAAAGTCCGGTTCGGAGATGGATTGCCCCGACAGGTTGATTGACCAGACTCCTGAAGTATCACGGGGCAACTGCTCCAGTACGAGTTCGATGACGCGCAGATCGATGGCCGGCATCAGGTGATAGTGCTCGGCGGCGAACATGAATTCACCGGGGGCTATCACGGCGCCGCTGTCGTCGATATATCGCAGCAGGATCTCACCGTGTGGTTCGTCGGTGTCATCGGGTTGCAGGGGAACTATGGGCTGGTAATAGGGCACAAAGCGGTTGTTGCGCAGCGCTTCCTGAATACGGCCAATCCAGCGCATGGCTACAGAGCGAGAGGCTTGCTCGGTGTCGTATTGACTGTAGATCTGCAGGCGGTTGCCGCCCTGCTCCCTGGCGATATCCAGTGCGATATTAAGGTTGGACAGCAGCCGGTCAACGGACTGGTTCTCGTGTTTTAGCCCTGACAGGGCAGCGCGGCAGCTGATGTTCTGGTGTTGTTCACCGTTGGTGACGCTGAGGCTGCCTATGTCTTCGATGATTTTTTGACCGATTTTCTGCGCATCCTGCATCGAACAGTTGGGCAATAGCAGGGCAAAAGTATTACCGGTGAGCCGGGCCAGAGTATCGCTGTTACGGATGCAGTCATTCAGCATATGCGTTACCCGCAGCAGCAGCCTGTCGCCTTCGTCGAATCCCATGATGTCATTGATCACCGAGAATTTGTCGATATTGACCAGGATCAGCGAGTGATGGAAGCTCTGGTTCTGTTTTGCTTCCAGGGCGCGTCGCAGCTGGTGGCCGAAGCCCTCGTGCTTGACCAGGCCGGTCTTGTCGTCGTAGATACTGAGAATGGCCTTGGTGACTTTGCCGGCCATTGCTCCCAGCAGGTTGCGATCGCTGTTGGTAAAGTCGCTCTTGTTCATCATCCTCGCCAGCATCAGAAAACCGATACAGTTTTCTTCCCGGCTTTTGATGGGGCAGATCGTGATTTTGTAAGGCAGTTCGTTGCCATGGCGTGCCAGCTCATCGAAACTGTTGCCCACAAATGCCTCGCCCGAGGCGGTGACATGGTCGAGAAAACGTTGCCGACAGCCGCTCATGACGCACTGGAATTCGTCACGTTTGGGCTGATCGGCCCCCTGGGCTATCTCTATTTTTTGCCTGGGCAGCCACAGGTACGCGAAATCCACGGACAGATAGTCGACGCAGCTCTTTACCAGTTGCTTGATGGCAGACTGGCTTTTCTCGTAACTGAGCGGCTGGGCGTCGATGTCATAGATCAGGTGAAGTTCTTCGTAACGGTCAGACAGCTCGACCGCCATGCTGTTGAGCTCGTACAGCAGTGCTATCTCGTGGTTTAGGCTGTCCCGGATAAAACGACTCACCTCGAGAGCATCATCGATATTGCCGCATAAGGCCAGAGAGAGTCTGGCCCAGACAATGTCATTATCGGTCTTGATGATGTGAGTGATGACCGTTTTCTCTCCCTGCTGCTGCACCCACTCTTCAGCATGATCCGGAGCTGGCGTCAGGCGGCTGAACCAGCCGGGATCCAGGTTTTCCGGTGACTCTGAGGCTTCCAGTACCGTGCCGTGCCTGTCCTGCACCAGCCAACCCTCAAGCTGGGGAAGCTGGTGGGCGGCATGGTGCAGGTAGCGTTTGAAATCGACTGTCGACAGCTCGAGTAAGGACATGGCTCAGACCTCCGTACGATGGGCTTCGAAATACCCATCAAGTTCAGATGTCAGCTGGCGCATGCTGAGGGGTTTTTCGTAAAACCAGAGATTTTGGAAGTCCTTCGACCAGGTGCGGTGCTCGATCTCGGTACGCGAGGTCAGCAGCACAATGAGAAAGCGTCGATTGGGTACTTCCGCCTGAATTTTCTTGCACAACTGCTCCCCCGTCATCCTGGGCATCTGGATATCGGTGATCAGGACATCGGGCGGGCTTTCCCGCAGGCGGTTGAAGGCATCTTCGCCGTTGCTGCAGGTGCTGATCTGGTAACCCTGACGCTCCAGCTGCAGGCGCATGATCCTGAGAATATGGGGTTCGTCGTCTACCAGCAGTATGGTTGGAGTCATGTTGGTACCTTTTGTAACAGACCGACGGTTTTATCAAACTGGATACGGAAACAGGAGCCCTGGCCCAGTTCGCTCTGCACGCTGATACTGCCATGCAGCAAGCCGACGATTTCCCGGGTTAGCGACAGGCCGAGCCCATGCCCCGGGCGTTGGCTTACTTGCTCGCTGGCGGAGCGGAAATGTCGTTCGAACACATGGTGACGGTCGGCTTCTGAAATGCCGATGCCGGAGTCTTCGACCGTGATGACGATGCTGCTGTCGGTCTCTTGCCCCCGCAGGCAGACGGTACCGTCCTGGCGGTTGTACTTGATGGCGTTGGTCAGCAGGTTGGTGACGGCGATGCGGAGCAGATCCTTGTCCAGGTAGACGGGCGGCATTTCGTGGGGAACGGCGAAGCTGAACTGGAGATCCTTGTTGCGAGTACCGGCAGATATCGAGTCCAGAATGTCCTTCAGCAGGTCGTGCAGCCGGACGTGGTGGCGATCCGGCTTGATGGTGCCACTTTCCAGCTTGCTCAGATTGAGCAGGTTGTTGATCAGGTTCGAGAGTCGCTCTGTTTCGTCGTGAATGATGTTGCAGGCTTCGATGCGGAATTCGGTCGAGTGCCCGTCTTCGCCCAGTAACGCTTCGCTGTACATGGACAGGACATTCAGGGGGGTTTTCAGTTCATGGGCGACCTGGGCGATGAACTCGCCGCGATGGGCGACGGCCAACTGCTGCTCTGTGATATCCCGACCGACGATCAGGGTGCCGAAGGTCTTGTCCGGGCGGCTGGGCGAGAACAGGGGGTAACGCTGAAAACGAATCGAGCGTTCTGTGTTGCCCTCAATGGTCAGGGTTATTTCATTGGTTTTCTTGGCGTTGTGCGCCGTGCTGTTGCCCTGATTGCTGAATCCGATGAGCTCGCGATAGGGGCACCATTCGGCCATGGTTACACCTTCGTTGAGCGGCGTCTGGAGATCCAGGTAATAGCGCAGCTTGCTGTTTGAAAAACACAGTCGGCCAGAGTCGTCGAGCACAAAAACGGCATCGGGCAAGGTCTGCAGAATGGAGTGCAGGCGGGAGTTTCTGAATGTCAGCAGCTTGCTGTTCAGCAACAGTTCGTGGTTGCTTACTGCCTGGTGTTGCTGCTGCTCGTTAACGCGCGTCATGACGCCATTGAAGCGCTGGACAAACTCGAGCAGTTCACCGCTGGCTTCGAGCTGGAGGGTGTCAATCCGGTTGCCGTTAATCAGCTGCCCCATCTGCTCATTCAGTGTGGTCAGCTGACCCCGATCCAGCCGGGTCATGAAGTAGATGGCACAGCCCAGATTGAAGACGAGGAAGGCGAGGGTGGCGAGAAAGGGCAGCTCGGCCGTCAGGCCACTCCAGCCGGGAGCGAAGAAACCTAGTCGGACAAAGGCCCGCAGCTGTCCGTCCTGCAACAGGGGTGCATGGAATTCCAGTACCCTGGGGGAGCCATCGACCGGTGCTATTTCTCGTTCGCCGAACCAGAATGCCGGCTCGCGGGGAATATGCAGCGCAGGAACCCGGATACCGTCGGCGGTTTGTTCGGTGAGGGGAATGCCATCAGGGCTGACCAGAGAAATATAGGCAAAATGTTTTTCCACCAGCGCGTTGTGCATGGTGTTCATCAGCGAATTATTGCCCATGTTCGAGACCAGTTGCTCGACGGGCATGGCGCTGATGATCTTGACCAGACTCTGCCCCTGGCTATGCAGCCATGATGCTTTCTGCTGGCTTTGATGGTGGTAGATGATGGCCGTGATACAGCCGATCATCAGCAGAGAGATAGCAATCACCGCCAGGCCTTTGCGATCGGCACGCCATTCGATGAAGCGTGAGGTCAAGACGGCTGACATGGTCCCGGCCTCCTGACGAAGAGCGAAGGCGTCCGTTCATGAAAGAACGGCGAACCGCATGCGGCATGGCGCTGTGGGGGCGTTATGCCCGGTTCCTTCCGAGCGGTGCATGGCGAGACAATCCTTGTCTGCATCGAAACACTCCTGCATGAGTACCATGGGGCTGGCCCCGTCCGTGGGTGCGCTTGAGAAGTTCATTTTGGTTGTTTGCTGGCTACCCAGAGTAGCCCAATAGAGCACGAATGTACCCATCTGACAACAAATTAACCCTTTACATATCGGTCCTTGTTGCAGGAGAAGGCAAGAGTCTACCGCTGATTTTTCCATCGAGAGGGGCGGGATACCTGCGTCCATGAACGCTTACCTGGGCGTGATATCGGCTCGGGAGCACGCAGCCGAATCTCGCTGACCAGCGACACCAGTACGAAGCTCAGCAGCATCAGCAGATACCAGGCGACCAGCTTGGTCGAGGGCACCATTTGCCAGCCGTTGCTCTGGTCGGGGTAGACCCAGACGTGGGTATAGGTGGCGATGTTTTCGGCCAGCCAGATAAAAAGGGCCACCAGCAGCCAGCCCAGCAGCAGCGGCATATGGCGATGGGTTTTGAGCACCCGAAAATACACCCGGCTGCGGTAAAACAGCCACACCGTTGCCGCTAGCAGCAGCCAGCGAATATCGGCGATAAAGTGATGGCTGAAGAAATTGAGGTAAATGAGCAGCACCAGCATCAGGGTGGCCGCTTTGGGCGGATAGTGGGCATACTGAAAATCAAACACCCGCCATGCCCGGGCAATGTAGCTGCCCACGGCGCTGTACATGAAGCCGGTAAACAGGGGCACATTGCCGATGCCGAACACCCAGGCTTCCGGGTAATGCCAGGAGCCGATGGCCTCGGAGGTCTTGAACAGCTCCATCAGGGTGGCCAGCAGGTGAAAGACGATGATGACCACACATTCTCTGGGTGATTCCAGACGGGTCAGCAGCAATAGCAGCTGAAAGGCGATGGCCGCAAGAAAGATGAAGTCGTAACGGTGCAGGCCTTCCAGCGGATACCAGTAGCGGGTGACTACCATCATCGCCAGCAGAAAGCCGCCAAACAGGCAGGCATAGGCCTGCTTGAGGCCAAACCACCAGAATTCATGGATCCATAGTGTCAGCTTTTGCCGGTGCACGGCTCGCTCCTGAGTCGCCGATGACGTTTATTGATGGTAGTCAGGCAAGTCCGTAGCGGCCAGGGCACCGAAACGCAGAGAAGGAGTTGCAGTAATGCAAAGCGCGGGCAGAGTGCCCGCGCTTGTATGCCTCTGGGGAGGTTATTTTTTCTTCTGCAAAGCGGCGGCGAGTGCCGCGCCCATGGCGCCTTGCGGGGCTGCCTGCTCTTTGCGGGCAGGGCGGCTGTTGCTCTGGCCCTTGTTATTACCGTCACCCTTATTGCCAGCAGCACCACGGTGACCACCCTGATTGCGATCTTCCCGGCGCTGACCGCCCTGGTTGCCGCTGCCATGCTCGGCGGCGTTCTGCTCCAGCCGCATGGTGAGGGCGATGCGCTTGCGTTGCAGATCCACCTCCATCACCTTCACCTTGACGATATCGCCGGCCTTGACCACCTCGCGTGGATCCTTGATGAAGCGGTCGGTTAGCGCCGAGATATGCACCAGACCGTCCTGATGTACGCCGATATCCACGAAGGCGCCGAAGTTGGTCACGTTGGTGACCACCCCCTCCAGCAGCATGTCCGGGATCAGATCAGAAGGTTTTTCCACTCCCTCCATGAAGCGCGCGGCCTTGAATTCGGGGCGCGGATCCCGGCCTGGCTTGTCCAGCTCCCTCAGGATGTCCTGCACCGTGGGCAGACCGAAGTGCTCGTCGGTGTAGTCTTTCGGGTTCAGGGTTTTCAGCAGGCTGCTGTTGCCGATAAGCGACTGCACCGCTTGCTGCTGAGTGGCCAGAATACGTTCCACCACAGGGTAAGCCTCCGGGTGTACCGACGAGGCGTCGAGCGGGTTTTTGCCGTCGCGAATACGCAAGAAACCGGCGCACTGTTCGAAGGCCTTGGGCCCCAGACGCGGCACCTTGAGCAGCTGCTTGCGCTCGGTAAACACGCCCTGTTCGTCACGGTAGGCGACGATATTCTGCGCCAGGGTGGGGGTGAGGCCGGATACCCGGGTCAGCAGCGGGGCCGAGGCCATGTTTACGTCCACGCCCACGGCGTTTACGCAGTCTTCCACCACAGCATCCAGATTGCGGGCCAGCTGACTCTGGGACACATCGTGTTGATACTGGCCCACGCCGATGCTCTTGGGGTCGATTTTCACCAGCTCGGCCAGCGGGTCCTGCAGCCGGCGGGCTATGCTGACGGCGCCACGCAGGGACACATCCAGACTCGGAAACTCGTTGGCGGCCAGCTCGGAAGCGGAATAGACGGAGGCGCCGGCCTCGCTCACCACCACCTTCTGCAGCTTCAGCTCCGGGCTTTGCTTCATCAGGGTTTCGACCAGACGCTCGGTTTCGCGCGAGGCGGTGCCGTTGCCGATGCTGACCAGGCTGACGTTGTGACGACGGCACAATTCATCCAGGGTGCGCAGGCTCTGCTCCACCTTCTTGAAGGGTTCAAACGGATAGACAGTGTCCTGGGCCAGCAGCTTGCCGGTGCCGTCTACCACCACCACCTTGACCCCGGTGCGAATGCCCGGATCCAGACCCATGGTGACGCGGGCGCCGGCGGGGGCGGCCATCAGCAAGTCCTGCAGGTTGAGGGCGAATACCTTGATGGCTTCGGCCTCGGCCAGCTCGCGGGCCTGACCCAGCAGCTCGGTTTCCATCTGCAGCGACAGCTTGACCCGCCAGGTCCAGCTCACCACCCCGGCCAGCCAGCTATCGGCGGCGCGGCCTTTGTTCTGCCAGCCTACATGGCGGGCGACAATGGCCTCGCAGGGGTGGCTGTCGGCGTCGGTTTCTACCACCAGGCTCAACGACAGCACGCCTTCGTTACGGCCGCGCAGCATGGCCAGCAGCCGGTGCGAAGGTACCCGGCTTATCGGCTCCTGATGTTCGAAGTAGTCCTTGAACTTGGCGCCGGCCTGCTCTTGCCCGGCTGTCACCCGGGCCTGTAATTGGCCGTGCTGATTCAGATGACGGCGCACCGCGTCCAGCAGATCCGCCTGCTCGGCGAAGCGCTCCATCAGTATGTATTTGGCGCCGTCCAGCGCGGCCTTGACGTCGGCTACGCCATCGTCCGGCTTGATATAACCGGCAGCCAGTTGCTGGGGATCCTTATTAGGGTCCTCGAACAGGGCGTCGGCCAGCGGTTGCAACCCGGCCTCTATGGCCATCTGGCCCTTGGTGCGGCGTTTGGGCTTGTAGGGCAGGTAGAGGTCTTCCAGCCGGGTCTTGGTGTCGGCGGTCAGCAGCTCTTTCTTGAGCGATTCGGTCAGCTTGCCCTGCTCGCTAATGGAGTTGAGGATCACGGCGCGTCTGTCTTCCAGCTCGCGCAGATAGCCGAGCCGGCTGTGCAGGTTACGCAGCTGGGTGTCGTCCAGGCCGCCGGTTGCTTCCTTACGGTAACGGGCAATAAAGGGCACTGTGGCGCCTTCGTCCAGCAGCCGCACGGCGGCATCCACCTGCTGTTGCGATACGGCCAGTTCGGTGGCCAGGGTGTGATTGATCTTGGTCATAGGTTCCGGACTCCGGGCAGGAAAACAGAATGCGTCCTGCCGATAACAGAAAGAAAAAGGGGACTGAGGAGGCTTATACCAATCCCACTAAACAAATGATCTATTTCATTTTTGTATAAAAGTCGAACAAAGGGCCCGCTCCCCCGACTCGCCGTGAATCCCTCCCTGGAGGCTCAGCCGCGCCATCCGTGGCGCGGATGGTCGGCTGAGCAGATCCCTTTGTCCTCCTTGATGCGCCAGAGTTACCTGTTAGCGCCGTCTACAGACAACTCGATGCTCGAGAAGAGGCAACAGAGATCGACTCCCACGACCGTGAAATGCCATGGACGGCATTTCCCGAGCCCTCAGGGATGAGTTCATGGCGTGTCGTGGGAGGCGACTGTGTTGCCTCTGGCACTCCGATCCAATATCTGATCAGGTTCTTAATGTGATTGGTATTACTCAAAGGGTGTGTACTGGATTTTGTTGATGTACCACTCTTTCAGGCCGGACGGGGTCTGTACCTGCACCTCGTCGTCCACCTGCTTGCCGATCAGGGCCCGGGCCACGGGCGAGTTGATGGTGATGTAGTGGTTTTTGGTGTCGATTTCGTCGGTGCCGACGATGCGATAGCGTACTATGTCGCCGTCTTCGTTTTCCAGTTCCACCCAGGCGCCGAAGAACACCTTGCCGTCCTGACGCGGGTCGTAATCGACGATTTTCAGCGCCTCCAGACGCTTCATCAGAAAGCGCACCCGGCGGTCTATTTCACGCAGCCGTTTCTTGCCGTAGATGTATTCGGCGTTCTCGCTGCGGTCGCCGAGGGCGGCGGCTTCCGACACCGACTGGGTGACGGCGGGGCGCTCTACCTTCCACAGGTGCTTGAGTTCTTCGTCCAGCTTGTGCCAGCCGGCACGGGTGATCAGGTTGGTTTTCATACGGGTATGTTCAGTGGCCTGACAAGTGTCGGCTATTGTGTCCCAGCGCTGCAGAAGAAGAAAGCCCCTCAGAATTGTGGGTAAGGCTGTCAGGTCGGGAAAGCGGGGCATCATTGAGCTGGCAGCGAAATCACAGGGACTGGCCTATAAAACCCTCATTTTGAGAGCAAATCGCGTCATGTTAGTTGCATAACCTGAATACGAATTAACTCCGAAATCTGCTGATTACCGCATTGCGCCTAGGATGATGTCATTTTTCGAAGTTATGCGGCACCAACGATAGCTTCATCATTTCTTGCGACTTTGCTTTCAGACTTAGGCGTAATGCGGCTCATATGAGGGGGTGGCTAAGGTTTTAAATAAGAGTGAATGATTCTAATTAAGCCGTGCACTCTGGATCAATCACGTAACTTGTTGAAGTGAACTCTTGCCATGCACCTGTAGCTGCGCCGTCTACAACTAATATGGATATAAGACCCCAATCAATAAGAATGCCTAATAAGGTGGTTGGGTCAAAAGATTTCTCCGGTGTGACTATATTTGATTTACAGCCATCTTTCTCCGCTCGTATAACATAATTTTCTTTTTTCTTGAATGTGTAAATAGCACTTTCCTTTCCCATGTATTGCTCATTTACATACAGTCTTGCATCAGCATCGTTACTTCTGATATTCACAACTTGAGTGCTGCCATTGAATATGGATGCACATCCTGTGGTCAGTGATGTAACCAGAGCGAGCGTTAACAAATATTTTATTTTCATTTTCATCCTGAAAGGTTGTTTTTATATGGTAATTATAGTTTTTATGAAATAAAACTCCACTGACTGTCAATAAGTAGCGATATTCATAAAGCAGGAAGTCAGGATGATGATGAGTCCTTTCATTAAGCTGCAATGATTTTCTATCATATGACCTATTCTGTCGTATGGAGTCGTACGAATATTATCTAAAGGGTGGCGACGAGTCCATTGCTCTGTTGTCTCTTCTGGTAACCGAGCTGTCCGCAAAGGTGTCAACAGACGACGCCGGAACATCAAGGAGAACAAAGGGATCTGCTCAGCCGACCATCACATGACAGGGCCGAAAAGTGCTCCTGCTATGTCGGCATTCCCGCCGTCCTTGGCGGTCAGATTTCATGTGTTGAGCGGGTCCTTTGTTCGGGATTGATATGATAATCAAACAGATCGATTGTTTTATGGGATGGGTATTATTCCCAGGCGGGGAAGGGGTCAGGCAATTGCTGCCAGCCCTGCCGGCCCAGGTTCATTTCCCGCGCGGTGAGCAGGCAGGCGTCCAGCTGGCGGCGTAATTCCACTTCGTTCAGGCCCTGGCCGATAAACACCAGCTCCTGACGCATGTCGCCATAGGGCTCCTGCCAGATGGTCAGGATATGGGCGCGGCTTTCTTCGTCGTCCGGCCAGTCTTCGGCGGGAACGGCCTTCCAGAACAGGCCGGCCCCGCCGTGATAGGCGATGCCGCCGGCCTGATTCCACTGGCCGGCAAAGTCCGGTCGGCTGGCCAGCCAGAAAAAGCCCTTGGAGCGCAGCAGCTTGCCGGCTTGCTCGGGTTGCTGCAGCCAGTCGTGAAAGCGCTGGGGATGAAAGGGCGTGCGCGCGCGATAGACAAAACTGCCGATGCCGTATTCTTCGCTTTCGGGTACTTGTTCACCGCGCAGCGTGTGCATCCAGCCGGGTGCGCGGGCGGCGCGTTCAAAGCAGAAGCGGCCGGTGCCCAGCACCCGCTCTATGTTTACTCGGCCCTGGCTGATGGGGATGATCTCGGCCCCCGGATTCAGCCGTGCCAGAATGGCGCTCAGCTCGGCCAGTTGTTCGGTGCTAACCAGGTCGGTCTTGCTGATCAGCAGCACGTCGCAGAACTCCACCTGTTCAATCAGCAAGTCGGTCACGCTGCGACCATCGTCTTCCCCCAGGCTTTCGCCTGTGTCCTGCAGATCCCGAGCGGCATTGAAGTCGGCCAGAAAGTTAACTGCATCCACCACCGTCACCATGGTGTCCAGCCGGGCCAGATCACTCAGGCTGGTGCCGTCTTCATCGGCAAAGGTGAAAGTCTCGGCCACCGGCAGCGGCTCCGAAATACCGGTGGACTCAATCAACAGGTAATCGAAACGGCCGGCTTCGGCCAGGCGACGCACTTCTATCAGCAGATCTTCGCGCAGGGTGCAGCAGATGCAGCCATTGCTCATTTCCACCAGCTTTTCTTCGCCCCGGCGCAGGGCCACCTGCTGTTGAACGGTAGCGGAGTCGATATTCACCTCGCTCATGTCGTTGACGATCACGGCGACGCGCAACCCCAGGCGGTTGTTGAGGACATGATTGAGCACGGTGGTTTTTCCGGCACCCAGAAAACCGGACAGCACTGTTACCGGCAGGCGGGGCAAGGGGGCATGGTTTGACATGAAATTGGTTCCGTTCGATGGCGTTGATTTGCGGTTTTATTTGCTGTTATAACATAACAGTTATATTTTATGAATCGCAACTATGGATCACGAATCACGACATAGAGAGACCCCAGCAGCCATGATCACTACAGAACCGTTATCCGAGGCCCTTACCGACGTGAGCCGACAGGGCGATACTGCCGGCGTATTTACCCATATCTATGAGCCAGACTGCCAGCTGGCTGTCTGGCGACGGCCCTTATCTGCAGCCCTGACCGGTTACGTTGATGGCCTGGAGCGGCACTATCACGCCATCAACCTGCGCGAGCTGTTACCCGCCGACGCGGTAACGGATACCTTGTGCGCCCGCTTGCCGGACCTGCCCGGCCGGGACGATTTTGTGGCCGATGTGCAGCAGCTGGCAGAGATGTTCGCCTGTCTCTTTGAGCTACGCCGGGTGGGTTTGCGCCTGGCCAGCCTGCAAACCGCCATGTGTCCGCGCTTTCATGTAGACAAGGTGCCCTGTCGGTTGGTCACCACCTATGCCGGGCCGGGCACCCACTGGCTTGATCGGGAACAGCGCAATCAACTGCTGGACTCTGGTGGCCGGGAGCCGGAACAATGGCAGCGGCTGGTAGCGGGCGAGGTGGCCCTGCTGAAAGGGGATGGCTGGGAAGACAATGACGGCCAGGGCCTCTGGCATCGTTCGCCGCCGGTGCCCACCGGTTACCGGCGATTGTTTCTGTCGCTGGATTTTGCCGAATAAGGGCCCGGGTTTACATCTGTGGTCGTGCCTTTACAATGCGGCGCTTTGTGTGAAAAAGGAAGCAAAGCGTATGCAGTCTGTTCATTGCGCCCATGCGGGCGGTTTGAGTCTGGCGGCCCGGCCGCTGTTGTGTGTTGCCACCGGTGAATACAACGAAAAAGGGTGGTTTACCTGATGACAGCCCAGACCGAGCGCCGGCGGGTTGCCGCCCAAACTTATCCCCTGTTCAAACAGATCAAACACACCTTCATCCGCGAGGCCGGCCATCTCAGGCGCGGGCACTGGACCCTCAATCATCTGCTGGATTACACCCGGTTGCGCGACGAGTTCGCCGACTATCCCTGGTTGCCCCCCGAATGGCTGGACCGCCTCTCTCTGCATCTGATGGACTGGCACCATCCCGAGCACCAGCCCCTGTTCGAGCATTTTCGCCATCAGGCCCTTCACGAACATCAGGACCCTTATGCTCCCCGGCCCCTTTACTGGGGCGAAAACCGACCCGTTCGCGCCGATGTTGCTCCCCGCATTCACGACGATGGCCTCTCTTATCGCTGCAATCTGGCGCTGCTGGATTACGGTGGCGAACAGCCGAGCATGGTGGGTAACTGGGTACTGAATTTTGCCGCCGAGATTCCGGAGGAACGGCCGGCCCCGGCGCTGGAAATGACCCTGAACAGCCTTTATCTGCTACCGGAATGGCAGGGCTACGGCGTGGGATCGGCGGTGAATCGGGTATTAAGCGAGCTGGTATGCAAGGTGCTGTCGCCACCGCTGGCCGAGGCCCTGCCTGCCGAATTGCCGGCGCCACCGGCCATGCAGTTTGATGCGGACTACACCAGCAGAAACGGCCAGCGTATGGGCAGGCAAATCGCCCGCCGTCTGGCGCCGTTGGCCCGCCATCACGGTCTGCTTTATTACGACAGCAGCCGCTTCTGCACCCAGGGCTCGGCCAGAAACATGGTGTAGCCGACCCTTACACCTCCTGCTTGGCGGCCTGATGAAGGCACAGCTCGGCAATTTGCTGTGCCTTGGCGATACTGATGCCGAGTTTAAAGTCGTGAATCAGCTCGTGGTCTGCGTCGTGTAGTGTAATGCAGGGTCTGTGGTCACCGTCGAGGGGATGAACGCTGGTAGCCAGCGTATAGGTGTTTGAATACCAGGGCAGATAATTGCAGAGCCAGCCAAAGTAGGTGGTATTGATATCAGGCTTATCATGATGAGCTTGATAGTCTTGATAGCTCTGCTTGCTTAGCGATACCCAGACGCCCCAGATAAAGGGCTCGGCCACCCCGTGAATGGGAATATCCAGCACCACCCGGATAAAATAATGCTCGCCATCTTCATCCTTGTAATAACAAAGGTTTCTACCCAGGCTGCCACGGGCCTGAATCTCCGCCGACTGCTCCAGATAAGCGTCGGGCGCCCTGAAGGCAAAGCTGGATGAGCCTTCGTGTCGCTCCCCACAAGATGTGCATGTAAAGCCAAAGATCCCTGACATATGAAAATCCCTTTTCAATCAAAATGATAAATACGCATCATCTTTTTATATGGTGGCAACCGGGTTGCGACCAACCCGAATGGAGCCGAAATCCTGAACTGGTAGGCTTAATAGTAGGAAAGAGGAACCCAAGATGCCTCTTATGATGGTCTGAAATTTCAGGCCAGCTGATACTCGGGGTGTCATCGGGCTTTTCGATGTGACGGATACGCCCTGTCAGCCGTGATGACGGCTCGATGCCCACTGCCATAGCAAGTGGATGATAATCAGCGACACAGAGAGCGGGGCATAAGCCAGAACCACGGCAATTTGCAGATAAAACGGGGTAATGCCGCCCTGATCACCGCTGTAAGCCGCAAAATAGATGGAGGCGGCGCTGCCGACAAAGACCAGAATGCCGCCAAGTAGCCGATACACCAGACGCCGGCAGGGGCGAAATCTGCCGGAAAATGGCAGGCTGAATAAAAAATGACCATGGTGCCGAGCAACAGCAATAGGGCAATCAGCATGGTGCGGCTCCTGACGGGGATGAATAACAGCGAGAGCAGATGGCAAGGCAGCCGTTTATTTTTCTTCGGGCGGCTGCTCCTCGTGGATAGGGTCCTTGAGGGAAAGTCGTTGGTTGATAATCCGGATCAGGCGTCGTTCATTCGCGAAGGCGGAGAATGCCAGCCCAATGGCCAATGCAATGAACAGCAACAAGGTGAGGGTCATCATCGGTAATAGTGCCGCCATCAGCGGAATACTGGCATCGGGCAGGGCGCCGGATTGAAGATCTGCGGCTACGGCCCAGGGGTTGACCAGATGAGGTGTGGATGTCCACAGCCAGGCTGTGAGTGTGAGAACAAGCACCAGAAGAGTCTTGCCCACCAGGGGCCAGTTATTGCTGAGCCAGGATCGCCTGGCGATGAACAGGGATTCTTCCGGGGATAACTGCATTTTATCTCCTTGCCTGATGGCGGTTCGGGCGAGCACGCTTTATGAACATACCATAGCAATGAAACGGCTGAGCGGCGCCCTTGTTGGCGGCTCAATCGAAGTTAATTACCCGAAAGTGCGGGTTGTCGATATTCGCCGCCATGCGGGTAATGGTCGCCAGAGGGATCAGATGCTCAGCGTCATTGACCTGTATCCTGATGCATTCCTGACGCTGTTCATTACGGGCGGTATCGAGGGCGATGCCGCTTAACTCTTCGTCCGAAAGCAGTGTCAGGATAATCGGATACCGGTACAGGCAGGCAATTTCTATATAGTCATGTTGTTCGCAGCTCATCATGTTTCGTACTCCGATTCCCTATTCCCTATTCCCTATTCCCCATTCCCCATTCCCTATTCCCCAGTTCCCAGTCCCTATTCCCGTAACTTCACCCCAGATGATCCAGCGGCAGGGCGGTTTCGTGCTTGATACGTCGCAGTACGAAGCTGGATCTGACTCCTGTCACCCCGTCCAGCCGGGTCAGTTTGCCCAGCAGAAACTGCTGGTAGTGCTCCATGTCGCGCACTATTACCTTTAGCTGATAGTCGGCTTCGGTGCCGGTGATCAGGTCGCATTCCAGCACTTCGGAAAAGCCGTTGATGGCCGCATCGAAGGTCTCGAATCGCTCGGGCGTGTGCCTGTCCAGCGAGATATGAATATAGGCCAGCAGGCTCAGGCCCAGTTTGTTGGCGTTGAGCAGGGTGACGTGGTCGGCGATAAGGCCGGCTTCTTCCAGCGCCTTGACCCGGCGGGAGCAGGGCGAGGGCGAGAGCCCGATGCGTTCGGCCAGCTCGAGGTTGCTGATGCGGCCGTGGCGCTGCATCAGCTCCAGAATACGCCTGTCGGTACGATCCAGTTGCAGTGGGTTGCTCAAAATATTCACCTGATGAAATGATTGTTCTTGATATGGAGTATAAGGGGTGACTTGTTGCTTAAA
>NZ_MPZM01000049.1 GCF_002936955.1 Oceanisphaera arctica | reverse complement strand
ATCTGCGCCACCTGCTGGATGCTCCCGAGCTCAGCCTTGCGATAGCCTTTCGCTCCGATGTTCCGGTGGCCGCCGCCCTGCTGACCCGGGAGGGGCCGTTGCCGCCGCCCCTCGCTCAGGCCATCTGGCGCGGCCAGCGTCGCCCTCGCGGCCACCTGCTGCCCCAGTCGCTGTCCTTTCATGGCGGCATAAGAGAAGCCTGCCAGTTCACTTATCAGCGAGTGATGCGGATCCTGGTGCATCCCCATTGCCAGCAGCAGGGCATAGGATCACAACTGCTGAGCTGGCTGCAACAGGAATCTCAGCAGCAAGGATGTGATTTTCTCGGCACCAGCTTCGGCGCCAGCCCCGAGTTACTGGACTTCTGGCAAAACAACGGTTTCGATGCCGTGCGTATCGGCCTCGGTACCGATGGCGTCAGCGGCCTGCATGCGGCCATGATGTTATGGCCTCGCTCCCCTAAAGCACAACAAGTACTGCCACTCTGGCAGAGCCAGTTCAGCGCCAATCTGGATTTTTACCGCCGGGGGATGCTGCGGGAATTGCCGGATGACTGGTGGCGGCACCTGAGGCTATTGCCTCCCGCCTCAGCTACGGTGCGGGATAGCGCCATCGCCCATGACTTCGCCTTCTGCCATCGGGATCTGTTGTGCGACCGACCGGCCCTGGTCCGCTTCATACAGGCGAACACGCCACTCACGCCCCTGTCCCCGCGCCAGCAAGAGCTGCTTCAGGCGCTGCTGACACCAGGGGTCCTTCCTGCCGAGGTGGCACAGCAACAGGGCCTGTCCGGACAGAAGGCAGCGACACAGCAATGTCGACTTCTGCTGCGCCATTTCTTTCCAGTTCCATCCGAGACATAAACTCATTATTCATTTCTCGAAAACAGGACTAGGCTAGTACAGGAAAGTCCTGTTGATTCAATATTATTCATGCGAGGAGCCGCGCAGATGGAACTGCTTACCGAATTGCTAACTAAAATTAACGGCGTTGTCTGGGGCGTACCCATGCTGGTCGGTATTCTGGGGCTCGGCCTCTACCTTCAGCTGGGCCTTGGCCTGATGCCCATCCGCAAACTGGGTACCGGCTTCAGGCTGCTGTTTTCCAAAGTAGAGGCCGGCAGCGGTGAAATTTCGCCTTTCAACGCCCTGATGACGGCGCTGTCCGCCACCATAGGGACGGGTAACATCGCCGGGGTGGCCACGGCCATCTTCTTCGGCGGCCCCGGCGCCCTGTTCTGGATGTGGATGACCGCCCTCGTGGGCATGGCCACCAAATATGCCGAGGCGGTGTGTGCGGTCAAGTATCGGGAAACCGACAAGCTCGGCAACCACGTCGGCGGCCCCATGTACTACATTAAGAACGGCCTCGGTGCCAAATGGGCCTGGCTGGGAGTCGCCTTCGCCGTCTTTGGCGGCTTTGCCGGCTTCGGTATCGGTAATACGGTGCAAGCCAACTCGGTGGCCGATGCGCTCGACTCTTCCTTCGGCATTTCACATGTCACCACCGGAGTCGTACTGATGGTGCTGGTGGGTGCCGTGCTGATCGGCGGTATCCGCTGGATCTCGGAAGTCGCTGGCAAACTGGTGCCGCTGATGACCATCTCCTATTTCGCCGCCGGTCTGGTGGTACTAGCCGTCAATCTTGAGGAAATTCCTGCCGCCTTCGGTCTGATCATCGAGCATGCCTTCAGCCCCATCGCCGCTCAGGGTGGCTTTGCCGGTGCCGCGGTATGGATGGCCATTCGTTTCGGGGTGGCGCGCGGGGTCTTTTCCAACGAGGCCGGTCTGGGCAGTGCGCCCATCGCCCATGCCGCAGCCAAAACCGATAACCCGGTGCGTCAGGGCCTGATCGCCATGCTGGGTACCTTTATCGATACCATTGTGGTCTGTTCCATCACCGGTCTGGCCATTATCGTCACCGGCAGCTGGACCAGCGGCGAAGCCGGGGCTTCACTCACCACTCTGGCTTTCTCGACCGCCATTCCCGGCGGGGAGTATATCGTCGCCATCGCCCTGGCCATTTTCGCCTTTACCACCATCCTCGGCTGGAGCTTCTATGGCGAAAAATGTGTGCAGTTCCTGTTTGGCGTCAAGGCGATAGTGCCGTTCCGTATCGCCTGGGTACTGGCCCTGCCCATCGGCGCCACCCAGTCGCTGGAATTTATCTGGTTGATGGCCGATACCCTGAACGCCATGATGGCCATTCCCAACCTGATTGCACTGGCCCTGCTGAGTCCAGTGGTGTTCCGCCTGACCAGGGAGTACTTCGCCAAACAGTAATTTTTATCACCGGGGAGGATGGCATCACTACTGCCATCTCCTTCCCGGCTGATATACTGTCCCGAGCCCACTTTCAGGACGTTATACCATGCACTCACATCCCAGCTATTCCAGAGAGGCTATCGCCGATCTCTGCCAAACCTACCCTCTTATCGACACCCTGATGGCACTGCAGCCGACCAACTGGTTCAATCCGGAACGAAAACCGGTCGAACAGGCATTACCCGCAGTGGGCCTGACTGCCAGTGATGTGGCCGATGCCAGCCAGCGACTGACCCGGTTTGCCCGCTACTTCTGCGCCGCCTTTCCCGAAACAGCCAGCAGCAGTGGCCTGCTGGAGTCGCCGGTGCAGGCCATCCCGGCCATGCAACAGGCGCTGGCGGAGCGCTATGACCAGCCCATCGCTGGCAGTCTGCTGCTGAAACTGGACAACCAACTGCCCATTTCCGGCTCCATCAAGGCCCGCGGCGGTATCTACGAGGTGCTGCAACACGCGGAAAAACTGGCACTGAAAGCCGGCCTGCTGCATCTGGACGACGATTATGCCCGGCTGCACAGCGAGGAGTTTCGCGAGTTCTTCGGCCGGTACAGCATCGCGGTCGGCTCCACCGGCAATCTGGGGCTCTCTATCGGCATCATCAGCGCCAAACTGGGCTTCAAGGCCAGTGTGCACATGTCGGCCGATGCCCGCCAGTGGAAGAAGGACATGCTGCGCAGCCACGGGGTGAACGTGGTGGAATACGAGAGTGACTACTCGGTGGCAGTGGCTCAGGGCCGGGCGGAAGCCGAGCAGGATCCCAACTGTCATTTTGTGGACGATGAAAACTCGGTACAGCTGTTTCTCGGTTACGCCGTAGCCGGCGAGCGGCTCAAGGCGCAACTGGAACAACAACATATCAAAGTCGACAAGGAGCATCCGCTGTTTGTCTACCTGCCCTGTGGAGTGGGCGGCGGCCCCGGCGGCGTGGCCTTTGGCCTCAAGCTGGCCTTTGGCGACGCGGTACACTGCATCTTTGCCGAGCCCACCCATTCGCCCTGCATGCTGCTGGGGGTCTATACCGGACTGCACGACCATATTTCGGTACAGGATCTCGGCATCGACAACCGTACCGCCGCCGACGGCCTGGCCGTGGGTCGTGCCTCCGGCTTCGTCGGTCGCACCATGGCGCCCATGCTCGACGGTTTCTACACCCTGAGCGATGCAGACATGCTGGAGCTACTGGGGTTACTGAACGAGCAGGAAAATATTCGCCTGGAACCCTCGGCCCTGGCCGGCATGCCGGGACCGGTGCGGATGCTGAGCGAAACGGAAGGTTACCGCCAGCGGCAGGGCCTGACCCCGGCACGCCTGGCCCGAGCCAATCACCTGGTGTGGGCCACCGGCGGCGGCATGGTGCCGGAGCCGGAAATGGCACGCTATCTGGCTCAGGCAGCCTCAGCCAAACCAGCCGCGGTTTAACTGATCCTTGCACTGCCAGTACTGGCCCGCGTAGCGTTTGGCGCGGGCTTCTACCTTGCGTGATGTTTTCAGCAGCCAGCCTTTGCGATGGTGGCTGCCGCGGCGGTAGCCAGTCCAGCCCTCATGATAGTTCAGGTACTGGCCATAGGCATCCCACTTCGACACGCCGTTGACCTTGCTGGTCTTGCTCATGTACCAGCCCATGAAGTCGATGGCATCGTCAAAGTCGTCCCGGCTCGACCAGCCATTGCCGCTTTCACGCTGATAATCACCCCAGGTGGCTTTCTTGGCCTGGGCATAGCCATAGGCATCTGAGGCGCGACCGTAAGGGATGAACAGAAAGTATCGCATCGGCGGCCGGGCATCGTGTTTGAAGCTGCTTTCCTGATACATCATCGCCATGGTGACATGTACAGGCGCGCCCCACTTTTCCCGCGCCTTGTTGGCGGCCTTGTGCCAGCTGCCGTGCTGCTCGAAAATGGCGCAGATATTTTCCGGGTTACGGGGCGGCGAGGCGGCACAGCCGGTCAGCACAACCGCGGCCAGTAGCCAGCCAGCAGCTTTAACCATCAAGTTCATCGAAGCTCGTCATCATCAGCGAAGGGTGGCTGCAAATAGTGCCTGCAGTTAACCGGGATTTCCAGTTGGCCGGCTCCTTCCACTTTTCTTCATTTTTAATCATCTGTTGTGCATAACCATTTTTGTCAGCCCCGCAACTAAGCAGTAGAATAGTCTCTGGACGGGCTCGGCTATCGAGCATCTTCACCGGAAATTCAAGGAAACCCGATGCGCTTTTATTTTCCCATCATCATCATTGATGAAGATTTTCGCTCCGAGAACACCAGCGGCTCGGGCATTCGTGAACTGGCTGCCGCCATCGAGAAGGCTGGTATGGATGTGGTGGGTTACACCAGTTACGGTGACCTGACCTCGTTCGCCCAGCAGCAGAGCCGGGCCGCCGGCTTCGTGTTATCCATCGATGACGAAGAACTGGCCGGCAGCCATGAAGAAGCCCATTCGGTGCTGGAGCAGTTGCGCCGCTTCGTGGAGCAAATCCGCCATCGCAACCCGGATATCCCCATTTATCTTTACGGCGAGACCCGCACCGCCCGTCATATTCCCAATGCCATACTGCGCGAGTTGCATGGCTTCATTCACATGCATGAAGACACCCCCGACTTCGTGGCCCGCCATATCATCCGCGAAGCCAAGGGCTACCTGGACACGCTGGCGCCGCCCTTCTTCCGCGCCCTGACCCACTATGCCCAGGACGGCTCCTACTCCTGGCATTGCCCCGGTCACTCCGGTGGCGTCGCTTTTCTGAAATCCCCGGTCGGCCAGATGTTCCACCAGTTTTTCGGTGAAAACATGCTGCGGGCCGATGTCTGCAACTCGGTAGACGAACTGGGCCAGCTGCTCGATCACACGGGCCCGGTGGCGGCCAGCGAGCGCAACGCGGCCCGTATCTTCAACGCCGATCACCTGTTTTTCGTGACCAACGGCACCTCCACCTCCAACAAGATAGTGTGGCACTCCACCGTAGCGCCCGGCGATATAGTGGTGGTCGACCGCAACTGTCACAAGTCGATACTGCACGCCATCATGATGACCGGTGCCGTGCCGGTGTTCCTGATGCCGACCCGCAACCATTACGGCATTATCGGTCCGATTCCGCGCAGCGAGTTCGAGCCGACCCGCATCCGTGAAAAGATGGAAGCCAACCCCTTCTGCCGCGAACTGCTGGCCAAGAACCCGGATCTCAAGCCCCGGGTACTGACCATTACCCAGTCCACCTACGACGGTATTCTCTATAACGTGGAAGAGATCAAGCACCTGCTCGACGGTGAAATAGAAACCCTGCACTTCGACGAGGCCTGGCTGCCTCACGCCGCCTTCCACGACTTCTATGGCGACTATCATGCCATCGGCGAAGGCCGCCCCCGCTGTCAGGATTCCATGGTCTTTGCCACCCAGTCGACCCACAAGATGCTGGCCGGCCTGTCTCAGGCATCACAGATACTGATACAGGACGGTGAGGCCAATCGTCTCGACCGCGACGTCTTCAACGAAGCCTATCTGATGCATACCTCCACCAGCCCACAGTACGCCATTATCGCCTCCTGCGATGTGGCTGCAGCCATGATGGAGGCACCCGGTGGTACCGCCCTGGTGGAAGAGTCGCTGGCGGAAGCACTGGAATTTCGGCGCGCCATGCGCAAGGTGGGGGATGAATATGGCAGCGACTGGTGGTTCCAGGTCTGGGGGCCGGACGATCTGACCGATGACGGCCTGGATGATCGCGATGCCTGGATGCTGCACCCCGGCGAAAGCTGGCACGGCTTTGGTGATGTAGAACCGGGCTTCAACCTGCTCGACCCCATCAAGGCGACCATACTGACGCCGGGCCTGAACATGCAGGGCGAATTTTCCGACAGCGGCATGCCCGCCGTTGTGGTCACCAAGTACCTGGCCGAACACGGTATCGTGATCGAAAAAACCGGCCTTTATTCGTTCTTTATCATGTTCACCATCGGCATCACCAAGGGCCGCTGGAACAGCATGGTCACCGAATTGCAGCAGTTCAAGGACGATTACGACAACAACGTGCCCTTGTGGAAGGTATTGCCCAAGTTCATTCAGGGCAATCCGAGCTACGAGCGGGTAGGCCTGCGGGACTTGTGCGATCAAATCCATCAGATCTACAAGGAAAACGACGTCGCCAGGCTGACCACAGAAATGTATCTGTCGGATCTGGTCCCGGCGATGAAGCCCGCCGATGCCTTCGCCAAGATGGCGCACAAGCAAATGGAGCGAGTGCCGCTGGACGAGCTTGCCGGTCGCACCACGGCGGTGATGGTAGCGCCCTACCCGCCGGGTATTCCGCTGCTGATCCCCGGTGAGGTGTTCAACGAGACCATCATCAGCTACCTGAAATTCGCCCGTGAGTTCAACCGCCGCTTCCCCGGCTTTGAAACCTATATTCACGGTCTGGTCGCCGAAGAAGAGCAGGGCGAAGTCCGCTACTTCGTGGATTGCGTGGCCTGAAAAAATGAGGGCCCCTGCTAGCGCGGGGGCCTTGATGTCACCTATTGGCAGTCATCTTATAGAAAAAGGAAACAATAACCATGGCTGTACTTTTGCAAATCGATTTCAGCTTTCCCGCCGACATGATGGGCAACGCACTCACCGAAGGGGCTCGAGAGCTGGCGCAGTCCATCAATCGGGAACCCGGTTTCATTTCCAAAATCTGGACCGAAAACGCACAAACCGGTGAGGCCGGTGGTATTTACGTCTTTACCGAGCGAGCCCTTGCCGAACAGTATGCACAGATGCACCGCGAACGCATCGCAGCCATGGGCGCCACCGATATTCGGGTAAAGATTTTCGATATCAATACTCCCCTCACCGATATCAATCACGGTCGTTATACCGCCTGACTGGAGAGAGGCTGAGCCGCTAAAACCTGGGATTGGTATTACAAATCTGACATCAGTTCTTCGTATTCTTTGATCACATCATCGATCACTGTATTAAGATCAAATGCATCTCTGCGTGACAGATGCAGGCAAACATCATCGATAGAGCCGCAGCCTTTGTCATTACAGACCAACAACACATCCTGACCGCTGAGTTTAAAATGAATTCGTTCCAGTTCACTGGAAATATGTTGGTGTCTTTCCGGTATATCTATCTCTATGGTGCCGCAGGGGTTAATGATGATATTGGCATGAAGAGTATCACCGCTTTTCAGGGTGTAACTGCGCTTTCTGGCTAACATCTTGAGCCTCACTTATCTCAGTCCTGTCTCACCCAAACCAACCCCCGCCAAGAACAAACCGGCAGGGATAACTATATTTCCATCAAACCAACTAAGGGTAGTCCAGCTTTAGTAGATTATAAAATGCACAAACTCCTGTACGGCGTAGCCAGAAATGACTCCTTTTCCCCTCCCGCTAATGTGATCCCGCCTGTTGTTTTTTTGTTGTTACTCGCCTATCGTCTCTGCTAATGCCGTTCGAGTGATTTGCTTTCAATACTTTGATTATTTGAGGTTTTTACCGATTTAATCGACAACTACCCTGTTCGCCTTGTTAATCGTATTGTCCTGTTCCACCACACCGGTGGCCCTGGAGCACTGTTCTTGATGGAGTAAGTGACATGACACGGAAAAAGACGACCTTGGCCATGACAGTACTGAGCGGTGCGCTACTGGCCGGCCCAGGCTGGGCCGCTGATGTGCCCGCCGGCGTACAATTGGCCAAGGTGCAGCATCTGGTCAAGGGTAACGGCGCCGAGCCGGCCACCCTGGATCCGCACAAGACCGAAGGGGTGCCCGAGTCCAACATTCAGCGTGACCTGTTCGAAGGGCTGGTGGTGTCCGGCCCCGCAGGCGAGACACTGCCCGGGGTAGCCGAGCGCTGGGAAACCGACGACAACATGCGCTTCGTCTTCCATCTGAGGGCCGACGCCAGATGGTCCAACGGCGAGCCGGTCACCGCCGAAGACTTTGTGTACAGCTTTCGGCGGGCCATCTCTCCCAAAACCGCCTCACCCTACTCCTGGTATCTGGAAATTCCCACCATCATCAATGCTTCCGCCATCCGCAAGGGTGAAAAGGATCTCGCCAGCCTGGGCGTCAAGGCGCTGGATGAGCGCACCCTGGAAGTCAGGCTGGAACAGCCGGTACCCTATTTCGTCACCATGCTGGCCCACACCACCACCTATCCGGTCAACCGCAAGGTGATAGAGCTGCATGGCGACAACTGGACCAGGCCGGGCAATCTGGTGTCCAACGGCGCCTATACCCTGAGCGACTGGGTAGTGAACGAAAAAATCGAGCTGGTGCGCAACACCCATTACTGGAACAACGAAAAAACGGTCATCGACAAGGTCAGCTATCTGCCCATCACTTCCCAGAACGCGGCCATGAACCGTTTTCTGGCCGGCGAGCTGGATCTCACCAATGAAATGCCCATTGAACACTTCAAACGCCTGCAAAAAGAGCACCCGCAAGAGGTCAGAGTTACCGGTTATGTGGGCACCTATTACTACCAGTTCAACACACGAAAGCCGCCCTTCGACGACGTACGGGTGCGCAAGGCGCTGTCCTATGCCATCGACCGCGACGTGATCGCGAGGCTGGTGATGGGCCAGGGTCAGAAACCCGGCTACACCATGACGCCGGAGATCGTCGACGGCTTTACCCCGCCAACACTCGAGTGGGCCGGCTGGTCCCAGCAGGAGCGGGACACCCGGGCGCGCCAACTGCTGAACGAGGCAGGTTTCAACAAGCAGAACCCGCTGAAGTTCGAGCTGCTCTACAACACCAGCGAAAACCACAAGAAGGTGGCAGTGGCCGTGGCCTCGATGTGGAAGAAACACCTGGGGGCAGAGGCCGAACTGGTCAACCAGGAATGGAAAACCTATCTGGATACCAAGACCCAGGGAAACTTCGATGTATCCCGTGCCGGCTGGATTGCCGACTACAACGAGGCCTCGTCCATGCTGGATCTGTTGCTGACCACCCACGGCAATAACGACGGCAAATATTCCAACCCCGGGTTTGACGCGCTGATGAAGGCCTCCCGCGCCATCGTCGAGCCTGAGGCTCGCAATGCCAAATACACCCAAGCGGAAGAAATTCTGGCCGAGGACATGCCCATAGCGCCCATTTACCAGTATGTAACTGCACGGCTGGTACAGCAGTATGTGGGCGGTTACCCCGACAACCCGCTGGACAACCTCTATTCCAGAGACATGTATATTCTGGCGCATTAACGGCTCATTTTGGTGATAGTCGCCACTTGATCAGAGCAATGCAGGCGGCCAGTTAACGGGATTGGCTGGCTTTCCAGCCGACCTTCTGCGCCATGGATGGCGCAGCAGAGCCCCCATGGATGGGTTCACGGCGTGTCGGTGGAGAGTCAGTTAATCCCGTTGCATCTGGAACCGGCCGATATTACACAATAGGTTCCTCCCTGAGGCACGACCATGCTCAAATTTATCGTCAGGCGGGTGCTGGAAGCCATTCCTACCCTGCTGGTGTTGATCACCATCTCCTTCTTCATGATGCGCTTCGCGCCGGGCAACCCCTTCAGCTCCGAGCGCAGCCTGCCCCCCGAGGTGCTGGCCAATATCGAGGCCAAGTACGGGCTGGACAAACCAGTGCTGGAGCAGTATTTCGGCTATCTGGGCAACCTGCTGCAGGGGGATCTGGGGCCGTCGTTCAAGTACAAGGACTTCTCCGTCAACGAACTGGTGGCACAGGCGCTGCCGGTGTCGGCGGAAATAGGCCTCTATGCCTTTTTCGGGGCCGTGCTGTTCGGGGTGACTCTGGGGGTAATAGCGGCGCTCAGGCAGAACAGCTGGATTGATTATCTCACCATGTCCACCGCCATGGTGGGCGTGGTGATCCCAAGCTTCGTTCTGGCGCCCATACTGGTGCTGGTGTTCGCCATTACCCTCAAATGGTTGCCCGCCGGCGGCTGGAATGGCGGCGCGCCCCAGTATCTGATCCTGCCGGTGGTGGCCATGATGATGCACTATATCTCGGCCATCGCGCGTATTACCCGGGGCTCGATGATCGAGACCATGAACGCCAATTTCATCCGTACCGCCCGGGCCAAGGGGCTGCCCCTGCACCATATAATACTGCGCCATGCGCTGCGTCCGGCCATGCTGCCGGTGGTGTCTTACCTGGGTCCGGCCTTCGTAGGCATTATTACCGGCTCCGTGGTGATCGAGAGCATCTTCGGCCTGCCCGGCATCGGTCAGCTGTTTGTCAACGGCGCCCTGAACCGGGACTACTCCATGGTACTGGGGCTGACCATTCTGGTCGGTGCCCTCACCATCGCCTTCAACGCCCTGGTCGATATCCTCTATGCGGTTATCGACCCGAAAATTCGTTACTAACCGGAGCAACACATGGTCGTCAACAAAGCAAAGCGCGAGGCGCTGGAGCACTTGTCCGCCCAACTGGCGTCCGGCGAGCCGGAGGTGGAGGGCCGCTCTCTGTGGATGGATGCCCGTCGCCGCTTCTTTGCCAACCGCGCGGCCCTGGCCAGCCTGATCATCCTGGGGCTAATCACCCTGCTGGTACTGGTGGGGCCCTGGCTGTCGCCATACGCCTTTGATGACACCGACTGGGGCGCCATGATGGCGGCACCGAGTCTTGAGAGTGGTCATTACTTCGGCACCGACTCCCTGGGCCGGGATCTGTTCGTACGCACCCTGGTCGGCGGGCGTATCTCTCTGATGGTAGGGCTGATGGGTGCCCTGGTAGCGGTGGTGATTGGCACTCTCTACGGCGCTACCTCCGGCTTCATCGGTGGCCGCACCGACCGCGTCATGATGCGCCTGCTCGAGATCCTCTATTCCTTCCCCTTCATGTTTTTCGTGATCCTGCTGGTAACCTTCTTCGGACGCAATATTCTGCTGATCTTCTTCGCCATCGGCGCGGTCAGCTGGCTGGACATGGCTCGTATCGTACGCGGTCAGACCCAGAGTCTGAAACAAAAGGAGTTTATCGAAGCGGCAGAGGTGTGCGGGGTAAGCAAAGCCAGCATTATCCGCCGTCATATAGTGCCCAACGTGCTCGGCATAGTGGCAGTGTACGCCACCCTGCTGGTGCCGGGCATGATACTGTTCGAGTCGTTTCTCAGCTTCCTCGGCCTGGGCGTGCAGGAGCCGATGACCAGCTGGGGCTCCCTGCTGGACGAAGGCTCCAAGTCGATGGAAATCGCTCTCTGGCAGTTGCTGTTTCCGGCCGGATTCATGGTCACCACCCTGTTCTGCTTCAACTTTCTGGGGGACGGTCTGCGCGACGCCCTGGATCCAAAAGACCGTTAAGGAGCCATCATGACCAAATTGTTGGAAGTCCGGGATCTGCGGGTGGAGTTCACCACTCCGGACGGGGTCGTGGTGGCCGTGAACGACCTCGACTTTTCCCTGAATTCGGGCGAAACCCTTGGCATCGTCGGCGAGTCCGGCTCCGGCAAGAGCCAGACCGCCTTCGCCATCATGGGCTTGCTGGCCAGAAACGGCCAACCCCAAGGCTCGATTCGATTCGAAGATCAGGAAATACTGAAGTTGCCGGAGCCGGCGCTCAACAAGATTCGTGCCGAGCAGATCGCCATGATCTTTCAGGATCCCATGACCTCGCTCAACCCCTATATGAAGATAGGCCCCCAGCTGATGGAAGTGCTGATACTACACAAGGGAATGAGCAGACAAGAGGCCTTCGAGCAGTCGGTGCATATGTTGAATGCGGTGCAGATCCCCGAAGCACGGCAGCGCATGGGCATGTTTCCCCACGAATTGTCCGGCGGCATGCGGCAGCGAGTCATGATCGCCATGGCGCTGTTGTGTCGACCCAAACTGCTGATCGCCGACGAGCCGACCACTGCGCTGGATGTGACGGTGCAGGCGCAAATCATGAACCTGCTCAACGAGCTGAAGCGGGAGTTCAACACCGCCACTATCCTGATCACCCACGATCTGGGAGTAGTGGCCGGCAGCTGCGATCAGGTGCTGGTGATGTATGCGGGCAGAACCATGGAAGTCGGCTCTGTGGACGATATCTTCTACCAGCCCAGCCATCCCTATACCGAGGGGCTGCTGAAAGCGATTCCGAGACTGGATACGGACGGCGAGGTGCTGCCGACCATTGCCGGCAACCCGCCCAACCTGCTGAAGCTGCCGCCCGGCTGTCCCTTTCAGGAACGTTGCCACCGGGTACAGGATATTTGCCGAAATCAGACACCGCCACTCACCGTCTTTGGGGAAGGTCGCCGCCGCGCCTGTCACTGGAACAGCCCCGAGCGGAGCGAGGTCAGCCCTGAGTTGAATAAGGACAGCCCTGAGCGTAGTAAGGATAAAAGCCATGATCGATAAAAAACGGTTGCTGGAGGTCCACAACCTCAGAGTTCACTTCAATATCAAATCCAGGCAGTCCTGGCCCTGGTCCGCCCCCGCCACCCTCAAGGCGGTGGACGGCGTCAGCTTTCGGCTGTACCAGGGCGAAACCCTGGGAATAGTGGGCGAATCCGGCTGTGGCAAGTCTACCCTGGCCCGAGCCATCATCGGCTTGGTAAAGGCCAGCGCCGGCGAGGTGCTCTGGCTGGGGCGTGATCTGACAAAAATGGATCACAAGGAACTGCGAGAAACCCGCAAGGACATCCAGATGATCTTTCAGGATCCGCTGGCCTCGCTCAATCCACGCATGACCATAGGTGACATCATCGCCGAGCCGCTGCGCACCTTCTACCCGAAAATGCCGAAGGAAGAGATAAAAGAAAAGGTCAGGACCATGATGGCCCGAGTCGGTCTCTTGCCTAACCTGATCAACCGCTACCCCCACGAGTTTTCCGGGGGGCAGTGCCAGCGCATCGGCATCGCCCGGGCGCTTATCCTGAAGCCCAGGGTGGTGATTTGCGACGAACCGGTATCAGCGCTGGACGTCTCCATTCAGGCTCAGGTTGTCAACCTGCTCCAGGAGCTGCAGCGAGACATGGGCTTGTCACTGATCTTCATTGCCCACGATCTGTCGGTGGTGAAGCATATCTCCGATCGGGTGCTGGTGATGTATCTCGGCAAACCCGTGGAGCTGGGAGAGAGCGGGGCTTTGTTCGAGCACCCTGCCCACCCCTACACCCAGGCCCTGATGAGTTCAGTGCCTGTGCCGGATCCGGAGTATGAACGCAACAAGCAGGTTCAGATCCTGCAGGGTGAGCTGCCCTCTCCCATCAAGCCGCCGTCCGGCTGCGTATTCCGCACCCGCTGTCCGCTGGCAGATGACGACTGCGCACGTATCAAGCCAGTGCTGGAAGGCAAGGATCAGCATAGCGTCGCCTGTTTAAAAGTCACAATAGATACCGCTATGAGTAAATCCGGAGAGTAATGAATGGGCCTGGGGAGGTCAGGCCCTGAAGTGATCATTATTTATATGGAACAACATAACCACATTCGCCTTATTTTTTTATCGCTAGTGCAGTATTTCAATAACATAGAATTGACATTAACTCTTCATGTTCTTCATGCACTTCATCAATCATCTCACACAGCTTAAGCGCATCACCATGAGAAAGATCCAACTGAATATTTCTGGAATCTTCACTGCCATTTTCATGGCACACTAACAATACTCCCTGTTCGATGAGTACAAATTTAATAAGCTTTAACTCACTGCGGATATATTGACGTTTATCCGGTATATCAATTTCTATGGTACAGCACGGATTAACGGTTATATTGACATAAAGAACAGTGTCGCTCTGCAAGGGAAATCTGCACTTTCTGGCTAACATCATTGTCTCCTTTATTTTTCATTGCTACCGAGTAAAACACCCTCAGACAACGAGCAAAAACAGAACAACTTTTGTACAGCGCACTAAGGCTAGCCTAACTACTGCGGTTTGCAAGTATAAGCGGATATTTCATCTCGATCGCAGTAATAAGTAATGTCCCATAACCGATGTAGATTCTGGGGCTAGTTTGCCTTTATCGTCACCCTCGCGAAGGCGGGGGTCCAGTGTTTTGCAGGCGACTCGCAGTCTGACCGTTCTGCGTTACAAGCTCTGTATTCCCGCCTACACGGGAATGACAAGAGAGGGCGCGCTGTGCTATAGACTATCAGCCGGGGCCAGCCGGGGCGTGAGCAAGCCTATCCTGCCCGGCTTTTCCCTATGGCCTGCCCATCAGAACTGGCTGCCCCTGCACTATGTTGATGCGCCTTGACATAGGTACCATCAATGAAGGTCCACTCCAGGTCTGGCTGAACCACCAGCGCCTTGGAGATCCTGCGCGATTTGCCGGTGGCTGACCAAGCGTTAAAGCGCTTGTAAACCTTGCTCCAACCTCCGAAGGCGGTGGGCAGATCCCGCCAAGGGCAACCCGTGCGCATACGATAAAGCATACCTTCTACCGTCATACGTAAATCACGCTGGTCATAGATAGACTCTTGCAGCAAAATTTTCCGTAGCTTCGACCAGAGCTCATCAGTGAACAGTAATCGGGGCATCGCAAACTCGTGTCATTAGAGTGTGAGAACTTGAATAATACGAGCTTTCTCTTTTCTATCAATAGCTTACCGGAAAACGTCAACAGGCCCTAGAGTCAGAACGATTATTTGTGATCATTTTCGTTCGGAACTTCAGTGGACAAATCAGCCAGAGATCCCGCCCCCCAATATAACATTCCCGATTTTTTCCCCAGAATCCTTGCCGAAATATGGGTATCACTGGGCTTTTCCGCCAGCCCATAACAGACGTGCAGAGGCAGAAGGTGCTCTTCCCGAGGGTGACAGAATCTGGCATAGGGTGCGCGATCCCAGTGCGCCAACCGCTCCGCCCGCTCCGATTCCTCCATTCCTACACGGGTGCAGGTTTCTTCCAGCCAGTCTTCGAACGCCTCGTTGCCGGCCTGAATTTCCGGGGTATTTGGCGCAAAGAACGCTCGCATGTTATGGAAGGAAAAACCGGAACCAATCACCAGAAGATTATCGTAATCCAGAGCCTGTAAGGCACGGCCGATCGCGAGGTGAGTAGTCGCATCCAGACTGTTGACCAATGACAACTGCACACACGGAATATCCGCCTGCGGATACATCAGTTTGAGTGGTACAAACAGGCCGTGATCAAAGCCCCGCCGATCATCGAGCCGCGCAGAAATCCCGGCCTTTTCCAGCACATCGTAGACCTGCCCGGCCAGGATAGGCTCACCGGGGCATGGATACTTTATTTCGTAGGACTCAGGCGGAAAGCCGAAGTAATCGTAGATAAGAGACGGGTTGGCCCCCGAGGTGATGGTCGGTACTGTTTCTTCCCAGTGGGCACTGATAAGCAGTATTGCGGAAGGCTTGCGCAGTATGCCTGCGATCTCCATGAGCCGTACCACCAACTCGTGGTGGCCCGGATCCCCCAGCAATGGCATAGGGCCGCCGCCATGAGAGATGAATAGAACATCCGGTTTTACGTTCATGGCGGTTACTCCTTTAGAATCGGTTAAGGGTTGGGTGCCAGTGATCAGGTTATATTTCACTCGGCCCTGCCGGCACAACGCCGGTGGGGTTCAGGGCTTTGATGGAATAATACCCCGCCTTGATATGATTGATATTCACCGTGCTGGCGATACCCTCAAGCGCCAGGATCCGCTGCATGTAGGCGTGCAGGCGCGGCATGGCCCGCAGAGTATTACGGTTACATTTGAACAGCCCGTGGTAAGCGGCATCGAAACGCACCAGAGTCACGAACAGGCGCACATCGGTTTCCGTCAGACGGTCGCCAAACAGGTAGACGTTCCCATCGGCCAGCCGCGACTCGAGATAATCCAGCGCGGCAAACACTTTGCCGTAAGCCTCGTAATAAGCCTGCTGGCTGGACGCAAAACCGGCCTGATAAACACCGTTATTCAGATCCGTGTAAATATAGTCGTTCAGGGTGTTGATCTCGCCAGCAAGGTCCTCTGGATAAAGATCCGGACCCTGCTCCACAATCCCTGCGAAGGCGCTGTTCAGCATCCGCACTATATCTGCGGACTCATTATTGACGATGCTCCCGGTCTGCTTGTCCCATAGCACCGGCACAGTGGCACGACCGGAAATTTCAGGATCCGCACGGGTGTACAACTCATGCATGTAGCGCGCGCCATTAAGCGTATCTTCATCGGCACCCGGGTAGCCACCGAACTGCCAGCCCTGCTCGGTTAGCCGCGGGTTGACGACCGTTATGCCGATAATATCCTGCAACCCTTTCAGCTCGCGGACCATCAGCGCCCGCGACGCCCAGGGGCAGATATACGCGACATAAAGATGATAACGCCCTTTCTCGGCCTTGAAACCACCAGAGCCGGTAGGGCCAGGCGTACCATCCGGCGTGACCCAGTGCCGAAACGGTGAGTTTTGGCGAATAAACCGCCCTTCGCCGTCTTTGGCCTGTACCGGCTGCCAATTGTCTTTCCAAACACCGTTAACCAACATAATCAATATCCCTGTACATTACAGAAGCGCGCTCCACTAATGAGCGCGCACCAGTCCAGCCGCTATTGCCGTGTCGTGATCACGCCAAGGATTATCATGCGTCGGTACGCAGCCCGTTCCCCGCACCACCGAAACGCTCCAGCAGTACCTTGTCCAGCGCGAACCGTCCTGCGCCCTGAACAGCGAGGGCCAACGTGACCGCGAACAGGGCCAGGGCATACTCGTAGCCGTTGTTGGACATGAACAGGCCATTACCAATATGCACGGCGAAAATGGCCACCAGCATGGTAAAGGCCGACACCAGTGCAGCCGGACGAGTCAGCAGGCCCAGCACCAGCGCCAGACCGCCGAAGAACTCGGCACCGCCGGCCAGCAGGGCCATCAGGTAGCCCGGTTCCAGGCCGATACTCGCCAGCCATTGTCCGGTGCCTTCCAGACCATAACCACCGAACCAGCCGAAAAGTTTCTGAGCGCCATGGGCCGCAAGAATGAGCCCGACCGGTACACGCAGCACCAGTGCCGCATAACCGCCGGTACTACTGAACAATGTCCGTGCAAATTGATTTTTCATGGGGTTTCCTCGAATAAAGGTAATGTTTGAGTGTTGCTGAAAGTAGATGCTCAGGTATGAGACACACCTTACTACCCCCCATTTATAAAGATTAATACCGTTATAATTGCTTAATTATAAACTTATTGTTGATAATGAGATTTTCATTCTCGTCAGGAGCTTTCATGGACCGTATCGATGCCATGCGTGCCTTTATTACCGTAGTGACCGAAGGCAGCTTTACCCGTGCGGCAGATCGGCTGGGCATGTCGCCGCAGCTGGTCAGTAAATATGTGTCGCGACTGGAAGAGCAGCTCGGCGCACGCCTGCTCAATCGCACCACTCGCAAGGTACATTTGACCGAAGCCGGTGACCGTTATGCCCTGCGTGTCCAACAGGTACTGGATGATATCGACGACATGGACAGTCAGCTGAATGATCTGCAGGAGGATGCCCGGGGACAACTGCGCATCAGCGCACCGGTGTCTTTTGCTACCCTGCATCTAGCCCCCTTACTCTGTCGCTTTCAGCGCGCTCATCCGTCGGTGAATATCGATTTGCAGCTGAATGACCGAAAGGTCGATATTGTGGAAGAAGGCTTCGATATAGCATTGCGCATCGGACATTTGAAAAGCTCGTCGATGATTGCCAAGTTCATCGCCCCGGTCAGGCTGGTCATGTGCGCCTCTCCGGATTATCTGACCCGACACGGCATGCCCTCCAACCCTGATGAGCTTAAAAACCATCGGTACCTGCGCTACAGCTACATGGAAGAAAGCCCCGCGCTCCCCGCCCATGCATGGCTAAGGCCGCCTGGCAGCGAGTTGAGTGGAGGCATGATCTGTAACAACGGGGAAGTGCTGCTCAAGGCCGTTATGGAAGGTTCCGGCATTATCATTCAACCCACCTTCATCTGTGGTGCGGCCATTGGCGAAGGCAAACTCAAGGTGATTCTCCCGGAATACGAACCGGATGCCATGGGCCTTTACGCCGTGTACGCGCACCGAAAACTACTGGCCAGCAAGGTCAGATGCTTTATCGACTTTATGGAAGGATACTTCGGCGACCCGCCGTACTGGGATAACTTCGATGACCCCAGCTCTTCCTGATGCCTCAGCCCCATCAAACTCTTTCGCAGATACATTAAAGGCTCGTAGTTTTCAACCCCGGTCAAAACTGAGGTTGGGTCACCAGGTGGTCACGAGAGGCAGTTTGATAAAATAGGAAAGGATGAATTTGCTGAACGGCAGACAGC
>NZ_MPZM01000048.1 GCF_002936955.1 Oceanisphaera arctica | reverse complement strand
CCAAGGGGGAGGGGCAAACAGCTCCCTCCCCTTAACCTCGAATTTGGCAGAATAACAGCGGGGTGCAAGGCAAGGGGAGGGCTGGGGAGGGGTTTCTGCAGGATACTACCCGCTTCCCGCTTCCCGCTTCCCGCTTCCCGCTTCCCGCTTCCCGCTTCTAGCTTTGTTGCTTTAACGCACTGACAGGAAAACGCTGCCCGGCCAGGTAATCCCGGAACGATGCCATAATCAGCGGGCTGCGCAGCTGATCGCCCAGGGCTTCAATCTCGGGCAGGGTCAGCCAGTGGCAGCGAATGATGTCGCCGTCCGGGTCTTGCGGATGGGTCGCCAGCGGCTCGGGCACTTCGGTACAGAAGGTAAAACGCACAAAATGAGTGCCGTTGTCCGGCGCCTCAAATTGATAAATGGCCACCGCCTGCTCCAGCGGCAGGGTCAGGCCGGTTTCTTCCAGCAATTCGCGGCGGGCACCGTTTAGCAGGGTTTCGCCCGGTTCCAGATGGCCGGCGGGCTGATTGAACATCACCCGGCCCTGCTGCCATTCCTCCACCATTAAAAATCGATCTCCGGCACGGACGATCACCGCCAGGGTAACCGCGAAGGGATGGTGGCTCATATTTTTCTCCATTGACCTGAGGGCAGATTATCCAGGGTCCAGTCACCGATGGCATAGCGGATTAGCCGCAGGGTAGGGAAGCCGATATGGGCGGTCATGCGCCGAACCTGACGGTTGCGGCCCTCGATGATTTTGATTTCCAGCCAGCTGGCAGGAATATTCTGGCGCTCGCGAATGGGCGGCGTGCGCGGCCAGACATCCGGGGCGTCCATCAGCCGTACCCGAGCGGGCAGGGTGGGGCCATCCTTCAGCGTCACTCCCCGGCGCAACGCTTCCAAATCCGCCTCGGTGGGCGCGCCTTCCACCTGCACCCAATAGGTTTTGGCGGTCTTGCGCCCGGGCTGGGTCAGGCGGGCATTGAGGGCCCCGTCGTTGGTCAACAGCAGCAAACCTTCGCTGTCCCTGTCCAGCCGGCCGGCGGCATAGACGCCGGGTACCTTCACAAAATCGGCCAGGGTCTGGCGGCCATCACCGTCGGTAAACTGGCACAGCACCATATAGGGTTTGTTGAACAGCAGCGTGGTGGTCGGCCCGACGGGCGCAGGTTTGGTTTTTGCTCTGGCCGGCTTGGGCCTGGCTCTGGGAGCAGGCCGTGGCTTTCTGGCTTTCATGGCGAAAAGTCTTGATAAACAGGAACTTCAGAATAGCAAACTCTCCGGCTCTAGCCTAATGTCAGATGACCGCTGAAAGAAAGCTTGAAGTGGCAAGCCGGAAGCTGGAAAAAAAGCGTCAGGATGACGCTCTGTTCAGATATTTAAACAACAAGCAGGAGAAGGCGATGACTTCAAAGGTAACGATACCGGCAGAAGGGCAAAAGATCACCCTGGACGCAGATGGCAAGCTGAAGGTGCCGAATCACCCCATTATTCCCTTTATAGAAGGCGACGGCATCGGGGTGGATGTCACCCCGGCGATGAAGCTGGTGGTGGATGCCGCCGTGGCCAAGGCTTATCAGGGGCAGCGCCAGATCAGCTGGATGGAAATTTACACCGGCGAAAAATCGACACATGTTTACGGCGAAAACACCTGGCTGCCGGAAGAAACCCTCGAACTTATCCGCGATTATCATGTGGCCATCAAGGGCCCGCTCACCACGCCTGTCGGCGGTGGTATTCGTTCGCTCAACGTGGCCCTGCGCCAGCAGCTGGACCTGTATGTGTGCCTGCGCCCGGTACGTTATTACCAGGGCACCCCCAGCCCGGTGAAACAGCCGGAACTGACCGACATGGTGATCTTCCGCGAGAACAGCGAAGACATCTATGCCGGTATCGAATGGCAGGCTGGCAGCCCCGAGGCACAGAAGGTGATCGACTTCTTGCGTAACGACATGGGCGTGCAGAAAATCCGCTTTCCCGAAGACTGCGGCATCGGCATCAAGCCCACCTCTCGCCAGGGTACCCAACGACTGGTGCGCGCCGCCCTGCAGTATGCGGTCGATAACGACCGGGATTCACTGACCCTGGTACACAAGGGCAACATCATGAAGTTCACCGAAGGCGCCTTCAAAGACTGGGGCTATGAGCTGGCGCGGGAAGAATTCGGTGCCAAGCTCATCGACGGCGGCCCCTGGTGTTCATTCAGAAACCCTAATACCGGCAAGGAGATTATCGTCAAGGACGTGATTGCCGACGCCTTCCTGCAGCAAATACTGCTGCGCCCGGCCGAATACGATGTGATTGCCTGTATGAACCTGAACGGCGACTACATCTCGGATGCCCTGGCGGCTCAGGTAGGCGGCATCGGCATCGCCCCCGGCGCCAACATAGGCGACGGCGTGGCTTTGTTCGAGGCCACCCACGGCACGGCGCCCAAGTACGCGGGGCAAGACAAGGTCAACCCGGGGTCGCTTATCCTCTCTGCAGAGATGATGCTCCGCCACCTGGGCTGGACCGAAGCGGCAGACTTAATCGTCAAAGGCATGGAAGGGGCAATCGCCAACAAGACGGTCACCTACGACTTTGAGCGGCAAATGACCGGCGCCACCCTGCGCAGCTGCTCCGAATTTGCCGAAGACATAGTGACGCAGATGTGAGGAGAGGGGTTAAGGGGAATCTTGTAGGCCTCCGCTTTAGCGGGGCAATATGGCGTCATCGTCCGGCTAAAGCCGAGCCTGCAGAAAACCTGCCAATCCCGTTTTGGTCGAATAAATTCGACCTTACGAAAATGTGCTCTCGGATCCATTAGGGGTTCACTTGTGTGACGCAAAGCAGCAGGCGGGTAGGCGTTACAGGCAGGGCACCGTCGGAATCACGGACGTCGGAATCATGGAATCACTACACTTTGCTAAAATTAGCTTCATTGGTCCCCAATCAGTTGGGGCTGGCGAGATTGTCGTCTTTACTAGGTGGGTTTATTACAATATTTTTCCCATCATTAGGAGAATTCACTATAACGTTGATTGAGGGCTGGCCGGGTTTGTTTTTGGAAAGCTTAGCCGAAATAACAGCATTCGAGACAGCGATATCGATAAACGCCGCAGCTTCGGGGGCTGCTTTTTTGGCTGCATTTGCAATTGCCCGAGACAATTGGGGAGCTGACTGAGTGGCTCCCAGGGCCACGGCGGCGGCCAGGACCGGTTGGCTAGCGACTTTGGTGGCGGCGGCGGCGGCGGCGGTAATGCTCACAGCGGCGGCCGGGTTACTGGCGACCACGGCGGCCACAGCGGACTGTACAGCAGCAGCGGCCTGATCTGTTGGCATGGCGGCGGCAATGGAAGACACCACACTGGCCACGGCGGCGGCAATGGCATCTTCACCCTCGGCCGTCATTACCTTGGTGACCAGCTCGGGGCTTAATTCAATACCGGCTTCTTGCAGCGCATCCAGCGTGGCCTGGTCAGCAAAGGTAGTGCCGGAGGCCAAAGTCAAAGTAGTAGCTATCGATAAAATAGTTAACATTTTACGCATGGATAAATCTCCTGAATATCCTTGATATGAAGTTAAACCGTTTTACCGTTACTGTCCAAAAAAAATAATTAAATATTGATCAGGGTTGTAGCTACCCGTTTTTTGTTAAGCAATCTATCATTGGGGGTAAGGATTTAAGTTAAACGTGAAGTTGGAGTGATGGAGGGGGCGGAGAATGGCTTTCCAAGCGGGTTGGAAGGTTAATAATAACCTTTAGCGCAGGTTAAACAACCTTTAGTGCAGGTTAAACTGCGATGACTTTATATAGAAATATCATACTTAAAAAATGTTTTCCTGGTTGCTGTAAATATCATAAAAAATCGGGGCGGATGCCTGCTGTAGTGAAAGGTTTTTCCTGTAATTAATAGTCTCGCAATTAATAGTCTCATCCGAAATATACAGAGTTCACGGGCTCTGTTCTGTTACGCATATGACCGTTATTTTAATTAACGAAAATAAGGGGTGAGATTAATGGGGAACGATATATGAAGGTGATAACCACAATTTTTATTTTGCTGAGCTGGCTGCTGACCGCCGGAACAGCTCAGGCCCAGAGCGGTGACTCTCGCTATACCCTTGGCTCGGGCGATAAAATTCGCATCAGCGTATTTGGTGAGCAGGACCTGAGCTTTGAGCAGATTCAGCTTAACGATGCCGGCACCTTCTCTTACCCCTTTCTGGGCTCGGTTCAGGCCAAGGGCAAAACCGCCAAAGAGGTGGAATACCTGATTGTTCGCGGCCTGCGTGGCGACTACCTGATGGATCCCAAGGTGTCGGTCAGCATTCTCGAATACCGGGAATTTTATGTGAATGGCGAAGTGCGCAGCCCCGGTGGCTTTCCGTTTCAGCCGGGCATGACACTGCGCAAGGCGGTGGCCCTGGCCGGTGGCTTTAGCGAGCGGGCCTCGCGCAGCGCCTTTTACATTATTCAAGATCAAGACCCCAATCGCCGCTCGAAAAAGATCACCCTGGACAGCCGGGTGATGCCAGGCGACATCATTACTATTGAGCAGAGTTTCTTCTGATGGATACCAGCAAATTCCCCGGCTTTAACCAACACGACGACCATGCAGACGACGAAATTGATCTGCGTCAGCTGTGGCTGAGCATCTACCGCCGTAAATGGAGCATCATCTCCCTGACCCTGGTGGTGGCCATGCTCAGCGTGCTGGTGGTGTTTAACATCACCCCCATCTACAAGGCCAGCGCTACCCTGCAGATAGAAAACAAGGCCGCCAACGTGGTCTCTATCGAGCAGGTATACGGCATTGACGGCGCCGGTAGCGAATACCTGCAGACCCAGTTCGAGCTGCTCAAGTCCCGGGCCCTGGCCGAGCGGGTCGTGCGCCAGCTGAGCCTGGACACCCATCCGGAATTCGATCCGCGTCAGCAACCGGCACCCCTGGTGGATTGGCGCGGGGTTATCAAGGGCTTGCTGCCCATCACGCCGGACGATGTGGCAGCCGAAGCGCCGACCGACGCCGACATCTTCGATGGTGTGGTGCGTGGCTTCCGTGAGCGTATCAGCGTTGACCCTCAAGACAAGACTCAGCTGGTGAGTGTGAGTGTGGACATGGCCGACAGAGCCACCGCTACTCTGGCCGCCAATGCCCTGGCCGACGGTTATATTGAAAGTCAGCTCGAAGCCAAGCTGGAAATGACCCAGACCGCCACCAGCTGGATGAACGATCGCCTGGTGGGGCTGAAAGACAGCCTGGGTGACTCCGAGCGTCGCTTGCAGGCCTTTCTGGAGCAAGAGAATCTGGTGGATCTCCAGGGCATTACCACCGTCAGTGCCAACGAGCTGAGCAGCACCGGCGAGCGGCTGACCGATGCCCGTCGCGAACGCAACGCGGCCGAAAGCATGTACCGCCAGGTCTCGGCCATTGCCAGCTCCAACTATCGTCGCCTGGCCAGCGTGCCGGCGGTCATTTCCGACCCGGTGGTGGCCCAGTTCAAGGCGGCGGAAGCCACCGCCAGCGCCCGGGTGCAGGAGCTGAGCCGGCGTTATGGCACCAGGCACCCGGCCATGGTGGCGGCCCAGAGTGATTTGAACTCGGCGCGAGAAAGCCTCAAGGCCCAGGTGGCCCAGGTGGTAGGCTCTATAGAAAACAACTATCGGCTGGCGGTCGCCAACGAGCAGGGCCTGAAGAGCTCGTTTGAGCAAAACAAGGAGCAGATCCAGAACATCAGCCGCAACGAATTCCGGCTGCGAGAGCTGCAGCGCGAGGTGGAAACCAATCGTTCCCTGTACGACACCTTCATGACCCGGCTGAAAGAAACCACCGCCACTCAGGATCTGGAAACCGTCAACGCCCGGGTCGTCGACCGCGCCGTGATGCCCGATATCCCGATCAAACCTCAAAAGAGCCTGATTGTGGCGCTGGCCATCCTGCTGGCGTTGGTACTGGGCGTGGGCCTGGCCCTGCTGCTGGACATGCTCAACAACACATTCAAGGGCACCGAAGCGATAGAAAACAAGCTCAACCTGCCGGTGCTGGGTATTCTTCCTCTGCTGAAAGGCAAGCACCCCAAGGTGGCGAGGCTGTTTAGCCAGGACAAAGACAAGGCCTTCGCCGAGTCGGTGCGCACCATTCGCACCGGACTGGTGCTGTCGGGCATGGCGCATCCCTACAAGGTCATGGTGGTGACCTCGTCGGTGCCCGGCGAAGGCAAGACGTGTGTGTCCAGCAACCTGGCCCAGGCCCTGGGGCAAATGGAAAACACCCTGCTGATAGACGCCGACATGCGCCGGCCGACCATTGCCAGACAATACGAGTTTGCGGCCGGCACGCCGGGGCTGGCCGACCTGATTGCCGGCACCGCCCGGCTGGACGAATGCGTTAAACAGGTGGATGGCATCTCGGTGTTGCCCGCCGGCATGGTGCCGTCCAACCCGCTGGAGCTGTTGTCTTCCGAGCGCTTTGGCCAGGTGCTGGCGCAACTGAGCGAGCAGTATGACCGCATTATCATAGATACGGCGCCCACCCAGGCGGTAAGTGACGCCCTGATGCTGGCCCGGCACGCCAACGCCGTTATTTATGTGGTGAAGAGCGAATCGACGTCCATTCCCCATGTACAGGCCGGGGTGGGCAAGCTGCTGCAGCTGGGCGCGCCGGTCAAGGGTGTGGTGCTCAACCAGCTGGACGTGAAAAAAGCCGCCAAATATGGCTATAGCTACGGTGGTTACTATGACGACTACGGCTACAGCAACGTCGAAGCCAAGGTATAAAACATGGAGGACCAAGTCCCCATAGACATCGCCATGAGCGCCGAAGTCCATGTTGGCCTGAAGTTATGCAGCAGGTCACCAATAACGCAATCGCCAATCCAGGCCGGCATTAGCACTTAGCCGAGCCCATAGCGCAACAAAGCCGCCAGATGGCGCTTGCGCTACCAAGTTATGCCAGGCGAACGGGATGAAAAATTCATACAGGCCCTGAGCAACGGCTTTGTTTATAACGTTATTCATAATGACCTGATACACCTTGGTTATTTCCTCATTTTAATATCAGATCGCGGTATGTTATCTGCGCAATCTAAATGTGCACTGACCCCCGGTATCCTCTGTGATCTGTTGGTAGCACCATAGCGCGGAATTAACCACTCACAGGGTCTAATTAAATGGCCGATAAACGAGCCGGAACATCTTAGACTCCCAGTGCCGGCATACAGCCACAGCTTTAGTTTGCAGAGAAAATAGCACAGATATAAAAATAATCCCAAGCTACCTTGCGCAAGGTCGAATTGATTCGACTACAATGAAACAGTAAACATCAAGGAAGATAACAAGCAGCATGGCAATGGAAGCAACGCCAAATAACTTCACGGGCGGTAGCAAGTCTTAATGCTTGAACATCTCTTTGCCGTAAAACTATTTAGCTTTATCCTTAGCTTGAAGATCAATTATCACCGAAGTAACAGAATAATGTAAAATTGTTTTTTTTGGGTGGTTGATCGGCTGGCAATAAGATTCCAGACATATTGGGATGAAGTTTTAATCTCCCCACCCTCTATTCCATAAAATAAAAACATGGAGTAACAATAGGTATGGAAACCTTGTCTCAATACACACGAATTGCCATTGTTGGTTTGGGCTACGTAGGGCTACCACTGGCGGTGGAATTCGGGAAGAAATATCCGACAATAGGCTTTGATGTTAGCCAGAAACGGGTGGAAGAGTTGCAGTCAGGGCAGGATTATACGCTGGAAGTAAGTCCTGGTGAGCTGGCCGAGGCCGAAAAATTAATATACACAACATCACTGGAAGAACTGGGCGAAGCCAATGTTTATATAGTGACGGTACCTACCCCGATTAACAAGCAGAAGCAGCCGGATCTTACTCCATTAATCAGGGCCAGCGAAACGATTGGCAAGGTGCTGAGCAAGGGCGATATCGTTATTTACGAGTCTACCGTTTATCCGGGGGCCACCGAAGAAGAGTGTGTTCCGGTGCTGGAGGAAGTATCTGGCCTCAAATTCAACGAAGATTTCTTTGCCGGCTATAGTCCCGAGCGCATCAATCCGGGCGATAAAGAGCACAGGGTGACCGATATCATAAAGGTAACCTCAGGATCCAGTGCGGAAATCGCCGATTTTGTGGACGCACTGTACGCCAGTATCATCATCGCCGGCACCCACAAAGCCAGCTCCATCAAGGTAGCCGAAGCCGCCAAGGTCATTGAAAACACTCAACGCGACCTGAACATTGCGCTTATCAACGAGTTGGCGGTGATCTTCGACAAGCTGGGCATAGATACCGAAGCCGTACTCAAGGCTGCAGGCACCAAATGGAATTTCTTGCCATTCCGCCCCGGCTTGGTTGGTGGCCACTGCATTGGCGTAGATCCTTACTACCTGACCTACAAGGCCCAGTCGGTTGGTTATAATCCGGAAGTTATTCTCGCCGGCCGCCGCATCAACGACGGCATGGGCGCGTTTGTTGCCAGCCAACTGGTAAAAGCCATGTTGAAAAAGCGGATACATGTAGACGGTGCCCGCGTACTGGTCCTGGGACTGACCTTTAAAGAAAACTGCCCGGATATTCGTAATACCAAGGTCGTGGATGTAATCAAAGAGCTGCAAGACTACGGCGTGCAGGTTGATGTTTACGACCCCTGGGTAAACGCCGACGAAGCCCAATGCGAATACGGAATTAACCCAATAGCTGAACCCGCTCAAGGTGATTACGACGCCATCATCCTTGCCGTCGCTCACAATGAGCTCAAAATACTCGGAGCCCCAGGCATTCGCGCCTACGGTAAATCAGGCCACATACTCTACGATCTGAAATACATACTTAGCGCAGAAGAAGCTGATATCAGACTTTAAGCGCCAAGCGCCAAGCGCCAAGCACCAAGCTGCATATAAAGGATCGAAAAATGCACTTTGAAGATCTGGAAGTATGGAAACGTTCAGCAAGGTTGTGTGCAGATATCTACAAAGGCATGGCGTCCCTCAAGGACTATGGCTTTAAGGATCAAATCACCCGTTCGGCGCTGTCCATAGCCAGCAATATTGCAGAAGGCTACGAACGAGACTCGGATAAAGACAGAGCAAGGTTTATAAGTTATGCCAAAGCATCCTGTGCTGAACTTCGAACCCAGATCTACATTGGCATAGAAATCAACTACATAAACCGGGAGCAGGGCAAAGTATGGGTAGAAGAAACCAAACAACTATCCAAAATGACATACGCCCTGATGAAAAAAATCAACGCATAAAGGAAGCGCCCAGCAAAGTCCATATCTTTGGCGCTAGGCGCTAAGATCTCCACCAAACAGCTGGGCGCCAGGCGCTCGGCGCTTGTAGCTAAGTGACCATGACCCAATACGAAACAATAAAATCAGACCTGACTGCCAACCCAAAAGTATGGCTCATCACCGGTGTGGCCGGCTTTATAGGTTCAAACCTGCTTGAACACCTGCTGAAGCTCAACCAGAAAGTGGTAGGCCTGGACAACTTTTCTACCGGACATCAACACAACCTGGACGAAGTAAAAAGCCAAGTCACAGTGGAGCAATGGACCCGCTTCAACTTTATAGAAGGTGACATCCGTAATCTGGAAGACTGCCAGCGTGCAATGTTTTTCCCGGTTTCGTCATCCTCGAATTCAGGTAATGAGGAAGCAGGAATGGAGGATGGGATCGTTAATCCCTCGTCCCTCACCCCTCATTCCCCCAAAGCCGTAGACTATGTGTTGCACCAAGCCGCACTAGGCTCAGTCCCCCGCAGCATAGCCGACCCCATCACTACCAATGCTGCCAACGTAACCGGCTTTTTGAACATGCTGGTAACAGCGAGAAATACGGAAGTAAAAAGCTTCACTTACGCCGCTAGTAGCTCCACCTATGGCGACCATCCGGCGCTGCCAAAGGTGGAAGAAAACATCGGTAAGCCGCTTTCACCCTATGCGGTTACCAAATACGTAAACGAGCTCTATGCCGATGTATTTGCCAAAACTTATGGCTTTAATACTATTGGCCTGCGTTATTTTAACGTATTTGGTAAGCGTCAAGATCCCAACGGTGCCTATGCTGCTGTCATTCCAAAATGGACTGCGGCCATGATCAGCGGGGACGATCTGTTTATTAATGGTGATGGTGAAACCAGTCGCGATTTTTGCTTTATAGAAAATGCTGTGCAGGCCAATATTTTAGCCGCAACCACACAAAACTCAGAAGCCAAAAACCAAGTATATAACGTGGCAGTGGGGGAGCGTACAACTCTAAATAAGCTATTTGAGGCGATTCAGTCAGCGTTGCAAATAAATGAGATTAGTTATAATAAATCACCTACCTACCGAGAGTTTAGAGTCGGGGATGTACGCCATTCGCAGGCAAATATAACTAAAGCTGAAGATCTGATGGGGTATAAGCCAAGTATTGTGATTCAAGAGGGAATTGAAAAAACAATGCCCTGGTATATACGTTTTTCAACTCCATCGAACTGTGATTAAATATGTTTAAAAAACAATTGAAAAGAATGTGGAGGAATCGACTGGTTAAAAGTGTATTAGTAGTAATTAGTGGTACCGCAGGTGCCCAAGCTATTAGTATGGTGTTTATTCCTTTTATTACCCGCATCTATGGTCCTGAAGTTTATGGAATATTAGGCGCTTTTATTGCGTTGACAGGGGTGTTAACTACGTTAGCTGCCTTAGCTTATCCAGTAGCGATTGTATTGCCTAAGAGTGATAGAACGGCAACAGCATTAGTTAAATTATCGTTACTGATTTCTGCGACAATTAGTTTGGCAGTACTAGGTGTATTGTGGTTGGCTGGTGAGTGGCTCATGCCCAAGCTGGGAGCGTCCAATTTAATCGAATTTATGTTTTTTATCCCCTTGGTAATGTTTCTAACAGCTTGTCAAGATGTAGCTCAACAATGGTTGATTCGTAAAAAAGATTTTAAAAATATTGCTAATATCTCTATTGCTTGTTCTTTTATTAATAATGGTTCGAAAGCACTGGTAGGGATGTTTTCTCCGTTAGCAGGCATACTAATTGGTGCTCATGCATTAGCTATTGGCATTCGTATGGCATTCACGGGGTATATTGGAAAGAAAATAGCTAGCATACCTAATGGGGAGGATCAAGATAATATATCATTAAAAAGAGTAGCTTGCGAATATCGTGATTTTCCTTTATATCGTGCGCCGCAGGTTGTATTAAACGCTGCATCCCAAAGCTTGCCTGTATTAATGCTCGCCGCTTTTTTTGGTCCTGCTCATGCTGGATATTATGCCCTAACTCGAACTGCATTAGGCCTGCCTGCTACATTACTAGGTTCTTCAGTACAAAGTGTGTTTTATCCACATTTAAATGAGGCTGTATTAGCAAAAAATAAAACTTTACCTTTACTTATTAAATCCACTGTGGCTCTAGCTTCTATAGGTCTATGGCCATTTTTAATAGTTATTATGTTTGGACCCTTTCTGTTTGAATTTGTTTTTGGCCAAGAGTGGCAGCAAGCAGGTCAGTATGCTCAATGGATGTCTATCTGGCTTTTCTTTTTTTTAATTAGTCGTCCAGTTATCTCTTCAATTCCGGTTTTTAGAATGCAGCGCTGGTTTTTAGCGTATGAGGTTTTTAGTAGTTTTTTGCGAGTTGTGAGTATTTATTATGGATTTATATATTCCACAGATGCACTGGTTTCTATAGCTGTTTATAGTGTTGTTAGTTCTTTGATTTACATTTACCTGGCTATTAAATTTTTTTTTGTAGCAAGAGAATTTGACCGGGAGCAGGTAAGTAACTACGCATGATTTATGTGGAAGTCACTCCAAAATCCCTTGAGTTGTTTTGTCTGATTACCCATGATTCTCAGCCCCAGTTCATGGAAAAACCTTATGTAGCAAGACTTCCAGTGAGGTTTTATTTTGAAAATAACAACGACTTTTCACCGTGGAATACGTGTTTTCACCTTATTTGTTGGGTTGTTTCTCTAAGCCCCCAAGTGGAATTATTATGCATAGATTAACCTTTAATCCATCAAGAGTTTTAGTTTTATTACTTGTTGCTCTAATTCCATTCTCTTACCTCGAACTATTTGGAATAAGGGTAATCACATTGTCAGTTTTTTTGTTTTTTGTTTTGCTTTTGATTTCACTTAAGAAGTTGCTCAGCATTAACAATAATATAATTTTATTTTTGCCACCTTTTTTTTTGGTGCTGATGTTGTCGATAATTTCAGGTTCTAGCGACTTTATATCTGCAGTTGTTTTTTTCATATATTTATCGGCATTTGTTTTTTTTGATCGAGTACGTTTGAAGTTTATTATAAATAAATCCTGTTTTATTTATTTTTATGGTGCGGTTTTCATGGCGCTCGGTGTTATTGTTCAGCGTTTCTTATATGAAAGGATTGGTTATGAGTTTGGCAAGATAAATATTTATGGTGGTGGTAGGGTTGGCTTTGGTTTTTTATGGCTGGATTATAGTTTTCTATCACTTTATTTGGTGTCTGCATTGCCATTAGTTCTTAATATATATAAAAACCACTACATGAAAATAATTGCTTCTTCTATTTTACTATTAGGTTCAGTGGTAACAACTGCGAGAACAGGGCTTGCTGCGTTAATTATTGCAACTCTATTTGTAGGTGGATTGGAGATCACAAAGTATCTTGCAAAAGGAAAAGCTAAAAAGTCGACTTTAAGAACGCTGCTAATATTGTTTTTATCATCATTGGTTGTTGTTTATTTCTATGTCGAGTTTTCAAATAGAACTGTAAGCTTTGACTCGTCTGGAAGGTTTCATGGGTACTATCTTGGCTTTCAATCATTCTTAGATAGCCCTTTTTTAGGCGTCATGTTTAATAGGGATTATTTTTTAGAAAATTACGGTACAATTCCACATAATTTGTTTGTTTATATCCTGTCCCAGGGGGGTATTTTATTTTTTACATTGTTCTTTATATGGTTTTTTTATGTTTTTTATGTGGCTGCTTTTAAGGTAGAGGTTTTCCGCTATCCGATAATTATCACTATCTTTGGTTTTATGTTTATACCTTCATTTTTTAGTGCATATTTTTTCGCTTTGCTTATCTCATTTTGTATGGCTGAAAAGAAAGCCATATCCTATAGCATAGGTAAATAATGAAGAAGAGAGCTTTTTTATTAAGTTCATTATACTATCCAAATGTTGGGGGGGTGGAGAACTCTATCAAGGAGTTCTCTTTAGTGCTAAAGGATAAGGGATATGAGGTTACAGTTATAACAAGTAACAGAAATAATGTTAACAATGAGGTGCTGGCAGATTTAGATTGTTTGGGTGATGTTAAAGTAATTAGGTGTCAATATCCATATAATGCGTTTGGTTTTTTTGTTTTCATAAGGAATGTTTGTAAAAAAATAAGTGAGTTAAGAGTTGGGGATTCTGATTTCATCCTTTCCAGATCGCATTGGGGTGTTATTTCAGTCAGGTTGAGTGGTGTTAAAAAAATAAATTATCTTGCGCCGTCAGTGTATTTTCTACAAGAAAAACTTGATAAAGATTACATGTTGTCATCTAAAATGCTTCGATACCTGATTAATTCGATTGGTCAATTCTTCGCTTTTTTGTTTTCTGATGTTTTTGTTTTTAGTCAAGATATGAAGAAACAAGTGCAAACCTCATGTTTAGGGGGGTGTAATCCAGTCGTTATAAACCCAGGAGTTTCAAGTGATAGGTTTCATTGTGTTGATGAAATAGATAAGCGCTTGTTAAGGGATAGGCTGAAATTGGATGGGGCGGTTAAATATCTTCTTTGTGTTGGCCGCCTTTCTGAAATTAAGCAGTTCGATATTGCGATAAAGTCTCTAAAGAGCTTGGAAGAAAAGTATCACCTTCTCATTGTAGGTTCTGGGCCAGAGTTGGAGTATTATAAAAGTCTATTAGATTCTGAAGGGGTTAGTGAACGAGTGGTAATTCGCCCTTTTACTAAAGATGTGGATCTTTACTATAAAACTTCAGATATTTACTTGATGACATCCAGGTATGAGTCCTTTGGTCAGGTTCTTTTAGAGGCAACCTGTTGTGGTCTGCCAGTGATTGCGTTCTCAAAATCATCAGGTGTAAGGACATCTGTGTCTTATATTTATGAGGGTTTTAACTTTTTGCTTAAAGAATGCGATAAGCAAAGCCCATCTTCACTGGCGCGCACGATTAATGGTTTTGAGTTTGATAGAAAAGCATTGAATGAAGAGGCTTCTGAATTCAGCGAGAAATATAATTGGAGTGCAGCTATTGATACTATTATCTTAGACAGGGACTTATAGATATTATCAGGAGCTAATTTGAAAAATTTAATTAATATAATATCATACCCTAAAGGTGGTGGTGCCGAGTTTCTCGTCCGTGAACTCCACAAAATATACACAAGCCGTGACCTGAATGCGTACACTATCTACCTCAATGGCAGCACTGGTGGCTTGGAGAAAAACGAATCCGTTTTAGGTCTTAATCCCCGAAACCCTATGAACATCTTCTACATCAGAAAGTTGCTGAAGAAATTATTAACCAGTACCTGTAATGAATTAACAGTGCATGTTCACCTCACCTGGCCTTTTTTATATGTCACCCTGGCAAGCATTGGTTTATCTAATGTCAAGCTTATCTATACCGAACACAATACAACCAATAAAAAGCGTAAGATTCCGTTGCTCTGGTTGTTGGATCGCCTGATCTATGCGCGCTACACCCGTATTATCTGCATCAGTCAGGGGGTTCATGACTCTTTGGCTAAATGGATAGGACCAAAGATCGCCCAGCGTTTGGTGACCATACCCAACGGCTCCCGTATCTATAGACTGGCTGAAAGACCTTCACTACAAGGTCGTTTGCCACGGTTTGTTTCAGTTGGATCTCTGTCATCCAGAAAGAACTTTGCCACAGCTATTCGAGCCATTGCGCAGTTACGGGATGAAATAGAGTGCTATACCATCATCGGTGAAGGCCCGGAGCGTAGTCGGCTTGAGCAGGTCATCAAAAGCGAAAAACTGGAGAACAAGGTGCAGCTGGCAGGCTGGTCAGATGCAATAGAGGCACACCTGCATGCCGTCGATATTCAGCTTATACCATCGCTTTGGGAAGGGTTTGGCTTGGTGGCGGTCGAGGGCATGTCTACCGGGTTACCTGTGGTGGCATCCAATGTTGATGGCCTGCGCGAGGTATTGGATGAGTCGAGTCCGTCGGTGACGCTGATTAATCAGGCTGAGTCAGTCGATGAGTGGGTTTCAGGTATCCGTAAGGCTGTTACTGAACTGCACGCGCTGGGTGCAAGCAGTCTCGCTCAGTCATCCAGACAGCAGGCTGAAAAATTCACGTTGGATAAAATGGCAGAACGCTATCTGGACGTTTACCGGCAGCAATAATTTCACTTACCCCGTACCGATGCCAAGTCTAATTAAATCAAGTCTATCCCAGAGCGACTCAACTTGTTCGACATTAAGGGGTGCCTGGTATCCATTGATGCCATGTGCTGCCTGCTGGTGACATGGCCAGCCAATTCCAGAAGAGGAGTGTCTTGAAAATACTGGGTGTGGCAATCGGCTATTGCTTGAAAAAATCAGGAAAACAGTCGCTCGAGTACCGCTACTGCATCAGTTCGGCGGAGCTAGACAAGACTCGCTTCGCCGCCTTCCGCCATGTTGCGTTCAATCTGCTTAGTGCAAAAATCATCTTTAAAGTGGGTATCAATCGTAAGAAAAAACGAGCAGGTCGAATAACGACTACCTATCGCGAGTATTTATGGGGCAAGGGGATGCGTAATCTAGCTTTGAGTCTCAATGCTATAAGAGGTAGGTAATTAATTTCACATGAGTTATTCGTAATTAATCATATAAAAGTGAGTGTTGAATGAAGATGCTAATTATTGCAGGAGCAGCTCGTTCTCTAACAGGATTTCGTAAACCTTTAATTCAAGCGCTATTGGACAAAGGTTTAACTGTTCATGCGGCTGCCCCTGAGCTAACGGCAGATAGTGTGACCACTATAGAGCTGAATGCTATGGGAGTAATAACCCATAATATACCTATGGCTCGTACAGGTGTCAGCCCTGGCGCAGATATAAAAACATTATTTAGTTTATGGCAGCTGATGCGGAAAGTGAAACCGACTCATATGTTAGGGTATACGATAAAGCCTGTTATCTATGGATCATTTGCGGCTTGGTTAGCTAGAGTTCAGCATCGCTTTGCGCTAATTACTGGTTTGGGATACTCATTTCAAGAAAATAGCTACGACACCAAACGAAGTCGCGTTAGGGTCATTGCTCAAAGCCTATATCGTATTTCCTTAAGACGTTGCCAGACAGTATTTTTTCAGAATTCCGATGACGAGGCATTATTCAAAGAATTAACAATTGTTTCTGCTAAGCAAAATACAGTAGTAGTCAATGGTTCAGGTGTGAACTTGAATGAATATCCACATACCCCAACGCCTGGTTATAAATATCCTAAATTTCTTTTTGTTGGACGCTTGTTAGGTGATAAAGGTGTTAGAGAGTATGCGGCAGCAGCTGCTTTAGTAAAAAGCAAGTATCCTGAGGTCGAGTTTGACTTGGTTGGGAGTATTGATATTAATCCAGCCGCCATTGATCAATCTGAATTAGACGGTTGGATTAAGGATGGACGCCTGAATTATATTGGCCGACTTAAAGATGTAAAGCCTAGAGTCGCCGCTTGTTCTGTATTTGTACTCCCTTCTTATCGTGAGGGAACTCCTCGTGCCGTATTAGAGGCTATGTCTATTGGGAGGGCTATCATTACTACAGATACAGCCGGGTGTCGTGAAACAATAGTTGCAGGTAGTAACGGATATTTAGTTCCAGTGAGAAACGCTGATGCATTAGCAAAGGCGATGTTGCATTTTATTGAACAGCCTGAACTGATTTATCAAATGGGCCTGTGTTCCCGCGAAATAGCTGAAGAAAAATATGATGTTCATAAAGTTAATAAACAAATGCTTAAAGGGATGAGACTGTAATGTTAAAACGTTTATTTGATATTTTTGCCTCATTGTGTGGGCTCGTCATGCTTAGCCCTATAATTATAATTGTGGCGTGGAAAGTAAAAGAAAATTTAGGTTCTCCGGTGTTGTTTCGTCAGGTCCGTCCAGGTAAAAATGGTAAGCCATTTGAAATGGTAAAGTTTAGGAGTATGAGTAATGCCGTAGATGCTGGTGGTAATCCGTTACCTGATAGTGAACGGATGACTCCTTTTGGTAGGAAACTACGTGCTACTAGCCTTGATGAGTTGCCTGAATTGTGGAATGTATTAAAAGGTGACATGAGCCTGGTCGGTCCCAGGCCGTTACTGATGAAGTATTTACCACTGTACAGCGTTAAGCAGTTTCGCCGACATGAGATACGACCGGGAATTACCGGTTGGGCTCAAGTAAATGGTCGAAACTCTATTAGTTGGGATGATAAGTTTAAGCTTGATGTTTGGTATGTAGATAATCAGTCTCTTTTTTTTGATATCAAGATATTAATTTTAACTGTAAAAAAAATACTGGTTCGTGATGGAATTTCAGCTAAAGGGCATGTTACAGCAGATTCTTTTAAAGGTGATGAGAGGGATTAAACTTTTACCCTTGTGTTTTCTTATACATCAGGTGGCTGAATGTCTATTGATATAATTACTGTGAGCGTAGTTTTCGATAAAGTTGGCTGGAATAAAGCGTTATCTAAATGTATCCATTATGATTTTTACCATACATGGGACTATCACCAAGTTTCGTATTGCAATGGCGAAGGTGACCCCATATTATTTGATGTTGATATTGGTGGCCGAGGGTTGGTATTTCCATTATTAGAAAGAGTTATTGATGGTAGCTCAAAGAAAGATTTAACATCTGTTTATGGGTATCCTGGACCTTTGTTATATGGTAATGTGGACGAGCAATGCTTTAATGAAGTTTGGTCCTGCTTCGTGAGTTTTTTAATTGAAGGTGATTATGTAAGTTTGTTTTCTAGATGTCATCCATTGTACTTAAATAGTTATGTTAGAAATAATTCAGTTTTTTCAGGTGAGGTTGTTATTATAGATCTTTGTTTCCCTGAAGAGGAGCAGTTGCGTTTCTATCGAAGTAATCATAAAAGAGATATTAATAAGCTTAATAAGTTGGGGGTTGTTTGCTGTTTTGATAATGATGAGTCAAAGTTAGATGAGTTTATAGATAACTATGACTCTACAATGAACAGTCTTAATGCATCTGATTTCTATTTTTTTTCCAAAGACTACTACTTGAAGCTTATTTATTCAACTGACTTTGAAACAAGGTTGTATTCGTGTTTGTATAATGGCGAAGTGATATGTAGTGGTTTTTTTGTTTTTTTTGAAGATGTGGTTCAATATCATCTGGGGGGCACTAGATCAGAGTTTTATCATTTATCACCCACTAAAATGATGTTTGATAAGGTGAGGAAAGATGCGATAGAATTAGGCTGTAAATACTTTTGTCTTGGTGGTGGATTAGGTGGTAGGAATGGCTCTCTTTTTAATTTTAAATTGGGTTTTTCAAAGCATACTGAAGAATTTAGAATTATTAAATTGATTTTAGATGAAAGGGAGTATAGAGATCTTTCTTCTCATGTTATGAATGATGATTTATTTTTCCCTCAGTATCGAAAAAAGCTTTAATTTTCCCTGATTATTTAGGCGTTTTTTCTTTAATCAGAGAACTACCTGCTTCCCCGTGATCCGATCTCCTGACGAACGGATTCGGGAGCAGAATGATGGGCACGACACAGCACAACATCAGTAACTGGCGGCAGTATAATCGAGCCTCATAGCCAGGTTCTTAAGCATTAAAATGTTCGTAAATGTTATATAACCCTTTACCCTGATTGGATTTACTTTGCTGCGATGGTTGAGCGTTTCGTCGTAGATACTGGAAAGCCCACTCCAGATGATGCTCTATTTCCAGCATTGCCCGCTGGCTTATCGCGGTCATCACCGGGCAAAACCAGACATCTGCATTTTTCGCGGCCTTGAACAACGATAACCCCGGCGCCGCCGAGTTCACGATGAGCCGCTTCAGGAGCAAGGTCAGC
>NZ_MPZM01000047.1 GCF_002936955.1 Oceanisphaera arctica | reverse complement strand
TTTTTTGATAAAAACACGCCTTTGGTGACCGATTGCTTATACTCCAAGCAAAAGCACAACTTAACCACAGAGTTACCCACAGACGGCGGGCTATCGCACATAGAAGTGCTTGCATTTTAATCAGTGCTGGGTAATTTGATTATCCCAGATCACATTTATAGCGCTTACCGACGTCAGCCATTACTCCGTAGCTCAATTGAGGCTATGCTGTTATCGATGGTATGAGCTTCATTGTTCCGATGCAGACATACCCTACACATTCATCCACTTTGAGATTGGACTGCCGATGAAGTTATCCCAGTATCCTGTTTATATTCAGTCTGCCCTGTTTGCTCTTGTTCTGGCCCTGGTCGGCTATGTTGTTATCGGCTGGGCTGCGCCTTCACTGTCTCCTGCTGTCCTCTTTGCACTTGGCTTGCTGCTGGGAGGGCTGCTGGTCCCCTTGTTTACCCGCACCCCGGTGCCGGCAGCTATTCCGACTACGACTCTATATGTGGGTAATCTGCCTTACCGGGCCAATGAAGCCTCGGTAAGGGCACTGTTCGAAAGCTTTGGCCAGGTGTTATCGGTCAGGCTGATGAAAGACAAGCACACCGGCAAGCGTCGTGGCTTCGGTTTTGTGGAGATGCCGAGTGATGCGGCCCAGGCGGCCCAGCAGACGTTGAACGATTCGGAGTTTCAGCAACGAACGCTGAAGGTCAGAGAAGCCAATGAACGTAAAGATGAAGAAGAAGACAATGATCAGGGTCAGCCCTGATCTCGTCTATATAAGGTCTCAGTCGCCTAAGGTGTAAAGCACCCGAGTGTACCAAAGCCTTCCTTACCAAAAGTCCCGGCCTGCAGCCGGGCTTTTTTTGTCAGCTGGGTGCAAAACAGTTGGCCCGGCCCGATATTAGCCGGGTGCTCACTCTGCGATGGTGTCGTGAGCAACAGCAGGCTGGCGACCCGACGGGCAATGGCCTCACCCGAATCAATGAGTTTGACCTGGGGTAGGCAGAGGCTCAGTTCGTCGGCCAGCAGGGGGAAATGGGTGCAGCCCAACACTATGGTGTCCGGCCCTTGCGTGCCTCGCCAGGGAGCCAGTATCTGGCCCAGGCGATGCATGTCGACCGGCTGACCCCAGAGTTTGTCTTCCGCCATTTTCACCAACTCGGTAGTGCCCAGCAAAGATACCTGCAGATCGGCGGCAAAGCTCTGGATCAGTTCGGCGGTATAACGACGGGAGACGGTGCCCGGTGTGGCCAACAAGCCGATATGGCCCGGCTTGCTGGCTAAGGAGTTAGTTTGATGAAGCAGGCGGCTGTATTCGGCGGCCGGTTTGATGGCCGGCACCACCCCCACCACCGGAATGGACAACCGCTGACGGAGTGCGGGCAGCACATTGGTGCTGGCGGTGTTGCAGGCAATAATGGCGATATCGACGGGGTAGCGCGCCACAAAGGCCTCGAACAGCTCGACCACCCGTTCGACCAGCCGCGACTCGCTCAGCTCGCCATAGGGGAAGCAGGCGTTATCGAACAGGTACAGGTATTGGTGACCCGTCAGGGTCTTGCTGACTTCTCTATAGACGGAGAGGCCGCCCATACCGGAGTCGAAGATAAGAATGTTTGCCACTGTCTGCCCTTTCTATGCAAAACCTGCCCTCACTGTGCAAGGCCTGCTCTCGCTGTGCAAGAGCGCCATGATAACGCCAAAGGCGGCCATGAAAAAGCCGGCGCAGTGGCCGGCTGTAGAGCAAAGTTGTCTGCAAGCACAGAACAAGGTCGGACAAAGGGCCGGCTTCACGACTCGCTGCAAGCACATCCATGTGATGCTCGACAAATGCCATCCCTGGCATTTGATCGGTCGTGAAGCCGTTCCCTTTACCCTCCCTCCTGGCTACCTTGTAGTGGTCAACAAAAAGTGGCCGAGGCTGGCAGAAGATTAGAAACGGTAATCGGCTCCGACGTAGAACTCCATGTCGGGTGCGTCGTAGCCATCGACTACCTGATAGTCCTTGTCGAACAGGTTGTTGATTTTTCCGTTCAGGGTCAGTTGCTGAGTCAACGGGTAACGAGCACCTATGTTCCAAATGGTGTAGGAAGGCAAAACCACATCCGTATAGGCACTGTCGTTACGCTCACCGACATACAAAACTTGGGCAAACAGGTTTGCATCAGCTACATCGATATCGCCGGTCCAGCTCGCCTTTCGCTTGGCACGACGGGCTAGCTGACTCTTGTCATTGGCAATATCTTCCGCATCGGTGTAATCGAAGCTGGCGGTATGATGCAGCAGCCCAGTCGTAGTTTTCACCACAAATTCTACGCCTTTGATTAAAGCGTCTGTGTTCTCTGCAGAGTTAGCAGCAAGATAAAAAGGTGCTGGGTAGACAATTAAGTTGTCTATTTGGTTTCTATACAAGCTTAATTGCCAGTTGAGCACTTGGTAGTCACCTGTCAATCCCAGCTCCCAGTTTTCAGACTCTTCTGGTTTCAGTTCTGTACTTTCTGAGCCAGGCCAATACAACTGTGAAAAACTAGGTGCCTTAAAGGCAGTACCATAGCTCAGCGTAGCCTTGTGTTGTTCCGGCAAGTCGACCGAAAGTGTGCTCTGCCATGTGCCGTGGGTACCAAACTGTTCGTTATCATCCACTCGTCCTGTCAGTTCGACAGATAGCGGTGACCATGTATGGAAAACAGATGCGTAAACACCAGTATTGTCACGATCCGGAGCATCAAAACGAACCATACTAGAGCTCAGACAATCATATGGGGACGTCAATCTATAAGCATCGCATTTAGTAGTAATAGAATCAGATAGTAAACGTTCTCTTTGCCAATCCATTCCCGCCAGTGCATAGCCGGTGTCGGTATAGTGGTATTGGGTAAGACCGGTCACTTGGGTAATGGCTGTGCTGGTATTAGTCTTGTACTGGCTGTTTTCCCCTTCACTCTCCCGCCAGGAAATCAGCTCGGACTCCCCATAACTGATATTTAGCTGGCCATTCCGTTGTTGATTGGCATAACGAATACCGGCGTCAGCCTGATAAGCTGTTTTTTCTGACAGGTCAGAATTCCAGGCCTTGTCATTGCGGGCATCAAACTCGATATCGCCCTGCCAACCATTCAGGTTGGCATCCAGTGTCCAGTTCTGGTTCAGCTGGTGCTCAAGTCCCAGGGTAAGGTTTTTGCTTTCGAAGCCATCGCGATCTGGTTGGTTATTATCGGGCTTAACATCATAACCACGGGTTTCACGATAGCCGGTGGCTAATTGCAGGCGGGTGTTGTCGGTGACCCACTGGTTGATGGAGACATCGGTGGCATAGTAGTCGTTGCTGCCGGTGGTGAAGCCAACCTGGGCGCTGTTGACCTGAGAGGTGGTGATGATGTTGACCACACCGCCGATGGCCTTGGAACCATAGATGGCTGCACGCGGGCCACGGATATATTCGATACGCTCGACGTTGCTCACCGGCAGTTGGCTGAAGTCGACATTGCCAGCCACCATCTCGGCCATCGGCTTTCCATTGAACAGTACCAGCACATGATCGGAGTTGGTGCCGCGCACAAACAGGCTACTGAGCTGGCCGATGCCACCGCTCTGGCTGCCAAACTGCATGCCCGGCAGGGTTTCGAGCAGGTCGACCAGTGAGCGGGGCTGACGGCGTTCTATCTCGGCCTTGGTGATGACTTCAACTGGCGCCAGGGCGCTGGTGGCCGGCTGCTCGACCCGGTTGTAGATGGTAATGCTGGTGGGTTCGGATGAATTCTGGGCATAGGCTGCCCATGGCAGCAAGGTAGCCGCCAGCCATTTCTTAGACATTGATTACTTCCCTAGTACGCGTAGTGACTGCCAGCAGGCCATTCCTGTTGGCTCTTTGGCAGGTTTTCGGGCTTGGAGGCTCGGGCCATGGCCCACCTAGACGACGGCTTCCCACCCTTTTTTCTTTACTGGGCAGTGCCTGGGTTACCCCGTGTCGTGTCGTTCCTCTTTACCGCTGCGCGCCAGCTCCAGATTTGCACCGGATTCCCGTTTATGCCTGTCGGCACCAAAGCGGGGGGCATTATAGGGAAAGGAAACCTGAGTGTATATGCAGACGCGGCGGCCAAATTCGCATAATTCATCATAAAAATTAATATGATGCGGGTCTCAACCAAACAATATTTACATACCGGAAACATATGGTTATTTGCTAGTCTGCCTTGACCTAGGATCAGGCCCGGCGCCGCAGGCGCGCAAGGAGAGAAAAAATGGCAAACGAACCAAACAACAAGAACGAAAAGCCCAGCCGGGGCTTGCACGAACTGTACGCAGAAGATCCAATCAAAGCCGACGAACTGGTATGGGATCGGGAAACCGATGCCGGCAGCCGCCGGGGCTTTCTCAAGCGGGGCGGCCTGCTGGCCATGGCTACGGCCATCGGTGCCAGCATTCCCTTCGCCAACAACATGCCGGCGGGGTTGATCCCCGCGGCCTTTGCCCAGTCCGACGAGCCTTTTGCCCTGCCGGGCAAAGAAGGCCTGACCATTCTCAACGACAGGCCGATCAACGCCGAGACGCCACCTCACCTGCTGGATGACGAGATCACGCCGGCCAAGCACATGTTTGTGCGCAATAATGGCCTGCTGCCCGATATCAAGTCGCTGGGCCCTGCCGGCTGGACGCTGGAAATTGCCGGCGAGTCTTGTGAAAAACCCACCACCTTCACCCTGGCCGAACTGAAATCCCGCTTCAAGCACCACAGCTATCAGCTGACGGTGGAATGTGGCGGCAACGGCCGCAGCGAGTACTCGCCCGCCGCCAGCGGCAACCAGTGGACCACCGGTGCAGTGGCCAGCCCCAAATTTACCGGAGTAAGGCTGAGAGATGTACTGGAGGCCTGCGGTATCAAGAAGGATGCGGTTTACATCGGTTATTACGGCGGTGATCTGCACCCCAGTGGCGATCCGAGCAAGGAAGCCATCTCGCGCGGCGTGCCCATGTCCAAGGCGCTGGAAGATCAGACTTTGATCGCCTGGGCCATGAACGACGAAGACATTCCGGTGCTGAACGGTCACCCCCTGCGCCTGGTCTGCGGCGGCTGGCCGGCCTCCACCTCCGGCAAATGGCTGAAGAAAATAGTGGTTCGCAACAAGGTGCATGATGGCAACAAGATGGCAGCCCCTTCATACAGCGTGCCCAAATACCCGGTGGCACCCGGCACCCAGGTACCGGATGAAGATATGGAAATCATCGAGTCCATGCCGGTTAAATCACTGATCACCTTCCCCAAAACCGGCATCAGCCACAAGCAGGGTGAGCCGTTACAGGTTCGCGGCCACGCCTGGGCCGGTGATCTGGAGGTGACCGAGCTGCATGTATCTATCGACTTCGGTGTCACCTGGCAGAAAGCCGAGCTGCGCGCGCCGGCCAACCGCCTGGCCTGGCAGCACTGGAACAGTGAACTGAGCTTTCCCGAGAAGGGCTATTACGAAGTCTGGGCCAAGGCCGTCGACAGCGAAGGCAAGGCCCAGCCGATGGTGGTACCGGGCTGGAACCCCAAGGGCTATCTGAACAACGCCTGTCACCGTATCGCGGTACAAATTGTCTAGGAGGACATGATGGCACATCCTGTTGCCCTGAGTTTGCTGCTGCTGGGCCTGTCGTCCACGCCGGCGCTGGCCGCCGAGCTGGATCCGCAAACCGGCTTTATAATCGCCCCCGGCTGGGAAACGGTGCGTAACAACTGCACCGCCTGCCATTCATCCAAACTGGTCACCCAGAACAGCGGCAGCCGTGAGCACTGGCTATCGCTGATCCGCTGGATGCAGGACAAGCAGGGGTTATGGCCCTTCGATGCCAACACCGAAGAGACCATACTGACTTATCTGAGCAGCGCCTATGGCCCCAAGGAGGACGCCCGTCGTCCGCCATTACGAGCCGAGCAGCTGCCGGATAACCCTTATCGCCAACCGGCCGAGACCCAATAACGGCTTCGCGATTGACCACCGCTGAAAAAAGATAAAAACCGTTCAGCCGCGCCATTCCTGCGCGGCTGAACGGCAGAGCAAACACATGTTATCTTCTGCCCGCTTCCTCTCTCCTGCCAGTTCCATCTTTACCTGTCGATACCGCTTGCCTTGACAAGACATAATTGAAACTTGTATTAACTGTCCCCATCGGAGCAAGAGCATGCATGCTCGTTTATTATTCTCCCTCTGTTATCGGCTGATAAACGTACGGCCAGACATTCGTTTTTCTCGTGTTCTTCGGTATTTATCATGCCTGCGGGGTCTGGCGAAGGCTTATTGTACATGCGCTTGTTCTGATGCCACCTCGGCTCTTGAAAGAGCTTATTGAGATAAAAATAAAAAGGGAAAATTCATTTTGTCATTAAATACGCTCGTAAAAGCCACAGCTGGTGGAGTGCTGCTCGCCGTACTGACCGGTTGCGCCAACCACTTGCCCGCGGAAACCGTTAACTCCATGGATATTGATCGGGAGTCAGTGCGTCAGGACTATGTATTTCAGGCTCAGGGCGTCAATCAGATATTTATTGACCAGCCGTCACCCAGTTTCAGTGTGACCGATCATGAATCCTTTCGTGTGACCACCTACTCGGTCAATAAAACACTCGAGGTTTATACTCCTTACCAGCCTCTCCGCGAGCTGTATGAGTTTCCGAGCGGTATCCTGATGACTACCGGTGGTGTAGTGTTCTCTATCGTCGATGTTGTGCCTTTCTTTGGCATGCTGCCGGACGTGATGACCAAGGATCTTCTGGCCAACGGAGTCACGGGCATCAACCCCTTCATGAATATGGAAAGTCATGCCCGGAGCGAGAAAAAGGTACTGGGCATACCTGAGCGTGAGGTGATCGATCAAAAAGTCGAGAAAAGCGAGTCGCCACTGCGGCAGTTCAAATTGACCGCGGCTCTTGATGCCAGCATTGCCTCCCTGGAAACGGATGAGCGCGGCTTGCTGTCGGTGGATTTGCTGTCTTTGATGGACGGCAATACGGCACCAAGAATGCTGACGCTGAGCGCAGCCAACGCCAGCGGAGAGCAGGTAAATCATGAATTCCCGCTGACTCGTCAGCTGTCCGTACGCCTGATGCAGGCCAAGAATCTGATTGATAAATACCAACAGATTGACGGCGACAAGCTGAAATTGCCGGAAGCAATTGAAGATCTGAGTACCCTGAGCCGCTGGGGCTTTGAACACAATGTCCGCAGTCTGGAGCAGCAAATCCGCGAGAAGCTCGATAATGAGCGCCGTATCGCTTTCGACAGCCAGCTTATTCAGGCCCTGGCCGGATAAATTCAATCGGCAGCTATCCGTGACAGCTGCCGATTATAAGAGATTTTCTGACCCAGCAATCCTCGTTCTGATAAAGAGGAACCGCGCCAGATCAGTAGTTGATGCTGATGTAGGGCACCTCTTCGGTGCCCAGCCGATCCTTGATAGCGACGGTCAGCACGAAGAAGAAGTTGGCCAGCACATTGGCAAAACGAGGCAGGATTTCGTCGAACTTCCTGCCCTCTTCTTCCAGCCGTACCAGCATGCGCACTATCTTCTTGCCGGTACAACGGCACAGATGCAGTTGCGGCACCGGTGCCGGCCCTCTTGGCAGCACAAAGCCGGTCACCCGCCCCTCCGACGCCTGCTGATAATGGGTGTATCTCTCCTTCAGCCAGTCGATATCCTGCTCGAAAATACCGTTCTTGCCTCGCACCGACCCATTGAGGTTGTAGATCAGCGGTTGCAACTGCTCCAGATCGGCCCTGATGTCGTCAAATTCCTCCGGCAGCTGCGACAGCACCACGCCGATATGGCAGCACAGCTCGTCAGTGAGAATTTCATAATCACAGGTCATTTTGGTCTCGAAGATAAAGGGATAACACCATTCCCGCAGATCCTCCGGTTTTTTACGCCGCATAACTATTTCCTTTCATTTCAGTCCGTCAGCAGAGGCTGCAGTCTGGCAAAAGCCGCTTCCGACCACCAGCCCGCCGTCCGATAACTGGACAAATTCGCCGCAGGCCGTAGAATTTGCGCTCCGTTTTACAGAGAGGCAACTCATGAGCACAGTGGTCAACCCGCAAACCTACCAGGCACAGTTGGATGAAAAGGCCGACCGGCTTCGGGAAACCTTCGCGCCCTTTACTCCACCGACGCTGAACGTGTTTGCCTCCGAGCCCGAACATTACCGGATGCGCGCCGAGTTTCGGGTCTGGCATCAGGACGAAGACCTCTACTACATCATGTTTGATCAGGCCACCAGGGAGAAATACCGGGTCGACCAGTTTCCTGCCGCATCTCTCCTGATCAACCAGGCGATGCCGCTGTTGCTGGACGCGCTCAAACCCGACCCGGTACTGCGCCGCAAGCTGTTTCAGGTAGACTTTCTGTCGTCATTGAGCGGCGAGCTAGTGATTAGCCTGCTCTATCATCGCCAGCTGGACGATGCCTGGCACAACGCCGTGCAGGATGTGCAGGCACAGCTGCAACAACAGGGCATCAACGCCAGCATCATAGGCCGGGCCAAGAAGCAGAAATGGGTCGTCGGCCAGGACTATGTGGTGGAGCGGCTGCAGGTGGCGGACCAGGAGCTGGTCTATCAGCAGGTGGAAAACAGCTTCACCCAGCCCAATGGCCGCATGAACGAACAGATGCTGAGCTGGGCGCTGGATGCCACTCAGGGTGCCAGCGGTGATCTGCTGGAACTGTATTGTGGCAACGGCAACTTCTCGCTGGCCCTGGCCGCCAACTTCCGCCGGGTGCTGGCCACCGAAATCGCCAGCTCCTCGGTCAAGTCGGCCCAGTACAACATTGCCGCCAATGACATCGATAACGTGACCATACTGCGCATGTCGGCGGAAGAATTCACCCAGGCCATGCGCGGGGTACGCGAGTTCCGCCGGCTGCAGGGCATAGATCTCGCCAGCTACGAGTGCAATACCATACTGGTAGATCCGCCCCGGGCCGGACTGGACGAAGAAACCGTCAAGCTGGTGCAGGAATACGACAACATCGTCTATATCTCCTGCAATCCGGAGACCTTGCGCCAGAATCTGGAGACGCTGTCACTGACTCACGACATCAGTCGCTTCGCCCTGTTCGATCAGTTCCCCTATACCCATCACATGGAAGCGGGTGTTTATCTGACGAGACGGTGAGATGTGAGGGGTAATACCACCGCAGTAACCAGCCGGGCTGTTTGACTGCCATCAATCCCGGACAAAGGGCCCGCTCCGCCGACACGCCGTAAATACCTCCATGTAGGCCCCACCGCGCCATCCCTGGCAGTCAGATGGTCGGCGGAGCAGATCCCTTAGTCCTCCTATTCCCAGCACCGGGTTGTCTGCCGACTCCCGGCAGGCAACGCTGAAATATCACGAAGCAGTAACAGGGATTGCCGTAACCGACCGTCAAATGCCATGGATGGCATTTGCCGAGCGCTACATGGATGTACTCGCAGCGTGTCGGTGGAGTTAACCCTGCTGCTGCTTCATATTGCGGACATTCCCGACGACTTTTGACAAATATCCAGACTGTAGAAAACAAAAAGGGGAGCCGAAGCTCCCCTTTTGCATGTCATGCCTGGAATCAACCCAGCATGTAGTTTTCCGGCAGTTCGATGCCGGCTACGCCGGATTCCACGGCGGCAAGGGCCACGGCACGGGCTACACGAGGCAGCAGGCGCGGATCCATCGGCTTGGGAATCACGTAGTCCTTGCCGAATGTCAGCGATTCAACGCCGGCGGCAACCAGCACTTCCTGTGGTACCGACTCTTTGGCCAGACCACGGATAGCGTCGACGGCGGCCACTTTCATCTCGTCGTTGATGCAGGACGCGCGAACATCCAGGGCACCACGGAAGATGAAGGGGAAACACAGCACGTTGTTCACCTGGTTCGGGTAGTCGGAACGACCGGTACCCATGATCAGATCCTGACGTACGGAATGAGCCAGTTCTGGCTTGATTTCCGGATCCGGGTTCGAGCAGGCGAAGATAACCGGCTTGTCAGCCATCAGAGCAACGGCTTCGGCTGGCAATACGTCCGGACCAGAAACACCTACGAATACGTCGGCGCCAGTGATCACGTCTTCCAGCGTACGCTTGTCGGTGTTGTTGGCGAACAGTGCTTTATATTCGTTCAGATCGTCACGACGAGTGTGAATCACACCGTTACGATCCAACATATAGATGTTTTCGCGCTGAGCACCACACTTGATCAGCAGTTCCATACAGGCCACGGCAGCGGCGCCGGCACCCATGCACACGATTTGAGCCTGGGTAATATCTTTGCCCTGAACTTCCAGTGAGTTGATGAGGCCTGCGGCGGTAACAATAGCAGTACCGTGCTGGTCATCGTGGAATACAGGAACGTTACAGCGCTCGATCAAGGCCTTTTCAATTTCAAAGCACTCAGGCGCCTTGATATCTTCCAGGTTGATACCGCCGAAAGTATCGGCAATGGCCGCTACAACCTGAATAAATTCTTCGGTGGTGCGGTGCTTGACTTCAATATCAACCGAGTCGATGTTAGCGAAACGCTTGAACAGTAAGGCTTTACCTTCCATTACTGGCTTGGAAGCCAGTGGACCCAGGTTACCCAGACCCAGAATGGCGGTACCGTTGGTGATAACGGCAACCAGGTTACCCTTACCGGTATATTTGTAGGCATTATTTGGATCAGCTGCGATTTCGCGCACAGGCTCGGCCACACCCGGGCTGTAGGCTAAGGCGAGATCCTGGGCGGTTTCTGCCGGCTTACTGATTTCAACGGAGATCTTACCCGGAGTCGGGAAAGCATGATAATCGAGTGCTTTTTGACGGAAGTCGGTCATTCTACGAGTACCCTGATGCGATTGTTGACATTTACATGATTTATGTGTGAACAAGTTTATCACAATGTTTATACAATGTGATAGTAGTCAACTTATTCAACATTGCCCAGCAAAAATTCATTGCTCTATCTGGTAAAACTGCCAAGAATAATTTACCCACAATATTTGTCGACCAATGTGGCTGGCTCGAACCCGGCCACGAATAAACAGCCGATCTCCCCGCCTTAACCTCTTCAGACTGCGGCGAGCCGCCATCGGCAGACGTTTGCCTGCCATCACGGTCAGCTGCCCTTCCAGCTCGAGCGTTAGGCGCCCTGAGCCTGCATAAGGTAGGACAACCCTGGCCTGCAACAGTTGCCAGCCACCGGAGGAAAAGCTGACCAACGGCGCCTGCCATACTCCGAGGCGTCGTTGCCTAGCCCCCTGTTCGGCCGCCAGCCAGCACCGCCAGTAATCATCATTGGGCGGGATCAGCAGCAGGGGTCCCAGCCCCTGTGCGAGCATCCGGGTAACCAGCAAATCGCCATTAGCCGTGAGCGGATGCGCCAGCCAGCGTCCATAATCATCACGCCTTTCAACGCCAAAAACCAGTTTCAATCGACTCCCACTCGGGATTTTATTCTGCAGCCAGCGCCGTGCCGCTTCGGCCCCGGATTCCACCGGTAATTTACTGTGTTTATTGAATTCTGGCGTATCGATACCGATAAAGCGAATTACTCTGCCGTCCTGCAAGATGACAGTGTCACCATCTACAATATGCCGAACCGTTACGGTTTCGTCTGCCGGTGGTTTAGGGCATTTTGCCGCTACCATCAGCGGCCACAATCCCATGATCAGCAGCCATTGCCATCGCTTCATTTCGCTACCCTGGCGTAAAAACTGCCATAACCATGGGAAACATCGGCGTCATGCACAAGTTGCGGGCAATAAAAAAGGCGCCCTGAGGCGCCTTTTCTTGCGATGAGTATCGCTTATTTGCTGCTGGACAGCGCGCCGAAGCGCTTGTTGAAACGGTCAACACGGCCGCCGCTATCAACCATTTTCTGCTTACCAGTGTAGAAAGGGTGGCAAGCGGAGCAAACGTCCAGGTTCAGGCTTTTACCCATGGTAGAGCCGACTTTGATCTCGTTACCGCAAGAACATTTGGCAGTAATTTCGTTGTATTGTGGGTGAATACCGTTTTTCATGGGGACAACCTCTGAATTTGTAGGCCGTGTCGCTATCTGATCCTGTGCCAGACACCACACGAATGATTCACGTTTTGTGAAGGGTGCGAATAATATAGGATCGCTTTTTTACTGGCAAGGCACACAGGGGATAAATCACCAATGTCAATACCGGCACAGCCAGGTTTACTGCGGGTTACGCTGCCCGTCCCCCTGCGGCGAGAATTTGATTATCTCTGCCCCCTGCCGCTGCCCGTACCTGGCTGCCGGGTGTCCGTGCCCTTTGGCAACAGAGTCATGACGGCGCTGGTACTGTCGCACCCCGAAGATTCCGACATCGATGCCACCCGGCTCAAGCCCATCGGCGCCATACTGGATAAAGAGCCGCTCCTGGCCGAGGCCGAACTCAGGCTACTGGCCTGGGCCACGCAATATTATCTGCACGCCCCCGGAGAGGTGTATTTTCAGGCGCTGCCCACCCTGTTGCGCAAGGGCGAAGCCGCCGCCTACCGAAGTACCCCTTACTGGCACCTGCTCGATGCCGAGGCCGGCGTTTCCGCCCAGGCCATCAAGCAACAGCAGGCGCTGACCTTGTTACGCCAGGGGCCCTTGACTGCCGGCGAGCTGGAAATCAGAGGCATCAGCGGCGCTATTCTGCAGGCGCTGGCCAAAAAGCAGCTGATCGAAAAAAAGGATCAGCTGCCGGAAACCGTCGACTGGCGCGCCACTGCCACCGAGGTGGCCGACGATGACAAGCCCCGCCTGACCACAGAGCAAGCGCTGGCGGTCAGTCTTATCCAGAGTGCCCGGGGCTTCAACCCCTTTCTGCTGGAAGGCATCACCGGCTCCGGCAAGACCGAGGTCTATCTGCAGATCATGGAGCCGGTGCTGCAGGCGGGCAAGCAGGTGCTGGTGCTGGTGCCGGAAATCGGCCTGACCCCGCAAACCATATCGCGCTTTCAGCAGCGTTTTAAGGTACCGATCAGCACCCTGCATTCGGGTATGAATGAACGAGAGCGGCTCGATGCCTGGCTGTCGTGCCGGGACGGCAGCACCGCCATCGTCATCGGCACCCGCTCCGCCCTGCTGACGCCTTTCGCCCGCCTGGGGATGGTGATCATCGATGAAGAACACGATACCTCGTTCAAACAGCAGGACGGCTTTCGTTACCATGCCCGGGATTTGGCGCTGCTGCGCGCCCGCCAGCTCGACATTCCCATCGTGCTGGGGTCGGCCACGCCCAGCTTCGAAAGCCTGCACAATGCGGCAGGCGGCAAATATCAGCTACTGACCCTGAGTCAGCGGCCCGGCACCGCCACCGTGGCCGAACATGTGCTGCTGGACAGCAAGCATGTACAGATGAACGCCGGGCTCTCGCCCCAACTGCTCCAGCTGGTCGAACAGGAGCTGGCGAAGGGCAATCAGGTGATGCTGTTCCTGAACCGGCGCGGCTATGCGCCGGCGCTTTTGTGTCACGATTGCGGCTGGCTGGCAGATTGCGAACGCTGTGACGCTCACTATACCTGGCATCGGCATTCCTCCCGCCTGCACTGCCACCATTGCGATCATCAGCGACCTTTACCCCCGAGCTGCCCGAGCTGCGGCAGCCGGCAACTGGTGGGTACCGGCCTGGGCACCGAGCAGGTGGAGCAGGCCCTGAGCGGGCTATTTCCCCAATACGGCATTATTCGCATCGACAGGGATAACACCCGCCGCAAAGGCAGCTTTCAGCAACATCTGGAAGGTATTCGCAACGGCAAGTATCAGATCCTGATCGGCACCCAGATGCTGGCCAAGGGCCATCACTTTCCCGATGTCACCCTGGTGGCGATGCTGGATGCGGACGGCGCCCTCTTCGCCAGCGACTTTCGGGCCACAGAGCGCTTTGCCCAGCTTTATATACAGGTGGCAGGCCGGGCCGGACGAGCCAGCAAGCCGGGCCGGGTAGTGCTGCAGACCCACCAGCCGGAACACGCCCTGCTGCAGGATCTGGCCAACCAGGGCTATCGTCACTTTGCCCACAGCGCCCTGCAGGAACGCCAGGCCGCCGCCCTGCCCCCGTTCAGCTTTCAGGCGCTGTTTCGGGCCCAGGCCACCCAGGCTGATCAGGTACAGACTTTCTTGCAGCAACTGGTACAACAGTTGCTGCCCAATCTGCCATCCTCGGTGCTCTGTCTCGGGCCACTCAGCGCGCAGATGGAGCGCAAGGCCGGGCAATATCGCTACCAGCTGTTACTGCAGGCCAGCAACCGGCGAGAGCTGGCGGCGGCCTGTCGCCTGGCACTGGCGTTAATCGATACCCTGGCCTCCGCCCGCAAGGTACGCTGGTCGCTGGACATCGACCCGGTGGAGCTCTGGTAACTTCAGTGCTGCTGGCCCGGCTGCGACGGCGAGGTCAGCATCGACATCAGGAAACCGAGGGCACGATGGCAACTGTCCTCCGCCATCAGCTTCTGAGCCTGCCGGCTTTTCAGAGGTAGTACTTCCAGCCAGCGCTGGGTTACCCAGGCCGCGTCCCGCCATCGAGGCGCCGGATAAAGGTCGGCCAGTTCCGGATATTCGGCAAAGACTTCCTGCAATTTATCGGACAGCACCTGCTCGGTCGGCGACAGGGTGCAGGACTGCCAGTTGTCGAGCAGTTCCACCTCGGCCCGCAGCAGGCCATCTTGCTCCCGTTCCAGCTGAAGGATGTGAAAACGGTCCACGGCTTCCACCGTTATTCCCAGCAAGCCGCCCTCCAGGGTATAGAAGTCGATGATGTTCACCCGGGTACCGAGCGTGAAAAGATCGTTGTGGCCGACATGGTCCAGTTCGTCCAGCATGCCGATACCAAAGCCGGTTCCGCTACGGCTCGCCTCGCTCACCATTCTGATATAGCGGGGCTCGAAGATGCGCAGCGGAACCTTGCCGCCGGGCATCAGATGATGGGTAAGGGGTAACAGCGCCAGTTTCATGGCTAGTCTCCTTCCTTTAAGAATTAGCCATAAAGACCCTTTTTTATCCTCTACACTTTCAATCGGCGCCCTCGCCTTGCCTTGACGGTAGTTTTCTGCACCCGTTATGAGTAGAATTTCTTCCCCCGGGTTATCTCCAACCTTGTCTTAAATTTGGTGAACTGATAATGAAAGAACATATTCAAGCACTGCTTGAGCAGACGGTCTCTATCCTGAAACAGCAAGGCAAGCTGCCTGCCGAACTGGCACCCCGCATTCAGGTAGACCGAACCAAAGACAAGGCCCACGGAGACTTGGCCACCAATCTGGCATTGCTGCTGGCCAAGCCCGCAGGACAAAACCCCCGCGCCCTGGCCCAGATGCTGGTTGATAACCTGCCCGCTTCCGAGCTGGTGGCCAAAACCGAGCTCGCCGGCCCCGGCTTTATCAACTTCTTTCTCGACAGCGACTGGCTGGCGCGCCAGATAGACGCCATGGTCGCCGACGAACGCGCCAATGTGCCGGTGGCCGAACAGCCCCAGACCGTGGTGGTGGACTACTCGGCTCCCAACGTGGCCAAAGAAATGCACGTGGGTCACCTGCGCTCCACCATTATCGGTGACGCCGTGGTCCGCACCCTGGAGTTTCTCGGCCACAAGGTGATCCGGGCCAACCATATCGGCGACTGGGGCACCCAGTTCGGCATGCTGATCGCCTATCTGGAAAAGCTCGAGCAGGAAAACCCGAATGTGCTGTCTTCCGGCCTGTCGGATCTGGAACAGTTCTATCGCGAGTCCAAGCAGCAATATGATGCGGATCCGGACTTTGCCGAGCGTGCCCGGGGGTACGTGGTGAAGTTGCAGGGCGGCGATGCCTATTGTCTGGCCATGTGGCAGAAGCTGGTCGACATTACCCTGCTGCATAACCAGCAGGTTTACGACCGGCTCAACGTTTCCCTGACTCCGGCCAACGTCATGGGCGAGAGCATGTACAACTCCATGCTGGCAACCATAGTCGCCGATCTGCAGCAGCAGGGGCTGGCGGTGGAAGACGAAGGCGCCATCGTGGTCTATCTGGACGAGTACAAAAACAAGGACGGTGACCCCATGGGCGTCATCATCCGCAAGAAAGACGGCGGCTACCTCTACACCACCACCGACATCGCCTGTGCCAAATACCGTTACGAGCAGCTGGGCGCCGATCGGGTGCTGTATTTCATCGACTCCCGCCAGCACCAGCATCTGATGCAGGCCTGGAACATAGTGCGCAAGGCCGGTTATATCCCCGAGTCGGTCAGCCTGGAGCATCACGCCTTCGGCATGATGCTGGGCAAGGACGGCCGCCCGTTCAAGACCCGCTCCGGCGGCACCATCAAGCTGGTGGACCTGCTCGAAGAAGCGGAAGAACGCGCCGCCGCCCTACTGGCCAAGAAAGACACCGGCCTCAGCGAAGAAGAAAAACGCCAGGTAGTCAGCCGGGTCGCCATGGGTGCGGTGAAATACGCGGATCTGTCCAAGAGCCGCACCACCGATTACATCTTCGACTGGGACAACATGCTGTCGTTCGAAGGTAATACCGCGCCTTATCTGCAGTATGCCTATACCCGGGTGCAGTCTATTTTCCGCAAGGCCGGCGTTACTGCCGACACCCTGCAAGGCCAAATCAGCATCCAGGCCCCGGCCGAAGAAGCCCTGGCCCAGAAGCTGGTGCAGTTCAACGACACCGTGAAGTCGGTGGCCGACAAGGGCCTGCCGCACCTGATGTGTCTGTATCTGTACGAACTGTCCGGTGCCTTCATGAGCTTCTACGAAGCCTGCCCCATCAACAAGGATGGCGTGAGCGCCGAAGAACGGGCCAGCCGCCTGCGCCTGTGTGCGGCCACCGCCAAAGTACTGGAACGGGGCCTGTCGCTGCTCGGCATCGACACCATGGAGCGCATGTAAGCCATGCCCAGGGATTACGTCCGGCGCAGCAAACCAAAAAGCAAAGGCAAGAGCAACAGCCGCCCCGCCCGGGGCGGCAGTCGCAGCCGTGCGCCACAGCGACGAGTTCCCTGGCTGGCCATCATACTGGTGCTGCTGCTGGCCGCCGCCCTCGGCTACCTGCTTTCCATCATCAAGGGCGCCGCCGGCAACCGCAGCCCGGAAGCACCGCCAGCCGTCACCCACACCCAGGCGCCCCCCACACCGGTCAATCCCATCGATCAGAAGCCGGTGGAAAAATGGCGCTATATCGAACAGCTGGAAAACAAGGAAGTGGTGGTCACTGTGCCGGAGGCGGAAGAGTCGACCCAGCCTTATCTGATGCAATGCGGCTCGTTCCGCTCCTCCGCCCAGGCCGAGCAACTGAAAGCCAAAATTGCCTTTCAGGGGCTGGTGGCACAAGTTCGCCATAAAAGTGGTAGCTCGTGGTACCGCGTGATCCTGGGGCCTTACGATAGCAAACGACTGGCTGAGCAGCACAAACACAAGCTGATCAAGGCAAAAGCCGTAGGTGATTGTGCAATCTGGTTCTGGGAGGGTTGATCTCGCTCGCTACCGTCCCCATTTCGTTGTTAATGACATTTCTGCCAGCCAGGCTGGCTACACCGTCAAGTGAGGTTCACAGTGACAACGATCGTTTCAGTTCGCCGTAACGGCAAAGTGGTTATCGGCGGCGATGGCCAGGTTTCCCTGGGCAACACCGTCATGAAAGGCAATGCCCGCAAGGTACACCGCCTGTTTAACGGCAAGGTACTGGCCGGTTTTGCCGGTGGCACCGCCGACGCCTTTACCCTGCTGGAACGCTTTGAAGCCAAGCTGCAGGCGCACCAGGGCAACCTTGAACGCGCCGCCGTGGCCCTGGCCAAAGACTGGCGGACCGACCGTAGCCTGCGCCGGCTAGAGGCCCTGCTGGCAGTAGCCGACGACAAGAACTCCTTCATCATTACCGGCAACGGCGACGTGGTGCAGCCCGAACAGGATCTGATCGCCATCGGCTCCGGCGGCTCCTTTGCCCAGTCCGCCGCCCGCGCCCTGCTGGAAAACACCGAGCTGGAAGCGGCTGATATCGTCAAAAAAGCGCTGACCATTGCCGGCGACATCTGCGTCTTTACCAATGGTAACCTGACCGTCGAAGAGCTGGATTACAGCCACTGATTTGCTTTCGGGCAGGTGGCGAGCCTGCCCGCACCACAGGATTTGATTATGTCTGACATGACCCCAAGAGAAATCGTCCACGAGCTGGACCGCCATATCGTCGGCCAGGCTGCCGCCAAACGCGCCGTGGCCATCGCCCTGCGCAACCGCTGGCGTCGAATGCAGCTGACTCCCGAGCTGCGCCAGGAAGTCACGCCCAAGAACATCCTGATGATAGGTCCGACCGGGGTCGGCAAGACCGAAATCGCCCGTCGTCTGGCCAAACTGGCCAACGCCCCCTTCATCAAGGTGGAAGCGACCAAGTTCACCGAAGTTGGCTACGTCGGCAAGGAAGTGGACACCATCATTCGCGATCTGACCGATATCGCCATGAAGATGACCCGCGAACAGCAGATGGAAAAATTCCGTCACCGCGCCGAAGAAGCGGCGGAAGAGCGGGTGCTGGACGCGCTGCTGCCCAACCCGCGCAATACCTGGGGTGAAGAAGAGAAAGCCGACAACAGCAACAGCCGCCAGATCTTCCGCAAGAAACTGCGTGAAGGCCAGCTGGACGACAAGGAAATCGAAATCAATGTCTCGGCCCCGCAGATGGGCGTGGAGATCATGTCACCGCCCGGCATGGAAGAGATGACCAACCAGCTGCAGGGCATGTTCCAGAACCTGTCCGGCAACACCAGTAAACAGCGCAAGATGAAAATCAAGGACGCGATCAAGCTGCTGGTCGAGGAAGAAGCCGCCAAGCTGCTGAATCCGGAAGAGCTGAAGGAACAAGCCATTCATGCGGTGGAAAACCAGGGCATAGTGTTCATCGACGAGTTCGACAAAATCTGCAAGCGCGGCGAAAGTTCAGGCCCCGACGTATCTCGTGAAGGGGTACAGCGGGATCTGCTGCCGCTGATTGAAGGCAGCACCGTCAACACCAAGCACGGCATGGTGCGCACCGATCATATGCTGTTCATTGCCTCCGGCGCCTTCCAGGTTGCCAGACCGTCGGATCTGATCCCCGAGCTGCAGGGTCGCCTGCCGATCCGGGTCGAGCTGGACTCGCTGAATACCGATGACTTCGAGCGTATTCTCACCGAGCCAAATGCCTCGCTGACCGAGCAGTACAAGGCGCTGCTGGCGACCGAAAACGTGACCGTCGACTTCACCAAGGCCGGCATCCGCCGCCTGGCCGAAGCCGCCTGGCGCGTTAACGAGACTACCGAGAACATCGGTGCTCGCCGGCTGCATACGATCATGGAGCGACTGCTGGACGAGCTGTCCTTTGAAGCGTCCGACAAGTCCGGTGACTCCATTCTGGTGGACGAAGACTATGTGGATCGTTACCTCAAGAACCTGGTCGAAGACGAAGATCTGAGCCGCTATATCCTCTAACCCGCCATGCTAACGGGAGCGGTCACACGATTGTGATTGAAAACCGCTCCCGCCCCTTTATACTTGATGTCACCTTGTTTCCAGATGTGGCTGATTCCATGGAATACAATACTTCAGAACTGTGCGATACCTATATTGACATGGTGGATGTGGTCGAACCCATGTTCTCCAGCTTTGGCGGCCGTAATTCCTTCGGCGGCACCATTTCCACCATCAAGTGCTTCGAGTCCAACGGCCTCATCATGGCGGCGGTGAAAGAAAACGGCGTGGGTCGGGTGTTACTGATCGACGGCGGCGGCTCACTGCGCCGGGCATTGCTCGATGCCGACATCGCCGAAACCGCGGCGGAAAACGGCTGGGAAGGCATCGTCTGCTATGGCTCCGTACGCGAAGTAGATGCTCTGGAAGATCTGGATATCGGCATTCAGGCACTGGCCTCCATTCCGGTCGGCGCCGATGACAGCGAGATTGGCGATCAGGAAATTCCGGTCAACTTCGGTGGTGTGACCTTCTTGCCGGCGGACCATCTCTACGCCGACACCACGGGCATTATCCTTTCTCCCGAGCCCCTGGATATCGAATAAAAGACAGCTGCAAGCTCAAGACACAAAAAAGGCAG
>NZ_MPZM01000046.1 GCF_002936955.1 Oceanisphaera arctica | reverse complement strand
AAAAAACAAAAACTATTTGTTTCCCAACTACCTGCGAGTGCCCACACAGTTTGCTTGATAAATTGTTAAAGAGCGTGACCTTGTTTCAGGTCAGGGATGCGTATTCTACGCATTCCGTATTGTTCGTCAAGCGCTGAATCAAACTTTGTTTCGTTGTCTTCAAACCCTTGTGACCGTTGGCGTGTTGCCCCGTGTCAGTGGATGCGCATTATAGGGAACGGCTGATTTTGCGCAAGGGCTTTTTGACATTTTTATTAAAAAAGGCAGTTCCGTATAAAAAACGCACTAAAACTGCTCTTTATATGTGTTTTGTCTACTTATTCGTATTTGCTGCGAGCGACCTGCCGGGCAAAATCTCTCACTTTATCCCAATCGGTAAACTCGAGATCCTGGCTGGTATCGGTGCTGCCGCCGGTTATCTTCATGATCAGCTGGATAATGCGGGTCTGCCACCAGTTGTATTCGCTGTATTTCAGCGCACCGGCGAATACGCCGATGGTTCGCGGCCGCCAGGGCGACTTGGCCAGAAACTTGCTGATGTAGGCGTTGTTCCTGGGATCGGCCTTTTCCGGCTTACGCGCGGTGAGACAGACACAGAAGAAACTCGCATCGGCAGCGGCCAGCTGTTCACTGTGGATATGAATGAAGGTGTAGAGATCCCGGTGAAAATGGCCGTAGCGCACAGAAGCACCTATCAGCACCTTGTCATACTTGCTGAGGTTTTTTCGAATCGGGCCATGCAAGTCTGCCAGCTCCACATCGTAACCGGTAAATTCATCCTGCATCGCCGCGATGATTTTTCTCGTCTGACCATTGCGAGATGAATAAAGTACCAACAGTTTTTCCATAGACTCCTCTTAGCTACGCCAGAAGGCAGGCGTAAACAGTACCAGCAAGGTAAATATTTCAAGACGGCCGAACAGCATGGCCAGGATCATTATCCATTTAGCGCCGTCGGTAGTGGTGCCGAAATTGGCGGCAACATCACCCAGGCCCGGCCCGAGATTATTCAGCGTCGCCACCACGGCGGTAAAGGCGGTCAGTTCTTCCATACCGGTCGCCAACAGCGCCAGCATGCAAAGCACGAAGACCAAGGCATAAGCGGCAAAGAACCCCCACACCGCTTCCACCACTTTATCAGCTAATGCCTTATTGCCAAGCTTAATACGATAGACGGCTCTTGGGTGTATCAGTCGTTTCAGCTCCCGCATCCCCTGCAAGTTCAGCAGCATGATACGAACGACCTTGATACCGCCACCGGTACTGCCGGCACAGCCACCGATAAAAGAAGAAAACATCAGCAGCAATGGCAGAAACAACGGCCAGTCGGCGAAGCCGGTGGTACTGAAACCGGCGGTGGTGGAAATGGACACCGCCTGAAACAGGGACTGGTCCAGCGCCTGCCAGGGATCCGTATATACCCGATGCGCCCACAAGGCCGACAGACAGATGAGTGTCAGTATCAGCTGTATCCCGATAAACACTTTTACTTCCGGATCTAGGCGATATACCGACAACCGCAATCCCCGGTTGGCGAAGGCGGCAAAGTGCAGGCTGAAGTTCACCCCGGCAATCAGCAGGAACACCACAATAATCAGGTTGATCATGGGACTATTGAAATGGCCCACGCTGGCGTCGTAAGTCGAGAAGCCGCCGATGGCTACGGTAGAAAAGGAATGACAGATGGCATCGAACAGGTTCATGCCCGCCAGCCACAGCAGCAGGGCACAGGCAATGGTCAACACCAGATAGATGTACCACAGGGTTTTGGCCGTTTCGGCAATGCGGGGTGCCACCTTGTTGTCTTTGACCGGCCCGGGTATTTCGGCACGAAACAGCTGCATGCCACCGATACCCAGAATAGGCAGTATGGCTACAGCCAGTACTATGATGCCCATACCGCCCAGCCACTGCAGCATCTGCCGGTAGAAGAGAATCGCCTTGGGCAGCGTATCAAGACCGCTGATCACGGTGGCGCCGGTGGTAGTGAGACCAGAGAAGGATTCGAAGAAGGCTTCGGCCACCGTCATATCCGGTTCGGCACTGAGCATGAAAGGGATGGCTCCCACGCTGCCCAGTACGGTCCAGAACAGCACCACGATAAGAAAGCCTTCTTTGGCTCTCAGTTCTTTATTGTGGGTGCGGTTGGGAAACCACAGTGCCAGCCCCAGGATCAGACAGATAACGAAGGCGCTGAAAAAATCGAGCCCGGCCCCATCCCGATAGATGTAGGCCACCAGGGCCGGCGCCAGCATGGTAACGCTGAACAGGGCAACCAGAATGCCCACGATGCGGATAATTGTGCGTATATGCATGGTACTTCCAATATATTAGGGTCTGTTGACCCTAAACTCAGCCAGTATCCGGTTCCACCGGCCTGGCCACCACTCGTCCCTGGCTACGATCCAGCAGCTGGCGACAAAACTCCGGAATGGCACGCGCCTCAACCGATAGCACACCGGTTACCTCGGCACCGTAATCCACTTTTAGCCACTGCCCCTGATATTCACCGAGCAAAAATTCCAGCAACGCCATATCACCGTAATCGGCTTTGACGCTCAACGGGGCCATGATGCGCCGCTCAACGGTCTTCAGTTGCGTCAATGCCGACGCCAGAGTGCCGCCATAGGCCCGCACCAGGCCACCGGTGCCGAGCTTGATGCCGCCGAAATAACGGGCGATCACAGCGGTGATCTCACCAATGCCCGAGCCCTGCAGCTGGGCCAGCATGGGTTTGCCGGCAGTACCCGAGGGCTCACCGTCGTCGCTGAAGCCCAGCACCCGGGAGTCGGTCGGCATGCCCGCTACGAAGGCCCAGCAGTGATGGCCCGCCGAGGGCTCTTGAGCGCGCACCGCCCCGATAAAGGCCTTGGCCGCCTCCGAGTCCGGAGTATGAGCCAGATAGGCAATAAAGCGGCTTTTTTTAATCTCCTGCTCCCACACCACCGAAGTAGCCGGTACCAGATAGGGAGACATATTCATGGCTCTCACTCCCGGGCAAGACAAAGCTGCCTGATATTGATTATTCGGCCCTATCGATGAGCCGACGAAAAATAGCGCGACATTGTTGCTGAATCGACAGGGGAAGTCATCTTTTGCTCATTCACGGCCAAGCTCGAACCCCTTGAAAATAACCAGATAAAATTAAAACAATTGTTTTAATCAGATATTGAACTCTGCTGCTTTTCTGTTCATAGTGATTTCATTCCTGCCCGGGAGAGTCGGAGCAGCCCAAGGGAATCTAAGGAGATATAGGATGATCTACCAAGGTGAAGCCCTCTCTGTACAAGTACTGCAAGACGGTATTGCTGAACTCAGCTTTGACGGCAAAGGCAGCATCAACAAGCTGGACAGAGCCACCCTGCTGTCACTCGAGCAGGCTGTTACCGCGCTGGAGCAGACCCCGGGCCTGAAAGGCCTGATGCTGATCAGCCGCAAAGACGCCTTTATTGTCGGCGCCGATATCACCGAGTTTCTGGACATGTTTGACTTGCCCCAGGCCAGACTCGACGAATGGCTGTCTCAGGCCAACCGCATTTTCAACCGTATCGAAGACCTGCCCTTCCCAACCGTGAGCGTGGTGCGTGGCTATGCCCTGGGTGGCGGCTGCGAGTGCATACTGTCTACCGACTTTCGTATCGGTGATGCCAGCGCCCGCATCGGCCTGCCGGAAACAAAGCTCGGCCTCATGCCCGGTTTTGGCGGCACGGTACGGCTGCCCCGGCTGATCGGTGCCGACAACGCCATGGAGTGGATCATCACGGGTCAGGACAATAAAGCAGACGTCTGCCTGGCCCTGGGTGTGCTGGATGCGGTGGTCGACACCGATTATCTGCAAGCCTCGGCGTTACAGCTGCTGAAAGACGCCGCCCTCGGCAAGCAGGACTGGAAGAGAAAACGAGCGCAAAAAGGCGCCCCCCTGACCCTGGACAAGCTGGAAGCCGCCATGAGCTTCAGCACCGCCAAGGGCATGGTCGCCGCCAAGGCCGGCCCCCATTACCCGGCACCCATGATGGCGGTAAAGACCATCGAAGCCGCCGCCGGCTTCAGCCGGAAAGAAGCGCTCCAGATTGAGCAGAGCAACTTCATCAAGCTGACCCAGACCTCGGTCGCTCGCGCTCTGGTGGGCATTTTTCTCAACGATCAGTTTATCAAGGGCAAGGCCAAACAGGCGGCCAGAACCACCGAGCCCGCCCGCAAGGCGGCGGTGCTGGGCGCCGGCATTATGGGCGGCGGCATCGCCTATCAGTCGGCGGTGAGAGGCATTCCGGCGGTAATGAAAGACATCAACGATAAGGCTCTGACTCTCGGCATGACCGAGGCCGGCAAGCTGCTCAACAAGCAACTGGAACGCGGCAAGATTGATGGCACCAGGCTGGCCCAGGTGCTGGCAAGCATCACCCCCACCCTCAGCTATGACGGCTTGCAGGGCGTCGATACCGTGGTGGAAGCCGTGGTCGAGAACCCCAAAATCAAGGCCCAGGTGCTGGCCGAGGTGGAAGCCCATGTCGCAGATGATACGGTGATTGCGTCCAATACCTCGACCATTCCCATCTCGACCCTGGCCAAGAGCCTCAAGCGTCCGGAACGTTTCTGCGGCATGCACTTCTTCAACCCGGTGCACCGGATGCCGCTGGTAGAAATCATTCGTGGCGAGAAAACCAGCGACGACACCATCAATAAAGTCGTCGCCTATGCCGCGGCCATGGGCAAGTCACCGATAGTGGTCAACGACTGCCCGGGCTTCTTCGTCAACCGCGTACTATTCCCCTACTTCTTCGGCTTCAATCAACTGGTGGCCGACGGAGCCGATTTTGTTAACGTCGATAAGGTGATGGAGAAAAAATTCGGCTGGCCCATGGGCCCGGCCTGGCTGCTGGACGTAGTGGGTATCGACACCGGCCACCACGCGGCGGCGGTGATGGCCGACGGCTTTCCTGCACGCATGGGCAAGACCGGAAAGGATGCCATCGATGTAATGTATGAACAGCAGCGCTTCGGCCAGAAAAACGACAAGGGCTTCTATGCCTACAGTCAGGACAAGAAAGGCAAGCCCAGAAAAGAGGCGGACCCCGAGAGTTACCAGCTGCTGGCCGAGGTGGCGAGCGAACGCTCCGACTTCGAGCCGGACGACATCATAGCCCGCATGATGATCCCCATGATCAACGAAGTGGTGCTCTGCTTGGAAGAAGGCATTATCGGCTCCCCTGCCGAGGCGGACATGGCGCTGGTGTACGGCATTGGCTTTCCGCCGTTTCATGGTGGCGTGTTCCGCTACCTGGACAACATGGGGCTCGCCGCCTACGTGGCGCTGGCCGACAAGTTCGCTCATCTGGGCCCCCTCTATCACGTCAGCTCTGGTCTGCGCCAAATGGCCGCCGCCAACAAGACGTTTTACTGATTGGTGCAAGGAGACCACAGCATGAATAAGGCACTCAACGAGGTCGTTATTGTCGATTGCATTCGCACTCCCATGGGTCGCTCCAGGGGCGGCGCTTTTCGCAACGTCAGAGCCGAAGACTTGTCCGCTCACCTGATGCGCGGTCTGCTGGCCCGTAATCCGGCGCTGGCCGCTTCCGATATCGAAGACGTGTACTGGGGATGCGTGCAACAAACTCTGGAGCAGGGCTTTAATATCGCCCGCAACGCCGCCCTGCTGGCTGGCCTGCCCAAGCAGGTGGCCGCCGTTACCGTTAACCGGCTGTGTGGCTCTTCGATGCAGGCGCTGCACGATGCCAGTCGCGCCATCATGGTCGGCGATGGCGATGTCTTTATCGTCGGTGGAGTCGAGCACATGGGCCATGTGCCGATGAACCACGGGGTAGACTTTCACCCAGGCCTGGCCCTGAATGTAGCCAAAGCCTCGGGCATGATGGGGCTGACTGCCGAAATGCTGGGCCGGCTGCACCAGATCAGCCGAGAACAGCAGGATGCCTTTGCGGTGCGCTCCCATCAGCGGGCCCATCAGGCCACGCAGGAAGGTCGCTTTGCCAACGAGATTCTCGCCACCAACGGCCACGGCGCCGACGGCAGTCTGATCCTGTTTGAAAATGATGAAGTGATTCGCCCGGACACCAGCCTGGAATCCCTCGCACAGCTGCGCCCGGTGTTCGATCCGGCCAACGGCACCGTCACCGCAGGCACCTCGTCGGCGCTGTCCGACGGCGCCGCCGCCATGCTGGTGATGTCTGCCGACAAGGCCGCCGCTCTGGGGTTGAAGCCCCGCGCCCGCATCAGAGCTATGGCCGTAGCCGGCTGTGACCCGGCCATCATGGGCTACGGCCCGGTACCGGCGGTGCACAAGGTACTGAAACGCGCCGGGCTGTCGATAGCGGATATCGACCTGTTCGAGCTGAACGAGGCCTTCGCCGCCCAGTCGTTACCGGTACTGAAAGAACTGGGGCTGCTGGAGGAGATGAATGAGAAGGTGAACCTCAACGGCGGCGCCATCGCTCTGGGGCACCCGCTGGGCTGTTCCGGCGCCCGCATATCGACCACACTGCTGAACCTGATGGAAAACAAAGACGCCACTTTCGGCGTGGCCACCATGTGTATCGGCCTGGGTCAGGGCATAGCGACCGTGTTTGAGCGGGTATAACTATCGTTTGTAGATAAGTCAGACAAAGGGCCCACTCCGCCGGCTCGCGGTAGGCGATGGCACTCACCGTTTCATCCCTGAAACGGAAGGTCGGCGGAGCAGCCTCCTTTGTCTTCTTATACCAATCCCAGTAATGATCTGGTCATATTGAGGCCCCAGACCAGAGGCAACACAGCCGCCTCCCTCGACACGCCATAAACCCATCCGTGGGGGCTCGGAAATGCCGTCCCTGGCATTTCACGGTCGTGGGAGCCGTTCTCTGTTGCCTCTTCTGGAACTCCGAGTTGTCCGCAGGCAGTGCTAACAGGCGACGCCGGAGCATCAAGGAGGGCAAAGGGATCTGCTCCACCGACCATCACATGACAGGACCAGCAAAAGCTCCTGCAATGCTGGCACTCCCGCCTTCCATGGCGGTCGGACGTCATGTGCTGAGCGTCACAAGGAGGTGCTTGAGCGGGTCGGTGGAGCGGGCCCTTTGTCCGGGATGGGTATGACAGTCAAAAAGATCGAATATTTAATGCGATGGGTATTACAGCTGACAGCTTACCGCTTAAAGCTTCCTTAACGGTTGACCACAATTTAAACAGCATTAAAATAGTCGGGTTTATTGCAAGATAGCGAATATATGACGATGTCTCTTATCGATCCCCAGCATCACCTCGATGCCACCGGCCTGCGCTGCCCCGAGCCCGTGATGATGGTCCGCAAACAGGTACGCACCATGGCCGCGGGCGAAACCCTTCTGATCACCGCCGACGATCCCTCCACCACCCGGGATATTCCCAGCTTCTGCCAGTTTATGGATCACGCCCTGTTGTCCAGTCAGGTAGAACAGCTGCCGTACCAGTTTCTGATCCAAAAAGGCAGCTGAATCACGGGGCTGCCGATATGAGGCCCCTCTCCCTACCGGTATACTGGTCGTCCGTTCCCGTCTGGTAAGGATACCCATGCTGACTGTCAGCAATGCGCTCGGCCCCCTGTTTCTGTTGATTCTCACCGGCGTGGTGCTCAGGCGACTGCGCTTTCCCGACCCGCAGTTCTGGCATGGCGCCGAGCGCTTTATCTATTTCCTGCTGTTTCCGGCCATGCTGATCAGCACCCTGGCCACGGCCGACTTCGGTCAGGTGGCCTTTAGCGGCATGATCAGCCTGCTGGCCGGCCTGCTCATACTGCTGGCCGCCGGACTCTGGCTGCTGCGCAACCGGCTCGGGCTGGATCTGCCTTCTTTCAGCTCGGTGTTTCAGGGCGCACTGCGCTTCAATACCTACGTGGGTCTGGCCGGAGCGGCCGCCCTGTACGGTGAGGCCGGCATTACTGCCGCCGCCGTGGCCATCGCCATCATGGTGCCCCTGGTCAATGTCCTCTGTGTGCTGATGTTTGTCGGCTGTGGCGGCAGTGGCCAGTCCGGACTCTGGGGTGCAATGCGGGCGCTGGCCAAAAATCCCTTGCTACTGGGCTGTATCATCGGCATAGCACTCAATGTCTCTGGTATAGGGCTGCCCGGCTGGAGTCGGGATACCCTGGCCCTGGCCGGACAGGCTGCCTTGCCACTGGGATTGATTGCTGTGGGGGTTGCGTTGCAGCTCGAGGCGCTGCGCGGCACCGGAGCCGCGTTCTGGCAGGCTTGCATCATCAAGTTCGGCCTGCTGCCGTTACTGGCGCTAACGGCGGGGTGGTTGCTGGGACTGAAAGAGGTCGAGCTGGGAGTGGTGGTGCTCTTTACCGCCCTGCCTACCGCTACTTCATCTTATATACTGGCGCGGCAGATGGGCGGTAACGCGCCGCTGATGGCCGCCGTGATCACCGGCCAGACTCTGCTGGCGATGGCGATGTTACCCTTGTGGATGTCGCTACTGGGTGCCTTGCAGCCATAAAAAATGCCCGCTGATGAGCGGGCATTTTTCTGTCATCAAGAACCGAATAGCTTATTGCATCGGGCTCAGGGTGATTTCTACGCGACGGTTCTGGGCACGACCGCTTTCGGTGTCGTTGCTGGCCACCGGCTGGTTGAAACCCACACCACGGATGTTGAAACGGCTGGCGGCGGCGCCCTGGCTGATCAGGAACTGGCCGACGGAAGCGGCACGACGCTCGGACAGCGCCTGGTTATGGCTGGCGGATCCGGTGTTGTCGGTGTGGCCAACCACGTTGACATAGGTCTTCTCATACTCTTTCAGCACCATGGCCACACCACTCAGGGTGTTATAGAAGCTGGGCGACAGATCGGCGCTGTTTACCGCGAAGGTGATTGAGCTCGGCATGTTCAGGATGATGTTGTCGCCGTTACGGGTCACGCTGACGCCGGTGCCGCTCATCTGATCACGCAGTTTGGCTTCCTGTACGTCCATGTAGTAACCCACGCCACCACCCAGGGCCGCGCCACTGGCGGCACCGATCAGGATGCCTTTCTTGCGATCACTGGAGCTGGCGGAAGCGCCGCCGATAACGGCGCCGGCCAAGGCACCAAGACCGCCACCGATGGCGGCTTTGGACGTCTGACGTTCACCGGTGTAAGGGTTGGTGGTACAGGCAGAGAGGGCGATGGTGGCGGCAACCGCCAGGCAGATTTTTTTCATAATTAGGTTCCGTATGTAACAAGCACAAGTATGCCTCAATATAGCGCCGCTCACTGGGTTCTACAAAGCCTCGTTTCGTCTAGATGTCAGCTGTTGTCGTGGATCGGATGCCGGGGGCAGCTCAACAGGTGATCGTTGACCATGCCGGTAGCCTGCATGAAGGCATAACAGATGGTGCCACCGACAAAAGAAAATCCGCGTTTTTTCAGCGCCCTGGCCATTGCCTCCGACTCGCTCGTGCTGGTCGGCACCTCGCTCAGGGTCGGCCACCAGTTGATCACCGGCTCGCCGCCGACGAAGTCCCACAGCCAGCAGCTGAAATCGATGCCCTGCTCCTGCATCAACAGATAAGCCCGGGCATTGGCGATAATCGACCGGATCTTGAGTCGGTTACGCACTATGCCTTTATTCTGCATCAGTCGCTCCACATCCTGTTCGTCGAAGGTAACGATGATCTCCGGATTGAAGTCGGCAAAGGCGGCCCGATACGCCGGTATCTTGCAGAGGATGGTAAACCAGCTAAGCCCGGCCTGCTGGCCGTCCAGGCACAGCTTTTCGAACAGTGCCCTACCATCGTATTCGGGTACGCCCCATTCCCGGTCGTGATAAGCCTGATATCCGGGGTCATTATTGACCCAGCCACAGCGTGCCAGCATATTCTCTCCTTGCAGGAGTGTGCCCCGTAATACCAACGGGACACACCCTAAGTCTATATTCGCATCGGGTCAGAAGGTATACTCCATCCCTAAGTTTCACACTGCGAATGCACCTATATCAAGGCGCGAACATCATGCAAAAATTCGATATCAATACCTTTCAGGGCCTGATCCTGACATTGCAGGATTATTGGGCCCAGCAAGGCTGCACCATAGTACAGCCGCTGGATATGGAAGTAGGTGCAGGCACCTCTCATCCCATGACCTGCCTGCGAGCCATAGGCCCGGAGCCGATGGCCACCGCCTATGTACAGCCTTCCCGCCGTCCCACCGACGGCCGCTACGGCGAAAACCCCAACCGGTTGCAGCATTACTACCAGTTTCAGGTGATGATCAAACCCTCACCGGACAATCTGCAGGAACTGTACCTGGGCTCGCTGAAAGCGCTGGGCCTGGATCCGCTGGTGCATGATATCCGCTTTGTGGAAGACAACTGGGAAAACCCGACCCTGGGTGCCTGGGGCCTGGGCTGGGAAGTCTGGCTAAACGGCATGGAGGTGACCCAGTTCACCTACTTCCAGCAGGTGGGCGGCCTGGAGTGCAAGCCGGTAACCGGCGAGATCACCTACGGTCTGGAGCGTCTGGCCATGTACATTCAGGCCGTGGACTCGGTCTACGATCTGGTGTGGTGCGACGGTCCTCTGGGCAGAACCACCTACGGTGATATCTATCATCAGAACGAGGTGGAACAGTCCACCTACAACTTCGAACATGCAGACGTGGACTTCCTGTTCGGCTTCTTCGAACAGTGCGAGAAAGAATGTCAGCACCTGCTGTCACTGGAAACGCCGCTGCCCCTGCCCGCCTACGAGCGAATCTTGAAAGCGGGCCACGCCTTCAACCTGCTGGATGCCCGCAAGGCGATTTCGGTGACCGAACGCCAACGCTACATATTGCGTATCCGCACCCTGACCAAGGCAGTCGCCGAAGCTTACTACGCCTCCCGCGAGGCCCTGGGCTTCCCCATGTGTAAAAAAGAAGGATAAGGGACCAGCATGGCTGAACAGAATTTTCTGGTTGAACTCGGTACCGAAGAGCTGCCGCCGAAGGCGTTGCGCAACCTGGGCCAGGCCTTTGCCGACAACCTCAAGCAAGAACTGACCAACGCCGATCTGCCCTTTGCAGAAGTGCACTGGTATGCCGCCCCCCGTCGTCTGGCGGTGTATGTCACAGCGCTGGCCGCCGGTCAGCCCGACAAGCAACTGGAAAAACGCGGCCCGGCGGTACAGGCCGCCTTCGACGCCGACGGTAACCCCACCAAGGCCGCCATGGGCTGGGCCCGGGGCAACGGCATCGAGGTCGGCCAGGCCGGGCGCCTGAAAACCGACAAGGGCGAGTGGCTGGTTCACATCGCCGACATCAAGGGCAAGGCCGCCACCGAGCTGCTGCCCGCCATGGTCGAACAGGCCCTGAGCCGGTTGCCGATTCCCAAGGCCATGCGCTGGGGTGACAAGAGCATCCAGTTTATCCGTCCGGTACATACCCTGACCCTGCTGCTGGGTGACCAGCTGCTGCCGGCCACTATTCTGGGTGTCGACTCGTCCCGCACCCTGCGCGGTCACCGCTTCATGGGTGAGCAGGAATTTGAACTCGCTCATGCAGACGACTATCTGCAGGCACTGGAGCAGACCGGCAAGGTGCTGGCCGACTTCGAACGTCGCAAGGCCATCATCAAGACCGGTGTCGAACAGGCCGCCGCTGCCGTCAATGGCATCGCCGACCTCGACGACGATCTGCTGGAAGAAGTGGCCTCTCTGGTGGAATGGCCCGTGGTGCTGACCGCCGCCTTCGAGGAAAAATTCCTCAAGGTACCGGCCGAAGCGCTGGTGTACACCATGAAGGGCGACCAGAAATACTTCCCGGTCTACGACGCCGATGGCAAGCTGCTGCCGAAGTTTATCTTCGTCACCAATATCGAGTCCAAAGACCCGAGCCAGATCATCGGCGGTAACGAAAAAGTCGTGCGCCCGCGTCTGGCCGATGCGGAATTCTTCTTCGATACCGACCGCAAGGCGCCACTTGCCTCCCGACTGGAGAAACTAGACAGCGTGCTGTTCCAGAAGCAACTGGGCACAGTTAAGGAAAAATCCGAGCGCATCAGCGCCCTGTCCGGCTTTATCGCCACCTCCATCGGTGCCGACAAGGCACAAGCGGAGCGCGCCGGCCTGCTGTCCAAGTGCGACCTGGTCACCAACATGGTGTTCGAGTTCACCGACACCCAAGGCGTGATGGGCATGCACTATGCCCGCCACGACGGCGAAGACGAAGCCGTGGCCGTGGCGCTGAAAGAGCAGTATCAGCCCCGTTTTGCCGGTGACGATCTGCCCAGCCAGGATATTTCTGCCGCCGTGGCCCTGGCCGACAAGCTGGATACCCTGGTCGGCATCTTCGGCATAGGCCAGACGCCCAAGGGCGACAAGGACCCCTTCGCCCTGCGTCGGGCCGCCCTGGGTGCCCTGCGCATCATCGTCGAAAAAGACTACGACCTGGATCTGCCGATTCTGATCGAGCAGGCCAAGGCGCTGTACGGCGACAAGCTGAGCAATGCCAATGCCGCCGACGAAATCCTGGACTTCATGCTGGGCCGTTTCCGCGCCTGGTATCAAGACCTGGGTTACGGTGTTGACGTCATTCAGGCCGTGCTGGCACGCCGTCCGACCCGTCCGGCCGACTTCGACGCCCGGGTGAAGGCCGTCAGCCAGTTCCGTGAGCTGGACGCCGCCGCCGCACTGGCCGCCGCCAACAAGCGGGTGGGTAACATTCTGGCCAAGTTCGAAGGCGAGATCCCGAGCGAGGTCAACCCGGCCCTGCTGCAGGACGAAGCCGAGAAGATCCTGGCCAGCCAGCTGGCCGAGCTGACCGAGCGTCTGACGCCGCTGTTCGCCGCCGGCGATTACAACAGCGCCCTGAATGAGCTGGCCGCCCTGCGTGAAGGCGTAGACAACTTCTTCGATCAGGTGATGGTGATGGCGGAAGACGAGGCCCTGCGGCTCAATCGTCTGGCGCTGCTCAACCAGCTGCGCAACCTGTTCCTGCAGATCGCCGACATTTCTCTTCTGCAGTAATGGCCCTCGCCTTTTGAACCTCAAAAGCCCCGCCGATGCGGGGCTTTTTATTTTCTGGTCTTACCAAATCCCCCGGAATTTGTGTTACAAATTAATAGTATCGTAATGCAACAAGGAAAGTGCCGATGATTAAAGTCATTATCGAACGTCATATCGCCGAAGGGCTGGAAGATGCTTACCTGGAGAAAGTACGCAGCCTGATGCTGCAAATCACCGACAGGCCCGGCTTTCTGAAAGGCGATGCTTACCGCGACATGGATCAGCCCAATCATTTCTATGTGATATCCAACTGGGAAAACATCGGCTGCTGGGAACGCTGGCATGACTCTCCCGCCCGGCAGAACATGCTCAGTGAACTCAGTCCCTTCATGGAAAGCGATGAAAAATGCACCGTACTGGCGCTCAAGGTCAGCTACGAAGCCCAGCCGGCCAAATACGCCCGACCGACCCAGACCTATTCTTACTAGCCCCCGTTAGTCCCCATTAGCCCCCAAGACCCATCGCCTTTGTGTTGAATGTAGTGGTTAACACGAAGGCGATGTCGCCGTTCCCCGCCTCGGTCGACACCAGAGACGATATCGGATAACGTGACTCTTTCGGCAACCGCTTTCTCTTTGGTAGTTATCTCATGGAATTTTCAGCATTCGGTCAGAAGTTTACCCGCCACGCCGGCATTACCCAATTGATGGACGATCTCAACCAGGGCCTGACCACGCCCAATACCATCATGCTGGGCGGCGGCAATCCGGCCGCCATTCCGGAAGTACTCGCCTATCTGGACCAGCAGTCCCAGCAACTGGTGAAAAACGGCGATCTGCTGAAAGCCATGGCCAACTACGACGGTCCCCAGGGCAAGGATGCCTATATTCGCGCCCTGGCCAAACTGCTGTCCAGGGAGCTGGGCTGGCCGGTCGGCCCCGAACATATCGCCCTGACCAACGGCAGCCAGACCGCCTTCTTCTACCTCTTCAACCTGCTGGCCGGCGACTTTGGCGGCGGCCGCAAGAAAAAGGTGCTGTTCCCGCTGGCGCCGGAGTACATAGGTTACGGCGACGGCGCCCTGAGTGAAGATCACTTCAAAGCCTGCAAACCCACCATCACCCGACTGGAGAACGGCCTGTTCAAGTATCACGTCGACTTCGATCAGCTGGAAGTAGGTGACGACATCGGCCTCATCTGTGTGTCGCGGCCCACCAACCCCACCGGCAACGTGCTGACCGACGAAGAGATCATGCGTCTGGACGAAATCGCCCGGGAGAAAGGGATACCGCTGCTGATCGACAACGCCTACGGCATGCCCTTCCCCAACATCATCTTCACCGATGCCAAACCGTTCTGGAACGACAACACCATTCTCTGCATGAGCCTGTCCAAACTCGGGCTGCCCGGCGTACGTTGTGGCATTGTCGTGGCTCCGCCGGCCATTATCCGGGCCATGACCAACATCAGCGGCATCATCAACCTGGCCCCCGGCAGCATGGGCCCGGCCCTGACCCTGCCGATGATGGAAAACGGCGACGTGATCAAGCTCAGCAACGAGGTGATCCGCCCCTTCTACCAGGCCAAGGCACAGCAGGCGGTGACCTGGCTGCAGCAGGCTATTCCCCTGCCCCAGTTTCATATTCACAAGCCGGAAGGCGCGCTCTTTCTCTGGTTGTGGTTCGAAGGTCTGCCCGTTCACTGTCAGGAGCTGTATGAGCGCCTGAAGCAGAAAGGCCTGCTGGTGGTGCCCGGCCATTACTTCTTCCCGGGGATCGAAGACGGTGACTGGGCGCACAGCAAGGAATGCATTCGCCTCAACTACGCCCAGTCGGAAGCCGATGTGCAGGCCGGCATCAAGATACTGGCCGAGGAAGTGCTGGCGATCTACCAGGCGCCCGTCGCCGAATAAACAACCACACTTCATAAACAACACCTAATAAACAAAAACGCCGGCAATTGCCGGCGTTTTTTGATTCGCTGGTGTAACCGCTTTGTTTAACTACGATTAGCCGGCCTTGCCGATGGCAATGGTTCTCGGCTTGGCGGCTTCCGGTACCTCACGCACCAGATCGATGTGCAGCAGGCCATTTTCCATGTCGGCGCCCGTCACCTTGACGTGGTCGGCCAGCTGGAAACGGCGCTCGAAGCCGCGTTCGGCGATACCCTGATACAGATAATTCTTCTGGGGCTCTTCCTGCTCTTTATGACCCTTCACCATCAGGGTGTTTTCATGGCTGGTGATGTCCAGATCCTCGCGGGCAAAGCCGGCCACCGCCATGGAAATGCGGTACTGATTCTCGCTGAGCAGTTCGATGTTGTACGGCGGATAGCCGGTGTTGCTGCTACCACTGGCTGCGTTTTCCATCAGGGACGCCAGGCGATCGAAGCCGATGGCGGAGCGGTACAGGGGAGTAAGATCGAAGCGTGACATAATAATATCCTCTTGTGAGCGATGTTAAATTGCCCTCCATAGTGGACGGGCGAGGCGCGCAATAATGGAATCCTCAGTTGAGCGATTCCCTTGCCTCAATAAAGATATAAGGCCCTCGAATGTCACTTTCAAGGGCCTGTTTGCATGTTTTTCAGCCGATATCATACCAATTCATATTGAGGCCTCAGACCAGAGGCAACACAGCCGTCTCCCACGACACGCCATGAATCCATGGGGGCTCGGAAATGCCGTCTGACCGCCAGGGAGGGCGGGAATGCCGGAACGGCAGGAGCATTTTCCGGCCCTGGCATTTCACGGTCGTAGGAGTCGTTCTCTGTTGCCTCTTCTTGAGCACCGAGTGGTCCGCAGACGGCACCAACAGGCCACGCCGGAGCATCAAGGAGGACAAAGGGAGCTGCTTCACCGACCATCACATGACAGGGATGTCATGTGCTGAGCGCCACAAGGAGGTGCTTGAGCGGGTCGGAGAAGCGGGCCCTTTGTCCGGGATTGAGATAACAGTCAAAAAGTATCGATCGTTTAATCCGATGGGTATCAGTCGATATCATCCAGCGCATCGGTCACGGCACCTTGTGATGCCGAATTGACCGTGTGGGCGTATTTGGCCAGTACCCCGCGTCGGTAACGCGGCGGCGGTGCCAGCCACCGGGCCAACCGGGCGGCGATGTCCGCATCGGACAGCTGCACTTCCAGCTTGTTCAGCTCGGCATCGATGGTGATGATGTCACCGTCTTCGACGATGGCCAGCGGCCCGCCCTGCTGGGCTTCCGGCGTGATATGACCGACCACGAAGCCGTGGCTGCCACCGGAGAAGCGGCCGTCGGTGATCAGCGCCACATCCTGACCCAGTCCCTTGCCCATGATGGCGGACGTCGGACTCAGCATCTCGCGCATGCCGGGCCCGCCTCTGGGGCCTTCGTAACGGATCACCAGCACGTCACCCGCTTTTACCGTGCCGTCCAGGATCCGCTCCAGGGTTTCCTCCTCGGAGCCGAATACCCGGGCCGGACCGGTGAAGGTCAGCCCCTCCTTGCCGGTGATCTTGGCCACCGAGCCCTCGGGCGCCAGGTTGCCGTACAGTACCCGCAGATGGCTGTCGGCCTTGATGGGGTTATCCAGCGACCGGATGATCTGCTGACCCTCTGGGTAGGGCTGTACCCTTGCCAGATTTTCGGCCAGGGTCTTGCCGGTCACCGTCAGGCAGTCGCCGTGCAGCAAGCCGGCCTCAAGCAGGGTCTTCATCAGGGGCAGTATGCCGCCGATGGCCACCAGCTCGGACATCATGTAATGACCGCTGGGCCGCAGATCGGCCAGCACGGGTACACGTTTGCCGATGCGCACGAAGTCGTCCAGGCTCAGCTCGACATCAACCGCATGGGCCATGGCCAGCAGGTGCAGCACCGCATTGGTCGAGCCGCCCAGGGCAATCACCACCGTAATGGCATTCTCGAACGCCGGTTTGGTCATGATGTCGGCGGGCTTGATATCCCGCGCCAGCAAGTTCAGCACGGCGGCACCCGCCTCATGACAGTCCTGCAGCTTGCTGTTCGAGGTCGCATTCTGCGCCGAGCTGCCCGGCAGACTCATGCCCATGGCTTCGATGGCCGAGGCCATGGTGTTGGCGGTATACATGCCGCCGCAGGCACCGGGGCCCGGAATGGCAGTGTCCTCTATCTGTTTCACTTCAATCAGCGACTTGTCGCCCTTGGCGTGGGCCCCCACCGCCTCGAACACCGAGATGATATCGGTGTGGTTGGCACCCGGCGCTATGGTGCCGCCATAGACAAACACCGATGGCCGATTCAGTCGCGCCAGGCCAATCAGGCAACCCGGCATGTTCTTGTCACAGCCGCCGATGGCCACCAGGCCATCGAAGCCTTCACAGCCGGCCACGGTTTCGATGGAATCGGCAATCACCTCTCGCGATACCAGCGAATACTTCATGCCGATGGTGCCGTTGGCGATGCCGTCGGAGATGGTGATGGTACTGAAGATGATGCTCTTGCCGCCGGCCGAATCGGCACCTCGCCCCGCCTCTAGTGCCAGGCCGTCGATATGCATGTTGCAGGGAGTGAGATTGCTCCAGGTGGAGGCGATGCCCACCTGGGGCTTGTTGAAGTCGGCATCCTCGAAGCCGACTGCCCGCAGCATGGCGCGGGCCGGCGCCTTGGTGGGGCCGTCCACCACCTGGCTGGAATATTTGCGGGATTTGTCCTGAGTCATGAAGCTGTCCTGCTATCACGGTTAAACGATATAGCTAGTGTAGCTGGTCAGCCTCCCCTCACTTGAACTCGGCATAGGGCGTCAGCGGTTGCGGCGGCAGATCCAAATCACCCTGCCAGCCGCCCAGCGAATAACGCAGATAGAGCAGGCCATGGCTGGGGGTATAATCCCTGGCCTGCTGGATATCAATGCCGGCGCCCAGGGTCCAGTGCGCGTTCAACCGCCGCTCCACCAGGGTGAGCAGGGTATAGCCGAACCCACTGCTGCTGCCGCCCCGCTCGATGGCATTCGCATCGGGCAAACCATCCGGTATCAGGCCCGCCAGGGGATAACGCCGCTGGTCTTCGGTGACAGCTCGGGACCATGACACGGAGCCACCCAGTTCCCATGACCAGTTGTCGGTTCGCTGTCGGTAACTCACCGGCAGCGCCAGCGACTGGTATTGCTGCGGGCTGTAATAACCGCCCTGTCCCAGCGAATAGCCACTGAGATCTTTCTGATATTGCCACCACATGCTGTTCACACCGACACTGATGCGCCGGTGTGCCTGGTTGACCAGCTTGTAGTAATAGCCGCCCATCAGCCGAACTCTGTGGTTATCTTCCACATTTTCACCGGTCAGCAGGCTGGTATCGATATTCCCCCACAGGCCATGGGCCCCACCCTGATCGTAACTGCCGCTCAGGCTGATGCCGATGGCGCGAACCCCACCCCAAATAATGCCGGTATTGGGATCCCGGCTGCCGCCAAAGGCCAGCAGCGAGCTGGCCATGGGCCGTCGGGATGCACTCAGGGTCCAGCCGATATCGCGCCAGTCGCCGCTATAGCCGAGGCCACCGACCCAGTCCACCACCTCGAAACCGAGCGGCGTGGTGCCGATATCCCCCTGCAAGCGCTCATCCCGCCAGCCCACACCGACACTGCCCCCCGCGGTGCTCTGAACATGATAGGTACTGCAGCCCACTTCCCGGCAGGTACCGAAGGTCTCGTTATAGACACCACCACCGAAGCTGCCCGCATCCATCTGCACCATATCGGCACGGAAAAATGCCCGGCCATCAAACATCGGCGTTTCCAGCTCCAGCATGCTGGTGTGGGCGGCCAGATCCGAATACCCTCCGGTTCCACTGGAGCGCAGATAGTCATGATCGAGCGTGATGGTGGTATCCATCTGCCGATACAGACTCGCCGCATCGGCACGAATGCTTCGGGTCAGCCAGTCATCGTCCGTTTCGACACGGGTCAGTCGGGTCAGGTCGTCATTCTCGGTTGGCGGATGATCCGCCAGCTCGCCGGCCGCCATCGCCTGGCTGTAGTCATACAGTGCCCGTTGCGGCTGTCCCTTGTGCCGGGCCAGTCTGGCCGCATCGCGCAACAACAAGGCACTTTCCTGCGATGGCGCCTGTTGCCGTGCCTGCGACCTGGCATCCTGGAATAACTGCCCGGCTCGCTGCCATTCCCCCACCGCCGCCCAGGCGTTGGCGGTCCGGCGCACACTGTTCAGCGACAGAGGCCCTTGTTCAATCCCCGTATTCAGCCCGGGCAACTGCCGGCGTGCCTGCACCAGGTTGCCGCCGGCAATCAGCGCCTCAACCTCACCCAGGCGGGCTTCGTCGCTCTCCGGCTCCCGTTGCTGCACCTGTCGATAACCGGTCAGGGCACGCTCGTGATCACCCTCTTCCAATGCCCAGTCGGCCAGGGTCAGGTCGATACGGGTGCTGCCCGGTTGCGCCAGCAGGATGGCCGTCGCACCGTCCTGGTCACCCTGCTCACGCAGGCGGCGCGCCTCGGCCAGTAATTGATCCTGCTCGAGCCGCCGGGCCAGTTCGTCTATGTCGGTAATCCTGCGAGCCGATGGCAGCCTGTTCAGGTGTGCCAGAGCCGCCTCTTCCCGCTCGCTGGACGAAAGATAGAGGGCATAGGCATACACTTGCTCCGGATCATCCGGCCGTCGCGATACCAGCTCGGCAAAGGCCTGATCGGCCCGATCCGGCTGACCTGCCTTGCGCCAGTCCGACGCCAGCCGGTATGTCAGCCAGACATTATCCGGTGTCAGCTGCCGGGCCCGGGAGAGCATATCGGCTGCCGCTTGCCATTGCTGGCCTTGCTCAAGCCGCTCCGCCTGCTGTTGCAGCAGCTCGCTGCGCAGCTGGGGTTCACTGTCGCCCAGCGCCTGTAGCTGGCGACGGGGCAACCGATCCAGATAATTCAGCGCCCGGGCCGGTGATTGCTGACGGTAAAGCGCCAGCATACCTCGCAGGGCGCCGGCATTAACCGGATCCCGCCGCAGTGCTTGACGAAAATGGTGCTCGGCCTGTTCCGCCTGCCCCCGGGCCAGCGCCACCTCGCCCAGCCCCAGCCAGGCATAAGCATCACTGTCGTCCAGCACCTGCGCCTGTCGGTAGTATTCTTGCGCCCGACCCGGTTGCCGGGCCTGCAAGGCCTGGCCTCCCTGCTGGATAAGCAGCCAGTAGAGGTTGCTCTGCAGCAGGCTTTGCCACTTGCTCCGTTCACTGCTGTCCGGGTCTGCCCGCTGCAGTGCCCGCTCGAACAGTGAAATCGCCTTGCTGCGATTGCCCTCACGTCCGTAAGCCTGAGCCAGGGCACCCAGCAGACTGGCATCCTCCGGATAGGCGGCCAGCGCCTGCTTCAGCGGGGGGATGGCGGCCGCACCCTGTCCCTGTTCCACCAGCGCCAGTCCCCGAAGCCGCGCCCGAAAAGCCGGATCCGCCAGCAAAGTCTGTTGCTGGCGCAGCAGCTCACCGGCCTGCCCCTCTCCGTTCCCCCCGGATGCCGCCACCAGGCGTTCCAGCTGGGCCAGGCTCTGTTCACTCACCGGCATCCGTTTGATTTGCGCCAGCCAGAGATCGACCGCCTGAAGTCGGGTCGCCGGCTCTGCGGCCATCAGCTGCAACAGGACAAACCCCTGCTCCGCTCGATTGGCATCGAACAGCAGGCCAACCAGTACAGCGCGCAGGTTACCGTTACCGGGATAACGGCGGTCCAATGCCTGTAAACGGCTGATCGCCAGTGACCCTTGTTCGGACAGCCGGGCCACCAGCCGCCAGTATTCCACCGCC
>NZ_MPZM01000045.1 GCF_002936955.1 Oceanisphaera arctica | reverse complement strand
ATATTGACGACCTTACCGGCTTTTTTGTTGGCAATGACGTGGTAAAGAGGCAATAGGGTCACCTCCATTCGACACGCTACGGATAATGACACTCACCATTTCAGCCTGCTGCGAACATTCACTGGATGTACGGTCAGGCTGCAACAGTTCGTCACGGCGAGACAAGCTCGCCCCATGTAAGCTCGGAAATGCCATCTGACCGCCAGGGAGGGCGGGAATGCCGGAACGGCAGGAGCATTTTCCGGCCATGGCATTTCACGGTCGATGGAGGCGATCCCTGTTGCCTCTATCCCTGACATCTGCGGTGGCTGTAATTCCTAAATTCCGCGCTCTGAGCTGTTGTTGGAGCACTGACAGGCGATGCACGAGCTTAATGGAGGGCAAAGGGATCTGCTCAGCCGACCATCCGCGCCAAGGATGGCGCGGCTGAGCCTACACGGATGTATTTACGGCGGGTCGGCGGAGCGGGCCCTTTGGCCTCTTTTTCGCGGGCTGTTTCAAATCGGCTGAGCCGGTTTTATTTTTCAGCCGTCGGCTCTCTTCAGCCACTCCAGTTTCCAGTCGGCGGCCTTGTCCTGGGCCAGGGTGTCTTTCAGCCTCGGCAGTAGCTCGGTCAGCTGTTCATCCAGCTTCCAGGGCGGATTCAGTACTATCATGCCCGAGCCGTACATGCCGAAGTCGTCGGCCTGCGCACTCACGCTGAGCTCGGCGCACAACACCTGTTCGAAGCCACAGTTGGCCAACGCCTCCTTGAGGGCGCCACTGCGATCGACCGCCTTGGCCAGCAGCGGATACCAGATGGCATAAATGCCGATGGGCCAGCGCTTATAGGCCTTGGTCAGGGTGGTGGCCACGGTCTGGTAATCTTCTTTCAGCTCGTAGGGCGGGTCAATCAGCACCAGGCCGCGCTTGGGGGTGGGCGGCAGCAGCGCCGGCAGCCCTTCAAAGCCGTTACGGTGATGAATGGCGACGCCGTTACCCATGTTCTGACGCAACAGGTCCACCTCGTTATGGTGCAGTTCCATCAGCGTCAGGCTGTCTTGCGGGCGCTGGAAGTGCTCTGCCACCTTGGGTGAGCCGGGATAAAAGTCGAGCTCGTCGGTCGGGTTCATGGCCTCGATGGCGGCAAAGTAACCCGCCAGTTGCGGCCATTTGCGGCGCTGTTGCCACAAGGGCGCTATGCCGCCCAGATACTCCGACTTTTTCTGGGTCCATTCGTGGTCCAGCGCGTAGCCACCGGCACCGGAGTGGGTGTCGATATAGGAATATCCCTTGTCCTTGACGCACAGCGCCTCGAGGATAAAGGCCTGCACGGCGTGTTTGAGTACATCGGCGTGATTGCCGGCATGAAAGGCGTGGCGATAGCTAAGCATGAAAGTAGTCCGTATTAACCGGCGAGTTTAAGCTGCCACAGCGGCGCGTCGGCCACCTGCAGCAGGGTTAGATAGGTGAGCAAGGCACCGCTGCCGGGCCGGGGCGGATGTTGCGCCAGCACCTGCAGCAGTTCCTGTTGTTGCCAGCGCTCGAGCTCCAGCTCGTGTTGCAACAGCTGAACGTAATCCTCGTTGTCGAGTCGGGTCTTGAGCCGGCGGCGCAGTGCGCGCCACTGGGTAAATAAGCCCATGCGCTCCTGCAACAGCGGCAAGAAGTGCGCGGGGTCGGCACCGAGCCCGCGTTCTTCCAGCATCAGTAGCAGCAGCAGCAGGTTGACGTTGGCGCCGTGCTCGTCCTGCAGTTGCAGGCAGGCCTGAGCCACGCCGGGGCGGGCGTAATACTGCTCGCTGAACTGCCAGAACTGCTCGTGGCCGGGAAGGCTCATGCCTGCTCCAGCTCTTCCAGTTGCTCTTGCAGCTCCAGCCACTCGGCTTCCACCTCGGCCAGTTTTTGTTGCAGGGGGATCTGCGCCTTCAGCAGTTGCTGCAAGCTGGCTTTTTGCTCGGCGGCATAAATGTCCGGGTCGGCCAGGCTCTGCTCTATATCAGCCAGTTGCTGCTGGCATTGCTCCATCTGCTGCTCAAGTTTGGTAATGGCCTTGCGCAGCGGCTGGGTTTGCTGGCGCAGCTCGGCCTGACGGCGTTTTTCCGCCTTGCGATTCTGGGCCGAGTTGTCGCCGGCCGTGCTGACCGACTCGGGCTGGGCGGCCTTGTCCTGGGCCACCAGCCACTGATGGTAATCTTCGATATCGCCGTCGAACGGTTGCACCCGGCCGCCGTCCACCAGATAGAACTCGTCGGTGGTGGCGCGCAGCAGATGGCGGTCGTGAGACACTATGACCATGGCGCCTTCGAAGACCTGCAACGCCAGGGTCAGGGCCTCGCGCATGTCCAGATCCAGGTGGTTGGTGGGTTCATCCAGCAACAGCAGGTTGGGCTTCTGGTAGACGATCAGCGCCAGTACCAGTCGGGCTTTTTCACCGCCGGAGAAGGGACCGACCGGATCCTTGACCTGGTCGCCTCTGAAGTCGAAGCCGCCCAGATAATCGCGCAGGCTCTGCTCGCTGGCCTTGGGGTCGAGCCGGGCCAGGTGGGTGAGCGGCGATTCTTCCAGGTGCAGGCTTTCCAGCTGGTGCTGGGCAAAGTATCCCAGCGAGATGCCGTTGCTGGCTTCCAGCTTGCCCGACATCGGCGTTAGCTCGCCGGACAACAGCTTGATAAAGGTGGATTTGCCGGCGCCGTTACGACCGAGCAGGCCGATACGAGAGCCGGGTACCAGGTTGAGCTTGATGTCGGACAGAATCGCCTTGCCGCCGTAGCCGGCAGACAGCTTTTCCATCGCAATCAGCGGTATCGGCAGGCTGGCCGGGGCGCGAAAGCTGAAGTTGAACGGCGAGTCTACATGGGCCGGCAGAATCTTCTCCATCCGCTCCATGGCCTTGAGCCGGCTCTGGGCCTGCTTGGCCTTGCTCGCCTTATAGCGAAAGCGGTCCACGTAGTCCTGCATGTGGCTGAGGGCACGCTGCTGCTTCTCGAACATGGACTGCTGCAAGGACAGCTGTTCGGCGCGCATGCGCTCGAAGTCGGAATAGTTGCCGGTGTATTCGTTGAGCAGGCTGTTTTCGATGTGAATAATCCGGTTCACCACGGCGTCGAGAAAATCCCGGTCGTGGGAGATCAGGATCAGGGTGCCTTCATAGCTGTTCAGCCAGCGCTCCAGCCAGATCACCGCGTCCAGATCCAGGTGGTTGGTGGGTTCATCGAGCAGCAGCAGGTCGGAACGGCAGATTAGGGCCTGGGCCAGGTTGAGGCGCATGCGCCAGCCGCCGGAAAAAGCGCTGACCGGGCGGCCCTGGGCCTCGTTGGAAAAACCCAGGCCGTGCAGCAGTTCGGCGGCGCGGGCATGAACATGATAGCCGCCGTGAATATCGAGCCTGCCGTGCAGCTCGGCGATGGCAATGCCGTCGTGGCGGTCTTCGGCCTGCTCCAACTCTTTGCACAGGCGACGGTATTCCCGGTCGCCGTCAATCACGTAATCCAGTGCCGAACAGCTCAGTGCCGGGGTTTCCTGGGCCACACTGGCCAGTTGCCAGTCGGAGGGCAGATTGAACTGGCCGCTGTCGATACTTAGCTCGCCCTTGAACAGGGCGAACAGGGTGGATTTGCCACAGCCGTTTTTCCCCACCAGACCCACTTTCTGGCCGCCGTGAATGGTGGCGTTGGCATCTTTCAGCAGGGGGCGGCCGCCCCGGAGTAGTTCAATCTGGTTGAGGGTGATCATAGGATCCTGACTTGTGACAAAAACGACATTTTACCCGGTTTTACCGCTTCGATGACAGGGGTGGGCCAGCCAATGACGACAATCCTGTTCGAATTGCGGCACCGAGGTAAAGCCATGGCTCTGTACCAGCTGTTCTAGGTTCGGGCTTTTGGCCAGATCCCGCAGCACCAGCAATAGGGCGCACTGGCGGCGAAAGCTGTCTGCGTCGCAGCCGAAACGGCGGCGAAACTCAGCCTCTTGTGCCGATGCCAGGGTAAAGGCGGTGGGGTTGGCGGTGACCAACTTCTGCAGCGGCGGCTGTGAGGCGGCCGGCAGCAGGGTCTGAAGTTGCAGTTCATCATGCAGAATTCGACACAGGCGACCATGGGCGCCTTGCCAGTCTTGCTCGCCCGGCCAGTCGGCCAGTCGGGCGGCGATGGCGACCAGCAAGGGGGAGGGGGCCAGCCTGCCGGCACTGGTGGGCTGGTTCAGCCGAGGCGAAAGCTCGACCCGGCTCAGCCGGCTGTGGGCAAAGCCATGCCAGGCAAACAGGGTATCGGCGGGCAGAAAGGCGGCCTCGCCCTCGACCAGCGGATAATAATGGCGGCCCAGCTGCAGTAGCCCGGCGCCCTGGTGCATCAGCAGCAGCACGCCTTTGAGGTGACGCTGGCGTTTGCCTGGCACCAGGTGAGGCAGATCAAAAAGCTGATGACGAATGCTGTAATGGGCGGTTGTGGTCATTGTAGTAGGTTCATTTTTGGCGGAGAATTCGGGGTCAGGTTTGTCGTTCAGGATGTAACACCATGGAAACCCGTCGTAAAAAGCGATTTATTGCCGGGGCGGTCTGCCCCCGCTGTAACGCCATGGACACCATGATGCTGTATATGGAGCACGGTGTCGAGAAAGTCGAATGTGTCGGCTGCGGCCACACTCAAAGCCAGACCGACGACCAGGTCAAGCAAGCCAGTAGTGGCGAAGTGATCGGCGTATTCAAGCCGGAATAAACTCAAGCCGGCATAAACTCAAGCTGGCATAAACAAGGGCAAACGGCGGTCACAACGAGTGGTACTTGTGTGGCAGTCGCATTTCATCCCGACTTGCCATCCTGTATGCTATGACAATATTCACCAGTAGGGTTATTCCCATGAAAGTATCCGAAAACAGCGTGGTTACGCTGGACTTTACCGTCACCAATACTAACGGTGACATCCTCGACTCCACCGAAGGCAAGCAGCCGCTGGAATACCTGCACGGTACCGGCTATCTGGTGGCCGGTCTGGAAGTGGTATTGAACGACAAGGTAGTAGGCGAAGACTTCGATGTGACCCTGAGCCCCGAGCAGGCTTACGGCGAGCGCGACGATGGCCTGGTACAGTCGGTGCCCGGTGAGCTGTTCGACGGCATGGAAGTGGCCGAAGGCGACACCTTCGTGGCCGAAACCGATGACGGTCATCGGCCGGTGACCATCGTCGAAGTGGCGGAAGAATACGTCAAGGTGGACGGCAACCATCCGCTGGCCGGCATGACCCTGACCTTCAAGGGCGTGGTACGCGAAGTGCGTGAAGCGACCGAAGAAGAGCTGGCGCATGGTCATGTACATGGCGAAGACGGCCATGATGATCACGACCACGATCATGACCATTCAGGCGGTTGCTGCGGTCACAAGCACTAAGCCTCGGCTCGGCAGTAAAAAAAGGCGCCTCGGCGCCTTTTTTTATGTCTGCAGCAGCCACAGGGCCATGGAAATGGTGATAAAGGCGGTCATCGTTGTCAGCAGCAGAGTGCCTGCACAAAAGCGGCCATGGCCGAACTGAGCCCCGATAATCGGGTACATGCTCATCATTGGCATGGCGGCAATCAGTACCAGAGCCTTGCTCAAACCGGGATCAAAGGGCGGCAGCAGCCAGATCATCAGCGCTGCCAGCAGAGGATGAAGGATTAATTTTCCCACCATCACCATCCCCATGTCGGGCAGGTTGCTCTGAATCCTGTTACCGACCAGGGAGCCGCCAATCGCAAACAAGGCCACGGCGACGGATGCCTGACCGAGCAGACCTAGAGGCAGGCTGATGGCTTCCGGCAGTCGGATGCTCAGCAAGGACACACACAGACCCGCCATGATCGCCAGCAACAGGGGGTTGCGCAGCAGGCGCCTCAGCAGCAGCCAGCAGAGTGAGCCGGTTCTGGGCTGGCCTTCTCTGGGCGTGTTGTATTCGAGCAACAAGAGGCCAAGCGGAATAATGATCAGGTTTTCCACCATGACCGACATGGCAAAAGCCTTGGCCGACGACGTCTCCAGTACTTGCAACAGTATCGGGTAGCCAAAAAAAGCACTGTTGGGAGCCGTCATACCCATGACCTGGATGGCCGCCAGCGAGCCGTCTTTATGCCGGAAACAGCGGATCAGCAGCAGGGCCGTAACTAAGGTTAACAGGGAGCCGCCGGCATAGGCGATCAGATACAGTGGATCCAGCACCTGTTCGAATTTCATCTGGCTAAGATTCTGGAACAACAGGGCGGGCATGGCGAAATACAGCACGAACTGCCCCAGGCCTTGGCTGGCCTGGGGGGTGAGCAGTTGCCTGCTGACTGCGACATAGCCCAAGGCAATAAGCAGGAATATGGGTACCATGATCGAAAGGATGGAGGTCATCGGGCATTCCCTTGCTGATGATATCTGCCGGACGGCAGTCTTGCTTCGGTGGCCGGAGAAGGGCCTGAAAACGTTGGCCGGGAAGAGCGAGTAGCGCTTCCCGGCCAGTGGTTGTATCAGTAATTCAGTAAGTATCAGTACCCCAATAGCAGTCTGGGCAGGAACAGACTGATTTCAGGGACATAGGCCACGAGTAATAAGGTGGCGAAGAGTACCGCATAGAAGGGCAGTAGCGGCTTGATCACTTTATCAATCGATACGCCGCCGACGGAGCAGCCGATAAACAGGGCACTGCCGACCGGGGGAGTACAGATGCCGATACACAAGTTAAAGGTCATCATGATGCCGAAATGAACCGGGTCCAGCCCCATTTCCTGGGCGATGGGCCAGAAGATAGGCGTGAAAATCAGTACCGCCGGGGTCATGTCCATGAAAATACCGACCACCAGCAGGATGACGTTGATGATCAACAGTAGCACCAGCGGATTTTCCGAGATGGCAAGCAAAGCATCACTGATCATGTAGGGGATATCGGCGTTGGCCATGGCCCAGGACATGCCCATGGAAGCGCCGATCAGTAGCAGCACTATGGAGGTGGTAATGGCCGAGTCCAGGATGATTTTGGGCAGATCCTTTACCTTTACCTCACGATACACGCCTACCGCCAGGAGTAGGGTATAGACAACGGCAATGGCGGACGCTTCGGTGGCGGTAAACACGCCGGAAATAATACCGCCCATAATAATGAAGATCAGCGCCAGCGAAGGCAGGGCATCCCAGGTCAGACGGACTACGTCCTGCCAGGTAGAGCGTTTATCTACCGGATAACCACGGCGCTTGGCGATGAGGCCAGCCACCAGCATGATACCCAGGCCCATCAGCATGCCCGGGAGATAACCGGCCAGAAACAGCGCTGAAATTGAGGTACCACCCGAGACCAGGGAGTAAACGATCAGGGTATTGGATGGCGGTATCAGCAGGCCGCTCGGGCAGGAGGCAATATTAACGGCGGCGGAATAGGCCGGGCTGTACCCCTCTTTTCGCTGCATCGGCGCCATGGTGCCGCCCACGGCGGCGGCGGAAGCGACAGCTGAGCCTGAAATGGAGCCGAACATCATGTTGGCCAGCACATTACAGTGGGCCAAAGAACCGGGCAGACGGCCGGCCAGTACTTTTGCCAGGTTGATCAGCCGCATGGCGATACCGCCACAGTTCATGATGTTGCCGGCCAGAATAAAGAACGGAATTGCCAGCAGTGAAAAGCTGTCCAACCCCGACGCCATTTTCTGGGACACCACGGCGATGGCCGGTTCAAGGGGTAATGACAGCAGTATGGTCAGTACCGAGGAGATACCGATGGCAAAGGACACGGGAATGCCTAATGCCAGAAACACAAAGAAAGAACCAAACAAGGTCAGAATGACTTGCCATTCCATAGTAAACCCTTCCTGTAAACCGAAAAATGTTATGCCGCGGGGGAGGTAAGCGTTTTCAGCTTATCCAGCGAGTCCACGACACAATAAAACAGTATCCCGATGCCACTGATTGGCAGACAGAGATAGACGTATCCCATGGGGAGCCCCAGGGCTGGTGAGATCTGGCCGGTAGACAGTGTCTTGTTCACCAGGCCCAAGCCTCCATAGACCATGATGACCGACGCGAAGCCGGCAACCGCCAGCTGAACCAGCAGTTCGGAGCAGGCCTTGCGTTTTCCCGTCAGTCGCATGGTCAGCAGATCGATGGCCAGGTGACGCTTTAACCCTGTTGCATAGGCGGCACCGAGCAGGCCGACCCACATGAACAGGAATCGAGCCATTTCGTCGGTGACTGTGCTGGGGGCACCAAGTACATAGCGACTCAGTACCTGCCAGACCACACACCCGACCAGGACTGTCGATATTGAAATAGTCAGCCAGGCTAAGGTTTGGTTGACCAGGTTGGTTAATGCTTTCATGTTATTACCTTGGCTTATCAGTGCACTGGGTAGCTGGACCCCGTTCCTAGCTGGGGAACAGCGGTACATCGATTATTTTCTGGGTCTTGCAGCGATTTTAGTGATGAATGATACAACAATGTTGATGAGTGTCACGAAAACATTGGTATAATATGTCTGCGTGTTTCAAGTGTGATTTGGCTCAACCAATCTGGGGTTGGTTTTTGACTTTGATGGGCGGAGGGCACAAGGTACATGTTGAGAAATGGAGTCGGCTTGTACTGAACGAGCAGCTAGTTCAAAAATACACATGGAGAAAATCTGTATGTTGGGTAAAAAATCAATGCTGGCGATGGTTGTAGGTGCGACCATCGCCATGAGTGGCGCCGTACAGGCCACTACTCTCAAGCTGAGCCATAATATGGATACCAGCTTCCCGGTTCACAAGGCCATGAAATTTATGGCAGAAAGAGCCAAGGAGCTGTCCGGTGGCGACCTCAAGATCCGTATCTACCCCAATGGCCAGCTGGGTTCTCAGCGTGAATCACTGGAACTGATTCAGAACGGTGCCCTGGATATGGCCAAGTCGAATGCGGCCGAGCTGGAGGCGTTTGCCAAAGCCTATGGTGCTTTCAACCTGCCTTACCTGTTTGATGATCAGGATCATTACTACCGGGCGCTGGAAAGCGACATTGGCAAGCAGATCCTGCAGTCCTCCGAGGCGAACGGCTTTGTCGGCATCACCTATTACGATGCAGGAGCTCGCAGCTTCTATGCCAAAAAAGCCATTAACTCACCGGCTGATATCAAGGGCATGAAGGTCCGCGTACAGCCCAGCCCGACCGCTGTTGAAATGATTAAGCTGCTGGGCGGTCACCCTACGCCGCTGGCGTTTGGTGAGCTGTATACCGCTCTGCAGCAGGGCGTAGTGGATGCCGCCGAAAACAACCTGCCGTCGATGACCATGAATCGTCACAGCGAAGTGACCAAGTTTTTCAGCATGGACGAGCACACCATGATCCCGGATGTGCTGGTGATCTCCGCCAAGGTATGGAAAGAGCTGCCAGAGCATGAGCGTAATGCCCTGAGCCAGGCCGCTGCAGAGTCCATGCAGGAAATGAGAAAGCTGTGGGCCGAATCGGAAATCGCCGAGCGCGAGTCCGCCGAGAAGCAGGGAGTGGAGTTTGTCACCGTCGATAAAGTCCCTTTCCAGCAGGCCGTTGCGCCCATGTACGACACATTGAAACAGGAAGATCCCGAGCTTTATCAGCTGGTTGATGGCTTGCGTAACCTGTAATCCGCGTTGGCAAGCCACAAAAGAAAATTGGTATACCAATTTGGTTGCGTGGCTTGCCAGCTCTGATAGAATTTGTTGATGCGATAATATTTTAGGTTCGGGATTGTTGACCATGTTCGAGTCAAAACGATTGTATCAGGAGATAGGCATGAAGCTGCGCGATGAGCTTCGTTCCGGTCGTTACCAAATCGGCGATCGACTGCCTCCCGAGCGTAATATCGCGGAACAGTTGGGCGTCAGTCGCACCGTAGTACGTGAGGCGATGATCATGCTGGAGCTGGAAAACCTGATCGATGTGCGCAAGGGCTCGGGAGTATATGTGATCAATCTGCCCGGCCAGCAACATGATCTGCCGTCTCTGAAAGCCATACATGACGATGTCGGACCATTCGAGTTATTACAGGCCCGGCAGTTGCTGGAGAGTGATATTGCTGCCTTTGCGGCGACTCAGGTGACCAAGAGCGGCATAGCCCAGATGCGTCAGGCACTGGAGTTAGAGCGCCAGTCACTGCTGGCCGATGAAGATAATGAAGACGGCGATGAGCTGTTTCACCGGTTGATAGTCGAGGCCACCGAGAACGGGGTGCTGATAGATATTATTCATCAGCTCTGGTTACGGCGGAAAAACAGCCCCATGTGGCAAAAACTGCACTCTCGTATTGCCGGTACCAGCTATCGTCGCTCCTGGCTGGATGATCATCTCAAGATACTGGCCGCACTCCAACGAAAAGATCCCAAGGCCGCTCGTCAAGCCATGTGGCAGCACCTGGAAAATGTCAAAGAAACCCTGCTGGAATTATCGGATATTGAAGATCCTGAATTTGATGGCTACCTATTCAGCTCAATTCCGGTTGCCATTGGCGAATAGCAAGACCCTGTTTTAAATAAAGATACTCTGTCTCTGTTGAATAGCTGCCACTGGTAGCTAGAGGGGCAGGCTATGCCTAAAAGATGAGGATTACCTAATGGAACAAACATGGCGCTGGTATGGCCCGAATGATCCCGTATCGCTGGCCGATGTGCGGCAGGCTGGTGCAACCGGCGTTGTTTCCGCCTTGCATCATATACCCAATGGCGAGGTTTGGCCGGTTGAGGAAATACAGACCCGTAAAGCAATGATCGAGCAAAGCGGCCTGGTATGGTCTGTGGTGGAAAGCGTGCCTATCCACGAAGACATCAAGACCCAGACCGGCGATTATCTGCAATACATCGAAAACTACAAGCAGTCACTGCGTAATCTGGCCGAGTGCGGTATCCATACTGTCTGTTACAACTTCATGCCGATCCTGGACTGGACTCGTACCGATCTGGAATACGAGCTGCCGGATGGTTCCCGTGCACTGCGTTTCGATCAAATAGAATTTGCCGCCTTCGAATTGCATATCCTGAAGCGCCCCGGGGCCGAAGCCGATTATACGCCTGAAGAAGTGGAACAGGCCAAGGCATGCTTCGAGGCTATGTCAGATGCCAGCAAGCAGCGGCTCACTCGTAATATCATCGCCGGTCTGCCCGGTGCCGAAGAAGGCTACACCATAGAGCAGTTTCGTGAGCGTCTGGCCGAGTATGACGGTATCGACAAGGCCAGGCTGCGTGAGCACTTTGCCTTTTTCCTGAATAACATCATACCGGTTGCCGAGCAGTGTGGCCTGCGCATGGCGGTTCACCCGGACGATCCGCCACGTGCCATTCTGGGTCTGCCGCGTATCGTTTCCACCGTCGAAGACATGCAGTGGATGGTCGATACCATCGACAGCATTGCCAACGGTTTTACCATGTGTACCGGCTCTTACGGCGTACGTGCCGACAACGATCTGGTCAATATGATCCAGCGCTTCGGTAATCGTATCTACTTTACCCACCTGCGCGCCACCTGCCGGGAAGATAACCCCAAGACCTTCCATGAAGCGGCTCATCTCAATGGTGACGTGGATATGTACGAAGTGGTCAAGGCTATCCTTGCAGAAGAACATCGTCGCAAGCAGGAAGGTAATGAGCTGCTGATCCCGATGCGTCCCGACCACGGCCACCAGATGCTGGACGATCTGAAGAAAACCACCAACCCGGGCTACTCCGCCATCGGCCGCCTGAAAGGCCTGGCCGAAGTCAGAGGCGTGGAGCTGGCAATTAAACGGGCTTTCTTCAGTAACTGATTTTCGTGGGTAGTAAAATATCAAAGGGCTTTCGGAGTAATCACGATGAAAGCCCTATTTTTTATGATGAGCAGTAAAAGGTTTTCAAATGACTAATGTCGATAAAAATATTGTAAATGCCGAGCTTAATCCCAACGTGAAAAAAGTGAGTTACGATCGTAGTCATTTAAAAACCAGAATTGTTCATTTGGGTTTCGGTGCTTTCCATCGGGCCCATCAGGCGCTGTTTAACGATGAACTGGCAGCCAGTCATAACAGTGACTGGGGCCAGTGCGTGGTCAAGCTGTTCAGTGGGGCCGACGAAATCAGCGCCCTGCGCGCCCAGGACCATCTTTATACCGTGGTCGAGAAAGGCGCCGAACAGACCGATGTCAAGGTGATCGGTGTGGTGCGTGAATCCCTGCATCCTCAACTGGACGGTATTGATGCGGTGCTGGAAAAAATGGCCGAACCCGATGTCGCCATCATCTCCCTGACCATCACCGAAAAAGGGTATTGCGTTGATCCGGCCACCGGTCGACTGGATAAGGATAATGCGCTGATCGCCCATGATCTGCTTGACCCGGCCCACCCTCAGTCCGCCATCGGGTACCTGGTGCAGGCCCTGCAGATAAGGCGCGAACGGGGTCTGGGCGGTTTTTCGGTCATGTCCTGCGACAATGTGCCGGAAAACGGCCAGCTGGTTCGCCAGGTTGTGCTGGATTTTGCCGCGCAGCGGGATCCGGAGCTGGCCGACTGGATCGGTACCCATGCCAGTTTTCCCTGCACCATGGTCGATCGTATCGTACCGGCAGCCACGGCTGACTCCCTGGCCGAGATCACCGAGCTGCTGGGTGTCGCGGATCCCTGTGCCATCGCCTGCGAGCCGTTTCGCCAGTGGGTGATCGAAGACCACTTCGTTGCCGGTCGCCCGCAGTGGGAGCGGGTCGGTGCCGAGCTGGTACAGGACGTGGTGCCTTTCGAGGAAATGAAGCTGCGCATGCTCAACGGCAGCCACTCTTTCCTGGCTTATCTGGGATACCTTGGCGGCTACCAGCATATCGATGAAACCATGACAGATGCCCATTACCGCCGGGCGGCACTGGCCCTGATGACTCAGGAGCAGGCGCCGACCCTGAACATGCCGGCCGGCACCGATCTGACTGCCTATGCCGAGATGCTGATTGAGCGGTTCGCCAATCCCAACCTGAAGCACAGAACCTGGCAAATTGCGATGGACGGTAGCCAGAAGCTGCCACAGCGTCTGCTGCAACCCGTTCGAACTCATCTGCAACGGGGCACCGACTTTCCCCATCTGGCGCTGGGTGTGGCCGGCTGGATGCGCTATGTCAGCGGCGTGGACGAACAGGGGCAGGCTATCGATGTACGGGATCCCATGGCGGCTCAGCTCAAGACTATTTGTGATCAGCATGGACTGAATATTTCAGTGGTACCCGCGCTGGCTGGGGTTGAGGCCATTTTCGGTACCGATCTGGCAGCCGAGCCGCAGTTTATTGATGCGGTCACCCAGGCCTATACCAGGCTGATGACGGATGGCGCGCGCGCCGCCGTGGCCGCCTTATAACGCATTGGCTAACAAGGATATTTTATGAAACCCTTTCTCGATGATGACTTTTTGCTGAGCACCCCGACGGCCGTGCGCCTGTACCACGAGTTCGCCAAAGATCAGCCGATTTATGATTACCACTGTCACCTGAGTCCACAGGCGGTGGCCGAAGATCAGCAGTTTGATAACCTGAGCCAGATCTGGCTGGCGGGGGATCATTACAAGTGGCGAGGCATGCGTTCGGCCGGCATCGATGAGCGGCTGATCACCGGCAATGCCACCGATCTCGAAAAATATCAGGCCTGGGCCAGAACCGTGCCCCAGTGCCTGGGCAATCCCCTGTATCACTGGACTCACCTCGAGTTGAAGCGGCCCTTCGGTATTACCGGCACCGTGCTCAATCCCGACACCGCCGGTAGCATCTGGAACCGGTGCAACGATCTGCTGGCCACGCCCGAGTTTTCCGCCCGGGGCATCATGCGTCAGATGAAGGTCAAGATGGTCGGTACCACGGATGATCCCGTCGATTCGCTGGAATACCACAAGGCCATTGCCGAAGACAACAGCTTCGATATTGAAGTGGCCCCGAGCTGGCGTCCGGATCGGGCCTTTAAAATCGAACTGGACGGCTTTGCCGACTATATGACCCTGCTGGGGCAGGCCGCCGATATCGAGATTCGTCGCTTTGACGATCTGTTGAGCGCCCTGACCCGTCGCCTGGATCACTTTGCTGCCCACGGTTGCCGCGCCGCCGATCACGGCATCGAAATCGTGCGTTTTGCCGCGGTTCCTGCCGAAAGCGAGCTGGATAGCCTGCTGGCCCGTCGCCTGGCCGGGGAAGCCCTGAGCGAGCAGCAGGCCGCCCAGTTCAGCACGGCGGTCCAGGTCTGGCTGGGGCGTCAATACGCCAGGCGGGGCTGGGTGATGCAGCTGCATATTGGTGCCCAGCGTAACAACAACACCCGCATGTTCCGTCTGCTGGGTGCCGATGCCGGCTTCGACTCCATTGGCGACAAGCCTTTTGCCTTCGAGCTGGCCTCGTTGCTCGATGCCATGGACATCACCGATGAGCTGCCCAAGACCATCCTTTACTGCCTGAACCCGCGGGACAACGAGATGATGGCCACCATGATCGGCAACTTCCAGGGCGGTGGTATCGCCGGCAAGGTGCAGTTTGGCTCGGGCTGGTGGTTCAACGATCAGAAAGACGGCATGCAGCGCCAGCTGGAGCAATTGTCCCAGCTTGGCCTGCTGAGCCAGTTTGTCGGCATGCTCACCGACTCGCGCAGCTTCCTGTCCTATACCCGTCATGAATACTTCCGCCGTATCCTGTGCGAGATGATTGGCAACTGGGTAGAAAAGGGCGAAGCGCCGAACGATATCCAGCTACTCGGCAGCATGGTGCAGAACATCTGTTACCACAATGCCAGGGACTATTTCCGTTTGCCGGGAGAAGAGGCATGAAACGCATTGCCATTATCGGTGAGTGCATGATAGAGCTGAACGGAGCTCCCTTTGGCGCCATGCAGCAGACTTATGGTGGCGACAGCCTGAACACCGCCGTCTATCTTGCCCGTACCGCCGGTGACGCCGTTAATATCGATTACATTACCGCCATGGGTACCGATGCGCTGAGTGAGGGCATGGTGGCACGCTGGCAGCAGGAAGGGCTAAATACCGAACAGGTGCTGCGGGATCCACAGCGTCAGCCCGGCCTGTATCTGATCCAGCTGGACGAGCAGGGGGAGCGTACTTTCCTCTACTGGCGTAACCAGTCTGCCGCCCGTCATATGATGCAGCACCCGCAGTTTGACGCCGTTGCCGAGCATCTGGCCAGCTGTGAGCTGGTGTATCTGAGCGGGATCAGCCTGGCGATACTGCCGGCGGAAGACCGACGCCGCTTGTTGTCGCTGCTGAAAACCCTGTCTGAGCAGGGAGTGGTCATTGCCTTCGACAGCAATTACCGCCCCGCGCTGTGGCATGATCTGGAAGAAACCCGGGCTGCCTATGGCGAGATCCTGTCTTTCACCGATCTGGCGCTGGTGACTTTTGATGACGAACAGGCCATCTGGGGTGATGAGGTACCGGAAGCAGCCCTGAGCAGACTCTACCGTCAGGGAGTAAAAAAAGCGGTAATCAAGCTGGGCGCCGAAGGTTGTTTGTATGGTGAGGCCGCGAGCGGCCAGGCCGAACTCGTCGGCACCACTCCCGTCAGCCATGTGGTGGATACCACCTCGGCCGGCGATGCCTTCAATGCGGGATTCCTTGCCGGCTATTTAGCCGAGAAGCCGGCCGCCGTCTGTTGCCGTCAGGGCCATCAACTGGCCGGTATCGTTATCCAGCATAAAGGCGCCATTATTCCCGCCTCGGCCACCGCAGATGTGAATTTTACTACTACAAGGATTGCTTAACATGAGTACGCTCGTTGAACAGATTGCTGACCTGAAAATACTGCCGGTTATCGTTATCGACAAGGCCGAGGACATTGTTCCCCTGGGCAAGGTGCTGGCGGAGAATGGCCTGCCGGCCGCGGAAATTACCTTCCGCTCCGATGCGGCGGTGGAGGCGATCCGACTGTTGCGTCAGGCGCAGCCCGATATGCTGATCGGCGCCGGTACTGTGCTCACTCGTGAGCAGGTGGTGGCAGCCAAGGAAGCCGGGGCCAGCTTTATCGTGTCTCCGGGCTTTAACCCGAATACGGTCAAGGCCTGTCAGGATCTGAATATTCCGATTATTCCGGGCACCAACAACCCCAGCACCATTGAAGCCGCCCTGGAGATGGGCCTGACCACGGTCAAGTTCTTCCCGGCGGAAGCGTCCGGTGGCGTCAAGATGATCAAGGCCCTGCTCGGCCCCTTCAACCAGCTGAAAATCATGCCCACCGGCGGTGTGAATGCCAACAACATCAACGATTACCTGGCCATCCCCGGGGTGATCGCCTGTGGCGGTTCCTGGATGGTGGACAAGGCGCTGGTCAATGCCGGCAACTGGGATGAAATCGGTCGCCTGACCCGTGAGGCGGTCAAACTGGTTAAATAATACCAATCCCAGTAATGATCTGGTCATATTGAGGCCCCCAGACCAGAGGCAACACAGCCGCCTCCCTCGACACGCCATAAACCCATCCGTGGGGGCTCGGAAATGCCGTCCTTGGCATTTCACGGTCGTGGGAGCCGTTCTCTGTTGCCTCTTCTGGAACTCCGAGTTGCCTGCAGACGGTACCAACAGGCAACGCCGGAGCATCAAGGAGGGCAAAGGGATCTGCTCCACCGACCATCACATGACAAGGACGTCATGTGCTGAGCGTCACAAGGAGGTGCTTGAGCGAGTCGGTGGAGCGGGCCCTTTGTCCGGGATTGGCATGACAGTCAAACAGATCGAGTGTTTAATTTAATTGGTATAACACAAGTCACTGAATCGAGTATATAAAGCAGGATGGCGGTGGCTGTCCTGCTTTTTTTTAAGCGCGCCAGACCCTAGATATAGAGAGCAGGCCCCACCAGCTCGGTTTCGTATGATTCAATAATGCGGCGGCGGGGTTTCCTCTGCCTCGGGGGCGACTTCTCCCGGCTGCAGTTCTTTCAGTTTTTTCACCATCAGGCTGAGCTGGCTCTTGAGGCGGGCGTTGTCGGCACTCAGGGTCGTCACCTCCAGGTTTAGCTGCTCTATGGTGTCGTCCTGAAAGGCCAGCCGGGTTTCCAGCTGCTCCAGACGGTGCAGTATGTCTTCATTCATGATTCTGTTCTCTCGAGTGTTGGGCCCAGGTTTCGCCGAGGCCGGAGGAGCTGACGCTGTAAATATGCTGCGGATCGATAAAGGCCACGTCATAAACCATGGCGCTGGCGGACGCAACCGGGTATGTAGGTCAACCTGTCAGCACGGGGCCCAAGCTAACGGCTCTGGGTAACTGAGGCATAGCTCGCATCGCAACCGGAGATCAGCAAAATGTGACGCACAGTGTCATCATCAGCAGGCTGGTGGGCATTTTTATGAGCTTGGGCTTTCGCATCGGCAACTTGAAACGGTAGTATAGGTCCGGATTGATAAGCATCTCATTTTCCATGGTATTTTTCCCCTGTTCTGGAGTGAATAATGAAAAAACTGTTACAAGTCAGTTTGCTGGCCTCTGCGGTGTTGGTGGGTCTGAGTGGTTGTAAGGAAGAGCAGGCGTCTGCCCCTACGGCTGTGGAAGCGGCACCTGAGCTGACCAGCTTCGAAGCCAAGTCTGCCTACGCCATCGGCCTGTCCATGGGGCGTTACATCGGCTCCACCCTGGAAAAACAGCAAGAGCTGGGTGTCGATCTGGATAACGACACCATACTCCGGGGCGTTAAAGACGGTTTCTCCGATGCGGGTCAGATGAGCGACGAAGAAATTCAGACCGCGCTGACCGCTTACGACGAGCATATTAACGGGCTGATCGAAACCCAGGCCAAAGAGCAGGCGGCGACCACCCTGGAAGAGGGCAAGAAGTTCCTGGAAGAAAACGCCAAGCGTGACGGCGTCAAGGTGACCGAGGCCGGCCTGCAGTACGAAGTGCTGACCGAAGGCGAAGGCGCCAAGCCTGCGGCTGAAGACGTGGTGACAGTGCACTACACCGGCACCCTGGTCGATGGCACCACCTTCGACAGTTCGGTAGAGCGTGGCGAGCCGGCAAGCTTCCCCCTGAATCAGGTGATCCCGGGCTGGACCGAAGGCGTACAGCTGATGTCTGTGGGCTCCAAGTACAAGCTGTTTATCCCGGCCGAGCTGGGTTATGGCGAGTCTGGCGCCGGTAGCATTCCCGGTAATGCGGTACTGGTATTCGAAGTCGAGTTGCTGGATATCAAGGCAGCCGACCAGCCGGAAGCCAAACCACAAGCTCCGGTCGCGGAGTAAGGGAACAGACGGCGCCTCAGGGCGCCGTTTTTATTGATGCCTGCAGCGCCATCCAGCCGGTGTCGTCTTGCAGCAGCCGCTCTTTATGCGTCTTGCTCAGTCGCTTCAGACGATATTCCAGCTGTAGCGCCACAGATTGACTGGCCACTGTGCGTTGCCACACCAGTTCGGCCGGGCGGCGAGACCAGACATAGCGGGAGGCGCGAGAGGCCTGCTGGTTATGTTCCTTGCAGCGGCGCTCCGGATCCAGGCTGATACCCGCATAGAAGCTGCCGTCACGACAGCGCAGCAGGTAAATATGCCAGGGCGGAGCCGGGTTATCGGGGGCGTCGTCACTCATGCTGTTCTCATCGTGCATGCTGTGCCCGTCGAAGATAATACCTGTTTATTGACGTAACGCAGCGGCACTCTATTAACGTAACGCCGCGGCGCTCCATTAACGCAGCGGTGCCAGAGGAATGCTGACCTGCTGGGGGGCATAGCAGAGTCCGCTGGTGCAGCCCTGGTAGCTGATTTCGGTCCGACCGTCGGACTCCACCTGCTGCAGCGGTATGGTCAGCTCAAGCTTCTGGTAATAAACCTGAGTCTTACCGAAATACTCGTCTTCGTGCGGGGTTCCTGTGGGCAGATCCCAGTCGCCGAAACTGGCATTGTGGGGTGATACCGACAGCCGATGGCGATAAAGGTAATAGCCGGGCGGCATCGCGAACTCCAGCTGCAGGCCTGCGGGCGTTTGCTTGCTGGTGAGCACAAACGCCTGTTCTACCGGAAGAAAAGAGGAGCTGGCTACCGGCTCCGGGCTTAGGCCCAGCCATTCCAGCACCCCTGCCTGACTCGGGAGACCGACCAGTGCCGTGGTCAGAAGTAACAGCGGTATACGCAACATGAATCACCTTTGGCTGGTATTGGTGGCGGAGTGAGAAGGAGCTATTACCGAGAGTACAGCGATAGGCCCGGTACGAGTTCCCAAGACTCGGCCTGCTACTATAGCGCCGGCCCGGTCTAAAATCATCGCGATGCATGATTTGAAAATAACGCCGTTCGCCCCCATGTTGATGGTTTCACCCGAATAAATCGCCAATGCAGGCGAAGATGAGGTTTTAGTGGGTAAGATTTTTTTGATGTTTGTCGGCGCTACCCTGTTGGAAATTTTTGTTTTCATCGAGGTGGGGTCGGCCATCGGCGCCTGGAGTACCATAGCGCTGATCATGCTGACTGCCGTGGTCGGCATCAGCCTGGTGCGCATTCAGGGCGTACAGACTTTGATGGAAGCCCAGCGCAAGGTGAATCTGGGCGAGACCCCGGCTCGGGAGATGCTGGCCGGCATCATGCTGGCCATGAGTGGTGTCTTGCTGCTGTTGCCGGGCTTCGTGTCGGATCTGGGGGGCCTCTTGCTGCTGCTGCCGCCGGTACGTGAGATGCTGGTCGAGCGCTTCATGAGCCGGGCGCATGTGCGCGGAAACAAGGGCCACACCTTTACCGCCGAATACCATGAATACAGCGAAACCCGCACTACTCAGGACCGGCTGGGCCAATACTCGGACCGAGGTGATGAAGGCACTACCTTCGACGGTGAGTTTCAGCGCAAGGACGATGATAAATAATCAACACATAGCGGTAAGCCGTCAGCGATCGGCTAATAGCAAACAGGGTAAATAACCGATCTATTTGGTGGTCTGCAAAGGTCGGACAAAGGGCCAGCTCCTCCGACACGCCGTGAATACCTCCCTGTAGGCTCCGCCGCGCCATCCATGGCGCGGAGGGTCGGCGGAGCAGATCCCTTTATCCTCCCTGAAGCTCCGGCGTCGCTTGCTCGTGATGCCAACAGCTAACTCGGGCGTCAAGAAGAGGCAGCGGGGATTGCCTCATTCGACCGTCAAATGCCAGGGATGGCATTTGCTGAGCGTTACATGGATGTACTTGAAGCGTGTCGGAGGAGGCAACCCTGTTGTCTCTTTATCCCGATAGCTGATTTGTGACTAAGAGACAGTTACAGCTTTAGCTTGTCGGGTGATTGATTTTCCAGGGAAAGCGCCGCCAGGCGAAACCACCGGCGATGATGCCCGCCAGCATGTTGGCTATCATGATGCCGGTAAAGACACCGGTTTCTCCCCACCAGAGATTGCCCAGCCAAGCCAGCGGTAGCAGCAGGCCGAACAGCCGGATGCCGTTGAACAGCAGTGAAATACTCGATACCCGCAGCCCGTTCAGGGCCGATGCCAGCAGCATGAAACACCCCTGCAAACCATACCCTAATGGCACCATCCGCAGATAAAACGTCAGGTGCCGGCTCACCTCGGCACTGTCGGTAAACTGGCGCGCCAGCCAGGGGGCCAGCCACCACAAGAGCCCGAATACCAGCAATTGAAAGCCGAGCGCGAAGCGCATCGATAGCAGCAAGGCCTCTCTGCTGCGTTGATGCAGGCCGGCCCCGGTATTCTGGGAAATAAAGGGCGCCAGCACCGAGCTCAGCGCCATCATGGCAATCAGCATCAGTGCCTCGATGCGCGAGGCCGCACCGTAGGCGGCGACCACCTCCGTGCCCAGACCGGCCAGTATCATCATCAGCACCGCCGTGGTGAGCGGATTGAGCAGATTGGTAAAAGAGGCGGGAATAGCCACCTGCAACAGCTGGCGCCAGTGCGGGAGCACACGGTCCATTCGCAGCCACGGCCACAGCAGTAGTCGTTCCCGACGCCACAACAGCCAGAGCCCGACGCAAGTGGCCATCAGCCAGGAGCAGGCCGAGGCGATGGCGGCGCCCCTGATGCCCAGCTCGGGAAAAGGCCCGAGTCCGAAGATAAGCAGCGGGTCGAGCAGGCCGTTGACCAGGCCGGCCACTATCATCACCAGGCTGGGCGTGCGGGTATCGCCGGTGGCGCGAATGGCCGCATTGCCCACCATGGGCAACACCAGCAACGGCATCGTCAGATACCAGATCAGCATATAGTCGTGGATAGGTGCCAGCAGGGCATCGGTTGCGCCCAGCAGCCGGAACAGGGGATCTATGGTGGTGGCCCCCAGCCCGGCCAGCAGGCATACCAGCGCCAGCGCCAGCAGCAGGCTGTGGCTGGTGAACTGGGCGGCCTCTTGCCGGTTGCCGGCGCCCAGCGCCTGGCCCAGGCAGGCGGACAGCCCGGCGCCCAGGCCCA
>NZ_MPZM01000044.1 GCF_002936955.1 Oceanisphaera arctica | reverse complement strand
ATCGGGCGGATGCCCGTTTTCTACCAGACAAGACACCAAGTGAGCATGATGATGCTGTACCCGGACAAGCGGCAATCCGCGTTCTTGTGCCAGCCTCGCACCCAGACGAGAGGAAACATAATCGGGATGCAGATCGACGGCGATGGCTCGGGGAGTCATCGCCAGCAGCGCGGGCAGATGTTCGACCTGCTGCTGCAGCGCATCCAGGCAAGCGCGGTTGGCCAGGTCGCCGATATGGGCGGACAAGACAGCCTGCCCCCCGCCGGCCAGGCAAAGGCTGTTCTTCAGATCCGCTCCCAGCGCCAGCACAGCACCGTCCAGCCCGGCCGGCAGAGCAACAGGCGTGGGTACGTAGCCCCGGGCCCGGCGGATCATCCGGGGCCGGTCGGCAAGCCAGGCCTGTACCGAATCATCGCAGCGGTGCAGTATGGGTCTGTTGTGCAGCAGAAAGCCATCGGCCAGACCAGCCAACGCCAACTCGGCCTGCCGGTTGTCGGTACAGATGGGATCGCCACTCGCATTGCCCGAGGTCATCACCAGGGGGCCGCCGAATTCCGTCAGCAACAGCCAGTGCAGCGGCGATCCCGCCAGCATGACCCCGATGCAGGCCATGGCCGGTGCCAGCGCCTCGGGCAGTATTCCTTGCACTGGCTGGCGGAGTCGCGCTTTAGGCAACAGCAGGATAGGTGCCGCCGGGCTGGTCAACTGCGCCCGCTCGACCTCATTCAACTCGAAATAGATTGCTGCCTGGGTCAGATCCCGCATCATGACGGCAAAGGGCTTGGCGGGCCGGTGTTTACGTTGGCGCAGCAGGGCGATGGCCGCCGCCGAGCCCGCATCGCAGGTCAGTTGAAAACCACCAATCCCCTTGAGCGCCAGCACTCGGCCCTGCTTCAGCCAGCTACGGCATCGGGCCAGCAAGGCCGCCGGCGATCCCTCCTGCATTTGGCCTTCGGCGTCTTGCAGCCAGATGCGCGGGCCACAAACCGGGCAGGCAATCGGCTCGGCATGAAAGCGACGGTTCGCCGGATCTTCATATTCTTTAAGGCAGACAGAGCACAGCGGAAAACCGGCCATGCTGGTGTTGGCCCTGTCATAGGGCAGGCTTTTGATAATGCTGTAGCGCGGGCCACAGTCGGTGCAATTGATAAAGGGATAACCGTAGCGTCGATCATCCGGGTCGGTCAGCTCGGCGAGACACCGAGGGCACATCGCCAGGTCCGGCGGAAACCCGGCTCCCTGCCCCACGGCCTGACTGTTCACTACCGTGAAGGCTACTGGAGCAGCAGCAAAGCTGAAAGGTTGTGCCACCAGGCTCTCTATGCGGGCATGGGTCGGGCAGTCTGCCCGCAGCCGGCGGCAAAAATGCGCCACGGTGGCGGCATCGGCGGCCAGCCGAATCTCCACCCCGGCACCAACATTACACACCTCGCCCGATAATCCGAGTTCCGTCGCCAACCGATAGATCAGGGGCCGAAAGCCGACCCCCTGCACGCAGCCGGTTATTTGCAACAGGCTACCCTTCAGGCTTCGCGGGGCGCTGCCGGTTGCGGTGTTAGATGCGCCGCTCATCGACAGCCCGGGCCCAAAGGCATCAAATCTTCGGTCACGTAACGATGCAGCCGCTGGCACAGGGTTGGCAAAGCCCGCGCCACCGCGTCACCGAGTTTGGGGCTACAAGGCGCAAAGCGGTCCCCGCCAATCACAAAGAGATCGATAATGGGCGCCGGCGACACCAGCAGCGGCACCAGCGCCAGCAGTCCCTTGATGCCACCACCGTGTGCGAGATCTTCGCTTCCCGCCAGCGAGCCCGCCGTTACCTGGCAAAGGTGGCGGATCTCACCCGCATGGCCCGGACTCAGAAAGGCATCCACCAGTATGATGCGGCGGCAATGACGAAACAGCGGCAACAGGCTCACGCCCCCCATGCCCGCGTCCACCAGCTCCACCCCGTCGGGCCAGCAGAGCGTTTGGCACAGCGTAAAGGCGTGTATGCCGGCGGCATCATCACCCCGCAGTGGATTACCGACAAACAGGACTCTTACGCCGACGGCTTTGAATTGTGCTTCACGCGCTCCCACAGCCCCGTTCATGATGACATCCTCGTTCTGATATGCAGCAATCACCTCCGTCCCCCCGTAACCGAGACCTGCCGCGCAAGCCGACAACCTCTTTCAATTTCAATCTCAATCCAAAGCATAGTGCTTTCTATGTTGCCACCCGGCCGCGGAATCGACCGGGTTGCCTCGATGCGATGAACTACGCTTATTCGAGGCAGGCATGAACCAGGTGTAACCGAGCCCGAGCCCGAGCCTGAGGCTGTGTTCAGTCTGTTCAGTCGCCCGGAGGTGTCTCCGGCCCCTCCTGCCTGGTACCAGAGACCAAGGTTTATCCCGTCCAGGACAGGAGACGCACCATGACGGATGACAAACAACCGACGAAGGCTTCGGAAGATGCACTCGCCTCACGATTCCCTACCGCCTACACCATTCTTTTTGCCCTGATTATTGTGGTCGCAGCGCTGACCTGGATTATTCCGGCAGGCAAATACGACCGGGTCATGAATGAGGAGGTCGGCCGCGAAGTAGCGGTACCCGGCACCTATCAAACCGTCGCCCCCAACCCCCAGGGCTTTGTTGATGTGATGCTGGCGCCCACCGCCGGCTTCTACAACCCGGACAGCTATGTCGCCAATGCCATTGATGTGGCGCTATTCGTGTTGTTTCTCGGGGGATTTCTGGGGGTAATGAATGCCACCGGGGCCATCGACACCGGCATTCGCAGTGCCATGCGCCATCTGGCCGGTCATGAAATCTGGATGATCCCCATTCTGATGTCGCTGTTCGCTCTGGGAGGCACCACCTACGGCATGGCGGAAGAAACCCTCGCCTTCTATGCCATTCTGATACCGGTGATCATGGCCGCCGGCTTCGATGCCGTCACCGGCGTCGCCATTATTCTGATCGGTGCCGGTATCGGCGTACTCGGCTCCACCATCAACCCGTTTGCCACTGTCATCGCGGCCAACGCCGCAAATATTCCCTTTACCGATGGCATCATACTGCGCTTCATTCTGCTGCTGGGTGGCCTGCTGATCTGCATTGCCTATGTCATGCTCTATGCCCGGCGTGTCAAAGCCGACCCGTCCCGCTCGGTAGTGGCAAAGCAGTGGTCGGCACACAAAAAACTGTTTTTAAAATCGCACGATGACGATGCTCACAGTGCCAGACTGAACACCACCCAGATGATAGTGCTGGTCATTTTTGCCCTGACCTTTGCGGCGATGATCTGGGGCGTCTCCTCCCAGGGCTGGTGGATGGCGCGCATGGGTGCCTTGTTCTTCGGCTCGGCCATCGTCATTGGCATCATCGCCCGGTTGGGTGAAAAGAAACTGACCGGCAGCTTCGTGGACGGCGCCCGGGATTTGCTTGGCGTGGCGCTGGTGGTCGGGCTGGCCCGGGGCATAGTGGTGATCATGGAGCAGGGCATGATTGCCGACTCCATTCTACACAGTGCCGAAAATTCTCTGGGAGGCCTACCCGAACTGGCGTTCATCAACCTGATGTTCTGGATTGAAGTCGGCATGAGCTTCTTTGTGCCCTCGTCTTCCGGTCTGGCGGTGCTGTCGATGCCGATCCTTGCGCCGCTGGCAGACTTTGCTCATGTAGGGCGCGATCTGGTGGTCACCGCCTATCAATCGGCCAACGGCCTGGTGAACCTGATCAACCCTACCTTCGCGGTGGTGGTTGGCGGACTGGCCATTGCTCGGGTGTCTTACGACCGTTGGCTCGTTTTTATCTGGCCGCTACTGCTGATACTGACCGTATTCATCAGCCTGGTCATCAGTATCGGTGCCCTGGTGTGATACCCGAATTAACAGGAGCCAACCATGTCTGAATCAACCCCCGGCGTTCATTCCGAAACCGGCACCCTCAGGCAGGTGATCACCTGCCGCCCCGGGCTGGCACATCGGCGACTCACGCCCTCCAACTGCGATGCCCTGCTGTTCGACGATGTGTTCTGGGTCAAGCAGGCACAAAAAGACCATGACATCTTCACCAGCCTGATGCAGGCCAGAGGCGTAGAGGTACTGGACGTCAACGAGTTGCTGGCCCAAACCCTGAATATTGCGGAAGGTCGCGCCTGGGTGCTCGACCACCGCATTACCTGGAACCACATCGGCGTAGGCATGCTATCCGATCTGCGCGCCTGGATGGACGCGCTGCCGGGTAACACCCTTGCCCGGTTTCTGATTGGCGGGCTGGAGGTGACGGATCTGCCCTTCAACCCGGCTGGGTTGTTTGGTAATCATCTCGGTCAGTTCGGCTTCGTGCTGCCTCCCCTGCCCAACTTTCTGTTCACCCGGGACAACAGCGCCTGGATTTATGATGGCGTGACCCTCAACCCCATGTACTGGAGTGCACGCCGGCCGGAAACCCTGCTGATGGCCGCCATTTACCGCTTCCATCCCACCTTCGCCGGCAAGGTAAAAGTGCATTGGGGTGACCCGCTGGTTGACCATGGCCTTGCCACCCTGGAAGGCGGCGACATCATGCCAATCGGCAATGGTGCCGTGCTGGTGGGAATGGGCGAACGCTCTTCGCCCCAGGCCATTGGCCAACTGGCCAGCGCACTGTTCAAGGGCGACAGGGTGAACCGGGTGATAGCCTGTCAGATCCCGAAATCCCGTTCGGCCATGCACCTGGATACCATATTTACCTGCTGTGGCGGCAATGTAGTGACCGCCTTCAAGGAAGTGGCGGACGCGGTGATCTGTTATGACCTGCGTCCCGGCAAGGGCCGAAGCAAGCTGTCCTTTCAGCAGGACGCTCGCCACCTGTTTGAGGTGGTGGCAGACATTCTCGGTTATGAGGCGCTGCAGGTGGTGCCCACCGGCGGCGACAGCCCGGAAGAGCAGCAGCGCGAACAGTGGAACGATGGCAACAACGTGCTGACGCTAAGCCCCGGCGTGGTGGTGGGTTATGACCGCAACGACGATACCAATGCCGCACTGGAGGCCGCAGGCATCGAGGTGCTGGCCATTCCCGGTGCCGAGCTGGGCCGCGGTCGCGGTGGCAGCCACTGCATGAGCTGTCCCATCATTCGTGACCCGCTATAAGGCAAAGGAGCCCCATCATGGCCTTCAATCTCAAAAACCGTCACTTCCTGACCCTGCGGGATTTCACACAACAGGAAATCCACTTTCTGCTGAAGCTGTCGGCGGATCTGAAAGCCGCCAAATACGCCGGCACCGAGGTGGCAAAGCTACAGGGCAAGGACATAGCGCTAATCTTCGAGAAAAACTCCACCCGTACCCGGGTCGGTTTTGAGGTGGCGGCCTACGATCAGGGCGCCAGAGTCACCTATCTGGGGCCAACCGGCACTCACATTGGCCACAAGGAGTCGGTAAAAGACACCGCCCGGGTGCTGGGCCGGGTTTACGATGCCATTGAATACCGCGGCTTCGGGCAAGCCATTGTGGAAGAACTGGCACAGTACGCCGGCGTGCCGGTTTACAACGGGCTGACCGATGAGTTTCACCCGACCCAGATCCTCGCGGACTTTCTGACCATGCAGGAGCATGCAGACAAACCGCTGCGGCAGGTGGCTTATGTGTTCATCGGTGATGCCGCCAACAACATGGGCGACAGCCTGCTGCTGGGCGGGGCCAAAATGGGCATGGATGTGCGCCTGTGTGCCCCCAAAGCCTGCTGGCCAACCCAGACCATACAGCAGGAAGCACAGGCACTGGCGGTAGAAACCGGCGCCAGTATCATGGTAACCGACAACATCGATGCCGCCGTTGCCGGGGTCGATTTCGTCTATACCGATGTCTGGCTGTCGATGGGCGAGCCAAAAGAGCAATGGGCCGAGCGCATCAAGCTGCTGATGCCCTATCAGGTAAATACCGCCCTGCTGGCAAAAACCGGCAATCCCCGGGTGCGGTTCATGCACTGCCTGCCGGCGTTTCACAATACCGAGACCACCACAGGCAAGGAAATACAGGCCACCTTCGGCATTGATGCCATGGAAGTCACCGAGGCGGTGTTTGAAAGCCCCGCCTCCATCGTGTTCGATCAGGCAGAGAACCGGATGCACACCATCAAGGCGATTCTGGTCGCCACCCTGGGAGGCTGACATGCTGGTGGTCGCGGCGTTGGGCGGTAACGCCCTGTTGAAACGGGGGGAGCCACTGACGGCAGCGGCGCAGCGCAACAATGTGCAGCTTGCCGCCCGTTCACTGGCCGAGATAGTGCGCGCCGGACACCAGCTGGTGGTGACCCACGGCAACGGCCCGCAGGTAGGCCTGTTGGCATTGCAGGGGGCGGCCTACAAGCCGGATGAAGCCTATCCGCTGGATGTGCTGGGTGCCGAAACCGAAGGCATGATCGGTTATATCATCGAGCAGGAGCTGGAAAACGCGCTCGACCATGACCGACCGGTGGCGACCTTGCTGACTCAGGTGGTGGTGGACCCCAAAGATCCGGCCTTTGCCCACCCCACCAAGTTTGTCGGCCCGGTATATGAGCGGAGCGAAGCAGAAACCCGGGCAGAGGCCGCCGGCTGGAACATTGCTCAGGACGGTGATAAATGGCGCCGGGTGGTGCCGTCACCTGCACCGCTGGAAATTCCGGATTTACGGGTGCTGCAGTTGTTGATCAATCAGGGGGTGGTCGTGGTCTGCACCGGAGGCGGCGGCATACCGGTGCTGCGCAGAGCCGACGGCAGCATGACCGGAGTGGAAGCGGTTATCGACAAGGATGCAGCCAGCGCCCTGCTGGCCCGCCAGCTGGGGGCCGATGCGCTGCTGCTGCTAACCGATGTGGCGGCGGTGTACCGGGACTTTGGCACCGAGCAACAAACTCCGATTCATACACTGACCGTGACCGAGGCCCGAAAACTGAACATGCCCGCCGGCTCCATGGGCCCCAAGCTGTCGGCAGCATGCCATTTTGCCGACACCGGCGGTATCAGCGGCATTGGCAAACTGGCCGATGCCCTGGCCATATTGGCGGGCACGGCCGGCACCCAAGTGCGTGCCGACACCTCGGCGGCCAGCAGCTAGGGCGCCAATATCAGCAACTGCGGCGCCGTGTTGGCCAGCGCCTGATACACCCGCAGGCTGGCATAGGCGTCGTTGGCGGCATAACTCTGTTGGGCGGCAGATAACGACTCGGCCGCCCAGTTCGAGAGCGTCACCTTTCTGGATTTGGGCAGGTATTCACCCAGCACTATGGCCACCGCGGCCTGCAGCCCCACCTGCTGGCGATAACCCAGCCGCTTGACCGCCCCCGACAATTCTACAGTGGCGTGCAGCTCGACTCCCAGCAGGCGCTGCACCGGCCCCCGATCCGACTTGAGACCAAAGCCGACCTTGATAATACGCGACGATTGCATGATCTCGGCCAGCAGCTCCCTGCCAGACTCATTGCCCGTCAGGTGGCGAGCCATAAACAGAAAACCGTGCTCGGGGGTGGCCAGCTGCACCAGGTGCGGGCCTGTACTGGTTTCACCCACCATAAAGGTCGGTTTGCTTTCGGTATCAAAACCAACGTGGGTGCAGCGACGCAGCTGTTCACGGGCAAAGCTTGCCTCCTGCGCACTTTCAACCAGATGAATACGGTTTTGCGGCAAGCCACTGAACGCCGGAAATTCGAGCATGGCCTGTTTGGTGGGTCTTTCTAAAAACTGACGTTCGTCCATGTGGCCTCATGTAATGTGAAAAAATACCGGTGCTGCAGCGGACGATACACAGAACCTATCGCATTGATAAGCACAAGCAACTTAAGTTAACGGCACGGGGATGTTATACCTATCAGAACAAGACGGCGACAAGCTGGTGCAAGCACCGGTTAACGGTGACCCGTCGTCAGTTTTAATGAGCAGTTCAATTAGCATCACCAACCTGGAGAAATAATTGATGAGCGAAAATAAACACGACGCAAGCAACGCCGGAAAATGCCCGGTGATGCACGGATCTCACACCAAACTGGGTGACAAGGCCTCGGCCAATCGTCACTGGTGGCCAAACCAGCTGAATCTCAAGGTACTGCATCAGAACCCCGCCAACATGAACCCGCAGGGCGAACACTTCAACTACTCCGAAGCCTTTAAAACGCTCGATCTGGCGGCGGTAAAACAGGATCTGCATGCCCTGATGACCGACTCGCAAGACTGGTGGCCCGCCGACTACGGCCATTACGGTCCCTTCTTCATTCGCATGGCCTGGCACAGCGCCGGCACCTATCGCATTGGCGATGGCCGTGGCGGCGCCGGCAGCGGCTCGCAACGATTTGCCCCGCTCAACAGCTGGCCCGACAACGGTAACCTGGACAAGGCGCGCCGCCTGCTGTGGCCCATCAAGCAAAAATATGGCAACAAGCTGTCCTGGGCCGATCTGATGATCCTCACCGGCAACGTGGCGCTGGAGTCCATGGGCTTCAAGACCTTCGGTTTTGGTGGCGGTCGTGAAGACATCTGGGAGCCGGAAGAAGACATTTACTGGGGCGCAGAAGAAGAATGGCTGGCTACCAGCGACAAGGCCAACAGCCGCTACTCGGGCGACCGAAAGCTGGAGAACCCGCTCGCCGCGGTGCAAATGGGGCTGATTTACGTCAACCCGGAAGGGCCGGACGGCAAGCCTGACCCGCTCGCGTCTGCCCGTGACATTCGCGAAACCTTTGCCCGAATGGCGATGGACGACGTTGAAACCGTGGCCCTTACCGCCGGCGGCCACACCTTTGGTAAAACCCACGGCGCCGGCGATCCCGACCATGTGGGGCCCGAGCCGGAAGCTGCCCCGCTCGAAGCCATGGGCCTCGGCTGGATCAACAGCATGGGCACAGGCACGGGGGAAGACACCATTACCAGCGGCCTGGAAGGTGCCTGGACCCCTACCCCGACCCAATGGGACATGAGCTACTTCGACACCCTGTTCGGCTATGAATGGGAACTGACCAAGAGCCCGGCCGGCGCTCACCAGTGGACGCCGAAAGATGCTGCCGCCAAAGACACGGTGCCGGATGCCCACAACCCGAACAAGCGCCATGCGCCCATGATGTCCACCGCCGACATGGCGATGCGGGAAGACTCGGCATACCGCAAAATTTCCATGCACTTTCATGCCAATCCGGACGAATTCGCCGACGCCTTCGCCCGGGCCTGGTACAAGCTGACCCACAGAGACATGGGCCCCATCTCGCGCTACCTGGGCCCCGAAGTACCGAAAGCAGAGCTGATCTGGCAAGACCCGGTACCGGCGCTCGATCACGAGCTGGTCAATAGCCAGGACATCGGCAGTCTCAAGGGCAAACTGCTGGCATCGGGCCTGTCGGTCTCCGAGCTGGTGTCTACCGCCTGGGCATCGGCCTCCACCTTTCGTGGCTCCGACAAACGCGGCGGCGCCAACGGTGCCCGCCTGCGTCTGGCGCCGCAGAAAGACTGGGAAGTCAACCAGCCGGTGCAACTGGCCAAGGTGCTGAAAGTACTGGAAGGCATTCAGAGCGATTTCAATCAGGCGCAAACCGGCAACAAGCGAATATCGCTGGCCGACTTGATCGTGCTGGGGGGGAATGCCGCCATAGAGCAGGCCGCGAAAGACGCCGGACACACCATAGAAGTGCCTTTCACGCCGGGCCGCACCGACGCCTCAGAGGAGCAGACCGACGCTGACGCCTTCGCACCGCTCAAGCCGGAGGCCGACGGTTTTCGCAACTATCGCCGCACCAAATTCACCGTGTCGGACGAAGAAATGCTGGTGGACAAGGCGCAGCTGCTGCAACTGAGCGCGCCGGAAATGACGGTGCTGGTGGGCGGCATGCGGGTACTGGATGCCAACTACGGCAAGGCACAACACGGTGTCTTTACCCGACACCCCGAGACACTGAGCAACGACTTCTTCGTTAATCTGCTCGACATGAACACTGTGTGGCAGCCCGCCGCCGGTGAGGAGGATGTGTTTGAGGGATGTGACCGCAAAACGGGGAATGTGAGGTGGACGGCAACGCGAGTCGACCTGATCTTCGGTTCCAACTCCCAGTTACGGGCCGTATCGGAGGTCTATGCCCAGGCTGATGCCAAAGAGAAATTCGTGCGTGACTTTGTCACCGCCTGGAACAAGGTCATGAACGCGGATCGCTTCGACCTGACCTGATGCAGCCCCACGTTAAACCCGTCGCCCCGCGATACCTCCACGTCACCCCCGCGAAGGCGGGGGTCCATACAAGACACCGTCACCCCCGCGAGGGCGGGGGTCCATGCTCAGTGCGGCTCAACTCCCCCGCCCGGTCCAGGTGAAACACCTCCAGATCCCGCGCCAGAAACAGATTGCCGCCGTAATGTGCCCTCGCCTCCTGCTCTATATCCCGAATGCTGATCCCGGGGCCGCCGTCTTTATAACGCGGGCTGAAATGGGTGAGGATCAGGTTGGCCACCGAGGCTTGGGCTGCGAATTGCGCGATGCTCATGGCCGAACTGTGCTGCGGCCCGGCGCCCAGCTTGTTGGCGATGACCCGGGTAAAGGTAGCCTCGTGCACCAACACATTGGCCGAGCCGACACGCTCGGCGAGCAGGGCTGGATTGTCGTTGTCACCACAGATGATGATCTTACGCGGCGCTCTCAATGCCAGCAGATAGTCGCGGCCGTCAATAACACCCCCGTTCGCCAGTGTGACCCGCTCGCCCCGCTGCAGCCGCCCCCACAAAGGCCCCGGTTCAATCTTGTCTGCCTTCAGCTTTTCTACATCGAGCTTCTGGGGCTGCCCCGTTTCGACAAATTCATAGCCAAACGACGGCACCCGATGAGACAGCGGCAGCGCCGAAATATTGAAGCCCTCCACCGCCACCCGCTCTTGCCGCTCGGTCAGCGTCGCGACATCAATAAAATGCAGCGGATAACACAGTGTCAGATGCGTGGCCTCCTGGGTGGCATTCACCCAGTCCTGCAGGGCGGCGGGCCCGATGATGGTGAGCGGCGCACTGCGCCTCGACATGGCCGCGCTGGCCAGCAAGCCCGGCAGACCATAACAGTGATCGCCGTGCACATGGGTGATACAGATGGCCTGCAGACGATTCAGCGACAAGGAGGTATGCAGCAGCCGGTGCTGGGTGCCTTCGCCACAGTCGACCAGAATCCAGGGCTTGGCACCGGCCTTTCTCAGCGCCAAGCCCGAGACATTTCGGCTCTTGGTCGGCGACCCCGAAGAGGTGCCTAAAAAGATGAGTTCCATGTTCCGCCCTTCGCTCGTTTTTGCCGCATATACGGCGTGACGTGTTTTGTAGGGTCGAATTTATTCGACCAATGGCGTTCCCGGGTGATCCGCTGGTCGATTGAAATCGACCCTACAAAAAATGGCTCTCGCAGAGCATCCATTCATGCGGTGCACCATTTCCGCTGGTCACGTTTTTACCCGGCAGGGCTGAAAAATATCGCCAGCCACACTGTGATACCGTCTGGCCGGGTATGGCTGACCTTGTGCCTGTCATGGGCGGGAATATGAATGAAATCGCCCTTGTTCAGGGTCACTTCCCGGCCATCTTCAAACGCCAGGGTGCCCGACCCTTCCAGCACCATGACCCACTCGTCTTCATCCTGATCGTACCAGCCCGCCTCGGGCGAGCTGTGCCCCTTGGACACAATGCGCTCTATGCGGACATTCGGCGTGTTGAGCAAGTCCAGAAAGTGCTCGCTCGACAGATCTGAAGGCATGTTTTCAGCGATATTTTTCATAGCACTCTCTTTTCATGGCACTAGTTTGGGCTCGGGTTGCTGTGAGATATAAAACCTTGCTGGATGAACCGGTTACGTGTCTTTTCCAAAGCCCCAATGTCGCTGCATTTCAAAGTAAAGAAACGACGCCGTCCAGGTAATGAGTACCAGGCCGGTCAGAGACTCTATTCCCGTTAAATACCTCAAGTTTCCATTCGGCTGAATATCACCAAACCCCAGAGTCGAGAAGACAGTGAATGAGAAATATCCGCAATCCATCAGACTGCCGTCAAAGTTCCCACTCAAGTGCCCCCAGCCATCGGCTCGATTCATGAAGTAATAAGCAATGGCAAATATCCATATTTCGATGGCATGTGCCACCAGAGAACCGCAGACACCGAAAACAATTCTATATCGGTGGCTTATCTTCATCTTTGGAATGTACAGAGTGATACGGTAACTGAAACTCGTAATGAACCATCACCGAAACGGCGACCACCATAGCGTTTATCAGGAAAACATAAATCATCCAGGCTCACCACATCTTGGCTTTTCAACTTTCAGCATCTTATTCGACACAAAGATCAACACCCAACTTGGCCAACGACTGCTAATCGTTGCCAGAACCAGCATAAAGCTGCCGACACTGCCCGGCCTTGTTAGTGAGTTATCCAACCTGCACCTCTTTAATAGAGGGGTGATTTTCGAATAATCGCTTGAAGAATAGAAAACAGCCATCTGAATCTGTCATTTTGTTTTTACCCAACAGCTTCTCTTTGAAGCTGCGGAACTTCTCGACCTGAAACACCCAATCCAACTCTTCGGCCGGATCATCGCCTGCTTCAAACTGGGCACAAGCGCCAATCAAGTAGCGGTTACCCTGATACTCCAGCTCGCTATACCAACCCCAGTCTTCGGCATCGGGCTCTGTAATATCAAGTTGTTCCCTTAACTCGTCTCGCAACCATTCCAATAACGATATTCCGTACACCGGATTGATGGGATTCTCTTTTTCTTTTGCAACATCAAACATCGATGTCTTGAAGTAAATCGCCTGGTTCATAGCTATCCCTGGCCACTAGCAACTTGATCCCGATAAGCAGGCACGCCGCGAGAATGTATCCGCACGCAGTGACACCTTTCGAGGCATCTTGCCGGCCTTCACTGCGATCCCTTTACGTTTTCCATCAACACGAACCGTCTGATCTGGCAGATTCGCTTTTGTATCTTACATTCTAAAACTATTTTACCGCCGTGTTCACCGCCACATTGCTGCCCCTGACGCGACAGGCTTGAACAAGTGTAAGTAAAATGCGGGATGAGATCCCGTCACCTTCATGATTCATAGCCATTTTTCTGCTTCCGCAATCACCGTTTTTACCCGGTTAGGTAACGGCTTTCGCAACTGAACCCCAAGGTAAAGGGTTTCGCTGACCGGATTGGAAAGTCGATGGGTTCTGACAAGATCGGGCTTTGGAAACGCCCCCACCGCATGGGCCGGTAACACGGTAAAACCCAGTCCCATGCTCACCGGCTCCAGTATCAGGCTTATCTGGTTGGAGAATCCCTTCTTTTCGAACATCTTGCTGTGCTGGAACTCGGGGTAGTTGGCCCTCAGCAACAAGCCCGCATGATGGGCGCCATCGGGATGATCGATAAAGCCCAGCGCCATCAACCGCTCCCAGTCGGGCTCGGAGACTGCCGCTGGGGTGACAAGCAGCAGGGTTTCTCTGGCAATGGGTCTGCAGCTCACTTCCGCAAGCGTCGACGTGCGGGTCATGAAGCCAATATCGACGTCGTGACCCGCAATGGCGGATTCCACATCGCTGTTCGGCGCAAACCGATAATCAATAACCAGCTTCGGATGCTGCCGTTGCAGTTCCAGCAGATGGGGATAAAGCTTGAGTCCCACACTGCCGGGAGACATCACCCGAATCATCCCTTCAAAGGCCGGGTCCTCACCAATGCGTTGTTCAAGACTCGAAAGAGACTCAATTATGGTCTGCGCCTCACGGTAAAGCCGCTCGCCGGCATCCGTCAGCGTGAACTGCTTACCCTGTCTGAGCAGCAAGTCCTGTCCCAACTGCTGTTCCAGCTTTCGTACATGCTGGCTGACGCCAGACTGCGTCATGTGCAGCTGTTCGGCCGTACGGGTGAAATGGCCGACGTCAACCAGAGTGCAGAAACTGCGTAGCCAGATGGTGTTTATCATTACGCTTCATACTCACATGCATGACAAATGATAATTTTATGTAATCTGTTGCGCTTTGTACACTGTCATCACTTCACCAAAGGAGAGCAGAAAATGAGCAATGTTTATCCCAGAAACTTTTCACATATCGGCATTTCGGTGCCCGATCTGGAAGCAGCCGTTAAATTCTATACCGAAGTGATGGGCTGGTACCTGATAATGGCGCCCACCGAAGTCACGGAAGATAACAGCCCCATAGGTGAAATGTGTACCGAGGTGTTCGGTGCAGGCTGGCAACATTTTAAAATCGCCCATCTATCAACCGGCGATCGGGTTGGCGTAGAGCTGTTCCAGTTCAAGGACCAGGTCAATCCGGAAGACAACTTTGAATACTGGAAAACCGGCATCTTCCACTTCTGCGTGCAGGATCCGAACGTGGAAGAGCTGGCCGAACGCATTGTGGCCGCAGGTGGTAAAAAGCGGATGGAAAAGCCCCGTTACTACTATCCGGGTGAAAAGCCCTATCGCATGATTTATATGGAAGACCCTTTCGGGAACATTCTGGAAATATACAGCCACAGTTACGAATTGATTTACAGCGAGGGCGCCTACTAAAAAAGGAAAGGGTCGGGCTCGCTACCGCCTGGGTCTTGCGGGTGGCCGGGCCCCTCCCTTCCCTGTTATCGATATTCTGCTGTCGTCAAAAATTTGAACTCATATGAAGCTTTTTCATTATAGGCGGCGCGGGTTTGAAATTGAAAGGGGGACGGGAGCGAACATGGATATGCAGCGCTTCGCCACACATCTCCCGCACTGTGCCTGCAAGTGATTGAAATTTAACACGCCATTTTCTCTATGTTACCCTGCCTAATCGCCTTGTTTATTCACATGAACAATCAAATGGATTGACCATCCATATCTTTGAACCAACACGCTGACAGCCAACTGGAGGCCAACTGGTGAACCTGTTTTCAAGACTCTCTCTGCTGATCCTGTGGCTGCTCTGTGCTCCCCTTGCGAGTATGGCGCACGCCCAAACCCAGGACACGACCGAATCTCCCCCTTACGCCGCCCTGGCCGAAATACTGGAAAACGAACAAGCTCGCCAGAAACTGGTTGAAGAGCTGCGCAACATGGCCGAACAACAGGCCCCTTCTGCCAATGCGGCGGTCAACGATGTTGTCGAGCCGGCAGAGCCTACCCTGCCCGGCCAGTTGGCAGAAACCACCAGCCAGATTGCCGGCAGTCTCGGGGATCAGCTTGATAACCTGCTCGAGGTGGCGAAAAACCTGTTTGACGGCAATGTGGCGGGTGACAATGGCCAGTTCGACTCGGCCGCCTTCATGAGCGCCAGCATCAACCTGGGGCTGGTGATACTGGCCACTCTGGTGCTGTTCTGGCTGCTGCGACGGCTGGCTCGACCACTGTTTGTGCGCCTGAGTCACTGGTCACGTCACGGAGAAGGTAAAACGCCGGTACTGCGACTGGTGGTGTGTGTAGCACTGGCCAGTGCCGTAGATGTGCTGGCCGTGGCACTGGCCTATGTGGCCGGAAACCTGGTGGCGACCTTTATGGTAGGAGAAACCGGCGAACTGACCACTCAGGCATCGCTGTTTCTTAATGCCTTTATGGTGATCGAGCTGCTCAAGGCCGGGCTGCGGGTACTGTTTTCCTCCCGTTATGAAGGGCTGCGGTTGCTGCCTATCGACTCAAGCGAAGCCGAATACTGGAATCGCTGGCTGGCCCTGCTCATCGGCCTGGTCGGCTATGGCGTTATGGTGCTGGAACCCCTGATCAACATCAATATTTCGCCCACCCTGGGCCAGGGCGTGAATACGCTGATCATGTTTGCTGCCTTCTTCTATGCGGTAGCAGTGATCCTGAAAAATCGCCTGCGCCTGCGCCATGCCATTCGTGCCAGAGCCGAAAAAAGCACCATTTCCGCAGGTCAGTTCAGCCTCATATTGCTTTCTCGCACCTGGCATCTTATCGCCCTGGCCTACTTTCTGGTGGTGCTGGTATTAACGCTGCTCAGCCCGGCAGAGGCCCTGCCCTTTGTGTTGTTTGCCACCCTCAAAACACTGGGCATAGTGGTGCTGGGCATACTACTTTCCAGCCTGCTGAGCCAGACCATAGGCCGACGCATTACCCTCTCGGACGAATTGCGCCGCAAGTTGCCGCTGCTGGAAGCACGGATAAACAGCTATGTGCCCAATGCCCTGCGCTTTCTTCGCTTTTTGATCGTCATTGCCGCCATTCTGCTGGTACTGAACGCCTGGCAGGCGCTGGATCTTGCGGCCTGGTATGCCTCGGAGTCCGGCGGCAAGCTCATGGGCAAGATAATTGGTGTTGCCATCATACTGTCTGTGGCCGCCGCGCTGTGGGTGGCCTTTGCCAGCATGATTGAGCACAAGCTCAATCCCGAAACCGGCGGCGGCGAACCTTCTGCGCGGGTGCAAACCCTGCTGTTGCTGTTTCGCAGTGCGCTGGCGGTCACCCTGGTGACCATGACCGCCATGATAGCGCTGGCCGAGATCGGCATTAACATAGGCCCGCTTATCGCCGGTGCCGGTGTACTGGGCCTGGCCATCGGTTTTGGTGCCCAGAAACTGGTGCAGGACATTATTACCGGGGTGTTCATTCAGATAGAAAATGCCATGAATACCGGTGACGTGGTCACCCTGGGCGGCATTACCGGCACCGCCGAAAAACTCAGCATTCGCTCGGTGGGCATTCGCGATCTCAGCGGCACCTATCACATTATTCCGTTTTCCAGCGTGGATACGGTGTCCAACTACATGCGCGAGTTCGCCTTCCATGTAGGTGAATACGGCATCGCCTATCGCGAGAGCATCGACGAAGCCATCGCCCACCTGCACAATGCCTTCGACGAACTGGCCGCCAGCGAAGACAACAAACACGAGATACTGGCGCCGCTGGAAGTAGCCGGTGTTATCGCCCTGGCCGACAGCTCTGTGGTGATCCGGGTGCGTATCAAGACCACCCCGGGCATGCAGTGGGCTGTGGGGCGCGCCTACAACCGACTGGTGAAACTGCACTTCGACAGCGCCGGCATCGAAATCCCCTTCCCTCACAGCACTGTGTATTTTGGTGTGGGCAAAGAAGGTGAAGCGCCCTCTGCCAACCTTAGGGTGATGCAGCAGGACTTTGATATCGATGGCCGCCCCGGCGGACATGCCAGATCTGGCGAACAGGTGATGGTGGCAAAAGCCAAGTCTGCTGTCTCTAACGATGCGCCCAACGACCGCGACTAAGCGGACTCGTTACGCAACAAGGCCGGGTATTGCCCGGCCTTTTTTATATAAACGCCGTTCAGACAGCCGGTTGCATGGGGCGGGATTTGGGGCTGACGCTCAGTATCCACAGGGCCAGCATAACCAGCAGCACCGACGCCGCCGCCAGGGTAAAGAAAACTGCATCCAGCGTTCCCGTGGTGTCGCGGAGGTAACCGGCCAGCAGGTTGCCCAGAGTGCCCCCAAAACCAAAGGTCACCATACAGATACCGCTGATTTGCATAGTGGCGGTAGACGAATAGGTCTGACCTATCCAGCCCGCCAGTATGCCCCACATGGGGAAATACATCAGACCGTAACCAAAGCCGGCCACCAGCGAAAAACGGGCCGGATCATAGATAAACGCCAGCAATCCCAGCGCGAAGCCGCTGAAGATCACCAGCAGTGCCACGCCGTGACTCTTGCTGTCGGCCAGCCGGCCGGTGAGTACGCCGGCCACCATACCAGTGATCCCCGCCGTGGCCCAGGTGTAGCCACCCAGCGCGACCGGCAGCGCCAGTTGATCGAGATAGGTATTGAGCCAGTTGGAAAAAGGCATGGTGGTAAAGCCGACCAGAAAGCAGATAAGGCAGGCAAACATGGCGGTTCTTTCACGGCAAATGGTGGAAAGCAGTTTAGAGGCGGGAATGATGGACTCGGGGAGCTCTGCCGTGGCGGTTAACGGTTTGTTCAGGCTCCTCAACATATACCAGGTCAGGCCCACGACCAGCATGCCCACTCCCCCTGCAATCTGCCAGCTGTGTTGCCAGCCCAATACGGGCACCACCAGCAGTATCATCAGGCCATTCAGGCCATAGCCCCAGGCGGTGCCGCTGGACGCGGTGGAAAGATAGGTCGAACGCTGCTCGGAACGGGCATAACGGCTGATGATTTCCACTATGGTTCCCCAGCTGATGGCCGCACTGGCGGCCAGGCAGGTCAGCGCCAGGGTAATGTATAGCGGGTTTTCGAGTTGCGACATGGTAAACAGCAGGCCGGTAGTCAGGGTGCCGGTCATCAGCGACAGGCGGGCCGTACCCAGACGGTGGCCGAATAATCCCAGCAACATGGCACCGCCAAGATAAGCCAACTGGGTAAGTGCACCAATGGCGGCCAGATGCCAATGGCTGAGGCTGATCGACTCCCGCATCAGCGGTACCAGGGCGGCAAACAGAAACATGCCAAACCCATGGCTGACTATCTGATTCATTCCAAAAATGACGGCCATTTTCATCGCTGACGCTCCCTGATCCTGTGATGAGTAAGTAATCAGGCCATCCTGAACGCTTGTTAAAATTCGGTAAATCGATAAATATCAATATCTGCCTTCAACAAGATTGAAAACTCAACATGCGTGATTTACCCATTACCCTGTTACGCACCTTTGTGATGGTGGCGGAAACACTCAACCTGACGGTGGCCGCAGGCCGGCTGCACCGGGCCCCCTCCACCATCAGCATGCAGCTGAGCAGGCTGGAAGAGCTGGTGACCACAACGCTGCTGGAACGGGGGCAATATGGAGTTCGGTTAACCCCGGCGGGAGAACAGCTCAGATCTCACGCGCAACAGTTACTTAACCTGCACGACCGGATCCTGGGCTCGTTCCAGAATGCGGATATCGACGGCAAGGTGCGCTTCGGCACCCACGATCAATACGCAACCCGCAGCCTGACACCGCTGCTGGAAGCCTTTGTGCTTAACTACCCGGAAGCACGGCTGGAAGTATTCTGTGATCACCGACCTCACCATCTGCTGTCACTACTCAGAGAAGGCAAGCTGGACCTGGCCCTGGTCGAAATGCCGGTGTTGTCTGATGGAGGGCTGCGTCTCGACCGGGACGAGCTGGTGTGGGTTCGTTCACACACGCACATGACCCATCTGCGGGACCCCTTGCCCCTGGCGGTGTTTGTTGACGGCTGTTATCACCGGGACTCCGCCTGCCAGGCGCTGGAGAAAATGGGGCTGCCCTATCGCATCGCCTTTACCAGCCAGAGCCGGGCCGGCGTGCTGGCGGCGGTGCGCGCGGGCATAGGCGTGGGGGTGATTCCGCGAAAAACGGTCGAACCGGACATGGTGGTGGTGGAACAAGGGCTGCCGCCCCTGCCGAAAACGAATACCAGCCTGTTTATAGCCGACCAGGTTAACGAGGCAACCACTCGCCTGGCGCAGACAATTGAACAGAGCCCGCAGTTCACCCATACCACGACGGAACACCTGGTTGATATGGCCACCGAGCCTTGTGAGTGACACCGCATATACCCAGCAAATTGATTGTCGAGGATCTGATCATGAAAAACGTTTTGAATGTGTTTACCGCTCCTCATCCGCACTGGGTTGGCGACGGCTTCCCTGCAAAGACCCTGTTTTCCTATCAGGATCACGGAAAGTCGGTCAGCCCTTTTCTGTTGCTCGACTATGCCGGCCCCATGCAGTTTTCCGCTGCCGATCACAAGCGTGGCGTGGGCGTGCACCCTCACCGCGGGTTTGAAACCGTCACCCTGGTTTATGAAGGAGAAGTCGCCCACAAGGACTCAACGGGTCAGCATGGCACCATAGGTCCGGGAGATGTGCAGTGGATGACCGCCGGCAGCGGCATATTGCACGAGGAGTTTCATTCCGAGGCCTTTACCCGAACCGGGGGCATGCTTGAAATAATGCAGTTGTGGGTCAACCTGCCGCAAGACGACAAAATGACCTCCCCCGGTTATCAAACCATCACCGCCGGGCAAATCCCTTACCTTGAAGTACCGGACCAGAGTGGCACCTTACGACTCATTGCCGGTGAACTGGCGGGGTTAACCGGCCCGGCCAGAACGCATACTCCCATGCTGGTGATGGATGGCATCCTCAAAGCATCGGCCCGCTATCAGCTTTCCATCGAAGAAGGCTGGTCTGCGATCGTGGTGGTACGAAAGGGAGAGGTAAAGGTTAACGGACAACCCCTTACGGCAGGCCAGACCGTCATTTTATCGCAGGTCGGGGTTGGCCTGGAGCTGGAGGCGACTCAGAACAGTGAACTGCTTATTTTGAGCGGAGAGCCTATTGATGAACCTCTGGTTGGCTATGGCCCTTTCGTGATGAACACCGAAGCCGAAATAAAACAGGCAATGACCGATTTTCAGACGGGAAAATTCGGTGCATTAAAACACGGCTAGCAGATGTTGATCCTTGCCTTGTGTGCCACCGTCAGGAGGCGGTCACACCCGCACCGGCATTTCAGTCTGCAAAATACGTCAACCCGAGCGCCCTCAGGCGCATCCTGCTTCACGTTACGGAGGTGAACAATGAGCAATAAAACCCGCATAGTCGCCTTTTCAGGCAGTTTAAGGAAAGATTCATACAATACCGCCGCGGTTCGGGTGGCCATGGAAATGGCACCGGCAGACTGTGAAATTGAACTGCTCGATATCGGTACCCTGCCGCTATACAACCAGGAACTGGATGGCGACAAGGCACCGCGGGAAGTGCTTCAGCTGGCAGAAAAGGTAATGGCCGCCGATGCCATTCTGTTCTCTACACCCGAATACAATTACTCGGTGCCCGGCGTATTAAAAAATGCCATCGACTGGTTATCCCGACAGAAGCCACAGCCCTTTGCCGGCAAGCCCGCCGCCATCATGAGTTCAAGCATGAGCGCATTCGGCGGAGCCCGGGCGCAATATCATCTGCGCCAGATCATGATTTATCTCGACGTACATTTCGTGAATAAGCCCGAAGTGATGATCGCCCGGGCTCATGAAAAATTTGATAGCCAGGGCCAGCTTGCAGATGCCACTACCCGAGACTTTATCGGTCAGCTGGTAACCGCATTGATAGCACTGCACCACCAGCTCTCGCCTTCGGAGGCTGCCAAAAAGTAATTCACCGCAAGCGGTAGCAATCCTCTGCGATCTGGTTGCCGGCTCTGCGAAGCCGGCAGCCGGGGGAATTCCGGAGCGTATGGCTGCAACCTGCCGGATCGTACTCAGATCCCGGTGCAAAGCTCGATGATATTACCAGAAGTACTATCCGCCAGATGGCGGAGCAGCGAGCCTTCGGATCCGGGGCCAGTGCCCTTTGTCCACCACTCCAACTCGCTACCAAGGTACCGAGCACCACTGGCAGACACCGCGATCTTCATGGTGTATTCGCGGCCCTGATACTGGACCCTGGCCGAATCGGTGGAGGGATAGTTTACCCTCATCGTTTCGCCGCTCTCGCACCGATACTGATGTTCGGGGAACGTTGACGGCGCCGCCATATTCGCCTGGCCGTCCATTTTCTCCTGCGGAGAACTGGCACAGGCAGATAGGAGTAGGATGGATGCGAACATCAAGGGAGTAAATATTTTCATACGAGCCTCCGTTTTGTTGGTGTGGTGTGGTTTGACTATTTATCCCAGTATTCATGAAGAGCTCTTTCGATGGAAGGCTTCTCAAACTCGTAATCACCGCTTTCAAGACACCATCTCAAATACATCACTACTGATTTTCGTTGGATATTGCTTAGCGTTGTCAATTGTGAAATCGAATATGGATCTTGCGCCTCGCATCAGCGGCCTGAATTAACGCGTAGCAGAGTATTAAGCATGGACTGTCAGAAATCCACGGTAAAACACCCTCCCCTGCGAGCTTAATTGTTCAAAAAAAACCTCACCTTGTACTTAACATAAAAACAGCGTAACGTGCTGTTTTTATTGGGCACCTTAACTCATGGTATTTTTCTGACACAAGGAGAATATTATCAATATCAATCAAGGTGATCATATTTATCATCCCGGTTATGGTATCGGTGTAGTCCAATCCATTCGCAGTGTTATGAGTGCCAAGGAAGCAAGAGAAATTATTAATCATTTAAAAAAATGGCAAGGAAAACTCAGCGGGAAATGGAAAGTTCGTGCTACGGCTAATCAGGCAACTATCGATAAAGGTGACCCGTTTGGCTACGCTGAACTCGTAAAAGGGCTGAGCGTTATGCAAGAACAGATCACGCTGAGCGCGACTGACCGCAAACATTTAAACCATGGCATAGAGTTTCTTTGTGAAGAACTGGCCGATGCCTTGGGAAAAACTCACGACAGAGTACGTCAGATCATTGACAAAGCCACCGCTTCACAGCCCACGGTAGCGTAACCCACCTCTTCAGTGGGATGTAATCAAGCAGCACTTTACTACTGGCCTGCCCAGACCGCAGGCCAGTCTTTTTTCTTTTGAAAGAAAAAAACCGGTTTCTTCGATTGCTATGTATTTGGCTCCGACCATACGGCATACTCATTTCCATTTGGATCACTGAAATGAAAACGGCGACCACCCGGAAAAGGGTAAATATCCTTAACGATCTTCCCGCCAGACAACTTCACTTTCTCGAGAGTGGCTTCCAGATTGTCACTATAAAGGACAATCAATACACTTCCGTTGTGGGTCGTAGCCACCTGCTCTGACTTAAAGAATCCGCCATCCAGGCCGGCGTTCTCAATCGCTACGTATTCAGGGCCGTAGTCGACAAACGACCATCCAAATGCATCACCAAAGAACCTTTTTGTTGCTTCAAGATCTCGTGAAGGAATTTCAACATAGTTTATTTTTCCGGTCTCTTTCATAGGTTTCTCCTTGATGCATAACGCCCAAAACAGCGGCGACCATCGACGCACTGCTAGCCTTGTTACATTTTTAACTTATGAATACCTCACCAGGCATGTTCAGTCTTATTTTTCGGTACCGAAATATATACCTGCGGCAAGCATCCTAGCAGATTCCTCCTCATTTAATTCATAGATGAATTCTTCTACTACATTATCTCGATCAATAACTTCTAAAACAGTTAAGGAAACAAAATTACTAGCAATTTCATACCTGTCATTATATAACCTAAGGGGCCTTATCTCATCAAACACTTTACGTGAAAGAAACAGAGATAAACGTTGAATAAACTCTTGCTTCTCGGTCATATCTTGTAGCTGATACGCCCAGCGAACACCCATATCATTGACTACCTCTTCAA
>NZ_MPZM01000043.1 GCF_002936955.1 Oceanisphaera arctica | reverse complement strand
GGTGTGGAAGCTGTCGGCCACCACGGCCAACTCGGTCACCGGTCTCTGCAGCAGGAACACGCGGAACAGGCCCGGTGCGCTCAGCACGGCCAGGCCGTCCAGCGTGTGGTTCCAGAAGTCGTGGTCCTGCGCCACGGCCTCAAACGGCTCGACCAGGGCCTGGACGGCATCGGCCGCGTGTTGCTGTCGCAGCGATGTCTCCATCGCCTTCACCAGATGGCGGAACCGGATTGGGTCTTGCTGGTTGTCTGGATGGCGTCGATGGGTCGGCTGGTAGAGCGACAGGCAGGGCCGCCCCTGGAACGACGCGAGTTCGGCCAGGCTGGCGGGGGTGAGTGTGTCGGGTGTGGTCTTCATGTTGCTTCCTCTTGTGATGCCTCTGGCCCGGCGGGCGGGGACGGGTTCGACTCCGCATGGACTGGTTACACCGGTAGCACACTGGCAATCTCTGCAGCGACATCGGCATGCCACATGGTTCTTGACCAGGCCCGCAACCAGCAGTCGTCCAGGGCAAGCGTACAGTCTGACCGGCTTGAGTGACCTCGTCTGTGCGGCAGCGCACGGTGCAGCAGGCACGGATCGCGACAATCAGAACGGATGATTCCCACGCACGCGACCCTCCCGCCCCGTACGCCGAGAAGCCGGTGCACGGACACGGCGCACGGGTCCCACCGACCATGAATCCAGGCGGTCTGGCGTATGAGGAAGAGATGTTGGGCCGGACGCAGGTCGAGCGCGCAGGGGAACGCGTGGTGCGGCCGTTCCAGCTGTTCGCACAACGGCAGGCCTCCGGCGGCTTGGTGCTGCTGGGCTGCGCCATCGTGGCGCTCGCCTGGGCCTGGGTGTCGGACATAGCGGGGAGTCATGTGGGCTTCCCGTCGCCGCCGAGCGCTTCGCGCACATTCGCCAGGCGGCTCTCAAACCGCTCCCGATCGTGCGGCGACTCGATGGTGCGGTCGGCCAATTCGGCGATCCATTGCGCTTCTTCACACAGCGCGCGTCGCCGGCTCGGGTTGGTCGTGAGACTGCCGATGGTTTGCAGCGCGCCGAGCATCCGCAGCATCACGCCGAGATTGCCCCCGGCGCTGCCTCGGATTTGATCGAATGATTCGCCCACCAGGCCGGCAAAGGTCGGCCCGATGGTGATCAATCTCAGTTCCCCTTCCTCATAGCGATGCGACGAAGGGATGTTTCGAGAAGCCAGCCGCGCCAGAATCGCCGTCAGATAATCCACGCACATCACAGCCGTCGTGGTGTCGTTGATGCCGGGCGAGAGGGCGCGCAACGCCATGTCCACGATCTGGCGGATGCCAAAGGCGGCATCCTCTTCCACCGTGCGAAGGCGGTGGATGCTGTAGGCCGCCTGCAACGCGGCGATGAGTTCCGGTTCCGGCGGAGCCTCTAGCGCCAGCGAGGCGAGCGTGGTGTTTTGAACCACAAACTCGCCGATGCCGTGTTCCATCCGCACGATGGTCTGATGCTCCCGTGCCAGGCGCAGGAGCGCCGCGTTATCCACGCTTTGGATGTAGCCATTTACCCGGGCCGGGACGGCCTGCCAGTTCCGTTCCGGCAACGGGAGAGGTGACTGATCCTCATCGTCGTCCACCGGCGTTTCGCCAAATTTCTGCGGGAAAAGCCAGTCAATGGCCACCAGGGTTTTTTCGGCCACCGAGGCAATGATGCTCGATGCCTGGATCGAAGCGGCGATGTGATGAATGAAGAAGATGAGCGCGCCGATGCCGCTGATCGCCAGCACGACGCCAAAAGTCACGGCCAGGCTCGGAATGGATCCCGCCGCGTCCGTGCCGCGAATGGTGCGCAGCACGATCAGACAATAAATGAAAACGCCGGCGAAAATGCCGAGCACAACTTGCGTGACGCGGTCGCGCATGAAGTTCCGCAGGATGCGGGAGGTGTATTGGCTGGAGGCCAGCGCCAGCGTCACCAACAACATCGAAAACGTGACGCCCAACACGGTCATCATCGAGCCGGCGATCGTGGACAACACCCCGCGTGCGCCCGACGCGCTGGAGCCAAACAGAAGCGGCCAGCGGGACATCCACTGTTGACCGCCGGCGGTGTCCACTTGAATCAAGGCCACCGCGACCGCAAGGCTGCCCGCCACGATCAGCGAGGGCAAGAACCAAAAGCTGCCCAGCAGGTTGCTCCAGAACTGTTTGAGCTTGTTCATAAATTAACATTCACCTTTGTTGGCCAGTTAAAGTGCGAAGTTTCTCACCCACCGGTTGGTTGCAACGAACCATCGGCTTTCGCCCGGACCTCCGCCAGCGCCGCGCAAAAACAGACGCCGAACACGCAGACGCAGCTTGAGAGATAAATCCACAGCAGAAACGCCATGATGCCGCCCAAGGCGCCGTAGAGGGCGTTGAAGCTCGTGAAGTGGATCCCGTAAAGCAGAAACAGCCATTCGCCAATCGAGATCAAGAGCGTCGCGGCCAGCGCGCCGAGCCAGACTTCGGAAAATCGGGTGGCCCGGCTGGGGGCCAGCCGGTAAATCATGATCAGCCCGTAGAACAAAACCAGCCACGGAATGAGCTGGAAAATCATGGTGAACATCCAACCGGGAAATCCGAGCCGGGTGGTGAGCCATTCCCGGAACATCCGTGCCATCCCGGGCAGCAAAATGCCGATCAACACGGCGCTCACCGTGATGCCGAGCAGGGCAAGGCTTTTCAACGGCAACTTCCACCAATTGTAAGTCGGCGAATGCCAGAGGCGGTTCGTGGTCCGGATCAACATGCCCAGCAATTGCAGCGCGCTCCACAGCAATAATGGAATCGCCGCCAGACTGATCTGGCCGCGGGCCGCCAGCATGCCGCCAATGGCCGTCACGGCGGAGTGTTCCTGTTCACCGGTCAGCGGTATGTAATGATTGACCCACTGCACGACCGCCTGCGTCGCCACGTCGCGCTCGACGAACAGCGAACAGCGAACCGGCGGTCACCAGCAGGATGACCAGAGGCAGGAATGACAGCAGCAGGTAATAGGCAAAGGCGGCGGCGCCCTCGTTGCCATCCGCTTCCACCCAGCGTGCGTAAGCGCGGCAGAGAACCCGCCACGCGGTTGACTGCTTAACGCTGAGCAATCGCTTTCGCATCGGTTCGACCTTATTTGTCCAGCCGCCAGCTCTCATCGAGCCGTTTGTGAAAGTGTGTCTTCGACTTGAAGAAACACGTTCACCTTCGTCCGGCGTTCGCTGAGTTTGAACTCTTCTCCAGGCGACACTTGGAAGTCTTGAAAATTGATTTTCATATTGTTCCTTTCGGTCAGCAAAGCCGCTGTAAAGATTCCGGACTATTTTTTGGTTTCTACGTCGGCAGTCTCTAGCAGCCTGTCGGACTTGACCGATCGTAGCGAGGGAATGGCAGTTTTTGGGCTCTTTTGAGGCGAATAGTGGTTCTATTTAACGAAAAAATAGTACAAAGAATAACCAAAATCGGCGTTTCCGCAGTAGATCAGTGCTAACCCCGACAGGCTGCTAGCTCGCGATCCTCCGATTCCTGGACAGCCCGAACGCCCTCACGCCCCAGTTCCTCGTAAAGTTTATGCACTCGCTCGACGAGCTGCGGCGATAAATCCAGTGCTTCCAGAGCACAAGAAGCGCGCGGATCGAGCACGCTATTTCTTGAGCAGGTTTTCCTGGGTTTCCGGCAGGTTGCCTTTGGATTGTTGTTCCCGCATCTCTACAGTTTCATTTGACAAGTTGCCTTCACTGGGCGTCGTATCGCTATTCTCGTCTGCTGCGGGAGCCCGCCCAGCGTCGTTTTCGGATTCACGCCTAACTTGTGTGGAATTCGTCATCTGGACAACGGGAACGCCCTTGGGGAAAATCACTTCGCGCGCGGAATCCGGAAGTTCGATGCCGGCCTTGAGTAGCGCGTTCTTGGTCTGGCGCAGCAAGGCCGAATTGATTTTGTTAGGCGAGTAAGTGTTGCTATCGAACCAGTAATAGACGCGCAAATCCACCGTTGCCGGGCCCAACTCCTCCACTAGAACTAGCGGCTCTGGCGTATCGAGGACGGCAGGATGCTCCTGCAACACTTTTGCGATTAGGGTCTGCGTCTTGGCGGCCGAGGAATCGTAACCGATGCCGACCGTGAACTCGGCGCGGCGGCTCGGAATGCTGCTGTAATTCTTGATGATGCTCTTGTAGACGGTAGAATTGGGGATCTGCACCTGATTGCCGTCAAGCGTGAGCAGAACGGTGCTGCGGAAATTCAGGTTCTGCACCACACCTGTGTGCCCGGCGACATCGATCAGGTCGTCGCTGTGGAAGGGGTTGCGCATGCTTAGCAGGATGCTCGCCAGAAAATTCTCGGTAATGTCGCGCAGTCCGAAGCCGATGATAACGCCGATCAGCCCGGTGCCGCCAAGCACCGTGAGGGCCAGCCGCGTCAACCCTGAAAATTGCAGCACGAAATAGATGCCTAGCAGGAAGACTGGAACTGCAAATGCCCGCGCCACAACCGACAGCAGCAGCGGTGACTCGATGCGGCCTGCGAATATCAGCCGAACCGCCAGCGCTACCAGCCTGGCGGTCAGCCATGTGGCCAGGATGACGAGGCCGGCGAGCGCCACCAGCGGCCAGACCCTGAGCATCTGCCGGTAGAAACTTGTGAATTCTTCGCCTGCGCGCTCAAAGGTAGAGCCGACATCGGCACCGGACTCGATCCGGTTGACGACGGCGACTGTACCTTGCATGTTTTCGGCGAGAGTTCCGGCCCAGGCCCGATGTTCCTGAGTACCAGTCGTGCCGTCGAGAAATACGACCCCGTCATGCACTGAGACGTGCGCTACATCGAACCATCCGGTCGATTTCAGGATGCGTTGCAAGCGGCTCGCAATCTTTGCATCGCTTGCTTCGGGAACGACAGTCACGGGCTGCCGCGGCGCAGCCGGGGTGACATCTTGCGCCAAGGTAGGCGCCGTACAGGCGAACAGCAGTATGACGAATCCTGCGGCGCGCAGCATCCACAGCAGCATCGTGGGCAATTCAATTCCGGGTCGTTGGCTTCCTGGCATTCGTATTTGCTCCTGTGAGCGGCGATTGTCCAATCCGCCTCATCACCGATAGTCCGGTTTTGCACATACCACCTTGCAGGGCGACCACCGTCCTAGCATAGGTTCAACACGCGCCGACGCAAACCGCGGTTTGTGGCTTCGCCCGAGTCGAGGAGGTGATAGATGTTTAGTTCATTCTTTTAAATGGCATTAAGCTCCAAGTCATCACAAATGTCTCCATCTCCGCGCGCCAACGCTGAAGTCTTAATTGTAAGCCTGAAAAGGCCCAATATTGTGACTGGTCGATATTTAACCAATAAGGCGGCCCGTACAGTACATCGAGTGACCACCTTATTCACGCTGCAATAAGATCAAAATAAGGCGTTAGTTATCGTATCGAGGGTCAACCGCTGATCGGGAGTGGTTAATATTCGACCAGTTTCGACAGGCCGTCATTTCCACTTGCTGCGGGAGTACATGATGGAGCACGCGGAGGCGATGGCGATTCTGGGGGCGACGGACTGAGCAGAATTTCGCCCCACAACGCCCTGGGAAACTGAAAACCTGAAAAGCTGGAAAACTGACGCCGCTCGGGAGCGGCCTGGGGGCCAGAATTTCAGGTTTTCGCCCGCCCCGGGGTAAGCAGAAGAGTCGGTGGGGTGCATCACAATGTCCACTCTAATTGCAACTCTGAACGACCTACATCGGTCGAAATTTGCCGGTCGGACAGAGCCTGTAAGGTCAAGTCTTGGCTGCCGCACCTGAAGTCACGCCAAGGACTGCGCATTCAGAACGCCGTCACGATGCAAGGAATCTGTCCTGAAATGCCTTGCGCCCTTCGTCGTAGGGGAGTGGGTTCGTTGCATGTGGCACCGGCTTCTGACGATTACCGATAAGATAATTGATCCGATCGGTACAATTGCCGGAGGGGTGCAGCAAGCCATTTATGATCCGCTTACTGGGAATGATGCTTCTTTCAACTCCTGCACTTCGGTAAAGAGGATATGTGTCATGTTGAAGGGTCTTGTTTGGGGCTCATTCTGTCTGTCGGCCATGGCGGCCGCCAATAGCACCAGTACCCGGCCACCGGTGGAGCTGAATGTCACCTCCGGTCTGGATCCGGTATGCTTCTATGAAGACCGGCGTTATTCGAGGGGGTCTGTGATTGAAATGGGCAAGCAGTTGTTTGTCTGTGAGCGGGAGCAATCTTTCGAGCAGAATGGGCGCCTGAGCTGGCACCCGTTCCCATTGGAGTCAAATGACAAGCGCTGACCAGCTCTTGCCTCCAGATAGCCGCCGGCTCGGCTGTCTGCTAACGTTGTCATACTCGTTATCATCAGGAGCCCATCATGGACTTTATTCGCATCATCATCGCTATCTTGTTGCCGCCGCTGGGCGTGTTTCTGCAAGTAGGTATCGGCAAGCATTTCTGGATCAACATTCTGCTGACCTTGTTGGGTTATATTCCCGGGATCGTCCATGCGGTGTGGGTCATCGCCAAAAAATGAGCGTGTTGATAAACGTAGCAGGCGCCGCAGCATGAGCGCTGCCGATGGCCAGGCGGGCAAGCATTCGGCCACCATGAGGCGGCTGGATCGCTTCGCCTGGTTGCTGGACAGCGCCATCCGCTTGCCCGGCGGCTTCAGAATAGGGCTGGACGGCATCATAGGCTTGGTACCCGGCCTGGGCGATCTGGCCGCCGCCGGCTTATCGTCTTATATCATTCTGGAAGCCGCGCGCATGAAGCTGCCAGCCCGAGTGCTGGCCCGCATGGGGTTGAATGTGTTGCTGGAGCTGGTGATTGGTATCATCCCCATCTTCGGCGATCTGTTCGATTTTGCCTTCAAGGCCAACCGACGCAACGTTCGCCTGATGACGGATTATCTTCGGCATAAGAATGGCTAACGAGTTGGTTTTTTGGTGCGGACTGTTGCCTGCACAAGTCGACCCTTTGGTCTCCAGTACATGGAGACGGGATTAAGCCAAAGTGGTGATAAGAGCAGTGTGAAGAGTTTACTTAAGCCTGTTTCTTTACCGGTTCGGCGTCCAGATCCAGGATGACATCGCCCTGTGGCCGACAGCAGCAGGGCAGGATGTCGCCGGCGGTCACGAAGGCCAGCGGGGTTTGCTGGTAGCTGACCGAGCCCTCGAGCAGGGTCGTTCGGCAAGAGCCGCAGTAACCACTGCGGCACTGATATTCCACCGCATGACCGGTGCGCTCCAGCCCTTCGAGCAGGGTTTCTCCTGCCCGAAGTTCAAAATTCAGCGCTCGGGTGCAGACGCGGCTCACAGCTCGAAGTCACCGAGGTCGTCGTGGCTGACATGAGAGTCAATCTGACCGACCAGGTACGAGCTGACTTCTACTTCTTGCGGGGCCACCTGCACGTTGTCGGACGACAGCCAGGCGTTGATCCAGGGAATCGGGTTCTGCTTGGCACCGTCAAATGCCGGGGACAGGCCCACCGCCTGCATGCGCAGGTTGGTGATGTATTCCACGTACTGGCACAGAATGTCCTTGTTCAGGCCGATCATGGAGCCGTCCTTGAACAGGTATTGGGCCCATTCCTTTTCCTGAATCGCCGCATCACGGAACAGCTCGAAGCACTGCTGCTCGCACTCTTTGGCTATTTGCGCCATCTCCGGATCGTCATCACCGCTGCGCAGAATATTGAGCATATGCTGGGTACCGGTCAGGTGCAGGGCTTCGTCGCGGGCGATCAGCTTGATGATTTTGGCGTTGCCTTCCATCAGCTCGCGCTCGGCGAAGGCGAAGGAGCAGGCGAAGCTGACGTAGAAGCGAATGGCTTCCAGCGCATTCACGCTCATCAGGCACAGGTAGAGTTTTTTCTTCAGCTCATAACGGCTGATGCTGACCGGCTGACCTTTGAGCTCGTGCTCACCTTCACCAAACAGATGGTAGAGGTTGGTGTATTCGATAAGCTGGTCGTAGTAGCCGGCAATGTCACCGGCCCGCTTGAGGATCTGCTCGTTGGCCACGATATCGTCGAACACGGTTGCCGGGTTATTGACGATGTTGCGGATGATGTGGGTGTAGGAACGCGAGTGAATGGTCTCGGAAAAGGCCCAGGTTTCAATCCAGGTTTCCAGCTCGGGAATTGACACCAGCGGTAACAGGGCGACGTTGGGGCTGCGCCCCTGAATGGAGTCGAGCAGGGTCTGATACTTCAGGTTGCTGATGAAAATATGCTTTTCATGATCCGGCAGGGCCTGGTAGTCGATGCGATCCTGAGACACATCCACTTCTTCCGGACGCCAGAAGAAAGACAGCTGCTTCTCGATCAGTTTTTCGAAGATATCGTATTTTTGCAGATCATAACGGGCCACGTTCACCGGATTACCGAGGAACATGGGCTCTTTCATATGGTCGTTCTGAATTTGACTGAAAGTGGTATAAGACATTTCTATTATTCCGCGCATAAGGGTAGGGGATTGACCCCTGGTACCAAGTCAGCTGAGGTGACACTGTGCTGATAGCGTTGTTGCTAAATCCGAGTAAATCGGCCAAAGGGCCAACTCCACCGACACGCCATGAGGACATGACACTCGATGTTTCAACCCACTGCGAACATTCACTGGATGTTCGGTTGGGTTGAAACGCCTCGTCACGGCGAGCAAGCTCGCCCCCTGGGTGCTCGGACATGCCATCCCTGGCATGTCACGGTCGGTAGAGTCGTTCCCTTATCCTCTTTAAGGAATCGGAGTTGTCTGCCTGCTGACTGGTGATCCTCTTAACCAATCAGAGCGGGCGTTACCCCGCCATCATCATTTAAATTTTGCAGGCGCCGCCGGCACAGCCGTCATCTTCCTGCATATCGTTCTGGGCGTCTGCGGCACCGTCACGGGTGTTATGGTAATACAGGGTCTTGAGGCCGAATTTATAGGCGGTGAGCAAGTCTTTCAACAGCTGCTTCATCGGCACCCGGCCACCCTCGAAGCGGGCAGGATCGTAGTTGGTGTTGGCGGAAATGGCCTGATCCACAAACTTCTGCATTACGCCCACCAGCTGCAGGTAACCGTCGTTGGACGGCATCTGCCACAGCAGCTCGTACTGGTTCTTCAGCTCGGCGTATTCCGGTACCACCTGCTTGAGGATACCGTCTTTGGATGCCTTGACCGACACCAGACCACGGGGCGGCTCTATGCCGTTGGTGGCGTTGGAAATCTGGCTGGAGGTCTCTGACGGCATCAGCGCGGTCAGGGTGCTGTTACGCAGACCAACGGTCTTGATTTCTTCGCGCAGGCTTTCCCAGTCCAGGTGCAGCGGCTCCTGGCAGAGCTTGTCCAGATCCTTTTTATAGGTATCGATCGGCAGAACGCCCTGGGAATAGGTGGTCTCGTTAAAGGCCGGGCAGGGGCCGAATTCTTTCGCCAGCTTGACCGAGGCCTTCAGCAGGTAGTACTGAATGGCTTCGAAGGTCTTGTGGGTCAGACCGAGGGCGCTGCCGTCGGAATATCTGACGCCGTTTTTGGCCAGGTAATAGGCGTAGTTGATGACGCCAATGCCCAGAGTACGACGGTTCATGGAGCCTTTCTGGGCTGCCAGCAGCGGGTAGTCCTGGTAGTCGAGCAGGGCGTCCAGCGCACGTACCGCCAGTTCGGCCAGCTCTTCCAGTTCACTCAGGTCGCTGATGGCGCCCAGGTTGAAGGCCGACAGGGTACACAGCGCAATTTCGCCGTTCTCGTCGTTGATGTCCATCATCGGCTTGGTGGGCAGGGCGATTTCCAGACACAGGTTGCTCTGGCGCACCGGCGCCACCGCCGGGTCGAAGGGGCTGTGGGTGTTGCAGTGATCCACGTTCTGAATGTAGATACGGCCGGTGCCGGCACGTTCCTGCATCATCAGCGAGAACAGCTCCAGCGCCTTGAGGGTGCGTTTGCGGATGCTGCTGTCCTGCTCGTACTTGACGTACAACTCTTCAAACTTTGCCTGATCTTCGAAGAAGGCGTCATACAGGCCGGGCACGTCAGAGGGCGAGAACAGGGTGATGTCGCCACCCTGGATCAGGCGCTGATACATCAAGCGGTTGATCTGCACGCCGTAGTCCATGTGACGAACGCGGTTTTCTTCCACTCCGCGGTTGTTCTTCAGTACCAGCAGTGATTCCACTTCCAGGTGCCACATGGGGTAGAACAGGGTAGCGGCACCACCACGTACACCGCCCTGAGAGCAGCATTTAACCGCGGTCTGGAAGTGTTTGTAGAAGGGGATACAGCCAGTGTGGAAAGCCTCACCGCCACGGATGGGGCTGCCCAGGGCACGGATGCGACCGGCGTTGATGCCGATACCGGCACGCTGGGACACATAGCGCACGATGGCGCCGGAGGTGGCATTGATTGAGTCCAGGCTGTCGCCGCACTCGATCAGTACACAGGAGCTGAACTGGCGGGTCGGGGTACGCACGCCGGACATGATGGGCGTGGGCAAAGACACCTTGAACTGGGACACCGCATCATAGAAGCGGGTAACAAAGCTCAGCCGGGTATCTTTCGGATACTTGGAGAACAGACAGGCGGCCACCAGCATATAGAGGAACTGGGGACTTTCGTAAATCTCGCCAGTCACCCGGTTTTGCACCAGGTATTTTCCTTCGAGCTGCTTGACCGCTGCATAGGAAAAGGTCAGGTCTCGGTCGTGATCCAAGTGCGCGTCCAGGGCGTCGAGTTCGTCGCGGCTGTAATCGGCCAGAATGTGCTGGTCGTACTTGCCCATCTCGGTGAGGCGAGCAATATGATCATAAAAACGGGGCGGCTCGAACTGGCCATAGGCCTTCTTGCGCAGATGGAACACGGCGAGGCGGGCGGCCAGATACTGATAATCCGGGGTTTGCTCGGAAATCAGATCGGCGGCGGCCTTGATGATGGTCTCGTGAATATCTTCGGTGCGGATACCATCGTAGAACTGGATGTGTGACCGCAGCTCCACCTGGGAGACGGAGACATTGTCCAGCCCTTCGGCGGCCCAGGTGATCACACGATGGATCTTGTCCAGATCGAGGTGCTCCTTGGCGCCAGAACGTTTAGTAACCAGCAGATGTTTATTCATGAAACGGACCTTCTCCCAGTGGTGTTGCGTCTACTTCGGCAAAAACATCCCGTGTCATCAGTACCCTACATAGTGTGGTTGATGGCCGGAAGAAGCACAACATCTAGTTGTCTTATGTGATAGTGGGCACAATATAGTGGGTTAGCTCACAATTCTCAAGCCGGCGGAAGCCGGTAAAGCTTGTGGATAATCTGTGATCTTGCGGCAAAGGTTTGTACTTACTAACGTCTATCCCTTTGGGAGTCTGGCGCTGGCAAAAGTCTGGTTATTTTATGGCCGGCAGGAAACATTTTTAAAAATATTTGGCTTGCAAAAAAGGGGTATTGGAGATCCCGCCGGATCTTTCATCGCTTGGCGTCGAATGTGTCTTTCAGCCAGTCGGCCAACGCGAAAACCGTGCCGTGTTGATGATCCGCCTGCCAGCTGTTCGGGTCTTCGCCGGCGGAGATATATCCCCAGGTCGCCGCCACAGTAGTCATGCCGGCGGCCCGCCCCGCATCGATATCGCGTCTGTGGTCGCCGATGTAGACACAGCGTTCCGGCTGCACCGACAGTTGTTCGGCGGCAAACAGCAGGGGTGCCGGGTGGGGTTTTTTCTGGGGCAGGGTATCGGCGCTGACGGTCACGCCGCAGTGGCGAAACAGCGCCAGCCCGGCCAGCAGCGGATCGGTGAGGGCGGCGGGCTTGTTGGTCACCACGCCCCAGGGAATATGGCTCAGGTTCAGCCAGTCAAGCAGTGCCGGTACGCCGTCATAGGGGCGGGTATGGTGGCAGAGGTTGTCACCATAAAAGAGCAGCATCTGCCGACGCAGCTGCTCCAGCCCGTGATGCTCGATCAATTCCGGGTGAATACCGGCTTTGAGCAGGGCATAGGAGCCGTCCGAGGTGGTGCATTGCAACACCGCCTCGGTCAGGGCCGGCAAGCCCAGGCTCTCTATCACATGGTTGGCGGCGGCCCCCATGTCGCCGGCCGTGTCCAGCAGGGTTCCATCCAGATCGAACAGCACCGCTTGAAAGGTCATGGCTTACTCCGGTTTGATGGCATGCACCATGTAGTTGACGTCCGCATCCCGGCTGAGCTTGAAGTTGCCGGATAGCGGCTGATAGACAACGCCGCTGATGTCCCTGACCACCAGACCTGCCTGCTCGATGTAGCGGCACAGCTCGGCGGGGGTGATGAACTTGCGGTGATCGTGGGTTCCCTTGGGCACCATTTTGAACAGGTGCTCGGCCGCGGCGATCATCATCAGCCAGGCTTTGGGATTGCGGTTGATGGTGGAAAACACCAGGGTGGCGCCGGGTTTGGCGAGGTCGGCACAGGCCTGCACCACGGAGCCGGGCTCGGGCACGTGTTCCAGCATCTCCATGCAGGTGACCACATCAAACTGGCCCGCGTGTTCGGCGGCCACTTGTTCGGCGGTGCTCTGGCGGTAGCTGACGCTCACGCCCATTTCCAGTGCGTGCAGCCGGGCCACGGCCAGTGGCTCCTGCCCCATGTCGACACCGGTCACCTCGGCGCCTTCCCGGGCCATGCTTTCGCTGAGAATACCGCCGCCACAGCCAATATCGATGATCTGTTTGCCGAACAGACCCTCGGCCTTGTCGGCAATCCAGTTCAGGCGCAGCGGGTTAAGCCGGTGCAGAGGCTTGAAGTTGCCTTCCAGATCCCACCACTGGGAGGCCATGGCCTCGAATTTGTCGATTTCCTGTTGGTCTACATTCACGGGCAACGCCTTAAACGATGGTCAGATTAATGTGCAGAGCGGCCATTATAGCCCAGTCGGTTTTCGCTGCCAGCATGACTGCTCCCTGCACGCATTTGTATGGTAGAATGATGCGTTTTTTATTGCGATATCAACAATAAACTGGGGACAAGGCTTTCTATGACCGATCTGGCCCGAGAAATCATGCCGATAAACATCGAGGAAGAGCTGAAACGCTCTTACCTGGATTACGCCATGAGCGTGATCGTGGGGCGGGCGCTTCCCGATGTTCGAGATGGTTTGAAACCGGTACATCGCCGCGTGCTGTTCGCCATGAACGAGCTCGGCAACGACTGGAACAAGCCCTACAAGAAATCGGCCCGTGTGGTAGGTGATGTAATAGGTAAATATCACCCGCACGGCGACAGTGCCGTATACGACACCATAGTGCGTATGGCACAGGATTTTTCCATGCGTTATACCCTGGTCGACGGCCAGGGCAACTTCGGCTCGGTGGACGGTGATTCCGCCGCCGCCATGCGTTATACCGAAGTGCGCATGGACAAGATCGCCCACGAACTGCTGGCCGACCTGGATAAGGAAACCGTCGACTGGGTGCCCAACTACGATGGCACCGAGATGATACCGGCGGTCATGCCGACCAAGGTACCAAACCTGCTGGTAAACGGTTCTTCCGGTATTGCCGTGGGCATGGCCACCAATATTCCGCCGCATAACCTGAATGAGGTGGTGGACGGCTGTCTGGCGCTGATTGAAGATGAACACATCACCATCGATCAGCTGATCGAGCTGATCCCGGGGCCGGACTTTCCTACCGGCGGCATCATCAATGGCAAATCCGGCATCATCGATGCGTACCGTACCGGTCGCGGCAAGATTTATGTGCGTGCCCTGGCCGAAGTGCAGACCGACGAGAAGACCGGTCGCGAAACCATTATCGTGTCCGAGCTGCCGTATCAGGTGAACAAGGCGCGGCTCATCGAGAAAATCGCCGAGCTGGTCAAGGAAAAACGCATCGAGGGCATCAGTGCCTTGCGCGATGAGTCCGACAAGGACGGCATGCGCATCGTGATTGAAGTGCGCCGAGGCGAAGTGGGTGAGGTTATTCTTAATAACCTCTATTCACAGACCCAGATGCAGAACGTGTTCGGCATCAACATGGTGGCGCTGGATAACAATCAGCCGCGCATCTTCAACCTGAAGGACATGCTGAGCTGCTTTATTCAGCACCGTCGTGAGGTGGTGACCCGCCGTACCGTGTTTGAACTGCGCAAGGCGCGGGACCGGGCCCACATCCTGGAAGGTCTGGCGATTGCCCTGGCCAATATCGATCCTATCATCGAGCTTATTCGCCGTTCGCCGACCCCGGCCGAAGCCAAGGCTGGACTGGTCGGTCAGGGTTGGGAATTGGGTAACGTGGCCAGCATGCTGGAGAGCGCCGGTGACGATGCCGCCCGTCCCGAGTGGCTAGAGCCCGAATTCGGCATTCGCGAGGGTGTTTATTACCTGACCGAGCAACAGGCCCAGGCCATTCTGGACCTGCGCCTGCACCGCCTGACCGGTCTCGAGCACGAGAAAATTCTCGAGGAATATCAGAACCTGCTCACCCTGATTGCCGAGCTGCTGTATATCCTGAATAACCCCGAGCGCTTGATGGAAGTGATCCGGGAAGAACTGGAAGCGGTCAAGGTACAGTTCGGCGACGCCCGTCGTACCGAGATCACCGCCTCCAGCGCCGAGATCAACATCGAAGACCTGATCACTCAGGAAGACGTGGTGGTGACCCTGTCCCATCAGGGCTACGTGAAATATCAGCCGCTGACCGATTATGAAGCCCAGCGTCGCGGTGGCCGTGGCAAGTCGGCGACCAAGATGAAGCAGGAAGACTTCGTCGAACGTCTGCTGGTGGCCAATACCCACGACACCATTCTGTGCTTCTCGACCGCCGGCAAGGTGTACTGGCTCAAGGTCTATCAGTTGCCGGAGGCCAGTCGTGCCGCCCGCGGCCGACCCATTGTCAACCTGTTGCCGCTGAGTGAAGCAGAGCGTATTACCGCCATCCTGCCGGTTCAGGAATATAGCGACGATAAATACGTCTTCTTCGCCACCGCCGACGGCACCGTGAAGAAAACCAGCCTGTCGGCCTTCAGCCGTCCGCTGGCGTCCGGCATTCGCGCCATCAACCTGCGCGAAGGCGATGAGTTGATCGGTGTCGATATCACCGACGGCAGCAACGAGATCATGCTGTTCTCCGATGCGGGCAAGGTAGTGCGTTTCGCCGAAGGTAGCGGCCATGCCGACGTGGAAAGCCACGACGAGCAGGACGAAACTGGTATAGATACCGGTATAGAAGAAGGCGAAGGGTCAGAAACCGAAGCCGCAGAAAGCAAGGGCACCTTCAAGGGCGTACGTCCCATGGGTCGTACCGCCTCCGGTGTGCGAGGCATTCGCCTGGCGGGGGATGACAAGGTAGTGTCACTGATCATTCCGCGCGGTGAAGGTCCCATTCTGACAGTGACTGCCAATGGTTATGGCAAGCGTACCTCACTGGAAGAATACCCGACCAAGAGTCGTGGCACTCTGGGTGTGGTCTCGATCAAGGTCAGCGATCGTAACGGCCCGGTAGTCGGCGCCATTCAGGTGGATGACAGCAACGAGATCATGCTGATCACCAACGGCGGTATTCTGGTGCGCACCCGGGTGCTGGAAGTGAGCCTGATCAGCCGTAACACCGCCGGCGTGCGTTTGATCCGTACCGGAGAAGACGAGCAGGTGGTGGGTCTACAACGTATCGAAGAGCCCGAAGAAGACGACGAGCTGATTGACGGTGAGGGCGAGCATGACATCGATACCCTGGCTGACGAGCAGAACGACGCCCAATCTGACGCTCAAGCCGACGTTGACGGGGACGACGAGCAACAAGACCCGGACAGTGAAGTGTAAATAACGTGTGTTGATAACAAGGGGCCCCAGCGGCCCCTTTTGTTCAACTGCGATTCAATATACAAAATCACTTTGACTTGGCCGTCTGGACGTGTAAAAACGATGTAGTCGTGGTGATAATACAGGGTGCCGGCGTCATGCGGCCGTTTTATCGATTATTTAGCGTATAGGTAACTCAGGGAAAATGGAGAAGATGGTTTATAACTTCAGCGCGGGTCCGGCCATGTTGCCGGTTGAGGTCATGCAGCAGGCTCAGGCCGAGTTTCGCGATTTTAATGGTCTGGGTGTGTCGGTGATGGAACTCAGTCACCGCGGCGCGGACTATATGGCGGTCGCGGCCCAGGCCGAGCAGGACCTGCGTGACTTGATGCAGGTGCCGGATAATTACAAGGTGCTGTTTCTGCAGGGCGGCGGTCGCGGTCAGTTTGCCGCCGTGGCGCTGAACCTGATGGGACAGAATGCCAAAGCCGATTACATAGTAACTGGTCAGTGGTCCAAATCTGCCGTGGCGGAAGCAGAAAAAGTGGGCAAGGTACGGGTGCTGGACGGCTTTGAAGCCACCGACAACGGCCCTCGTGCGCTGGCTGAGCGCTGGGATCTCGACCCGACCGCCGCCTACGTACACTATTGCCCGAATGAAACCGTTGAAGGCATCGAATATCACTTCGTGCCCGAAACCGGTGAGGTGCCGCTGATCGCGGACATGTCTTCCACCATTCTGTCTCGCCCCATCGATGTCAGCAAATTCGGTCTCATCTATGCCGGTGCCCAGAAAAACATCGGCCCGTCCGGTCTGGCTGTGGTGATAGTGCGCGAAGACCTGCTCAAGCAGGCTTGTCCGCATACCCCGGCCATCATGGACTACGCGGCCATGGCCAAGGCCGACTCCATGCTCAATACCCCGCCGACCTACGGCTGGTATCTGGCCGGGCTGGTGTTCCAGTGGCTGAAGCGCCAGGGCGGTCTGGAAGCCATGGGTGAGCGCAACAAGGCCAAGGCCGAGCTGCTGTACAACTACGTGGATACCAGCGATTTTTACAGCAACAATGTGCACCCAGAAACCCGTTCCTGGATGAACATTCCGTTCCAGTTGAAAGACGACAGCCTGAACGAGGCCTTCCTCAAGGAAGCCAAGGCTGAAGGGTTGCTGGCGCTGAAGGGCCACCGCATCGTGGGTGGCATGCGTGCCAGCCTGTATAACGCCATGCCCATCGAAGGGGTACAGGCGCTGGTGGCTTTCATGGACAAGTTCGCCAAACAGCACGGTTGAACACAGCTGTAAGCCATAAGCTTTAAGCATGCTACCTGATCACAAGTTCTTGTTGGCTTGGATACAGTAGTCAATCGGACAAAGGGCTCACTCCGCCGACACGCCGTAAACCCTCCCTGGGGGCTATCTGTTTCATCCCTGAAACAGAAGGTCGGCGGAGCAGACACCCTTTGCCCTCCTTCTGCAGCGGAGTCGTCTGGCGGCACCACCAACGGACAACTCCTCATCATGGAAGAGGCAGCAGGGATTGCCTCAGCCGACCGTCACATGACAGGGATGTCATGTGCTGAGCGTCACATGGATGTGCTTGAAGCGTGTCGGGGGAGGCAACTCTGTTGCCTCTTGCTACCGTCTCCGGTTAGCTCGAAGTTCACGCTATTGTCGTCGCGCTTGATAGAGAAGAATTCAAAGGAGTCACTGTGAGTATTGATTATCTGGCCCTGGCCAATGCCGGGGTAGAGAAGTTACACCCTTATCAGCCGGGTAAGCCGGTGGAAGAGCTGGAGCGTGAGCTCGGCATCAGTAACAGCGTCAAGCTGGCGTCCAACGAAAACCCCATGGGATTGGGACCCAAGGCCAAAGCCGCCATCGAGCAGGCACTGCCGGAGCTGGCGCGTTACCCGGACGCCAACGGCTTTGCCCTGAAGTCGGCGCTGGCCGCCAAGCTGGGGGTCAATACCGACCAGCTGATCCTGGGTAACGGCTCCAACGAGTTGATTGACCTGGTGTATCACACCTTCGTTTCGTCCGGTCAGCAGGTGGTGTTTTCCCAGTACACATTTATCGTGTATGCCATGGCCACTCAGGCCCATGGTGCCAAGGCGGTAGAGGTGCCGGCCAAGGACTTCGGTCATGATCTGGACGCCATGGCGGCGGCCATTACCGAGCAGACCAAGCTGGTGTGTATTACCAACCCCAATAATCCGACCGGCACCTTCTTGACCAGAGCCGAGCTGGAAGCTTTTCTGGCCAAGGTGCCGGAGCAGGTACTGGTGGTGTTGGACGAGGCCTATACCGAGTATGTGGATGAAGATGAGCGACATCCGTCCATCGACTGGTTGGCGCAATACCCCAACCTTATCGTGTCTCGTACCTTCTCCAAGGCCTATGGTCTGGCGGGTCTGCGTGTCGGTTACATGGTGGCTAACCCGGAGCTGATTGGCGTACTGAATCGGGTGCGGGAGCCCTTCAACTGCAACAGCCTGGCGCTGGCGGCGGCGGAAGCGGCCCTGGGTGACGAGGCTTACCTGTCCGAGGCGGTTGATTTGAACCGGCGCGAGATGGCCCGTTACGAAGCCTTCTTCCAGCAGCAAGGCCTGCGTTATGTGCCTTCTCGCGGTAACTTCATCACCCTGGACTTGCAGCGTGATGCGGCGCCCGTGTTCGAGGCACTGTTGCGCGAAGGGGTTATAGTACGGCCTATCGCCGGTTATGGCCTGCCGACCTGCCTGCGCATCAGCATCGGGCTGGAGCAGGAAAACCAGCGCTGCATGGACGCGCTGGCAAAGGTCCTGGGCTAAAAAATCGGCCAGCCGCAAGCGGGGAGTAATCCCCTCTCTTGTCGGGCCGAATTTATTCGGGAGATCTCATTATCGGCTGTGGGATCTCCCCGTGAAAACTGGGCCAGAAAAGGCGATAACAGGCCTGACTTCTCACCCCTTACGCTTCGGACTTCACCAAGAGGCAGTAGTAAGCTTGCCCTGATGCATCAGCCCTGTTAACGTCTAGTCAGCCTCAGTTTTTGTTTACCCCGTATCTCCAGGAATCATATGGAAAGCCTTAAATTATCTCCTATTGCCCGGGTGGAGGGCACCGTGAATCTGCCCGGCTCCAAGTCAGTGTCCAACCGGGCGCTACTGCTTGCCGCTCAGGCTCAGGGCACGACTCGCCTGACCAATCTGCTCGACAGTGACGACATCCGTTACATGCTGGATGCGCTCAAGACCCTGGGTGTACAGTATGAGCTGTCGGAAGACAAAACCGAGTGTGTGGTGCACGGCCTGGGCCGCGCTTTCAGTGCCAATGAGCCGGTGTCACTGTTTCTGGGGAATGCCGGTACCGCCATGCGACCGTTGTGCGCGGCACTCTGCCTGGGCACGGGTGAATTTACCCTGACCGGCGAGCCACGCATGTGGGAACGGCCCATCGGTCATCTGGTGGAGGCCCTGCGAGAAGCCGGGGCGGATATCAGCTACCTCAAGACCGACGGTTATCCCCCGGTGTTTATCAATGGCAAAGGCCTGTGGGGCGGCGATGTTTATATCGACGGCTCCGTGTCCAGCCAGTTTCTGACCGCTTTTTTGATGGCTGCGCCCATGGCGTCTGGTGATACCCGCATCCATATCAAGGGCGAGCTGGTATCCAAGCCCTATATCGACATTACGCTGCACATCATGCATCAATTCGGCGTCGAGCTTGAGCATGACAATTACCAGACCTTCTATGTCAAAGGTAATCAGACCTATGTGTCGCCGGGCGACTTTCTGGTGGAAGGCGATGCGTCATCCGCCTCTTACTTTCTGGCGGCCGGCGCCATCAAGGGCAAGGTGCGGGTGACCGGTATCGGTCGCGACAGCATTCAGGGCGATATTCGTTTTGCCGAGGTGCTGGAAGCCATGGGTGCCAAAATTACCTGGGGTGACGATTTTATCGAAGCCGAGCATGTGGGGCCTCTGCAGGCGGTGGACATGGACATGAACCATATTCCCGATGCGGCCATGACCATCGCGACTACGGCGCTGTTTGCCAAGGGCACGACCCGCATTCGCAATATCTATAACTGGCGGGTGAAGGAAACCGACCGGCTTTACGCCATGGCGACCGAACTGGCCAAGCTGGGCGTCGAGGTGGAAGAAGGGGAAGACTATCTGGTGGTGACACCGGCGGCTCAGTTGCAGGAGGCCGAGATTGCCACCTATAACGATCATCGTATCGCCATGTGTTTCTCGCTGGTGGCTCTGAGTGATACGCCTGTGGTGATCCTGGATCCCAAGTGTACTTCCAAGACCTTTCCCGATTACTTCGACAAGCTGGCCAGTATCAGTCTGAGCGAGTAACATCAAGAAGGCCCGCCAAGTGCGGGCCTTTTATCTTTTTAGTGGTGCTTCATTTTTTCCAGGGTTTCCCGGGCCTTGATATCGGCGGCGTCCAGCTCGGCGAGCACCTTTTCTATGTCTTCCTGCTGCTGCCGCAGGCTGGCACGTTTTTCTGCAATCATGGCGACCATGGAGTGCAGCTGGGGGCGGGAACGGTGCTCGGCATCGTAGAGCTCGAACAGCTCCCGCATTTCTGCCAGGCTGAAACCCAGTCGTTTACCGCGAATGGTGAGTGCCAGCCTTATCCTGTCCTTGTGGCTGTATATGCGCGAGTTGCCTTTGCGTCTTGGGGTCAGTAGCCCCAGTTCTTCATAGTGGCGCAGGGTACGGGGCGTAATATCGAACTCGTCGGCCAATTCAGAAATATTATAGGTCACTTCCTTATTGGGCATGACGATGACTCCTTGCTTTACTATTAACGGGGGATGACAGATAAGGGGCAGACCTTACACTCATATGCGGGGGCTGTGAAGCCTGACTTTTGACTCGTGGTGGAGATTACGCCAAGATGGATGTTTGTGACGACAGTGGAGGCGGTGTGTTTATTTTCAAGGTGCAAGATGTACGGGGCGGGCAGGCTGAAATTCGTATCCAGGCACTCGACTGGAGTGAGCAGGGCGAGGTCGGGTTTAGCTGCAACAGCGATTCGCTTGCGGTGTTGCTGTTATCAGGCTGTCGTTCCGGCAAGGGCTTTTTCGAGTTGTTGGCGGGTACCAAGCCGATGTATGTAGAGCAATGGCTGGAATATCTGCAGGAGGAGGGGAGCCTTAGCCAGGTTGATGTGAGTATTCACAGTCCGCTCGAATCCGGGTATGCCGAACTCTGCGGGCTGGACTCGGAACAAGTCAAAACACTGCTGGACCTGGTTTATCAGGTAGGTGGTTTCAATCGTCTGCAGATCATGCGTTATCTTAAACACCGCCACAGCCCGGCGACCATGTCGACGCGCTACAACCCGGACGAGCTCAAGCGTTATCGTCATCTGGGCGAGCTCATCAATCAACTGATCCGATTTAAATCGCCTGCACCTTGAAGGTGCTGAAATCACCGGGTTTTGCCACCAGATAGCCCTGGATACCATCGATATGCATGGACTCCACTACCTGTTTTTGTTCTACCGTTTCTACCCCTTCGGCAATAACATGGCAGCCCATGCGTTGCGCCAGGTCGACGACCATGCGCACAAACTGCTGGCTGGTGCTGTCTGCTTCCAGCTGTCTTACCAGCTGACCGTCTAGTTTGATATAGTCGGGTTTCACCTCTCTCAACAGGCGAAAAGAGCCATAGCCATGGCCGAACCGGCTGACCGCCGAGCGGGCGCCACATCGACGGATCATGTCCAGCAATCGTTTACCGGTTACCCGTTGGTGTTGCAGCACCTGCTCGTCCAGCTCGAACACCAGGCTGGCGGTTACCTCTCTGTTGCGCAACAATACCCGCTCCAGCCAGATTAAAAACGAATTCTGCTGCAGGCTGGCGGGCGTGAGGTTGATAGCCCAGCGCTGGCCGGGTAGTGCCTTGCGTTCGATCTGCTGCAGAATCATCTCGATGATCTTCTGCTCAAACAGCATCGACATGTTAAGCCGCTGCAGCATGGCAAATACGGTGGCGGCCGGGTAGGTGCCGCCGTTTTCATTAGGAAAACGGGCGAAGATTTCGTTATAGCCGGATATGCTCTGTTTGCGGATTTGGGCGGGCTGTACCTGCAACAGAATCTTGTCTTCGGCCAGCATGCTTTGCAGCCGTTGACGCCACTGGCTTTCACCCATATCTTCATCATCGTGCTTCAGCACCACACTCCAGGCATTGGGCTCGCTGCCCTGGGAGTGGGCCAGCGCCAGGTCGGCTCTGATCAATACCTGTTCCGAGAGTTGACCCGGCAGCAGTTGGGTGAAGCCGATATAGGCGGCACAATCCAGTTCGTGTATATGCTGATAATGATACAGCTCCTGGTTCAATTGAATGCCGAGGCGCTCGGCCAGCGGTTCACATTGTCCTTTGACCAGTACGGCGATATCGGTACCACTGATACGGTAGGCTCTGGCACCCAGTTCAGGCAGAATGGCTTTACGCACCAGTCTGACGATATCCTGCAGGTATTGATCACCCGCCTGAAATCCGCGTTGAGTATTAATAATCTGCAAGGTGCTGGCGCGGACTATCATCAGGGTGGCGGTGGCCAGTTTGTTTTCATCGTTCAGCATCAGATCGAGATCACGACGAAAGGCATAGCGGTTGCCTAGGTTGGTCAGGCTGTCCTGATAGCTTTGCTGTTGTGCGACACCCAGTTGTTGCTGCAGGTCTTCTATCTGGCTGCTGTAACTCTGATGCAGGCCGATGATTCCCTGTTCGACCGGATCACTGCCACCGAGATGACTCAGGTCGGGATCGAGCAGCAGAGACTTGAAATAGTGTTTCTTCGTTTCCTCATCTTTCCGTCTGCGTTGATGCAGTGCGGTAAAGATAAGCAGGGAGGTCAACGTCAGGGGGACAGACAGCAGCAGCCATTGCATCGTTGCCTGCTTGGTATCGAGCCGATAAAACACAGTGGTCTGGCCAATTACCCGTTGATGATTGGCGGCCATCTGACCAAACCACCAGGCAGGGTTACTGGCAGCCAAAGGTTGTTCTGTGGACATTTCGGACACGCCGGGCAAGAGGGAACCAGGGTTGTGATCGGTGACAAGGTGCGTCAGACGCGCATCGATCTGCTGTTCCTGATATTGCAGGGCACGATAGCTGGCCCACCAGGGTAGCAGGGCGCTTAACAAGATAATAATAAAGCCTGACAGTAGCAGAGCCTGACCAAAGGGACGAGTTTCCCGCATAGTCATTATCCTTATGAAAACGGGGCATCAGGGTAGATATGGGAACAGCTTGAAGAGCCGATGCTCAGGGATGTATCATGAGCCAGCATCATTGAAATGACAAGTAAAATGGCTCCCCCTGCTGGACTTGAACCAGCGACATACGGATTAACAGTCCGGCGTTCTACCAACTGAACTAAGGGGGAACAACTTTTAACTCTATTACCTGGAAATTGGCTCCCCCTGCTGGACTTGAACCAGCGACATACGGATTAACAGTCCGGCGTTCTACCAACTGAACTAAGGGGGAACAACTTTTAACTCTTTACCTGAAAATTGGCT
>NZ_MPZM01000042.1 GCF_002936955.1 Oceanisphaera arctica | reverse complement strand
ATGGCACCAGTCCGATCAGATATTTTAAAAATAACGGCATCACAACATCATTGTGAACGAAGTGATTAATAGCCCATCATTCCCGACCCCAATCCCAGGCCGTGCATGATGCCACCAAACACCGCCCCCAGGATCATGAAGATAATCGTCAAAACGATAAATGCCGGTATGGAGGCGATGGCAAACTTGACCATAAACATCACCATGGACATAAATGGCATTTTTATATCGACCACGGTCACTTCCTGTTTTTCATTAATCTGCATGTCGGCCACATCAAACTCCCATCAATAAAATCATCGGATTAGCCTCACACTGTAGTATCTTTTGGTTCATCTCGATCACACTTTTTGCACGACAACAAATGGCCCAGCATGCTTTCTCTGCCGGAGACGGTAATGACCCAGGGCCGGTTGATGAAAGGCGGCTGATGACGCACATGCTGAAAATGGCCGCATTGTAATTCTGCTACCCAGTCATGCTCTTCATCCAGGTGATAACCGACAATAGCTTGTTGCATCAAAATGACTCACTTAATCGCTGAAACTGGACTGATCGTTTTTTAGCCCTCGGAACAGGCAAACACACCGCCGAGATGGAAATTATCTGGATGACAGATAATAAAAAGAGAGACAGACAACGAGTCCGCCTCTCTTATGTTTATCACCTCACAGCACTATTGGCCCTGGCGTTGAAAATGCCTTAACCGCAGCACTTCTTGTATTTATTACCGCTGCCGCAGCTGCAGGGATCGTTGCGCTCGGGCGTCTTTTCCTGCTGGACGGTATTTGCCTTGTTGAGCAAAGCGGTCAGCTCAGAGATGGACTCGACCGCCCCCTCATTGGTATCGATACTCACCTCTGCATACAGCCGGGCCTCGGCCACCAGGGCTTCAACTTCCAGCTTTCGAGCTTCACTGGTCACCATCAGCGTCAGCGGATGCTTCTTGCTGCCGAGCTTGTAACTGGCCTTGGTCTGATAGCCGTAACTGATATGGCTTTGGCGCGCATCCTGGCGGCCCTTGAAGAAAAACTTGTCTGACATGTCGTCATCCCTACTGCTTGAAAGGACAGGGGCTATCACCATCTATGCGCTGGCCGCTGCTGAAATGAAGGGTTGCTGGCGCGCAATACCCGTATCATGGTTCGATAAAAGAGGGGCATTGTACTCGAGCGCCGTTAAAACCGCTTCAGAATCCTGTCATCATAATCATCAACATTCAGCGTTACGTTGAACTTGGCTGCCAGTGTGTCGAGCTGCGCCTGTTTGGTATTCAATTCATCCATGATGATGACGTTATCGTCCAGTTTCCACAGCTGCCGTGAACCGGCATAACTGTAATGAAGTACCTGCAGCGCATCGGCATCGCCTGTATTGGCGGCGGCTTCCAGCTTGCGCATTTTACGGGTAATTTTGTTCAGTGACTGCTTAAGCTCCCATACATACAGCACTTCGGTCAGGTAATCATGATGGCGATACTTGCTCAAGCCCAGCCCGACGGCCGCCGCCGTTACCAGCACACCCAGCGCATTCCAGTGAAAATGACTCTCGCTCGGACTCGGAAACAGGGCGATAAGGGTTTGCGATACCAGCAGACTGCCCGCCGCCAGGACCAGGGCACAGCCAATGAGAACGCGATTCAAATGGCGACGATAACGGGTTTTATCGATGTCGATTAACTTCATAACGACCTGAAAGAAAAGTAAAAAGTTAGCGCATTATATCCAGAAAGCACCTTGCTCACTACCGCCGGGAACAGTATGCAGGCATTCAAATGCCGAACTCTGCTACCCTATATGTCCGATGTAAACCAACCTTGAGCAACGCCGTGCCGACCATGCAGGAAAAAGTCGCGATTTTTGTAGATGTACAGAATGTGTATTACACCTGCCGGCAGGCGCTGGGGGGCAATTTCGACTACAACGCCTTCTGGGCCGAAGTGGCCGACGGTCGCGAGGTGGTGGCAGCCTATGCCTATGCCATCGACCGGGGCGACGAGAAGCAGCGCCAGTTTCAGAACATTTTGCGAGCCATCGGTTTCGATGTGAAGCTCAAGCCCTTTATCCAGCGGGCAGACGGCTCGGCCAAAGGCGACTGGGATGTCGGCATTACCATCGACATGCTGGAGTCGGCGGCCATCGCCGACACCCTGGTACTGGTGTCCGGCGACGGGGATTTTGCCATTCTTGCCGACAAGCTGCGCCAGAATTACAACAAGCGGGTTCAGGTATACGGCGCCCCCGCCCTTACCGCCAAGGCGCTGATGGATGCAGCCAGCGACTTTATTGCCATCGATCAGAACCTGCTGCTGTAAATCGCAGGCACAAAAAAACCGCCTTGCGGCGGTTTTTTCAGCATTCAATTCGCAATTAAGCGCGAACGAAATCCAGGTGGGTCAGCTTCGGCTTGAAGGGGTGACGCTGTACGTCCTGAACCTTCACCTTCACTTCCTGACCGTCGATAACCAGAGTCAGCACTTCGCTGTAGAAAGCGTTGTCGGCCTGGGCGAGGTTGGCTTTTTTGTGGTCCAGAGCGATAGCTACCGGCTCCTGGCCTGCACCGTAAACGATGGCAGGGATCTTGTCTTCATGACGCAGGCGGCGGCTCGCACCTTTCCCCAGGTCTGAACGAACTTCAGCTTCAAATACGAATGACATAATTTTCTCTCTTAAAGGTTAGTGGCGAACGATGCGACCGGCATTCGCCTGTAAAAAGCGCGCGGATGGTAACATGCACGGGCCCCGGCGACAAGGTAAAGCAAGGGCCGTGAGGCGTTAAGGGTGAGACACGAACACTCCAGGTTTTTTACTCCTCTCCCTTCACTCTTCACAAAGTATTTATCTGCTGCTGGATGCGCTTGTCCGAAATGGGATACGGGGTGCCCAGGGTCTGGGCGAAGAACGACACCCGTAACTCTTCCAGCATCCAGCGGATTTCCGCCACCTCGGGCGCCAGCGGCTTGCCCTTCGGCTGCTTGTTCAGCAACGACTGGTAAGCCTGCTGCACCTGCTGAATTTTCAGCAGGTGTGCCCGATCCCGGTGCGGATCTATGGCCAGTTTGTCCAGCCGGCGCGACAGTGCCTCCAGATAACGACCGAGATCTGCCAGCCGTTCGGCACCCGCGCCAGTCACAAAGCCGCGGAAAATCAAGCCGTCCAGCTGGGCCTGAATGTCCGACATGGCCATGGCCTGCGCCAGATCTATCTTACCCTTCAGCCGTTTCTTGACGGCGTGGGCCCGGCTCAACACTTCTTCTACCTGCAAGGCGATGTCGGCCACGGTCTGATTCAGTTCTCCGGCGACCTTGTCCTTCAGCGCGGCAAACGCCTCCGGCGTCCAGGCCGGAGCGCCGTGCTTGCGCATCAGGGCATACACCCCGGCACGAATGCAGTCGTCCACCAGATCCAGCACCTTGCCGTAGGGGTTGAAATACAAGCCCAGTTTGGCCTTGTTGGGCAGTTTTGCGTGCAGGTACTTGATGGGCGACGGCAATTGCAGCAGCAAGAGGCGGCTCTGACCACTCCACATGGTCTGGGCCTGGCTTACCTCGTCTTCACACAGGGTCAGCGCCACGCTGTCACCCTGATCGGCAATGGCCGGATAGGCCTTCACCTCGAAACCGGCACGCTTGGCGGCGTAGGTTTTGGGAATGGTGCGCTCGGGAAAGGCCAATAGCCCGTCCTGCTCGAAACGGTCATCGTCCACCGCCTGGGTCAGCGCGGTCTGCACCTGCCCCTGCAACGACAGCTTGATGGCGTCCAGATCCCGGCCCGCGGCCAGCACCTTGCCATCGGCATCCAGTACGCAAAAACGCATGATCAAATGCACTGGCAGCGCCTGCCAGTCCCAGTCTTCTCGCGGCACCGTCACTCCGGTCATCCGGCGCAAGTGCTTCTCCATCTGATCGAGCAGCTCGCCTTCCAGCGGGGTCATGGCCGCCAGCAGGGCCTCGGCGAAGTTGGGCGCCGGCACAAAGTGTTTACGCATCGGCTTGGGCAGTGATTTAATCAGCCCAATCAGCAAGTCGCGGCGCAGACCGGGAACCTGCCACCGAAACGGCGCCGGTTGCACCTGGTTCAACAGCGGCAGCGGAATACGCACCGTGACCCCGTCTTCTTCCTGCCCCGGCTCGAACTGGTAGTCCAGCGCCAGGTTCAGGCCATGATGCTGCCAGGCATCGGGATAATCCTGAGTGGTGACCTTGTCGGCTCTTTCATTCAGCAGCATCTCTTCGGTAAAGTGCAGCAACTCGGGGTTGGCTTTGCGCGCCTGCTTCCACCAGTCATCGAAATGGCGAATCGACACCATATCGGCGGGTAATCGCTCGTCGTAAAACCGGAACAGGGTTTCGTCGTCAATCACCAGATCCCGACGACGCGACTTGTGCTCCAGAGCCTCGGCCTGCTCCAGCAGGGCCCGGTTGTGGTGAAAGAACTCGTGACGGGTCTGCAGCTCCCCTTCCACCAGGGCCTGGCGAATAAACAGCTCCCGGCACAATGTGGGATCGACCTGGCTGTAATTGACTCGCCTACGCACCACCACCGGCAGCCCGAACAGGTTCTGACTCAGGTAGCCCATGACGGCGCCCTGCTTTTTCGACCAGTAGGGCTCGCTGTAATTGGACTTCATCAGGTGAGCGCCCGCCTGTTCCAGCCATTCCAGATCCAGGCGGGCCGCGGTACGACCATAAAGACGATGGGTTTCGGTCAGTTCGGCCACCATCAGCCAGCGGGGCGGCTTTTTGGCAAGACTGGAGCCCGGAACCAGCACGAAGCGGGCGTTGCGGGCACCGAGGATGTCTTTTTTGTCGCCGTCACGCATGCCCACCTGACTGAGCATGCCGGTTAGCAAGGCCTGGTGCAGGCTATTGTAATCGGCGGGCTCGCTGTTGAGCGGAAAGCCCAGCTCGCGTACCACCAGCCTGAGCTGGCTGTATATATCCTGCCACTCGCGCACCCGCAGGTAGTTCAGGAACTCCTTGATGCACTGCTTGCGAAACTGGTTGCCGCTAAGCGCCTTCTGCTGCTCTTTCAGGTAGTTCCACAGGTTGATGTAAGCCATGAAGTCCGAGTCTTTGTCGGCAAAACGGCGGTGCATCTCGGCGGCGGCCTGTTGTTTGTCTTGCGGCCGTTCGCGGGGGTCCTGAATGCTGAGCGCGGCGGTGATCACCATGACTTCAGTCACGCAGCCGTGCTCGCGCGCCGCCAGCACCATGCGTGCCAGACGCGGGTCCACCGGCAACCGGGCCAGATCGCGCCCCAGCGGGGTCAGCGCCAGATTGCCCTGATCGCCGAGTACGGCGCCCAGCTCTTCCAGCAGCCGAATACCATCGCTGATGTTCTTGCGATCCGGTGCTTCCACGAAGGGAAAGGCGGAAATGTCGCCCAGGCCCAGAGAGAGCATCTGCAGGATGACCGAGGCCAGGTTGGTGCGCAGAATTTCCGGATCGGTAAATTCGGGCCGATTCATGAAGTCGTCTTCGCCGAACAGACGAATACAGATGCCCGCCTCTACCCGGCCGCAACGGCCCATACGCTGGTTGGCACTGGCCTGAGAAATGGGCTCAATCGGCAGCCGCTGCACCTTGGTACGGTACGAATATCGGCTGATGCGCGCGGTGCCGGGATCAATCACATAACGAATGCCGGGCACCGTGAGCGAGGTTTCGGCCACGTTGGTGGCCAACACGATGCGTCGGCCGCTGTGGGATTCGAAAATGCGGTTCTGCTCGGCGTTGGACAGTCGGGAATAGAGCGGCACCACCTCGGTGTGACGCAGTTCCAGCTTGTTGAGCGCATCGGCGGTGTCGCGAATTTCCCGCTCGCCGTTCATGAAAATCAGAATGTCGCCCGGGCCTTCCTGGGTGAGCTCGGTTACCGCATCGAAAAGGCCCTGCAGCTGATCCCGCTCACGGTCGTCGTCCACCAGCGGTCGATAGCGCAGTTCCACCGGATAAGTACGGCCCGACACCGTTATGATGGGCGCCTGGTTGAAATGCCGCGAAAACCGCTCGGGATCTATGGTGGCTGAGGTGATGATCACCTTGAGATCGGGTCTTTTCGGCAGCAACTGCTTCAGATAACCCATGATGAAGTCGATATTCAGGCTTCGTTCGTGGGCTTCATCGATGATGATGGTGTCGTACTGGCGCAGCATGCGGTCTTGCTGAATTTCGGCCAGCAGAATACCGTCGGTCATCAGCTTGACCTGGGTGCCTTCGCTTATCTGATCGTTGAAACGCACCTTATAGCCGACCCGCTGGCCCAGCTCGCATTCCAGCTCTTGTGCCAGTCGGGTGGCCACGCTGCGTGCCGCCAGCCGCCGGGGCTGGGTGTGGCCTATGGTGCCGTCTACGCCCAGACCCAGCTCCAGACACATCTTGGGGATCTGGGTAGTTTTTCCGGAACCGGTTTCGCCGGCGATGATCACCACCTGGTGATCACGAATGGCGGCTTTTATCAGATCCCGCTTTTCGCTGACCGGCAGCTGCGGCGGATAATGAATGGGATGGGCCAGCAATGCCTGCCGGCGGCGGCGCTCGGTGCTCGAGGCGATCATCTCGGCGGCAATGTTTGCCAGCACTTTTTCCTGTTTGGCCTGGGGTAGCTTTGCCAGCCCCTGCAACCGACGACGAAAACGGCCGCGTACGGCACCCCGGCACTCTTTCAGCTTTGCCTGCCACTGTTCAACGGACTGCGTCAAACCCAACCCCATTTACTCGATTAAAAACTGGCGCGCATTCTAGCAGAAATGAGCCGCGAAGGGAGCCAGGATGGCGCATCGCCTGCCATCGCCTGCCATCGTCAGGCTGTGGCTGCGCCGGCGCTATTCATCAAAAGCAAAGGTATTACCACCAAGGGCTCGATTTCTCTCGTAACACCGTGTTCGCAGCGACAAAATCTGCTCTAACTCCATTTTGATACATTCTGCCCACTTCGGTGGTGTTTTTATCATCATAAAATTTTTTCACCGGCATCAGCGATGGCCAAAGACCCGTTAAAAACGTGATTTAGATCCACAACAGGGTGATACGACACCTCCTACAACCAAGCAGCATCACACCACCAAATAAAACACTAAACCTATGATTTAAAAAAGATTAGTTTAATTGAAATGAAAAAACAACCAATCAATAACTGTGACAAACTGCCGTGAAACACAAAATAAACTTAATAAAACAGGCGTTACACCATCAGGGTGGCTAAATTAATGAATAAATAACAAAATACCGATTGAAAAGCCAACAGGATGTCCGTATATTGGTTGCACAGCCCATCGTTGAGGAAGGTTAAAAATGAAAGAGTTGATTATCACCGTCATTTTTACAGTTGGCGCCGCTTTAGTCGCCGTTTCTGCACCTTCCTTGGCACAGATGTAAATGAGCCCGGGAAGACAGGACTGTAAAACACATAAGAAATAAAAATATTTCCTGTAAGAAATAAGACTATTTCCAGAAAGCAAAAAGGCGCCCTCAAGGCGCCTTTTTGCTTTCTGCTGTTTGACCTTCAGTCTGGCTTAGTTGGGAGCCACACTCATGGTGCTACCCGAGCCCACCAGTCGTACCCGCTGGCCCGCCTGCCAGTTGCGATCGGCCTTTTGCACCACAATCAGGCTGTCACCCCGGTCGGTACGCACTTCAAGCTCCACCGCCTTGACCTGGTTGATTTTGTCTTCGGCCCGCGAGCCTACCATGGCACCAGCAATGGCTGCTGCCGCCGTGGCCAGTGATCGGCCGGAGCCACCGCCAACCTGGTGACCCAGCATACCGCCAACCACACCACCACCAAGGGTACCGATAAGATTCGGATTTTCGTCTCCGGCCTGAATGGTCACCGGTCGCACCGACACCACGGTGCCGTAGGTCACCGTTTGCGCCTGCTTGGCGGCACTGCTGCTATAGACATCACCGGAATACACATCCGGGTTGGCACAGCCCGCCAGGCCGAGCACGGCGACCACGGCAACCGCTGACAATGTTTTCATTTTCATCATGAACCCCCTATGGAAAGCGATACAGTCATTCTCGTTTTTATTACTGTAAAAGAATACAGACCCGACCGTAATAGCCTTTATTGCGGTCTTCATCGGCCGATGCCGACTGTTTCTGATTGGTTGGTACCAGTCTACCCTCATTTGGCCCAGAAATAAGCCCGGTGGCTCATGGTACCTGCTGATTGGCGAAGACCAGAAACCACAACGGCCGGCCCTGGGGCCGGCCGTTGCCGTTATTAAAGAAGATGAACGCACACGCTTAAATGGTGGTGCCCACCGGCTTGTCGGTCAGCAGACGCATCAGCAACAGCCACAGCGCCCAGCCGGCCACCAGCAGGATGACAAACAGGAACAGACCGGACCGGTATTTTTCCAGCATCATGCCCGCTATCACCGGGCCGGTCAGCGAGCCGATGCTGTAGGTAAACATCAGCTTCTGCGTCATTTTTACCAGGGCGCGACCGTTCATTTTGCCGCAGGCATACGCCATGGTCGTCGGGTACAGGGTGAAACCACCAGCGCCTAACAAAGCAAAGGCCAGCAACATGACTCCCTTGCCGTCGAATTCCCACAGCAACAGACAACCGGCACCTATCATCAGGGTTTGCACCGCCATCATGGTGCGCTTGCCGAGCTTGTCGGCCAAACTGCCATTAGGCAGCTGAAATGCCATGCCACACAGGATCAGCCAAGCCATATAAAGGCCAATCTCCTCACCCAAGGCCAGCTGTTCAAGCTGAATCGGCATTAACGCAGACAGGGTGCCTAACAACATACCTGCCACCAGACAACCCACCAGCCCCAGGGCGCGTTCGGCACGTGGTGGCTTGCCACTGGCACCGTTGCTCTCGGCTTCACTGTTCAAGTCAGGTTGCTTGGCCCACCATAATGGCACCACAGACAAAATACAGAAGCTGCTCGCCAACCAGAAACCCATCATGCCCGACAGTGGTACCCAGTCGATAAATAACTGACTAATACCATAACTGAAGTAGTACACCAGCATATAACGCGCCATTGAACGAGTACGTTGATGCAACGGCGCCACACCCAACACCCAGCTTTCAACCGCCACAAAGCCAATCGCAGCCGCCATGCCCGCTAACACCCGCAGCACCAGCCACACCGGTAACAGGCTGGTCCAGCTCAGCGCCAGGGCGGCCAGTGCCAGCGCAATACAGCAAAACACCAGCGCCCGCACATGCCCTAACCGCTCAATAAACTTATCGGCAAAAAAGCTCGCACCCAACATGCCAAGATAAAAAGCCGATCCTACCAGGCCAATTTGTGCCGCAGGCGCCCCCTGTGCGTTCAGGTACACCGCCACCAGGGTCAACAGAAAAGCGTTACCCAGGGTAAGCAGTGTCAAATGTAAATAAAGGGGTATTAAGTGCATGGCGCCTCCGGTTTTTGAGGCGCGCATTCTAGGTGGGGCTATTTTGCAAGTACAACGAGAAAAATTATGACTTTACCGCAATTTTTTTGCTGTTTAAGAGATGTTAATCGACAACTGCCAGATAATGCCCTGCCCCGTGGTCAGGGCGCCCAATATTAACAAAACAGCAACCGCAATCACCGGTGGCCGGGTCTGTTCTTTTCTCATCAAGGGCAGTAACCAGGTGATGGCACCAAGCAGTATCGCCGCGCTCATCTGGCCGAAGGGCACAATCAAATGGCTCATGTCCGCCTGAGCGGCGCTGCTGGCAACCATGGCCTGCACCAGCAACAACAGCAACCAGCCGACGGCAGAGGCGATACCCACCAGCGGCAGCAGGGTATTGAAGGCCTGCAAGCGATGCTTGGCCCGCACCATGATCAGGTGCGCAAACACACAACCACCGGCGCCGGCCGCCAGCAGTGCGGCCGGGCCCATTATGGTCATGATCCAGATACCATAAAGCACTGCCAGTGCCAGTGCCGGCGTGTGCCAGCTTAACGGCAGGCTGCGCTTGCCCTGCAGCCGCGCCTGATAAAGGACCGAGCCCAGGCCGGCGGACAATGCCAGCCCGCCCAGCCACAACAGAGGAGCCGGCACGGCGGCTTCCACCCCCAGCATCAGGGCCAGGCCAAATACCGCCCAGGTCGACAACAGACCGTCGCTGATGCGCCGACGCTGACCGGGGCAAAGATCGCCGTTTCGTAATACCCACAGCAGCAGGCCCAGGGCCGCAATGGCGGTTAATGCCAGTGGCGCAAACAACCGCGCCGGCAACAATTCTGTCATCGGTGATTCTCCAAAATATAAACCCGCGCATTCTACCGCTGTCGACGGGCAATCGCGACCATTCGGGCAAACATGCGTCGTAATTCCACCGGAACCAGCTGAACGCCCTGCAACTCGATGGCTTCCACCACCGCCAGCGCCATGCCCGGCTTGCTGCGCCGGCTGAGGGCGCGTTCGATAATACGAGTGGCCGGAGTATGTTTGTCGTAGATCTGTGCTTCCTGGCGAAACACCGATTCCAGTCCCCTGTCGAACAGATAATGTTCGATATCGAGCCGCGGCAATACGGTCAGATGATCCTCTTCCCGCTCGCCGCGCAACATGCTGCGCACGCCCTGAGCGTATTTCTGTCCGGCCTCGTCGCCATCGGTCAGCAGATGCCAGCCGATGCCAAAATCTCTCGCCACCTTGATCAAAGGACTGTGGCCACACTGGGCAAACTCGATGATACGGATGCCCTCGGCGGGCAAGACATAACCACAGATGCGGGCCAGCTCGTTCAGCAGCCAGATCTCGGTTTCTCCCTCCACCAGCAGCCAGTAACGGGCAAACAGCGACATGGGTCTGTTGATACGCACATGAAAGGCGATACGGCGCATGTCTTCGCCATTGTATTTTTCGTTACCAATCTGAAAGCTTTTGGTTTCGAGCTCTGTCCGCACCAGTCGGCGCAGATGATTGAGCGGAAAGGCCGACAGCAGGTCGCCGGAATTGGTGGTCACCAGCTTCTGCCCCGGAAAACGCTCCAGAATGCCCCAGGTCACCGCCAGCATGGTGGGATGCAGTCGGCTTTCGGGATCTTCAATCAGCAGCATGGGACGGGAGCCCACTTCGATGGGACGTCCGCCCCGCGCCTGCAGTATGGTACGGGCCATCGCCGACAGCGCCAGCGACAGACCGCTTTCTTCACCCATCGGCTGCCAGTCGTTCAGCTTGCCCAACTGACTCAGGGTGACCGGGTGAATGGCGATGTCCCGCGCCCGCCGGGGAGCCCGGCTGGTGGCGCCCTGGGGGGTGAAGTAGTGTTCAAACAGCTGACGCACCGCGTCCAGCCCGGCCTTGATATCCCGCAGGCTCAGATCTTCTTCTTCCGCCAACTGCTCACTCAGCCGCGTCAGCAATTGCTCGTAATCGCCGTTCAGGTTGACGATGGGCAGATCCTGAGGTGTGCCCCGGGAGTCACGCAGGCGAAACACCGGGTTCATTTCTATCAGGCTATGCACCAGCTTGTGAGCGTCATCCAGCTCGATGGGGACACCGCCACCGTCCACAAAGCCGTGTTCGCTGATGATGCCCTCGGCAGTACGCCTTGCTCGGGCCCGGTAATGAACCCGATGAAAACTGTCCTTGTGTTTGACCCAGACCGGCTCCAGTCGCGCCAGCCGTGCCGAATGCTCACTGATGCCGGGCCTGTGCTCTCGGTAACTGAGCACAATTTGCAGCTCGTCAATCGTTTCATCCGGCTCTGGACGGTAAAAATCCTCGTCCACAAACTGGTAGCAGCAACCACCCTGCCCCATCAGCCGCCACAGGGCCCGAAACAGGCTGGTTTTACCCCAGGCATTCTCACCCATCAGCGCCGTGCTCTGATTGAGTGTCAGCGACAACTGGTTAAGGCCCATGAAGTTACGGATCTGAATGTGCTCGAGAAACATACGCTATCCTTGGTGAGCCACTGCCTTGTCAACCGACAGGATGACCGGTCAATTACGGTACAGCACCTTGATCAGATGATAGCCGAAACGAGTTTTCACCGGCCCCTGAATGACCAACTCGGGGCCACCGAACACCGCCTTGTCGAAAGGGCCGACCATATCACCCTTGTTGAATTCCCCCAGATCACCACCACGCTTGCCGGAAGGACAGGTAGAGTGTTTTTTGGCGAGCTTGTGAAAGTCGCCGCCCTTGTCCAGTTGCTGTTTTATCGCCAGACATTCGGCTTCGGTTTTTACCAGTATATGCAGGGCACAGGCACGTTTTGCCATGAGAAGAGTCCAGATTGCAGAAAACAATGGTTCAGTGTGCCAAAAACGGCCGGTACTGGGAAGAAGGCTATGTTTTGTAGGCCCCGTTTCAACGGGGATAATCACCGCCGATGGCTGGCTCGCCCGACTAAAATCGGGCCTACAGGCAGACACAAAAAGCCCGGTGCTCCTTGTCGGAAACACCGGGCTTTTACTGACCACATAACGCTATCGCGTTACGCCACCGCCAGCGCTACCGTCTCGGCGTGGGTCTGCACCAGTTCGTCGTGCAGAGACACCACCGCCTGCTCGTAGTACTCGTCATCGACGATAAACTGCATTTCCACCGCGCGCAGCGACTGGTGTACCGCTCGTACCGGCACATTGGCCTTGTTCAGGGCACCCACCGAGCGGGCCAGCAGGCCCGGAATGCTCATGTCACTACCCACTGCCGACACCAGCGATACCTTGTGGGTATTCACCTCAGCATTGTCGAACCGATGCTGCAAAGCGCTGACCAGGGTGCGCACCGTTTTACGGTTGCCGGACACATAATAGGTCAGGGTGTTGGCGTTCATGTCCTTGGCCACCAGATTCAGCTTCATGCGATCCAATTCGTCGGTGAAGCACTCTGCATAATGGGATACCCGGCCCACCATGTCCTGATCGAACAGCTCCACCGCAAACAGATTACGACGACCGGCCACCATTTCCACACAGGGTGAGGGGCTGCGATAGTCGGTAGTAATCAGGGTGCCTTCGTGATCCGGCTCGAAGGTGTTGCGCACCCGCAAAGGAATATTCTGCTGACGCAGGCCCTTGGCGGCCTGAGGGTGAATGGCTTCCATCCCCAAGTTGGACAGCTGATCGGTCACATCGTAGTTGGTGCGGCCGATGGGGATCACCTGATCTTCGCCCGCCAGTCGCGGGTCGGCACTGCTCAGATGATATTCCTTGTGAATAATGGCCTCGCGAGCGTCACTCAGCACCGCCAGCCGGCTGAAGGTCATTTCACTGTACCCCCGGTCGAACCGGCTCATCAGCCCTTCTTTGCAATGGGCATAACCGGTCACTACCGGCAGCTGGCTGGACAAGTCGAAGCGCTCCATCGCCTGCTCCAGTACCTGATCCAGCGGCAATGCCTCGTCGGTGCGCCAGCCGGTCAGGTCCATCAATACCGCATTCACGCCGCTCTGACGCAGATACAGCACCATGTTGTGGGCACTGTGGGCCTCGCCCATGGCGGCCAGCAGTTCTCGAATGGTCTGCAACTGTTCCGCCAGCTGAAACTGACCGAAGGCGCAGACCTGGCGAAGATGATGCAGACAGTCGCGAATACCGGCGATGCGGTCGTGCAGAAAAGAGTCTGCCAAGGCTCTCTCGGGGCTCAGGCCAAACATCTCCTTGTTGATCTGGGCCATGCGGTTACTGACGTTGTCCAGCGTCTGTTCCCAGGCACTGTCGTCTTCCGCATCCGCAAAGGTGGCATAAACGCCGGGGGCGCCGGTGCGTTTGCACTCCAGCAGGCCGTCGGTAATGCCGCCGAAGGCCGATACCACCAGCATGCGCTGATAGTATTCGCCGGGCTTACGCTTGTGCAGCACGATATTATCCCGCACCGCCTGATACTGGCTCATGGAGGTACCGCCAATTTTTTCTACTGTGTGTGACACTATCATTCCCTTAATATTTTTATTGGATGGTCGCCGTGTTCGCACATTTTCAGTGGGCCTGGGATACTTATCTTCATATGAAACCCTGCCCAGTGAAAATGTCCGTGGTCGGGGGCTGGCCCCCGACGCGGTGAGGCTTTATCTTCAGGCTTCTTCGGTGTCCAGCGCATAGACACCGTCGGCGTCATGCACTTCCTTGCCGCTCAGCGGCGGATTGAACACGCAAGCCAGCTTCATGTCTTCGCTGCCGCCGCGCAGCAGGTGATTGTCGTGCTTGTCGAGGATATAGAGGGTGCCGGGCTGGATGGGGTAGATCTTGCCATCGGCCAGGTCTTCTATTTCGCCATTACCACTCATGCAGAACACCGACTCCAGGTGGTTCTGGTAATGGATATGGGTTTCGGTGTTGGCATAAATGGTGGTGATGTGAAACGAAAAGCCCATGTTGTCGTCTTTCAGCAGCATACGGGTGCTTTCCCAGGTGCCGGTTTCGGACCGGACACGGCGTTCGCTTTGTTCACATTCGGCAAGAGTACGTACTATCATGCTGTTTCCTTTCTTTTATTCTGTTTGCAGATAAAGAGGCAACACAGCCGCCTCCCACGACACGCCATAAACTCATCCCTGAGGGCTCGGGAAATGCCGTCCCTGGCATTTCACGGTCGTGGCCGTCGATCTCTGTTGCCTCTTTTTGAGCACCGAGTTGCCTGTAGACGACGCCAACAGGCCACTCTCTGGCATCAGGGAGGATAAAGGGATCTGCTCCGCCGACCCTCCGCACCAGGGACGGCGCGGTGGAGCCCCCATGGATGGGTTTATGGCGTGTCGGCGGAGCTGGCCCTTTATCCGAACGGGTCAAGACTGGCCAGGCAAGGCTTAAGACGCCTTCTTCAGGCGTTCGCCGGCGGTCTCGATGATGGACTCTTCCAACCAGTCCAGACCTTGGTTCAGTTCGGCTTCGGTGATAATCAACGGGCACAGACACTTCACTACTTCGTCGTTGGGGCCGGCAGTTTCAATAATCAGGCCGCGTTCGAAACACTTGGTCGTGATCACATCGGCAATATCGCCATCGCGACAGGCGATACCCTGCATCATGCCCCGGCCCTTGACCTTCACGAACAACTGCGGGAAGCGGTCAACCATGGCCTGCATACGTTTGGTGAGCAGCTCGCCCTTGGCCCGTACTTCGCTGGCGAAGACGTCGTCTTTCCAGAAGGTTTCCAGCGCCTTGCGAGCGGTGATGAAGGCATGGTTGTTGCCACGGAAGGTACCGTTGTGTTCACCCGGATCCCACTGATCCAACTCGGGACGCATCAGCACCAGCGCAAACGGCAGGCCCATGCCGCTTAGCGACTTGGACAGAGTGATAATGTCCGGCTTGATGCCGGCGGGCTCGAAGCTGAAGAAGGTGCCGGTACGGCCACAACCGGCCTGAATATCGTCGGCAATCATCAGAATGTCGTGTGCACGGCAGATTTTTTCCAGTCGCTGCAACCAGGCAACTGAAGAGGCGTTCAGACCACCCTCGCCCTGAACCACTTCGAACAGCACGGCGGCGGGCTTGTCGAGGCCACTGGAGTTGTCATTGAGCATGGTTTCGAACAGCAGCAGGCTGTCTGCACCGGCACCGGGATAACCGTCGTAAGGCAAGCGGCTGATATCGGCCATAGACGTACCCGCACCGCCTCTGTGATGCTGGTTACCCGTGGCAGCCAGGGCACCCAGACTCACGCCATGGAAACCGTTGGTAAAGGCCACAATATTGCTGCGACCGGTCACCTTGCGAGCCAGCTTCATCGCCGCTTCTACCGCGTTGGTGCCGGTGGGACCGGTAAACTGGGCCACATGGCTCATATTGCGCGGCTTGAGGATGATTTGCTGCAGTGCCGTCAGAAACGCCGCCTTGGCAGTGGTATGCATATCCAAGCCATGGGCGATGCCATCGGCCTGAATATATTCAATCAGCGCTTCTTTCAATACCGGGTGGTTATGGCCGTAATTGAGGGTGCCGGCACCGGCGAGAAAGTCCAGGTAGCGCTTGCCACTCTGGTCATGTAGCCATACACCCTGGGCCTTGTTAAAGGTCACCGGAAAAGAACGGGCGTAAGTTTGTACACTGGATTCCATTACATCAAAAATACTCATCTCGACTCCTTAAAGTCCTGAGTTCAAATCTAAAAATATAAAATTCGAAAAATACTGGGGGTCGGCCGGCAGGTTCAGCCGAGAGCAATGCGGTAGAGGATTTCGCTGCTGCTGCCACCATTGAAGTGACGCTGCTGGTCGAACAGCACGTGACGCACGCCCTGCCCTGTGCCCTGGCTGCGAGCCAGGCTTTCGAACAGTCCCCAGGAAGGGGCGTTGTCGGCGGTGATGGTGGTTTCGACGTGGGTGACGTCGGTACAGGCATCCGATCCCAACAGGGTATCGAGCAGGGTCCGACCCAGCCCTTCACCACGGGCGCGTTTATCTATGGCTACCTGCCAGACAAACAAGGTGTTTGGCTCGGCAGGTTTACGGTAGGCAGAGATAAACCCCAGCAGTGTGCCGTCTTCATCTTCGGCCAACATACAAGTGTCGGCAAAGTGCAGGCATTGCAGCAGATTGCAGTAGGTCGAATTGGTATCCAGGGGTTTACAACGGGCAATCAGGCTATTCACCTCATTACCGTCGGTAGACTTGGGATGGCGCAACAATAGTTGCAAATCAATGGTCGTGTCCGTGTCTGTATCAATCATTTATAGTCCTAAACTGTTTTAGTTAGTGGGCTAAGTAAAAACGCCCTATTAACCTAACAAACCATTGATAAATTGCAACCTTATCTCGCTTAAATTAATTTGAACAGCATGTATTTTACCGTCGTAATGTGACCAAAATTCCCAACATGAAGCCACAAACGGAACCACCTTAGGCCCAGTCACCACGGGAGATTGGCGGCCTTTCAGGCTTGCCTCATGGCGACCTGCTACTATCAATGCAGTGGCGATGCTTTTATCTCCACCTTGTCAGACTAAATCGGATACACACTATGAGTACGAAAGAAACAGGAACCGTAAAATGGTTCAACGAGGAAAAAGGCTTTGGATTCATCACTCGGGCTTCCGGGCCGGATCTGTTTGTGCACTTTTCCTCAATACAGGGCGATGGCTTCAAAACCCTGCAAGAAGGTCAGCCGGTCACCTTTGTCGTCACCCAGGGCAAGAAAGGACCACAAGCCGAAGAAGTAGAACTGGCTTGATCTCGTATCAGGCGGCACCCCGGTGCCGCCTAGTCATTATTTGAACACTACTCATTATTTGAACACCAGACATCATCGGGTTATCCTGCGCCGACTAGTTTTTGAGTCTTCCACCTCCAGTCGGTACCCCATGACCAAATTATTAATACCCCTCTGTTTTTTCATCGTGTCTTTGCCTCTTTTTGCTCAGGAAAAAACCGCCGTCCCCGCCGCAGAAGAAGCCAGGGCGGAAGAGCGCATCCCGCTCACGCCCTTTATGGAGCGCTATATGCTGGATGAGCTGAAGGCGCTGCGCAGCGAAATGGCCCGCTTTCAGGTCCACGTCATCGACGAGGTGGTTGAAAAGGAACTGGCTGTGGCCGACAAGGCCATCAGCTACGCCAACGTGACCGTGACCTATTTTTTCTATCTGCTGGCGGGAGCCGCCTCGGTACTGGCCATTGTCGGCTGGCAATCGTTACGGGAACTGAAGAAAACCGCTCGGGAATATGCCGAAACCGAGATGAAGAAAATCACCAGCACCTACGAACACAAGCTGAAACAGATAGAGCGCGAACTGCAGCGAAAAACCAAGGTTATTGCGGAGAACTACCGGGAAATAGAACGATTTCAGGAAATTCACGGCCTCTGGTTGCGCGCCAGTCAGGAGCAGAGTCCTCAGGCTAAAATCGATATCTACGATCAAATCCTGGACATCAAACCCGGCGATCTGGACGCCCTCACCCACAAGGCCGATGCGGCCCTGATGATGAACGAGCGCCAATGGGCTCTGAGCCTGTGCAACCGGGTACTACAGGTGGATCAGCAGAATGCCCATGCCCTGTATCAGCGGGCCTGTGCCCATGCGGGCGTGGGTAACGAAGATCAGGCACTGTCCGATCTGGAGCTGGCGGTACAGAGCAATGTGCACCTGCGTAGTGTGGCCGCCGATGACGAAGAATTCGATCCGCTGCGTCAGCACCCGCGCTTTATCGAACTGACCAGTGACGGCTCCGATCACAGCAGCGGAGAAGGTGAGTCAGAAGTCAAAAAACAGGCATGAAAAATTTTTTAATAACACGTGAAAAAAATTGATTTTGCGTACCGGGATGCAGTGCCATACTTTGCGCGAATCATAGAGCCACATAGAGTGAGAATGAATATGAGCTTTGAGTCAACCAAGCCGTTTCAGGACTTCGCCCATTTTCCTCGCGGTCTGCGTCGTTGTGGCGAATTTACCGTCGCGGAAGCCCAGCTGCTTGAACTATCCGGCCACGCCATGCTGGCGCTGTATACCGGACAACGGGCGCCGAGTTGTGATGACGAGCAACGCTTTTTCGAACAGGTACAGCAAGGCGCCGCCTCAGAAAGCCGCCATGCCAAAGTCTGGTTGAAATATCTGAAAGTCATCGGTCCCAAGCGCGTACATCGCCTGTGTTCACCCATGACTGCGGGTAGCGGCGACGACGACTACGAACCGGCAGAAGACTCCGCCGAGTAAACAGATAAATCGGGGGAGCTAACTCGCCTGCCTCTGTATTGCACAAACATGTTGCGCTCACAGGGTCGCCTTTATTCGACCCTGTCAGAAGCGGAGCATGTCTTGTGTTTGCGGTAATTTTCGGCAGCTATATGTTCGCGGCAAGCTGCTAGTCTGCGAAGACCTTGGGTTAACTGAATTCGCCCGACGAAAGACGGCGCGGCCGGAGATCTGTACTGGCCTCGTATCAATACCGTGTTCCAGAGCCAACACAGCACCTCCCGGCCAGGGTCGGGCCCGCAAACGACCTTGTTTCGCTTACCTCTGACCGCTTACGACTTACGGCTGCTTTTGCAAAATGATACCCTAGGCCCAGTTTTTTCCTGCCGGCCTCGATATAGCACCCGGTATGACCCACAGCGATAAAGACACCACATCATGAGCGACCAAGCAGCACTGCCCACTTTTCTGTTCCACGACTACGAGACGGCAGGCATCAATCCGGCTCTGGACAGGCCGGTGCAGTTTGCCGCCATCCGCACCGATGCCGAGCTGAACGAGATTGGTGAGCCGGTCATGTTCTATTGCCGGTTGCCGGTCGACTACCTCCCCTCGCCCGAGGCGACACTTGTCACCGGCATCACACCGCAAACCGCCCAGCAACAGGGATTGTGCGAGGCCGAGTTTATCGCCCGCATCCACGAGCAGTTCAGCCAGGCCGGCACCTGCATTCTTGGCTACAACAATATCCGCTTCGACGATGAAGTGACTCGCTACACCCTGTATCGCAACTTCTACGACCCCTACGCCTATAGCTGGCAGCAGGGCAATTCCCGCTGGGACCTGCTGGATGTGGCGCGCACCTTCTATGCTCTGCGTCCGGACGGCATCAAGTGGCCGGAAGACGAGGACGGCAAGCCCAGTTTCAAGCTGGAGCGGCTGACCGAGGCCAATGGTATCGATCACGGCAATGCCCACGACGCCCTGGCCGATGTGCGCGCCACCATCGCCCTGGCCCGCTTACTGCGCCAGGCCCAACCCAAGCTGTTCGACTATCTGTTCGAGCTGCGCAGCAAGCACAAGGTGAAGGCGCTGCTTGATGTCATCAACAGTAAGCCGCTGGTACATGTGTCCGGCATGTTTTCTGCCTGGAAAGGCTGTGCTAGCTGGATTGCGCCGCTGGCCTGGCACCCGGACAACGCCAATGCGGTGATTTGCGTCAACCTGGCCATGGATCTGACCCCGCTGGTCGAGCTGACCCCGGAGCAACTGCACGAGCGGCTTTATACCAAACGGGCAGATCTGGGCGAACTGGCGCCGGTACCGGTCAAGCTGGTGCATATCAACAAATGTCCGGCACTGGCCAAAGCGGCGGCGCTGACCGAGCAAAGAGCCGACGAGCTGGGTATCGACCGTGCCCGCTGCCGCCAAAGCCTGGATCTGCTGCGCCGTCATCCGGAAATCCGCGAAAAGGTGGTGGCGCTCTATCAGCTGCAGCGTGACTTCCCCCCCGTCACCGATGTGGATGCGGCGCTGTATCAGGGTGGTTTCTTCAGCGGGGCAGACAAGGCCGCCATGGCCATGGTGCGCAGCAGTACGCCGGATGCCCTCGCCGCCCTGCCGCTGCAGTTCAGCGATGCCCGCCTGCCCGAGCTGTTGTTTCGCTACCGGGCCCGCAACTACCCTCATACGTTGAGTGAACAGGAATGGCAACGCTGGCGACAGCATTGCCAAGACAGGCTGGCCGAACTGGCCGAGCCCTACATGCACCGACTGGAACAATTGGTGATCGAGCATCAGGAAGATGAAAACAAGCTGGCACTGCTTCAGGCGGTAGCCCGTTATGTTCAATCCCTTTAAGAGCCATCACATGAAACTGATTCGCGACTTTGCGGTGTTGCTGGCCTGCCTGATGGTAGGCAAGGGCATGGCAACACTCTTGCCGTTTTCGTTTCCGGGCAGCATTCTCGGACTCTTCGTACTCTTCTTTCTGCTCAGCACACAACTGATCCCGCTAAACTGGGTGCATGACGGCGGCCAGCTACTGCTGCGCCATATGAGGCTGTTGTTTATTCCGGTGGCCGCCGGCCTGCTCGGCTATGCAGACTTGCTGAGTGACGGCCTGGGGCTGATGATAAGCTCCGCCCTCAGCGGTCTGGTGCTGATCCTGCTGGTAGTGGGTCGGCTTTATCAGAGAATGCTGTCATGATGCTGTGGCTCGCAATACCGCTGACCGCCCTGCTTTATCTGCTGGTCAAGAAGCTGTCGCGCAGATACAAAAGCCCGCTGATGAATACCATCATGCTGCCGGCGCTGGCGATCATCGCCCTGCTGCTGCTGACCGGACAGGACCCGGCCGATTATCAGGCCGGCACCCGGCCCCTGACGTTGTTGCTGGAGCTGGCAGTGGTGTCTTTCGCCCTGCCGTTATATCAGCAGGCCGCCAAGATCCGCCAGCGACGGTGGCCCATCGTGCTGTGCTGCAGCCTGTCGGCCCTGATTTCGGTGGGCACCACCCTGGTTATCGGTGGCATGATGCAGGCCGAGCCCCGACTGCTGGCCTCCATCACGACCAAGTCGATTACCACGCCGCTGGCCATGAGCGTCAGCCAGACCATGGGCGGCATTCCGGCCATCGCGGCGGGGCTGGTGATCATCGTCGGCATGATGGGCGCCATCATCGGATTTCCGCTGCTGAAATGGGCCGGCATACATAACCCCGAGGCCCAGGGGCTGGCCATGGGCGCCAGTGCCCACGCCATCGGCACCGGTGCCGCCGTCGATGCAGGTCCGGTGCAGGGTGCCTTCGCCTCGCTGGCCATGGTGGTATGCGGCATCGCCACCGCGTGCTGGCCCCGCCGCTGTTTCATCTGTACCTTTGGCTGATTCATTAAGTTGAAAGAGGCGCTGTCGATGGAAAATGATGCACTCAAACAGACACTGCAGCAGCACAGACTCGAGGGTCTGTGTCGCTTAAGCCCGGAGCACGTTGCCACCCTGCTACAAGCGACCCGGCTGGGTGAGGACACTCTGGCACTGGCCCTGTTGCCGCTGGCCCAACAAAAAGCGCAGGTACCCGTATCCGGCTTTCGGGTAGGTGCCATCGCCATTGGCGGATCCGGATATTGGTACCTGGGCGCCAACATGGAAACCGTCGGCCTCCCCCTGAGCTCTGCACTGCATGCGGAGCAGGCCGCCATAGGCCATGCGGCGCTCTTTGATGAGCACCACATTGAGAAAGTGATTGTCAGCGCCAGCCCCTGCGGCCACTGTCGTCAGTTTATGCATGAGCTCAATCAAACCAGCCTCATGCTGGTATTGCCCGACGATCACTTCATGCTTGACGAGCTACTGCCTCATGCCTTTGGCCCGGCGGATCTGGGTCAGACTTACGGCATGCTCAACAGCCCGGCCGGCTCGCTTGGCCAGCAAAACAGTCAACAACAGAAGGCGCAAGACCTGGCTTGCCTGTCCGCCCTGGACGAAGCCAACGCCAGCTATGCCCCTTATAGCCATAACCGTGCTGGTGTGGCCTTGTTACTGGACGATGGTCAAATCTGCCGCGGCCGTTATCTGGAAAATGCCGCCTTCAACCCCAGCCTCGGCCCCATGCAGCTCGCCCTGAGTCAGCTGTTTTTGCAGGGCTATACGCCCGACCAGATCCGGCGCGCCTTTATCGTGGAAGCCAGTGCCGACGTACAGCAGTGTGATGCCGCTGCCCGGCTGCTGAGCCAGCTAAGTGCGGTCACGCTTGACCGACTGGTTTTATAGGTCTCTGTATAGGACACAGTGAGGTGTAAAGCGTGAGGGGAGAAACGGCGCCAAGCCGAGATCATGCATACCATCTTTTGTAGGGTCGACTTATTTTAGGTAAGAGTATTCGACCAAAATTACGGCACGGCCTTAAAACGGTCGAATGAATTCGACCCTACACGGTGTTTCTCCTCACCCCTCACCCCTCACCCCTCACCAGCAGTGTCAATCTGCGAAGGTCTTGCGCCCCATGAAGGAGTGGCTGAGGGTGTTGCCGTCCACCAGATCCAGTTCGCCGCCGATGGGCACACCGTGGGCGATGCGGCTGACGCCAACGCCATGGCTGCGCGCGATATCGGCAATGAAATAGGCAGTTGCTTCCCCTTCCACCGTGGGGTTGGTGGCCAGGATCAGTTCTTCGAACGACTCGGTAGCCAGCCAGTCGGCCAGATTATCCAGCCCCAGCTCTTCCGGTCCTACCCCGTCGAGAGGCGACAGATGCCCCATCAACACGAAATAACGTCCCTGATACTGACCGGTCTGCTCGATGGCCACCACATCGGCCGGGCTTTCGACGATACAGAGCTGACCGCTGATGGCTCGCTTGGGGTTGGCGCAAAGCGGGCAAATCTCTTCTTCGGTGAAGGTGCGGCACTGACGGCAATGGCCAATCTTCTCCAGGGCCTGATCCAGCACATGCGCCAGGCGACGGCCACCGGCGCGCTGACGCTCCAGCAGGGCGAAGGCCATCCGCTGGGCCGACTTGGGCCCAACCCCGGGCAGCACTTGCAGGCTCTTGATCAATTCATCCAACAGGGGGCTAAAACGCATGAGGTCACTCTCTTAAACAACATATTGATCATCCGGTGTCATGGCATCAAGCAACCGGCGTATTGTGGCCCGGACCCGTTCGCAGGCATGGGCTCTCCCGCTCCCTAGGGGTGTCCCGTTACTGTGCATTAATGACGTTGTCGCCGTGCGGGACACACCTAATACAAGGAAACGAAAAAAACAGACTAAAAAATAGGCTCATGATTAATCCTATCCGTCAGCGGTAATCCGCATACATTCAGGCCCATCAACGATCCCTCTCTGCACCTGCGGCCGGCCCGCTCGGCACGAGTTGCTCGGGCGCCCGACCCTGCCAATACCAGCCATTTACCCTGACAGGTGCGGTTTTACCATATTTCCGTCCGTTGGCAGCACTCTGTAGAACCGACATTCCGCCCCGATTTTTAGATTTATTTTCGGCGAAGATGTCTACTCATTTTCAAAAAATGAGTGAATTAGCTGTTTGGAGGTCCATGTGTACGACAGAACATGGCTTTTAACCTCCTGAATTATGGATGAAAATAGCGCAACCGAACATTAATACACAATATCCTTCCGAGTGTCAGTCAGACCCTAATGCTGCTGGTTATTTTGTGATGAACATCACTCTTTTTAATCCAGAAATTAGGTGCGGAATGACGGGTAGAACATGGAAACGAAAAAAAAGGCGAAATATAGACTAAAAGTTAACCACCTCCCACCTGTGGTGTATGTCAAGCTTTTAATACAAAAATTCGACAGCCACACGACGTGAGCCCTCGCAAGGAAGCGCACGTTCAATCAGAACAGATCAGGATGATCTATGTATAAAGGTAACAGGTACCGGCTTGGGACAAGCCGAGAGGTTGCGCATACCTGTAAAATAGCAACCTGTAGCTGCCTACTGGCCATGATGGCCGGATGTAGCAGCCTGGTCACGGAAGGGCCGGATGATCCACAGCCGCTTGACTCCTATGTCATCACGCTGAACATCTACGATGACTATGACAAACTTGACCAGGTACCTGATATCCCTCAGGCGGCCAAGATGAGCAAGGGGCAGCTTAAGGGCTACGCCAACTGGTCAGGTCAGTTCTGCCAGGTTCACTATGTTCATAATGACTACGAGACTCTGGTCCATGAACTCAAGCACTGTTTTTACGGCGCCTGGCACGACT